>JAFEBU010000056.1 GCA_018242505.1 Pseudomonadota bacterium
ATGGTGAGGCCCATCGCCTGTGTGAACTCGGCATTGCCGTCGGATAGCATCAGGATCTTGTCGCCGACCTTCTGGTCCTTGCCCCAGGCCCCCATCACGAAGGCATCGTTCACGGAGATACAGGCGATCGTATCCACACCCTTCGCCTTGAACTTGTCGAACTCCGCGACGAAGCCGGGGACGTGCTTGGCCGAGCAGGTGGGCGTGAAGGCGCCGGGCAACGCGAAGGCCACGACCTTCTTGCCGGGGGCGAACACCTCCTCGGTGGTCACTGGTTTGGGACCTTCCGGTCCCATCGTGCGCAGTGTCGCGTTGGGGACCTTGTCGCCGACTTTGGCCATATTTCTGCTCCTGATAATGGGATGGCGGGGGAACCCTAGGGTACGAAGCGAGCCCTTGTCCACGTGTCCGCCTTGTCGTCGTAAGGGCTTGATCTTTGCCCGGACAATCCCCATGGATTCAGGAGAATATAAGACATCATGTCGGGGTCCTCGCCTGCGGCGTCGCTGGTCGGCCGCTTCCTGGTTGCAGCGCCATCCATGCCGGATGAGCGCTTCCAGAAGAGTGTCGTCTTCATGTGCAAGCACGACAACGACGGCGCTCTCGGCATCATCGTGAACAATGCGGTCGACGACCTGCCGCTCGGCCAGGTCTACAAGCAGCTCGGCATCGAGGTGCCGTCCGTGACGGGGGGGCAGCCGGTGCTGTTCGGCGGCCCGGTCGAGACCTCGCGCGGCCTGGTCCTGCATTCCGCCGACTACAAGCGGGAAGAGACCCTGCTGATCGAGGGCGGGATGGCGCTCACCGCTTCGCTCGAGATCTTGAAGGACATGGCCGGCGGCAGCGGCCCCAAGCAGGCTTGGCTGGCGCTGGGTCATTCCGGCTGGGCTCCCGGCCAGCTCGATCGCGAGATGCAGGACAATGCCTGGCTGGTGGTCGACGCCAACGCGTCCCTGGTGTTCGATTCGGACTTCAGTGCGAAGTGGCAGCGCGCGCTCGACATGCTGGGCGGCAAGAGCGGCGGCGGCGGCTTCGACCTCGCTTCCTACTCGCACCAGACCGGACGTGCGTGAACGCACGCAAGCTCTGCATTTTCTACCGATGATTGTACTTTCGCGCCCCGAGCGAAAGGGCCTATAGACGGCATTGCGCCGCGTATCTCCCTTCGCGGCGGCCAATGCGCGTAGTCGGGACGCTTGCGCCCCATTGCCAATCCCAATGAAGGCGCAGGCGTCCCGAAGTTTTTGCGTTTACTCTGCGGCCGCTCGCGCCGTCGCGGGGGCTCGATAGGCAGCCAGCAGCGACGCCTCGCGTGCCTTGGCCGCCGCCACGTTCTTCTCCTTCACATGTCCGAAGCCGCGCATGCTTTCCGGCACCTGGGCGATCTGCACCGCCATGGCGTGATTGGTCTGGTCGAGCGTGGCCAGGACGCTGTCGATCGTCGTCTGATACTCGCCGATCAGGCGGCGTTCCATGCGCCGCTCCGCGGTGCGGCCGAAGATGTCGAAAGCTGTGCCGCGCAGCCTCTTCATCGACGCGAGCAGACGGAAGGCCGGCATCATCCAGGCGCCGTATTCGCGCTTCTTGAGGTGACCGGTCTCGGGGTCGCGCTGGGCGAACAGCGGCGGCGCCAGATGGAAGGTGAGCTTGTAGTCGCCTTCGAACTGGCTGCCGAGCTTCTTCAGGAACTCGCCATCGGTATAGAGGCGCGCCACCTCGTACTCGTCCTTGTAGGCCATGAGCTTGTAGAGCGACCTGGCGACCGCTTCGGCGAGGCCGGAACGGCCCCTGGCCTTTTCCTTCTCGACCTTCGCCACCTTGTCGACGAAGGCGCTGTAGCGCGCCGCATAGGCCGCATCCTGATAGGCCGTCAGCAGGTCGACGCGCTTGGCGACGATTTCGGAAAGCGTGCGGGCAGCCGGCTTCTCGACCCGCAGCGTCGGCTTGGCGGCCGCCTCCACGGCCGAGAGGTTGTGCGCCGCGAGCCTTCCCCAGGCAAAGGTCCGCTTGCTGGTCTCGACCGCAACGCCGTTCAGCTCGATGGCCCGCATCAGCGCCTCGAACGACAGCGGCACCAGTCCCTTCTGCCAGGCATAGCCCAGCATGAAGAGGTTGGTGGCGATCGAATCGCCGAGGAGCGCGGTGGCAAGACCGGTGCCGTCGACGAAGGAGGTGGCTTCGCTCCCGGCGGCATCGCGGATCGCTTTCATCATGGACTCGGCGCCGAGATCCATGTCGCCGTTCATCACGAAGGCCGCGACCGGCGTCATGTAACCGTTGATCACCGCCCTGGTGATGCCGGGCTCGATGCGCGACAGCGCCGCCGGCGAGGCGGCCACGACCATGTCGCAGCCCAGCACCAGGTTGGCGCCGCCGGCCGCGATCCGCACCGCATGCAGGTCCTCGGGCTTGGGCGCCAGGCGCACATGGCTCATGACGGCGCCGTTCTTTTGCGCCAGCCCCGTGAAGTCGAGCACGGTGCAACCCTTGCCTTCGAGGTGCGCGGCCATGCCGATCAAGGCGCCAATGGTGATCACGCCGGTGCCGCCGATGCCGGTCACCAGGATGCCGTAGGCTTCGGACAGGGGGCGCATGGTCGGCATCGGCAATGACGCGAAGGGATCGTCCTGCACGACCTTGAGCTGCGGACGCTTGGCCTTGGCGGGTGTGCCGCCATGCACCGACACGAAGCTCGGGCAGAAGCCTTTCAGGCAGGAGAAGTCCTTGTTGCAGTTGCTCTGGTCGATCTGGCGCTTGCGGCCGAGCTCGGTCTCGAGCGGCTTCACCGACACGCAGTTGCTCTGCTCGGAGCAATCGCCGCAGCCCTCGCACACCGCGTCGTTGATGAACACGCGCTTGGCCGGATCGGGGAAGGTGCCGCGCTTGCGCCGGCGGCGCTTCTCGGCGGCGCAAGTCTGGTCGTAGACCAGAACGGTCAGGCCCGGGATGTCGCGCAGCTCGCGCTGCACGGCGTCGAGCTCGTCGCGATGGCGGATGGTCACGCCATGGGCGAAGCCGGCATTGGGCGGATATTTGTCGGGCTCGTCGGTGACGACCACGATCCTCTTCGCGCCTTCGGCTTCGACCTGACGGGTGATCTCGGGAACGGTCAGCGGGCCGTCGTGCGGCTGGCCGCCGGTCATCGCGACGGCGTCGTTGTAGAGGATCTTGTAGGTGATGTTGATGCCGGCGGCGGCCGACTGACGGATCGCCATCAGGCCGGAATGGTAGTAGGTGCCGTCGCCCAGGTTCTGGAAGATGTGCTTTTCCGAAGTGAAGGGCGCCTGGCCGACCCATGCCACGCCTTCGCCGCCCATATGACTGATCAGGGAGGTGCGGCGCTCCGGCATCCAGACCGCCATGCCGTGGCAGCCGATGCCGGCCATGGCGCGGCTTCCCTCCGGGACGCGCGTGGACGTGTTGTGCGGGCAGCCCGAGCAGAAGTAGGGCGTGCGCGCCACCTTGGACGGCGGGGCGCCGAGCAGCTTCTCCTTGGCTTCGAGGCGCGCCAGCCGCTGCCTGAGCTCGGGCGAGTCGCCGGCATGCTTCATGAGGCGGTTGGCGATCACCAGGGCGACGCCGGTGGGCGACAGCTCGCCTTCGCTCGGCAGGATGATTTGGCCCGATTCATCGGTCTTGCCGATCACCAGCGGCCGGCGATCGGCCGGCAGGTTGTAGAGAATGCGGACGAGCTGGTCCTCGAGGTTGGAGCGCTTCTCCTCGACCACGATCACCTCGTCGAGGCCCTCGGCGAAACGGCGCGCACCCTCCGGCTCGAGCGGCCAGGTGAGGCCGACTTTGTAGAGGCGGATCCCGAGCGCCTTGGCGCGCTCGTCGTCGATGCCGAGATCCTCCAGCGCCTGGCGCGTATCGAGATAGGCCTTGCCGGTCGTCATGATGCCGATGCGCGCGCGCGGCGGATCGATCACGATGCGGTCGAAGCCGTTGGCCCGCACGAAGGCCTGGACGGCGGCCATCTTGGGCCCGTGCAGGCGCCTTTCCTGGTCGAGTGGCGGATCTGGATTGCGGATGCCGAGCCCGCCCGGCGGCAACTGGAAGTCCGTCGGCATCACGATCCGGATGCGCTCGGGATCGACCCAGACCGAAGCGCCGGACTCGACCGTTTCGGAGATCGCCTTGAAGCCCACCCAGCAGCCCGAATAGCGCGAGAGCGCGAAGCCCAGGATGCCGAAGTCGAGATATTCCTGCACCGTCGCCGGATTGACGACCGGGATCATGGCTGCGGCGAAGACCTGCTCGCTCTGGTGCGGCAGGGTCGAGGACTGGCAGCCGTGATCGTCGCCCGCGAGCGCAATCACCCCGCCATGCGCCGAGGTGCCGGCCGCATTGCCATGCTTCAGCACGTCCATCGAGCGGTCGACGCCCGGTCCCTTGCCGTACCAGATCGCGAATACGCCATCGACGGTCGCCGACGGAAAGAGGTTGGTCTGCTGGCTGCCCCACACCGACGTCGCGGCGAGATCTTCGTTCAGGCCGGGCTGGAAGTGGATGTTGTTCTCTTTCAGGTAGCGTTTTGCACCCCACAGGGCATGGTCGTACATGCCCAGCGGCGAGCCGCGATATCCCGAGATGAAACCGCCGGTGTTCAGGCCGGCCGCGAGGTCGCGCTGGCGCTGCATCATCGGCAGCCGGACCAGCGCCTGGATGCCGGTCAGGTAGACGCGGCCCTTGTCGAGCCGGTAGCGGTCCTCCAGGGCGTAGTCGCCGAAGGCGAGGGGAACGGAGGTGGCGGTCGCGCTCATGCTGAAGTCCTCCCGTGAGGGGGATAAACCGACGTTCAGGAAAGAGCATAGCGGCCCGGACAGACGCGGGGAAAGGCCGTAACCTGTGTCCCAGGGATGAAATTTCGCATCCGCTGAGTTTCGTTTGCGTTGTACCGCAGCCATCGTCTGGAGGAGTCATGAGCTACAAGGCTATTCTGGTGCACTGCGATGCCGGCAAGACCTCTGCCGCCCGCATCGCCGTGACGTTCGACCTCGCGGCGCGATTTGGCGCGCATGTGACCGGCGTTTATGTGCGTCCCCGTTTCGAAGCGCCGATCTTCAGCGATGGCAGCCTCGCGGTCGACGCGCTCTACAACAACTTCGAGACGTCGGTGAAGGCCGACGAGGCGGCGGCCGAGGCCCTGTTCAAGAGCGGTGCTGCCGGCAAGGGCGCGCCGAGCCAATGGCGGACGGTCGATGGCTATCCCGACGAGGCTCTGGCCCAGCTGGCTCACGGAGCCGACCTCGTGGTCGTAGGACAGTGCGAACGCGAGGCCTTGACCATGGGGTCGCAGCCGGACCTGCCCGAGCAGGTGACGCTGGCAAGCGAGCGGCCGGTGCTGGTCGTGCCGTATATCGGCGTGACGAGCCCGCCTGGCCGCAAGGTTCTGCTGTGCTGGAACGGCCGCCGCGAGGCCGGCCGAGCCGCTGCCGGCGCCCTGCCGCTTCTCGAGAAGGCGGAAGAGGTGTCGGTGCTCACGATCACCGCATCGGGCGATGAGAAAGAGGAGAGCGCCCAGTCGGCAGCGGAGCTGGTCACGTGGCTGGGCCGCCATGGCGTGAAGGCATCGCTGGTGCATGACAGCGCCGACGATTCCGATATCGGCGACATCATCCTCTCGCGCGCGGCCGACAGTTCGATCGATCTGATCGTCATGGGCCTCTACGGCCATTCGCGCATGCGCGAGATGGTGATGGGCGGCGCCAGCCGCACCGTGCTCGCCAGCATGACGGTACCGGTGCTGATGGCGCACTAGACCCGGCCGGCCTGCGTGCGAAGTCAGTTCGTCGGTTTGTGGCCGGCCTTGTAACTGGCGATCGCCGACTTGAGCATGCGGTATTCGGTGCAGCCGAAGACGCAGATGGAATCAAGCTTTGCGAGCTGCTGCTCGGCCTCGGCCGGCCGGTCGAGCATCAGATAGGCTTCGCCGATATATTCGTGGGCGCCGATATGCTTGGGATCGAGCGACAGCGCTTGGTTGTAATATTGCAGCGAGCCGTTTGGATCTCCCGACTTGCGGGTGGCGTAGCCCATCAGCGTGTAGGCGTCGGCATTCTTCGGGTCCCTGGCGACAACCTGCTGCAGCAGTGGCATCGCACCCTTGTAGTCCTTGGCCTCGATCATTGCCTTGGCGCGCGTGAAGTTCGCATCCTTGACCGGCGCCGGCGGGCTATCCACGCCGCCGCCGCCGCCACCTGCTGCGTAAGCCGACACGGAAAGCACCATCGCCACCATGGTCACACCGGAGATCAGGGTCGAACGCATGAATGCCTCCATCGTTGGCGCGATTGTTCCGGACATACCGGCCGGCGCAACGGAATTAGGATGACAAGGTCGTGAGATCGGCGGCGCGAGGAACCGCGCGCACCGCCAGCCGTCCCTGACGGCCGCGGATTTCCACTTCGTGACGGGCCGCCGCCGGCAGGTCCATGCCGGCCTGGTCGAGCAAATCCTGCGACACCACCAGTTCGACGGCGAACTCCTTGGTCAACGCTTCGAGCCGGCTCGCCGTATTGACCGTGTCGCCGATGGCCGTCAGCGAAGAGGTGCGCTCGAACCCCATCTCGCCCACGATCGCGGGACCGGCATGCAGTCCGATGCCGATACGCAGTTGCTGGTCGAGATCGTCCGACATGGCTTCGTTCAGGTCGCCGAGCGCAAGCGCCATGCGATGAGCGGCATCGAGTGCCTGCCGGCAAGCGATTTGCGGTTCGACATTGAGACCGAAGATTGCCATCACGCCGTCGCCGATGAACTTGTCGAGCCGCCCGCCCGCCGCCTGCACGGCCTCGCCCGTGGCGCGAAAATATCGGTTCAGCAGGAACACGATGTCGTAGGGGAGACGGCCTTCCGAGATCGAGGTGAAGCCGCGGATATCGGCGAACAGGATGGCGACATAGCGTTCGCCGCCATGCGCCTGGGATTGCTGCCGATAGGCGTCGCGCGGTCCGGAGGCGGCGGGCAGCAGCGGCGTGATGCGATAGCGGCCCTGCGGCGGGCGGAGCTGGCAGGCGAGTCGGACATTCTCGGGAGCGCCGACGCGGGCCAGCACTTTCTGTTCCTCCGCGGAGGGCGGCGGCAGCTGGGCCCGGTCGGGGCCGCCCACCCGCACCCGGCAAGTCGAGCAGCGGCCGCGGCCGCCGCACACCGAGGCGTGCGGAATGCCTCCGATCCGACTCATCTCCAGTACGGTCAATCCGGCCGGCGCCGAGACGGTCTTGCGGTCGCCATAGAACAGCACCACCACGCCGGCACGCCGCTCCCACAGGTCGCGCAGCGGCCGCGCGGCAAGGCAGGCCAATGACAGGAGGGTCGCAACGGCCATTAGCCTGTCGGAGATCGCATTGAGCGCCGCTACACCTGCGGCGTCAGGTGCATGAACCTGTTCAAAGGTTTGGCGCAGGAATCCCGGTTCCTGCGCCAGCTCGGCAAAATCGCGCAAGGCAATGGCGGCGCCGCCGAGGCCTGCTGCCGGTACCAGCAACGCAACGGCATAGAGGAACGGCAGCCAGGTGCGATACCAGGGCCGCAGGCGCCAGGCGAAGTGAAGGCCGATGCAGGCGTGGATCCACACCACGAACACCAGGCCGAACTGGCGGAATACGCCGAGCCACGTGCCGGCGATCAGCGACCCCAGCACCCACGGATAGCCGCTATGGACTCCGAAATAGTCGTAGGCGATGCGTGTGCCGACCACATGCAAGGTGCCGAAGGGAATGATCAGCGCACCGAGGCCGAGCTGCGTCCATTCCCAGGGAGAGAGCCGGAGCGTGCGGCGGCGGAACAGCGCCCAGAAGGCGAGCGAGAGGTGAAGGAGCAGGGCGCCATAGAGGACGACCTGCCCGGGGAAGCTCTGCCAGACGATGAGGAACCAGTAGCGGCCGGCTTCCAGCACGCGCAACGACACCAGGCCGAGCGCATGGTTGAGCAGATGCGTCGTGACGTAGATGAAAAGGACGTAGCCCGACCAGAGGCGTAGCCGCCCGACCATGGACCTACTTCAGGAGCGGCAACACCGCTTCGGGTGGCCGGCCGATGGCGGCGCGCTTGCCCGCAACGACAATAGGTCGTTGCAGCAGGATCGGATGGGCTGCAATTGCCTTGGCGATATCGCTCTTGCCGAGTTCGCTCTTCTTTTTCTTCAGCGCCTTGAACTCGGCTTCGCCGTCGCGGATGAGTTCGGTGGGATCGCCGCCCACCAGATCGATCAGAGTCTCCACCTCCGCCTTACTGGGCGGCTGCTTGAGATATTCCCGGATCGTGGGCGCGACACCCTTCTTCTGCAAAAGCTCGAGCGTCTGCCGCGACTTGCTGCAGCGTGGATTGTGCCAGATCGTGATGGTCATGCTGTATTCCCCAATTCAACCCGGGCTCTCTAGGCTCTGTCTTCAGGCATCGTCCAGCGACTCGACGCTCGGAGCGTCGATCACCTTGCGCGCGAGTTCGTAGTCGAAGCCGGCGCGCGCCATTGCCGCGAGGTCGCGGGCCCGCGCTTCCTTGCGATCCGTCGCCGGCCGATAGGGGCCGAGTCGCCGCCGCCGGGCAAGGGCGATTGCCGCCTTCCATTCGCGTTGCCGCGGATCGGTGTGCAGCTCCTCGTCGAGGCCGGCCATCGCCTGGTCGAGCGTCTCGCCGTCGATGCCGGCCAACCGCAGCCGCTGGCGCGTGAGCCTGGTCGACACGCCGCGTCGATGGAGCGCGCGCGCCTTGGTCTGGGCGAAGGCCTTGTCGTCGATCACGCCCGACGCCACGAACTTCGCGACGATGGCGTCGATCGCCTGCTGCACATTGTCCATCACCGGCGCCTCGGCCCTCTCGGCCTTCTGCACCCGTCGCTGCAGCACGCGCCTCAGCCCCTCGGCGGTGCTGGGATAGCGCTCGAGGTAGAACGTCGCAGCGTTCTGCAGGTACTTGGCGGTGATGGGGCGCGCTGGCCGTTTCAAGGAGCAACCGACGGTCAACGCAACGGAATGCCGACGATGGCTTCGAGCTCGGCGATCGCAAGATCGGGGTCGCCGACCTTGATGGTGCGCATGCCCAGCGCCCGCGCCGGTTTCAGGTTGATACCGAGGTCATCGAGATAGACGCAATCCGCGGGCTCGACGCCGAGCAGGTCGCAGGCATGGCGATAGACTCGCGGGTCGGGCTTGCGCATGCCGAGCCTGCTCGATTCGATGACATGCTCGAAAAGCGTCATGACCTCGGCGACGGCCGCCGCCTTGTCGGGGCTGCGCGCCATGGCCGGGCCTTCGCCCGATTTCATGTTGTTGGTGATGCAGGCGACGCGGAAAGTCGCCTTGCAGCGACGCAATGCTTCGACCATCTGCGGCCGAATGTCGCCGCTGATCGCCTTCAGGACGCGCCAGCCGTCGATCTTGTGGCCGGCGTCGAGCGCCTCGGCCTCGAACAGGTGGACGAATTCCTCGAGCGAGACGTCGCTTCTTTCCATCCTCGCCCAGGCATTGGCATCGGGATTGCGTGCATTGAGGCTGCGGATGAAATCCTCGGGCAGGCCGATTTCGCGCTCGTAACGGCGGAAAGCCTCGAACGGGCTGGTGAGGATCACCCCGCCGAAATCCCACAGGATGGCCTTGGGCGAATTTGCATGGCTGATATTTTTCACGGTGCGACCGTCTTTACCTTGTTCCTGCCGCAGTCGGCTTTTATCTCACGCCCTCCATAGGCGACGGGTCCGGTCGTTGACTACCCGTCTTTATCTTCACACCGATCGGGAAAGTGAAAATGAGCGAAGCAGCTGTAATGCCGCGCGGCAACGCTATGTCAGCTGACGCGAGCGACATGGTCCGGACGGATGGGCGCAATCGGCGGGCCGCTGCCACCCGTCGCAAGATCATCGAGGCCGCCAAGGCCATGATCGACGAGACCAGTGAAGCGCCCACGGTCGTGGGGGTCGCCAAGCGGGCGGACGTATCGGTGCGGTCGGTTTTCCAGCATTTCGGTGACGTTCAGTCACTTTTTGTAACTGTTGTCGACAGCATCAGCGAAGACGTCCAGATGAGCCCACCGCCGACGGTCGATCGGCCGCTGGGCGCCCGTGTCGAGGCGCTGATCCAAGGGCTGGTCGAACTGTTCGACAAGATCGTGCCGTTGCGTGTGGCGGCGGGGCAGTTCGCCGGCCATCCGGCGCTGCTGGAGCGCGGCTTGGCTCTGCGCCAGCAGTTGCGTGACGCTACGCTCAAGGCCTTCGAGCCCGAGTTTGCCGCCCTGGCGGACCAGGCGGCACGGGACGAGCTGGCCGATGCGATCGGCGCTGCCCTGTCGCTCGATGCCTGGATCGTCCTGCGCCGCCGCGACGGCTTGAGCGTCGAGCGGGCGGCCGCGATCTGGCGGCTGACGCTTACGGCGCTGCTGGAGCACGAGCTGGGGAAAGCTCGGCAATAAGTTCCCGGCTCGCCGATTGACTTGGCGTTTGCGATCAGAGAGTTAAGGGCCCGTTTCAGGGGACCGACGACATCGATGGCGACCAGCCAGCTCCACGAGGACTATTCGCGCGACGACCACGTCAAGGCAGGATCCGACCGCGGCTTCGGCTTTGTCTTTGCCGGCTTCTTTGCGCTGGTGAGCGGCCTTTCCTGGTGGCGCGGCCATGTGGGCTGGCACTGGACGGTGCCGCTGGCGGTGATCTTCCTGGTCGTCGCGCTGGTCCATCCGCGGATCCTCAATCCGCTCAACAGGCTGTGGCTCAAGTTCGGGTTGCTGCTCTACAAGATCGTCAACCCGATCGTGCTCGGCCTGCTGTTCTTCATCACCATCATGCCGATCGGCGTCGCCATGCGGGCCTTCGGCAAGGACTTCCTGCGTCTGAAGCTCGACAGGAGCGCCAGGAGCTACTGGATCGAGCGGAGCCCGCCGGGGCCGCCGCCGCAATCGATGCGCAATCAGTTCTGATTTCGAAAGGACCGCGATAAAATGGGTTCCATCATCGTCGAACTCTGGGCCTTCATGCGCGAGCGCAAGAAGTTCTGGCTGTTGCCGATCCTGATCATGATGGTCGTGTTCGGCGGCCTGATCGTGCTGACCAAGGGTTCGGCCATCGCGCCGTTCATCTACACCCTGTTCTAGCGGACACGGGACATCTTCCATGCGTGTGCTGGGAATCTCGGCCTTCTACCACGACAGCGCCGCCGCCCTGATCGAGGACGGCCGCCTCATCGGTGCGGTGCAGGAGGAACGCTTCACGCGAAAGAAGCACGATTCGGGCTTCCCGCAGAACGCGATCCAGTATTGCCTCGACCAGACCGGCATCAAGCTGGCCGACGTCGACTATGTTGCTTTCTATGACAAGCCGTTCCTGAAGTTCGAGCGGCTGCTCGAGACCTATCTCGCCTTCGCGCCGCGCGGCTTCAATTCCTTCCGCATGGCCATGCCGCTGTGGCTGAAGGAGAAGCTCTTCCAGAAGACGTTGCTGCGCGACGAGATGAAGAAGTGGCAGCCGGACTTCGACTGGCAGAAGCGCCTTCTGTTCGGCGAGCACCATCAGAGCCACGCCGCCTCGGCCTTCTTTCCCTCGCCCTTCGACGAGGCGGCCATCCTGTGCATGGACGGCGTTGGCGAATGGGCGACGACATCGCTGGGCTGGGGCCAGGGCAACAAGCTCGAGATGCTGCGGGAGATCCATTTCCCGCATTCACTGGGGCTGCTCTACTCGGCCTTCACCTACTACACGGGCTTCAAGGTCAATTCCGGCGAGTACAAGGTCATGGGGCTCGCCCCTTATGGCGAGCCGAAGTTCAAGGACCTGATCCTGGACAAGATCGTCGACCTCAAGGAGGACGGCACTTTCCGGCTCGACCAGCAGTATTTCGACTACTGCACCGGCCTGCGCATGACCAACGACCGGTTCGGCGAGCTGTTCGGCGGCAAGGCGCGCAAGCCCGAGGAGCTGCTGACCCAACACCACATGGATCTCGCCGCGTCGGTGCAAGCCGTGACCGAGGAGATCGTGCTGCGCCTCGGCCGCTCGGTGAAGAAGGAGACGGGCGCCAGGAACATCTGTCTCGCCGGCGGCGTGGCGCTGAATTGCGTCGCCAACGGCAAGCTTCTGCGCGAGGGCCTGTTCGACAATATCTGGGTGCAGCCTGCGGCGGGAGATGCCGGCGGCGCGGTGGGCGCGGCCTTCGCCGCCTATCACGGCTTCATGGGCCAGCCGCGCAAGCTGAACGGCGCCCAGGACGGCATGGCCGGTTCCTATCTCGGCCCCGCCTTCACCGATGACGAGATCGCAACGCGCCTCACCGCGGCTGGCGCCAAGTTCACCCGGCTCACGCGCGAGCAGACGATCGAGCAGACAGCGCAGGCGCTGGCGGACGCCAAGGCGGTGGGCTGGATGCAGGGCCGCATGGAATTCGGTCCGCGTTCTCTCGGCGCGCGCTCGATCCTGGGCGACGCGCGCTCGCCGACGATGCAGAAGACGCTCAACCTCAAGGTCAAGTACCGCGAATCGTTCCGGCCCTTCGCGCCAGCCGTGCTGCGCGAGGATGTAGAGCAGTATTTCGACATCAAGAGCGACAGCCCCTACATGCTGATGGTGGCTCCGGTGGTCGAAAGCCGCCGCCGCGCCATGACCGTGGAGGAGGAGAAGCTGTTCGGCATCGACAAGCTGAACGTGCCGCGCTCGGACATTCCGGCGGTGACGCATGTCGACTATTCGGCGCGCGTGCAGACCGTGCACAAGGAAACCAATCCGGCGTTCCACGATCTGATCCAGGCCTTCAAGGCCCGGACCGGCTGCTCGGTGCTGGTGAACACCTCGTTCAACGTGCGTGGCGAGCCGATCGTCTGCACGCCCGAGGATGCCTTCCGCTGCTTCATGGGCAGCGAGATCGAAGTGCTGGTGGTGGGCAACTGCTTCCTGAAGAAGGAAGACCAGGATCCTTCGCTCAAGCTCGACTACAAGAACGCCTTCGAGCTCGACTAGCGCCATGCGTGCCGTCGTCTGCGACCGGCTGGGCGGTCCGTCCGTCCTGAAGGTCGAGGAACGGCCGGTCCCCGAGCCGGGGCCTTCGGAGATCGTGATCAAGGTCGGCGCGGCGGGCGTCAACTTTCCCGACGTCCTCACCGTCGCCGGCAGCTACCAGCACAAGCCCGAGCTTCCGTTCGTTCCGGGCATGGAAGGTGCCGGCACGGTCCACGCCGTCGGAGCCGAGGTCGGCGGCTGGCGGCCGGGCGATCGCGTGATCTTCGGCGTGCGGCCCGGTGCCTTCGCCGAGTATGTGAAGGTGTCGGCGAAAAGCCCGCTGCTGCGCCTGCCGGACGGCTGGTCCTATGCCGAGGGGGCGGGCTTCCGCGTCGGCGCACAGACGGCCTACCACTCGCTGGTCCATCGCGCCCGGCTCAGGAAGGGTGAGGTGCTGCTGGTGCACGGCGCATCGGGCGGCGTCGGCCTTGCCGCCGTGCAGCTCGGCAAGCATCTCGGCGCGCGCGTGATCGCCACCGGCAGCGACGATGCGCGGCTTGCGATCGTGAAGGCCGAGGGCGCCGACGAGGTCGTGAACTACCGCACGGCAGACTTCGTCGCTGCCGTGAAGGAGCTGACGGCGGGCAAGGGCGCCAACGTGATCTACGATCCGGTGGGCGGCGAGGTGTTGGAAAAATCCATGCGCGCGGCCGCCTACGGCGCGCGGCTCCTGGTGGTGGGCTTCACGTCAGGCGGCCCGAGCCGGATCATGTCCAACCATGTGCTGATCAAGGCCCTGTCGATTCTGGGCGTGCGCGCCGGCGAGACCATCCAGCGCCTCACGCCCGAGCTGGGGCGCGACTACGTCGAGGAGTTGCCGCGGCTTGCCGCACTCGGCGTCATGCGCCCGCACATCTCGCACCGTTTCCCGATGGAACGGGCTGCTGACGCCTTTCAGGCCCTGCTCGACCGCAAGGTGGTCGGCAAGGCCGTGATCGAGATGGGCTGACGCCAGCGGCGCGCCATGCTCTTCCCCGTCCGGACCGCGAGCTTCCCGCTCGCTCATGAATTATGAGGGCGTGCCGCGCGCGCCTCGCAGGCACGCCCTCATCGCGGGGGGGCGCCACTTCAGCGCGGAATGGCCTCCGCGCTGAAGTGGCGCTCCAAGTTTCTTGCAAGGCGTCGTCGAGCTGGAAGCTCGCGGTCCGAAAAAGCGCGGGAAGGCTACTTGATCATCACCTGGTGCGTGATCTTCTCGCCGTCGGTCACGGTGACGTCGTGGAAGCCCAGAAGCTTCAGCAGATCGAAGAAGGTCGCGTCCTCGGCGACGGTATGCTCCTGGAAGAACGGCGAGCCGCGCGACATGGTCGTCATGTTCGCAAGCAATGCGCGGATCCGATAGATCGTGTTCAGTTCGCCGGATTGCAGCCCGACGATGATCAGGTGGTCGCCCTTCTCGCCCTTGGCGAACACGGCGTAGGGGACGCGATAGTTCGATTGCAGCGTGCCCTGCGAGACCACCGTCACGAACTGGATGCGCTCCGCCCGGCCGACGCCGTCGATCGTCTGCATCTGCGAGGTATAGGTCTCGGTCGAGGTCGGCTTGGGATAGTAGTAGCCGACATAGCGGTCCTCGCCGGGCGCCTGGACCGTCTTGACCGTGGCCGTGGTCTTGGTGGCCTGCGCCCAGACCGGTGTCGCCGCCAGCATTACGGCCATCGCCGCTGCGCTCGCCCACTTGCTCATCCCGTCGCTCTCCTGCCGATTGAAAAACTCTAGAACAGGGTATAGCCGCCATCGATGACGAAGTCGCGGCCCGTCGTATATTGCGTGGCGCCGCTGGCCAGATAGACCGCGATCGGGCCGAAATCGGCGCCGCTGCCCCAGCGCCGTTCGGGGATGCGTGGCATCACGTTGCCTGCGAACTTCGGGTTGCCGAAGGCGTTGGCCGTCATCTCGGTCTCGATCCAGCCCGGCAGGATCGAGTTCGCCGTGATCTTGTAGCGGGCGAGCTCGACGGCCAGCGCCCGCACCATGGCGCAGACGCCGCCCTTGCTCGCGCCGTAGTGGCTGGACCGCGCCGCGCCCTCGATCGCCGCGGTGCTGGCCATCGCCACCAGCGAACCTCCCTTGCCGCGCTCGACCATGTGCCTGGCGGCCGCCCGGAAGGTGAAGAACACGCCGTCGAGGTTGACGCGCATCACGCGGTGCCATTCCTCGTAGTCCATCTCCAGGATCGAGCCCTTGCCGCGGCCCGAGACCCCTGAATTGGCGACGCAGTTGTCGACATGGCCCATCACTTTCAGCGTCTCTGCGAAGGCCGCCTCGACCTGCTTTTCGTCACCGACATCGACGATCTGGGCATGGACCTTGCGGCCGTGTTTCTTGAGCTGGGCCACGGCCTTCTCGTTCTTCTCGGCCCGTGTGCCCCAGATGCAGACGTCGGCGCCCGCTTCGGCCAGTGCATCCGCCATGCCGAGGCCGATGCCGCCATTGCCGCCGGTCACCAGCGACACCTTGCCCGTCAGATCGAAGCCCCTGTAGGCCATGTGTTTCTCCCAAACGAAAACCGGGCGGATCAAAGCCCGCCCGGTCCCGACCGTCAATGTGAGGCGCGTCAGTTCAGCTTGTCGGTTTCGACCAGCACAATCTCGGCGTCCTCGCTTGCCTTGAGCTCGATCTCGGCCTCGTCGATCACGGCCACGCCGTCGCGGGCATTGGCGATCACCGACTTGCCGTCTTGGCCCACGACCTCGATCTTGCCCCTGGCGGGCACGAGATAGGCCGGTTTGCCGCCAAGCGTCTGGCGGATCGATTGGCCCGCCTTCAGCGTTCCGGCGAACAGCGCGCCGTCGGCATAGAGCGGGATCGCATCCTTGTGGCCGCGTCCCGATGCCAGCGGCACCAGCGTGCCGTCGCGCGCCTGGGCGGGAAACTGCACCGTCTCCCAGCGCGCCGGCACACCCTGCCGGTTGGGCAGGATCCAGATCTGGAACAGCTCGGTCTCGGCCTGCTCCATGTTGTATTCGGCGTGCTGGATGCCCTGGCCCGCGCTCATCACCTGGATCTGGCCCGCCTCGGTGCGGCCCTGGTTGCCCAGATGGTCCTGGTGCGTGATCGCGCCTTTGATGACGTAGGTCACGATCTCCATGTCGCGATGGGGATGCGGCGGGAAGCCGGACTGCGGCGCGATGCGGTCGTTGTTCCACACGCGCAGCGCGCCCCAGTGCACGCGCGCGGGATCGCGATACTCGGCGAAGCTGAAATGGAAGTTGGCGTTGAGCCAGCCGTGGTTCGACTTGCCCAACTTCTCGAAGGGTCTGCGTTCGATCATGGTTTACCTCTTGGCCCCAAGATGGCGCCACCGGAGGGTGGATCAAGTTTCGGATTGGTAACGGTTCGACCGACCGTCGGCAGCGAGTCGAGATGCCCAGCAACGGTGAGCGTCTGGATCGGCAACACGAGAGGAATGCACGACCCTGGCGAGGTCGGTACTCTCCATTGACGGTCGATCATTGGTGCCGAATGCCGCCGCCGGATTGCGACTACGATCCCGTTGTCCCGGCTGAAACGCGCAACTGTCGGCTCAATATCGGCCGCGGCTCACCGGGTGAGCACGAGGTGGGTTGCGAGCTCGGTTGGGACCACCTCCGTCACACGATAGCCGAGGCTTGGCAGGTCCATGCCTGCGAACAGGGATTCGCCACGGCCCAGGAAGGTGGGGGACATTGCCAGATGCATCTCATCGATCGCGCCTGCGAGAAGGTACTGGCGGACCGTCGAAACGCCGCCGCCGATCTTCACGTCAAGGTCGCCTGCGGCGGCCTTGGCCTGCGCGAGCGCCGACTCAATGCCGTCGGTGACGAAGTAGAAGGTCGTCCCGCCCTCCATCACGATGGGCGCGCGGGCGTGATGGGTGAGAATGAAGGTCGCCGCGTGGTACGGGGGATTTTCCCCCCACCAGCCCTTCCAGTCTGGCCCGCCCCAATCGTCACCGGCCGGCCCGAACATATTGCGGCCGAGAACAAAGGCACCGAATCCTTCCGCCGTGGCGCGGGCGAAGCGATCATCAATCCCGTCGTCTTTCCCCAACATCGATCGGAAAGTCCGGGTCGGATAGAACCAATTGTGTAACTCCTTGCCCCCTTTGCCGAGCGGATGCTCCAGGCTCTGATCAGGGCCTGCGCCGAACCCGTCCGTGGATACTGCGAAGCCTGCGACGCGCACCTTGCTCATGGGGGATCTCCGTCTCGTACCGAATTTGCTTGGGTGGGAGGTTCAACCGGGAACAGCAACAGCGCGCATCACCTTGACGATGGTCTCGTTGCACTCGTCCGGAGAAGCGGCGGTGTTGGTGAGGTAGACCGCAACGATGATTGGCTTGCGGGTGGGCGGCCAAACGATTCCGACATCGTTTGTCGAGCCGCGATCGCCAGAGCCTGTCTTGTCTCCGACGATCCAATCTTTTGGTACTGCGGCGCGAAAGCGCTTGTCGCTTGTCTTGTTCGCGCGCAGCCAGCCGGTGAGCGTTGCCTTGGAGGCGTCCGACAAGATCGACCCCAGCACAAGAGTCTGAATATCATGAGCCATCGCGCGCGGACTGGTCGTATCCCGCTCGTCGCCGGGAAGCGCCTCATTCAGGGCTGTTTCCATTCGGTCGAGCCGCGAAACAGTATCACCGATGGAGCGCGCAAATTCCGTAACTCCGGCAGGACCGCCTAACGATCGAAGCATCAGATTGCCAGCGGTGTTGTCGGACAACGTCAATGCGGCTTTGCAAATATCGGCCAATTTCATGCCGTCGCCGCCAATATGCCGCTTCGTCTTCGGAGAATAGGCGACAACGTCATCCGACGTAAAACGGATGCGCCTCTCGAGATTTTCCTTCCCGTCGTCGACGCGCTTTAGGATCGCCGATGCCGCAAGTAATTTGAAGGTGCTGCACAGCGGGAAGCGTTCGTCCCGCCTATGACCGCTCTCCAGACCCGTTTGCGTGTCGATAACGGCAACTCCGAGACGGCCGCCGCTTTCATCCTCAATCTTCTCTATCTGGGCAACGAATTCAGCTCGCCTGGAATCATCGGACTTGGCCCACGAGGCGGCAGGGATGAGTGAGGTTGCTGCGATCGCAGACGATGCACCCAGGAGCCGGCGACGTGCCAAAACCCATTTCATCTACAAACATCTCCATTTTAGTCAGATCGCGGCGGCTGACTGACTGGTCTTGTCGAGAAGAAATTCCGCCAATCTATCGAATGTGCCACTCCAGCCAGCGGAATGACTGATGGCACTCTTTTTCGACAGGAATCCGGTCTGGCTGAAATGCATCCGCGTGCCTCCGTTTGCCAGCTCCTCAAGACGAACGACGACGCGGGTCTGGACGCCGGGACCGTCTTCATGGTTCGGAGTTTCCCAAGCGAACGTGAATTCCAAACGTTCAGGCGGCGCCACGACGAGATATCGTCCTGATTGCCAGAGAACGACGTCTTCGACGTTGTCTGACTTGAGGCAGGCGCGCCAAACTCCGCCGACACGGATGTCCGCTTTGAATTCGGCCGCCCGATAGAACTTTGGGCCGTGCCATTGGATTATTGTGTCGGGTCGTATCCAAGCTCGCCAAACGCACTCGCGCGGGGCGTTAAAGTCACGGGTTATGATCAAGGGGCCCGGCACGTCACAATTTCCGATGTCGGGACGAGCAGCATGACGTTTCGTGTTGCGCTCACTCATCCTCGAAGCTCCTGGCCTCGGGCGTTTCCAGATATGCAGCCAAGCGATCGAAACTCCCTTCCCAATGCACGCGACATTTTTCGATCCAATCTGCCATTTCCGAGAACGCCGTTACCTGAAGCTTCGCCGGTCGTGCGACCGACCTGGTAGGTCTGCTCCGCGTAACGAAGCCGGCACGTTCCAGCACCGCCAGATGCTTTGCGACAGCCGGAACGGTCATATCCAGTGGCTTCGCAAGTTCAGCCAGGGTCAACTCGCCCAACGCGAGGCGGGCCAACATTGCCCGCCGTGTTGGGTCAGCGAGGGCGGCAAATTTCGCGCTTAAGGGATCGCTCATATATAAACCATGCAGTATATATACCTGATGGTATAGTTATATCGTGCCTTGTATGTCAAGACCGGGGAGCGCGCGCATCAGAGCGCAGCCGCGATGGTGGGCCGCGCGGGAAGTCCCGGAATCAGGCGAAGCGTGGAGGAAGCTCGACGGCGCGCAGCGTGCTGCATTTGCGCCTGTGTGTCCCCTCGCTGCCGGGGGCAGAGAACGATGAAAGGGAGAACTGCTTTACGCTATCGCCCTTCCAAACGGCACCTGATTTGCCAAGCGCGCAAGTCCTCACCAGGGCCACAACCGGGCGGGAAGACGCTTGCCGCGCAGCGCCCTCGCCAGCTCGGCAAATGCCCTTGATAGGGCTTTGCTGTGCTTGGCGAATTCGGTGGCCGGATCGATCGTGCCGGTGTTCGCTTTGATGCGATCGTGTGTGAGCGTGAAGCCTGGCATCGTTGGGGCGGGCTTCATCTTCAAGCCCCGGAGCACTTGGCGCAACTGGCGAGCACATTTGTCGCCGGCGTGGCCGCCATAGGTGACGATCACCGCCGGCTTTCCGGCCCACTCCTTGTAGAGGTGATCGAGCGCATTCTTCAGCGGCGCGGGATAGCCCCAATTGTATTGCGGCGTGACAAACACGAAGGCGTGGGCTTCGGAGATCTTCCGACTCCACGCCTGGCTGTGCTCGAAATCGTAATCGCCGAGGGCCGGTATGCCGGGTTCGTCGTCCATCGGCAGGGGCCAATCCTTGAGATCGACAACCTCGAACTGTGCCGGAACGGCTTCGCGGCCGACCTGCGCCACCCACGCTGCGATCTGTGGACAAAGACGTTTTGCGCGCGTGCTGCCCATGATGACGAGGATTCGATAATTGTGTATCATACACATAATGTAATCTTCGTCCGGAGCAACGTAAAGGTGCATAATACACGCAATCTGGAAAAGCTTGGCAGCGCGCTGGTCGATCTCATCGGGTTCCTGAACAGTCCGCAGCGCGATGACGCCCTGCTGCACGAGGCGGGAGTCCGCCTCGACCGCGCCCTTTTTCCGTTGCTGGTCGCTCTCGGTGCGCGTGGTGCGCTCGGCGTCGTGGAGTTGGCCGACCTGGTGGGGCGCGACCATACGACCGTGAGTCGCCAGCTCGCCAAACTTCAAAGTCTGGCGCTTGTCGAACGGCATGAAGGCGATGCCGACCGGCGGAAACGCGCCGCCCAACTGACGAACGAGGGCAGGAACATCGTGAGGGCAATCACGCTCGCTCGCCGTCGGCTCCTGTCGCGGGTGCTCGCCGACTGGAGCGAATCCGACCGCGCTGCGCTTGCGGACATGAGCCGCCGTTTTGCGGACGCCCTGATCGGATCAGTCCGAGAACGCACGTAGCAGGAGATCCATGGCGAGCAGTCGCCGTTGACGGACCGCTGAAAAAATCGGGAACCACGACATGGCGCGCGGCAATCGCATCGGGATCGGCACATCCGATCATTCCGTCCAGGCGTTTACGGACTCGGTATTCCAGTCCGCCGTCCTCTGATCGAAGATGCACAAGACCTCGTCGACGTGACCGAGCCCGATAGCTTCGACCGCGGTGAGCTCGTTCGGGAACCACCGACAGATAGAGCCGAGGCTGACACCGGCCGCTGCCGCGACTGATCGCGTCGCCATGGTCGCTCCTCCCGTGCAGCCGTTGATCGTGGGCCCGAGGGTGACACGCCGAGCGTGGTCGACGTTTCATCGACGGCTGAAACGTCCGGAGCGCCGCTTCCCTTGCGATGAGAGGCGCGGAGAAAGGGAGCCTACCGCCCCTCGCGCCACCAGGCGCTGCCGAGCGCCATCAGGAAGGCGACGGCGACCAGGATGCCGGGCAGGAGCGGGGTCTGGTTGATGCCGGTGACCGTGTAGCCCTCGTTGCGGCGCAGCCCGATCCAGTCGGAGCCGCCGGCGGCGCGACCGGGTCGCACCGAGCGGAGGTCGGGGTTCGGATGGTCGGCGAGCCAGATCAGCGCGCCGTTGGAGGCCTCGACCAGCGGCTTCAGCTTCTCGTCCGTGGCGCGCACGTCGGAGAATTCCAGCGGATCGGGATTGCCGACCGCGGCAACGGTGTGCAGCGTGCCGTCGTCGAAGCGATAGAGTCCGGGCTTGTCGACATCGACCACGGCGCGGCCGAGGCCCGGCTCGGCTTCCGTGAGCTTGAGCTTGCGTTGGGCGCCGCCGTTGGGCGGCGTGCCGGGCGACGTCATGGTGACGTCGGGGAAGCTGGTCGCGAGCGTGCGGCGCGTGATCTCGATATGGCCACCGACCGCTTTCGCACGCAGCGCCTCCTCCTCGAGGTCGGGCTCCTTCATCAGCCAGTGCGCGGTACGGCGCACCAGTTCCGGCTGCGGCCCGCCGCCATCGATGCCGCGGTTCCAGAGCCAGAGCTGGTCGGACATGATCTGCGCCACGCGGCCTTTGCCCACGCGGTCGAGCACGACCAGCGGCTGGTTGTCGGCGCCGGAAAGGATGGTATTGCCCTTGTCGGCATGGGAGGTGACGACGCGGAACCAGCGGCCCCATTGCGGCTCCTTGCCGGGCGCGCCCTCCTGCGGCAGGTCGGCGGTCACGGGATGGCGCCGTCCGATATCGGTGACCTTGGGCTTGAAGCCCTGCTCGAGCACATCGCCGGCCGGCGCAGCCGGCAGGATGGCGCCGAGCGGCGTGCGGTAGAGCGAACGCTGGGTGGCGAAGACCGGGCCGACGGAGACCAGGAGCGCGCCGCCGTCCTTCACGTATTCGGCGATGTTGCGGAAGTATTCGCGCGTGATCAGGTTCCCCGACTCGTAGCGGTCGAAGATGATGAGATCGAATTCCTTCAGCTTCTGCTCGAACAGCTCGCGCATCGGGAAGACGATCAGCGACAGCTCGCGCACCGGCGTGAAGTCGTCCTTCTGCGGCGTGCGCAGGATGGTGAAGTGCACCAGGTCGACGGCGGGATCGCTCTTCAACAGGTTCCGCCACGCCCGCTCGCCCTGATAGGGTTCGCCCGAGACCAGCAGCACGCGCAGCCGGTCGCGCACGCCGTTGACGGTGAAGATCGCGCGGTTGTTGTCGAGGGTGAGCTCGCTCGGGCCGGGCGCCGTCTCCAGTTCGACGATGTTCTCGCCGGGATTGGTGACGGTGATGGGCAGCTCGACCGGCTTGCCGACCGGCACTTGCATGTGGCGCACGACTTCGCCGCCCACCGTCACCGTTACCGGCGCGGAACCGCCGCCGGGATCGTCGACCCGGAACTTGGCGGTCACCTGGTGGCCGACCACGCCAAAGCGCGGCGCCTGCTCGACCGTGATCAGCCGATCACGCTCGCCCTTCTTGCCCGCGATCAAGGCATGCAACGGCGCACCGCCAAGCTCCGGCGGCAGCGTCGGCGGAACGTCATGGACCTGGCCGTCGGTCAGCAGCACGACGCCCGCCAGCCGCTCGGGCGGGACATCGACCAGGGCCGAGCGCATCGCCTCGATCAGGCGCGTGCCGCCGGGCCGCTCGCTGCCGAGCTGGATGTGCGACGGCGGCAGCACCGCTTCGCGCACCTCGAGCCCCTGTTCCTGGCCCAATTTGCGCTTCAGCATTTCGCGCGCCGCCTGGACCTGCTGGCGCCGATCGCCGATCGACATCGAATCGCTGTTGTCGACCACGACCAGCGCCACGTCGGCGATCGGTTTGCGCTTCTCCTCCACCAGCGACGGATTGGAGAGGGCGGCCAGCACGACCGCGATCGCGCCGATCCGCCACAGCGTGCCGCGCGCGCCGGCGCGCAGGCTCGCCAGGGCCAGCAGGAGGCCGATGCCGCCCAGCACCGCCAGCACCGTCCACGACAGCAGCGGATCGAAGGCGACGGACACGGCCGAGGACATGTTCATCGGCGCAGCCTCTGCATGATGTCCTGGAGATGGACGGCGTCGTCCTTGTAGTTGCCGGTCAACGCCACCATGACGAGGTTGACGCCGAAGCGGAACGCCATCTCGCGCTGCGTCTCGCCGCCCGGCGACACCGGCATCAGGCCGCGCCCGCGCTGGTCGACGGCCCAGGCCCCGGCATAGTCGTTGGAACCGATGATGATGGTGGGAACGCCGTCATTCACCCGGCCGTTGCCGGCTTCGATCCAGAGCTTGCCGCCCTGCCAGCGACCCGGGAAGTCGGACAGCAGATAGAACGACTTGGTCAGCACATAGTCGGACGGCATGGAGACCAGCGGCGGCAGCTCGATGGCGCCGAGCAGCCGCTTGAGGTCGGGATTGCCGTTGGCCGGCCGGTCGAAGCTCATCTGCTGGTCGCGCGTGTCGACGAAGACGATGCCGCCGGTGCGCAGATAGCGGTCGAGCGCGGCCGACGCCTTTGGCGAGAGGTTGGGCTGGGTCGAGGTGATCGGCCAGTAGATCAGCGGGAACAGCCGCGGCTCGTCGCGTTCGAGATCGATGCCGACCGGATCGGCGGGCTCGACCGAGGTCCGGCTGCGCAACACTTCGCTCAGCCCTTCGAGGCCGGCGCGGCTGGTGTCGTCGACGTCCTTGTCGCCGGTCACGATGTAGGCGAGGCGCACGTCGAGCGCGCCGCGCAGGGCCTCCTCCTCGGAGAGCGGCGGCGGGGGCGTCTTGTCCTCGTTGGGTGCGGCGACCTTGACGAGAGGCGTGGGCTGCTGCGCTTGAACCGGGGGTGGATATGCGAACAGGCCGCCGGCGAGCACGATGGCCAATGCGGTCGTCGCCGCGTGTCTCAGCCGGACGGCGCGGGGCAGCAGGCCGCGCAGCCACAGCGAGATCAGGAAGTCGCTCAGCAACAAGGCCACCGCCGCCAGCAGGAACCAGCGCGTGAGATCGGTCTCGCCGCCTTCGGACAAGCGGTCGGTCGCGACGCCCGGGGGCAGGACGAGCGGTTTGGGCGGATCGACATGGTCTCCCAGATTGAATGCCACATGGGCGTTTTCGTCACCATAGAGTCCGGGAGGCGTCGTCGGCTTGGGCTTGAAGCTGCGATTGGCGTCGGCCGGCAGTATTTGCACGCCGGCCGGTGGCGCGCCGAGCCGGCCGAAGCCGTCGAGCGTGCGCCACGGCTTCAGCGCCTTGTTGATGCCGTCGCCCGCGATGCCGCGCGACAGCAGCACCAGTCGCTGCAGCATGTCGACGAAAAGACCGGAGAGCGCGAGGTTGCTCCAGCTGGTGTTGGCCGTCGTGTGCACCAGCACGAGATACCCCTTGCCGCGCTTCTCGGCCGTGACCAGCGGCGTGCCGTCGCTGAGCCGTGCCCAGGTCTTGTCGCTGAGGTCGGGCGTCGGTTCGGCCAGCACCTGCTGGGAGATGCGCACGTCCTTCGGAATGGGGATGCCGAAGAAGGGACTGTTGGTCGGAAAGTCGGCGAGGGTCGCGGGCGTGCCCCAGCTCATGACGCCGCCCAGCGAGCGGTCGCCCAGCCGCAGCGGCACCGGGACGAGCGTGTCGCCACCGGCCGCCAGGTTGGGGCCGGCGAAGCGCACCGCGATGCCGCCCTGCTCGATCCACTTGGCGATCTCCTCGCGATCGTGGGGCGAGGGCGCCGAGCTGTCGGGGACCAGCAGGACGGCGGTGTTGCGCGTGAGCACGTTCTCGCGGTCGCCGATGCTGAGGCTGACATAAGGATCGAGCGCGCGCTCGAGGAAGTAGACCTCCTGCAGGAGCGGCTGGCCGTTGGCCGCCGCGCGCTCACCCAGGATCGAGACGGGCCGGCGGCGGCTGCGTTCGTCCAGCAGCACCACGCTGCCCGCGCCGCCCTGGCCCTCGATCTCGAGCCGCGCCATGCGGTTGCGCAGCTCGACCGGGGCGTCGAGCACGCCTTCGCCCTGGGTGCTGGTCGCGGCAAAATCGAGATCGATGCGGGCCACGACGCGGCCCTGCTCGTCCTCGGCGCGGATCGCGGTCTTGCGGGGGCCGTCGGCGACCGGGCGCAGCGCCCGCACCTTGAGATCGCGGCCCTCGGCGTCGGGCGGCAGCAGCACAAGGGGCGTCGTCGCCTGGTCGGGCAGCACGACCTCGAGGCCGCCGAGCGCGCGCAACCGAGCGGTGAGCTTCTCCGCGCCCGGGCCCGCGAGGCCGTCGCTCAGCCATACTGCATAGGCGTTGGAGTCGATGTCCATGTGATCGAGCTGGGCGACGGCTGCGGCGCGGTCGGTCGGCCAGGGCTTCGGCTGCATCGCCCGCAGCAGCGTGCGTGCCTCCTCGGGCCGGAGCGCACCCTGCTTCGGCGCCGGCGCGTCGAGCGGCTGCGGCGCGGTGCCCAGCAGCACGACCGGGCGGCCGCCGCGCTCGGCACGGTCGATCAGCCGCTCGGCATGGGCGATGCGCGCCGTCCAGCCCGGCGCGGCCGCCCAGCCGTCATCGATCATCAGCAGGAGCGGCCCTTTGCCCGGCAATTCGGCTTGCGGATTGAGGAGCGGTTTGGCGACGGCCAGGATCAAGGCGGTGGCGAGCAGCAGCCGCAGCAGCAGGAGCCACCACGGCATCTTCATCGGCGTCTGCTCGGTCGGCTCCAGCCCCATCAGCAGGCGTATCGCGGGAAAACGCACCAGCCGCGGCAACGGCGGGATCATGCGCAGCAGCCAATAGATCACCGGCAGCACCAGCAGGAGCGCCAGCATGCCCGGCGCCGCGAACGCAAAGGCGCCGAGGCTCAGCATGGGCGGCTGGGAGCGCGCGACTCGCGCGGAGCAATCTCCGCGCTCAGTCGCACGGCTTTCTCGCCGTCAGCGAAGATCGCGCCACCGGAGGGACGCATCCGCGGCAGAGAGAGGAGTTGAAACAGCATATCAGGCCGCATTCAGGCGACGCAGGTCGGCCATCGCCAGGTAAAGGGAGAGGAGCACGGTTTGCGCCGGCCGGTCGGTGCGATGCAGGTGCACCGTCCAGTCGGCGGGGCGGGCCAGCCGTTGCAAGCCCTCGCGCTGCGCGGCCAGGCGCGCGCCATAGGCCTCGCGCACGGTCTCGACGCGGCGGATCGTGTGGTGTCCTTCCGCTTCGAGGCCCTCGAACTTCACATGGCCGTCGAACGGCAGATCCTCTTCGGCCGGGTCCAGGACCTGCACCAGATGGCCGCGTACGCCGATACTCGCATAGTGCCGGATAACCGCCTCGATCCTGTCGAGCGGATCGAGCCAGTCGGACACCAGCACCACCGTACCGTGCGCCGGCAAGGGCATCAGCGGTGGCAGGCTGGGCGGTGGGGCGGCGCTGTCCTTCGTTTCGGTAAACAGCGCCTCGGCCATGCGCCGGACGGCGATGCGGCCGGTGCTGGGCCGCATGCCGCTGCCCAGGATCGCAATGCGCTCGCTGGCGTCGGTCAGGAGGTTGGCGAGCGCCAGCACGATCAGCTCGGCGCGCTGGGCCTTGGTGTCGAGGTTGCGCAGCGAGGCGTATTGCATCGATGGCGAAGCGTCGCGCCACAGCCAGACGCTGGCGGCGGCCTCCCACTCGGTCTCGCGCACGAACAGCGCGCGGCTGCGTGCGCTTTGGCGCCAGTCGATACGGCTTGCGCTGTCGCCATCGCGATATTGCCGGTACTGCCAGAAGGCGTCGCCCTGGCCGACGCGACGGCGACCGTGAACGCCCTGGATCACGGTCGCGGCGACGCGATCGGCCGCCACCATCAGCGCGGGCAGGGTGCCGGCAAGCTCGAGCGACCGGTTGAGGGTTGACTGGGCCATCTGTTCGGGCGGTGCAATGCCTAGGCCAGCCGCGCGCACATCTGGCCGATCACCGACTCGACCGTAATGCCTTCGGCGCGGGCGGAGAAGTTCATCGCCATGCGATGGCGCAGGATCGGTCCGGCCAGGGCCGCCACATCGTCGATCGACGGCGCGAGGCGTCCCTGGATGATGGCGCGGGCGCGGCAGGCCAGCATGAAGGCCTGGCTGGCGCGCGGTCCCGGCCCCCAGGCGACGCGCTGGCGTACGACGTCGAGGTCGGTCGACTCCGGGCGGCCGGCGCGGACCAGCTTCAGGATGGCATCGACCACGCTCTGTCCAATCGGCAGGCGGCGGACCAGGGCCTGGGCCGCCATCAGCTCGGCCGGCGTCAGCGCCTGGCTCGTAACCGGAACGGTGGCCCCGGTCGTTGCGATCATGATCTGGCGTTCAGCCTCCTCGTCCGGATAGCCGACATCGACCTGCAGCAGGAAGCGGTCGAGCTGGGCCTCGGGCAATGGATAGGTCCCCTCCTGCTCCAGGGGGTTCTGGGTCGCCAGCACATGGAAGGGAAGCGGCAGGTCGTAGCGCTTGCCGGCCACCGTCACATGGCGTTCCTGCATGCTTTGCAGCAAAGCGGATTGGGTGCGCGGGCTCGCGCGGTTGATCTCGTCGGCCATCAGGAGCTGGGCGAAGACCGGCCCCTGGATGAAACGGAAGGAGCGCCGGCCGGTGTCGGTTTCCTCCAGCACCTCCGAGCCCAGGATGTCGGCCGGCATCAGATCGGGCGTGAACTGGATACGCTTGGCGTCCATGCCCAGGACCGTGCCCAGGGTCTCCACCAGCTTGGTCTTGGCCAGGCCCGGAACGCCGATCAACAGGAGGTGACCTCCCGAAAGGAGCGCAACCAGGGTTTGATCGATGACATCCTGCTGGCCATAAATGACCGCGCCGATGGCGGCACGGGCGGCCCGCAACTGGCCACCCAGCCGCTCGATATCGGCCAGGGCGGCTTGGGCGTCGGCGTCGGTGGCGGTCGATGTGTCGGGGGCCACGAGGCGCTCCTGTTGTCGATGGATTTAAAGTTGAGGGAAGCCCAGAATTGAGGCCGGAACAAGGGCATGACGGTTGACGAAATTGTGCGCCGGGTGCGCGAACGAAGCGCTCGTCTGGCGGCGGGTTTGCCCGTGGATCCACCTCCTCTCGGCAGCGACCTTTCCCTGAGCAAGGTGACGGCCGGCTCGCAGGACTGGCGGCCCGCCTCGGTGCTGATGCCGTTGGTGAAACGTCCGGCGGGCGTCACGGTTCTCCTCACCCAGCGCACCGATGACATGCCGAGCCATGCCGGTCAGATCGCCTTTCCCGGCGGCCGCCGTCAGGCCGACGATTCCGATGCCGTGGCGACCGCCCTGCGCGAGACCGAGGAAGAGGTGGGGCTGGCGCGACAATTCGTCGATGTGGTGGGCGAGATCGATCATTACCGGACTGGAACCGGCTATGAGATCACGCCCATCGTCGGCATCATCGCTCCGGGATTCACGCTCCATGCGGACCCGCGCGAAGTGGCCGACGTGTTCGAGGTGCCGCTTGACCACTTCCTCGACGAGGTCAACCACAAGATCGGCAGCCGCATCCACCAGGGCCGTGAACGCCGCTACTACGAGATGCCCTACGGCGAGCGCTACATCTGGGGGGCGACAGCCGGTATGCTGAAGAACCTGCACTTCATTCTGACCAACGGCGGCGACCGAACATGACTCGAGCGCCATCAGTCTTTCTTCCCTGCCGCGAAGCACGCGACGGGAAAGTGTCGCCGTCTCGCCGTTTCGTCCCCTTCGGCAGCGAAAGCGGCGACAATGGGGTCGCGGGCTTTCTCCCCGGCGAATTCCCGGTGGAGTTTCCAGTGGAGTTCCCGGTCGAGTTCCCAATCGGGGCATTGGTTGCTTCCGACCCCTTCGTCGGCGCGACACGCCGCCACCTTCCCTTGGCGGCTCCCGCCAAGGGAAGGGTTTGATCGGGAACGCGCCGTGCGCATCGTCTTGTTGGTGATCGTCCTGGTGACGGCGCCGACCGTGGCCTTCTTCCTCTGGGCATGGGGCGTGAAGATCAAGGAAGAGCGCAAGCTCGCCGGCACCCTGCCGGACTGGCAGGACCTGCCGCTCACCTGGCTCACGATCGCCGGTCTCGTTTGCGTCATCATCGGCGTGCTGGTCATGTTCTTCACCCAGAACCAGGGCTATGGCGGGCTCTTCGCCTTATGAGGCCCAGCGACCGTCTTGTGCCGCCGGCCTGGATGGATGACGGGCCCACGCGCCGCCTGTTTGCCGCGCTCGGTGCCGGCGGCATCGCGGCCCGTTTCGTCGGCGGCTGCGTGCGCAATGCGGTGCTGGGCCGCGCGATCGACGACATCGACCTCGCAGTCGACAAGCCGCCGGAAACGGTGATCGCCGCGCTCGGGGCGGCCGGGATCAAGGCGATTCCGACCGGTGTGAAGCACGGCACCGTGACGGCGATTGCCGACGGCCGCACCTTCGAGCTGACGACGCTGCGCCGCGATGTCGAGACCGACGGCCGGCGCGCCGTCGTCGCCTTCACCGACGACTGGCTGGAAGATGCGGCGAGGCGCGACTTCACCTTCAACGCGCTCTACGCCGATCCCGACGGCACGCTCTACGATCCGTTCGAGGGCCGCGCCGACCTGGCGACAGGCCGCGTGCGCTTCATCGGCGATGCCGATCGGCGCATCGCCGAGGATCGTTTGCGTGTGCTGCGCTTCTTCCGTTTCCATGCCTGGTATGGCCGGCCGCCGGTCGATGCGTTGGGCTTCGATGCCTGCCGGCGCAACGCCGGAACGCTGGGTGCATTGTCGGGTGAGCGCGTCTCCAAGGAGTTGCTGCGCCTGCTCGAGGCGCCGGCGCCGGTGGACGCGCTCGAGGCGATGGCCGAGGCCGGCGCGCTCGATCGCTGGCTGCCCGAATATGCCGGCACGGTGCGGCTTCGGGCGTTGATCGCGCGCGAGACTCGGCCGGACAAGCTGCGCCGGCTGGCGGCGATCCTGCCGGCCGATGCGGATGCGACGACGATCGGCAAGCGGCTGAAGCTCTCGACCCAGGAGTCGCTGCGCCTCGGCGTGATGCTGGCGCACGACCCGGTGCTCGATCTTGCCGGCGGCCCGCGGGCATGGCGCGCCGGGATCTATCGTCTCGGCACCCGGCTCTACGTCGATCGCCTGCTGCTGGCGGTCGATACGCCGGGCGACTGGCGCGGCGCGCTGGCGCTCGCCGAAAGCTGGACGCCGCCCGAGTTGCCGGTGAGCGGCGGCGATGCGCTCGAGCTGGGACTGGCGCCCGGTCCGCGGATCGGCGCGCTGATCTCGGCGGTCGAGGACTGGTGGGTGGCGGGCGACTTCGCGGCCGGCCGCGCCGCCTGCCTCGCCGAGCTCGCGCGGCTGGCGAAGGCATCGTGACCGCGACCGCATGATCCGACCGGGCCTGGCATTTCTCCTGTGGCTGGCGATCGCGGCCATGGTGATCGTGAACGACGTCATCGGCGACACCTGGATCGCGATGGCGCTCTCGGTGCGCACGGTCGAATGGTACAAGACCCTGGTGCCGCTGCCCTACGTGATCTCGATGGCGATCATCCATGCGCGCCGCACCACCGGCCCGCGCTGGTTCGAGGCGGCGCTGCTGCCCGCGATGCTGTGGCCGTTCTCGACCGCCTTCGTCGACTTCCTTTACGGGCGCCTCACCTTCGGCACCGAGTCCGCCGTCTTCCTCGACCGCTTCGCCATCTGGTGGAGCGCACCGTATCCTCTGCTGATTGTGACGCTGGCCGCGGCGCCGCTGGTGGCCGGCTGGCTGCTTGCGCGGCGATGAAGCCGATCTCGCGCCTGTGCGTCTCGGGGTATCGCTCCCTGCGCGACGTGCGGCTGGAGATCGATTCGCTGACCGTCATCACCGGCGCCAACGGCAGCGGCAAATCGAATCTCTATCGCGCCCTTCGGCTTCTGGCCGATGTCGCGCAGGGACGGATCATCCCGTCGGTGGCGCGGGAAGGTGGCCTGCCGTCGGTGCTGTGGGCCGGACCCGAGGCCTTCTCGCGGGCGATGAAGAGAGGACAGCAGCCGGTCCAGGGGCTCGTCCGCAAGGGACCGGTCAGCCTGAAGCTGGGCTTTTCTTCTGAGGATTACGGCTACGCCATCGATCTTGGCATGCCGGCGCCGGTGCCGCCGTCGCGCTTCGACCGGGACCCGGAGATAAAGGTGGAGAGCCTGTGGACGGGCCTCGTCCTTCAGCGGGCCAATGTCTTCGCGCAGCGCAAGGGACCGGCGGTCAGCCTGCGCGATCGGGAAGGCGCATGGCGGTCGGCCTTCGACAGCCTGGAACCTTACGACAGCATGCTGACCCACTACAGCAACCCGCGCGACGGCGCCGAGCTGCTGTTGCTGCGCGAGCACTTGCGCGCCTGGCGCTTCTACGACCATTTCCGCACCGACAGCGAGGCGCCCGTGCGGCGGCCGCAGGTCGGCACGCGCACGCCGGTGCTGGCGAGCGACGGCACTGATCTGGCGGCGGCCATCGTGACCATCCAGGAGATCGGCGCCAAGGAGGAGCTGGATGCAGCCATCGCCGATGCCTTTCCCGGCGGATCGATCGATGTCGGGGGCGCCGACGGCCATTTCGAGATCGAGATGTACCAGCACGGCTTGCTGCGCTCGCTGGGAACGTCCGAGCTGTCGGACGGCACCGTGCGCTATCTGCTGCTCGTGGCCGCTCTTCTCTCGCCGCGGCCGCCGCCGCTGATGATCCTCAACGAGCCCGAGACCAGCCTGCATCCCGATCTCCTGCAGCCGCTGGCGCGCCTGATCGCCAAGGCGTCGAAGCAATCCCAGATCATCGTCGTCTCGCATGCCGCAAGCCTGGTCGCGGCGCTGCGCGATGCCGGCGCCCGACAGATCGTGCTGACGAAGCAGCTTGGAGAGACGGTCGTCTCCGACGACGAAAGCCCGACCTGGAACTGGCCGGCGCGGTAGTCCGAGCAATTCAGTTTCGCGACAGCGCGCGGGTGCGAAGTGTCTAACGGGGCGCCTTTCGAAGCAGCTGTCCTGTTTGGCATTTCGATCGTCGAGTAGGGCTCCCTCGAAACAGCTTCCCGTGAGATTCACGACGTCAAGCCGAACCGCATCAAGGAGCGATGCCCGGCAGCCGGTTCGGCGTGACGACGCCATCCGGCAGTTGATCGAGAGCGGCCTAAGGCTGCTACGGGCAGAATCGGAGTTTCTCAGGAGCTCGATTGCACGGAGTTAATGTTCGCGACACGTCTGCGATAACTGAATTGTCTTAAACCGGGGCCGGCGGGAGCACGCATTGCGTCGCAGCTCGCATGTCGCCGACGTTGGGCACAGTGTGAAGTAAGGCACTGAAGCATCAGCGGGACGGTAACGCCCCACATGAGCTCGGCGCCGCCGCCGGCGGAATAGGGAGGCCGTCGGCGGCGTCAATGACCTGTCGTAGTCTCCACGTACGATGACCTCAATCGGCGTCCGACGTCAGCTTGTTGTACGGTCCCTATTTCCCGAATCTTGATTTCCCGAATCTTGCGCTTCGTCAGCGGTATCCTATTACCTCACCGAAGGGTGTGGCGAAGAATGAGAAAAATGGCCTGAAATGCCGATGCCATCGGCATCGGAGGCTTCTCACCCCGTGAGAAATCGTGAGAAAGCCGGTGAGAAAGGACGAGGGGTCCACTTCCCTGCTTACGGCGACCGCGCAGGCGGTGCGATCGGGCTCACCGGCCGGCGCGCGGCGAGCGGGGCGGCGCGGATCGGGTCGAGGTTGACCTCGGGCATCGGCAGGTCGAGCTGCCGCAGCACCCGGTTGGCGAGGTCGTTGTAGTCCTTGAAGCTTCGGCGCAGCCGACCGCGCCAGGATTGTTGGCCGCCATTGGCATGCAGCTCGAAGACCTGCTCGCGATGATCGAGCGCGGAGCCGACATGATCCCAGGCGAGCTGCAGCAGGGCCGCGCGCTGTCTCGCTGTGTAGCCGCTGCCGGCGAAGGTTTCCTCGAGGCCGGCCGCCAGCGCGGGGTCGGCGAGGTCCTTGTCAGTCGGCGCCACGACCAGCGAGGAGCCCGGCAGGATGCGCAGGATCTCGGCCATGCGCGGGCGCGCCTTCAGCATGGCGAGGCTGCCGGCGGCGAGATGGTTGTGGTTGGGCGAGCAGAAGCCGTCTGGTGTGAATTCCGGATCGAGCTCGGCCGCGGTCTGGCAGCTGCGCACCGTCTGCACGTCGGTGATGAGGTCGAGCAGGTAGTCGATGGTGGGGTCGTGCGCGACGAGGCCCATCGCATGCGTGCAGGCGAGGGCAAGGCCCAGCGTGAACTCGGCCTTGGCGAGCCAGCAATAGAGCTGATGCCAGAACAGCCAGCGCGCCACCGGTTCCGGTGACTGCTCGGTGAGGAACACGCGATCCCACGGGATCAGCACATCGTCGAGCCACATCTGGCCGTCGAGCTCGTCGTAGCGGTTGCTGAGCGGAGCCGCGAAGGGATCGGCGTCGCGCGCCGAGATGCGGCGGCAGATCACCGTGACGCCAGGCGCGTTAACCGGCACGACGAAGCTCGCACGGTGGCCGTCGAGATCGACGCCGTTCAACGCGCCGATATAGACGTCGTGGGCGAAGGCGGGGCTGGTGTGCATGCCGATCTTGCCGCGCAGCACGACGCCCGCATCCGACTGCTTCACGACGCGGAGCGCGACCCGCTCGGCGGGATTCTCGCGCAGGCGATAGCCGATCGGCGCGGCGCCGGCGGCGAAGGTGAGGAAGCGGCCGGTGCGCGCCATCTCGGCCCGATACGCCTCGGCGTTGATGGCCTGCTTGGGCGAGGCGTTGTGGATGCCCGCCGCATGCAGGACGCCGAGCGCGATCAGGTGACCGTAGGCCGGCGTATGGGTGATGTTGCCGGCGCTGAGGAACGTCGTCGCCAGGAAGCAGCGGCCCATGCGGCGAAGGTCGTCCGCCGTGCGCGGCACGAGATAGCCGACCGGAAGGCGCGTCCCGTCCGGCGCGGGCGGCGTGAGCACCTTATCCTGCCAGGCCGGATCGACGTGGCGGTCGTACCAGGCGACATATTCCTCGACCATCGCCCGGGTGGCCGGGTGGGTGGTCACGTCGTCGACCCGGCCCTCGCCCAGGATCCAGACACGCCGGCCGTCCCGCAGGCTCTCGCGATACTCGGCCCCCGTTTGCAACGACGTCATGGCGCGCTCCATCCTCCGCAGCTCCCGAAGTCTGCCGCCGAAGCGCGTGGGGGGCCAGCGCGCTCAGCCGCCCGGCGGCATGGCGACGATATTGGCGGAGAGGGGGCGGCCTTCGGCCCAGGGCTCGGTCAGGCCGCGCCCGTTGAAGACATGGATCCGGTAGCCGAAGGAACGCAGCAGTCCGAGCAGGGCTTGCGTGCTCGCGCCCTGGCGCTTCAGCGCCGCCTCGTTGGCCTCGACCAGCAGGATCGGCCGTACCGTCGACAGCAGTTTGCTGGCGCCGCCGAGCACCTTCACCTCGGCGCCCTCGACATCGATCTTCACGATGTCGATGCGGTCGAGCGCCAGGCGCTCCCGCAGTTCGTCGAGCGTCTCCAGCGCGACGGTCTCGCGGACGGTGACGATCTCGCCTTCGTACGCATAGATGAAATCCCCCAGCGTGTTGTGCAGGCCATGCGTCTTGGGGGCGATCCGAAGCTCCGCGGTGCCCGATCCGTCGGCCAGCGCATGCGGCACCACGATGACGTTGCCGAGGCCGTTGCGCGCGATATTGCGTTCCAGGATCTGCCGCTCGCGGCTGCTGGGCTCGATCGCGACTACCCGGCCGGCGGCGCCGACGCGACGGGCGGCGAACAGGGCAAAGAGACCTTCATTGGCGCCGACGTCGACGAAGGTCATGCCGGGCCGGATGATCCGGCTGAGGAAGGCGAACTCATTGGGCTCGAAGGAGCCGGCCACATAGACGCAAAGGCTGGTGTCTGTGCCCAGCATCGTCTCGATCCGGGTGCGCTCCAGCCACGGCACGACGAGAGGGACCTTCAGCCCTTGGACCGTCGCCCATTCCCACAGCACGCCGCGCCGCACGGCGAGCCAGCGGCGCTCGACGTAGAATTCGCGGGCAAACGACCAGCCTGCGGTCGGGACCGCGCGCGGCCGGCTGCGGAGGCTCAGCGCATAGAACCTGCCGAGGAGAGGCACGTTCAGAAGCAGCCAACGCCCTATCGCGTCGAGCAGATGGCCCGCCAGCTGCATCATCTAGGGCCACCGCGCCTCGGGCGGCAGCGACATCAGGATCGCCTCGACGTTGCCGCCGGTCATGAGGCCGAACCGGGTGCCGCGATCGTGCAGCAGGTTGAACTCGACATAACGGCCGCGGCGCACGAGCTGGTGCGCGCGCTCGTCCGCCGTCCAGGGTTCGTTCATGTGCCGGCGCACCAGCTTGGGATAGACGCCGAGAAAGGCGTCGCCGACGGCGCGCGTGAAGGCGAAGTCGCGGGCGAAGTCGCCGCTGTCGAGATAGTCGTAGAAGATGCCGCCCACGCCGCGCGCCTCGCCGCGATGGGGAAGATGGAAATATTCGTCGCACCACTCCTTGAAGCGCGGATAGTAGCCGGTGTCGTGCGCATCGCAGGCCGACTTGAGGGCGGCGTGGAAGTCGCGCGTGTCGGCTTCGTTGGCGGTCATCGGCGTGAGATCGGCACCGCCGCCGAACCAGGCGCGGGTGGTGACGATGAAGCGTGTGTTCATATGGACGGCCGGCACGCGCGGCGAGCGCATATGCGCCACCAGCGAGATGCCCGAGGCGAAGAAGCGCGGATCTTCCACCGCTCCCGGGATCTGGCTGCGGAACTCGGGGCTGAATTCGCCGTGCACGGTCGAGACGTTCACGCCCACTTTCTCGAACACGCGCCCACGCAGGATCGACATGACGCCGCCGCCGCGATCCGCGCCGTCGGGACCGCGCTCGCGCTGCCATTCCTGTCGGGCAAAGCGGCCGGCCGGCAGCTCGCGGTGCGTGCCGCCGAGCTCGGTCTCGATCGCCTCGAACTCGCTGCAGATCCGGTCGCGCAAGTCCTCGAACCAGGCGCGCGCCTGGTCCTTGCGTTCGCTCAACGTCTTTTCGGCGGGCAAGGGTGTGGGCCCGTTCGGGCCGGTGGCGTGACGGGAAGGAAGGGTCATGTGAAGGCGGAAAATCCCTTGGTCTGACGCAGGCCCTCGCTCAATACCATTGCCGCAGCCAGCGCGACATTGAGCGAACGCGCACCCACCTGCAGGGGGATGCGCAGGCGGAGATCGGCTGCCGCATGCACCTCCTGCGGGACGCCGGCGCTTTCGCGGCCCAGCAACAAGATATCGTCCGGCCGGAAGGCGATTGCCGGAAAGGCCTCGGCGCCCGCGGTGGTGAGCAGGACCAGCCGGCCGGCGGCCCGGTCACGGCAGAAGCTCTGCCACGAGGCATGCCGGGCGATGCGGGCCAGGGCGTAATAATCCATGGCCGCCCGCCGGATGCGCTTGTCGTCCAGCGGGAAGCCGCAGGGTTCGATGATGTCGAGCGGGACCGCCAGACAGGCCGCCAGACGGATGAAGGCCCCGAGATTCTGGGGTATATCCGGCTGGTAAAGGGCAAGGCGCATGTCATCTTTCCTATTGCCGTCCGCGGGGCGGAAGCAGATTTGTGCGGCACGCTGTCACAGCGCCCGATCGCCCGGACCTGCGACCAACAGAGCCTTGAAACAAAAGGCGCTTTCTCGTCTATAAGCCTTAACTCCTCGGGGGAAGTAATACGCTATGGCTTCAAGCAGCATTCCGGCCGGCGCTCACGGCGATCCGACTCGGCGCGACTTCCTGATGGTCGCGACGGGCGCCTTGGGCGCTGTCGGCGCCATCGCCGTGGCCTGGCCGTTCATCAACAACCTCAATCCGGCTGCCGACACGTTGGCGCTCAGCACCATCGAGGTGAATGTGCAGGCGATCCCGGTCGGCCAGGCGATCACGGTCAAGTGGCGCGGCAAGCCGGTCTTCATCCGCCATCGGACGGAGAAGGAGATCAAGGAGGCCGAGGCGGTGCCGTTGTCCGAACTGCGCGATCCCCAGACCGACGATTCGCGCGTGACCGATACCGCCAAGAAAGTGCGCCGCGAATGGCTGATCGTGGTCGGCGTCTGCACCCATCTCGGCTGCGTCCCGCTCGGCACCAAGGACGGCGATCCGCGCGGCGAATATGACGGCTGGTTCTGCCCCTGCCACGGCTCGCAGTACGACTCGTCGGGCCGGATCCGCAAAGGTCCCGCGCCCCTGAACCTCGCAGTTCCCGACTATCTCTTCACGTCCGACACCCTCGTCCGCATCGGCTGATCGCCGCACTGATCGCCACTGGAGCTCTCAGCAATGGCCTCGACTCACGGCGCTCCGCCGGTCTTCAACAACAAGGTGGTCGCCTGGATCGATCACCGCCTGCCGATCTTCTCCTATATCGAGAAGGAATATCACACCTTCCCGACACCGCGGAATTTCAACTATTTCTGGAATTTCGGCGCGATCGCGACGGTGATGCTGGTGCTGATGATCGTCACCGGCATCGTATTGGCGACGAACTACCAGCCCAACGCCGACCTCGCCTTCGCCTCGGTCGAGCGCATCATGCGTGACGTGCCGTCGGGCTGGCTGCTGCGCTATATGCACATGACCGGCGCGTCGTTCTTCTTCGCCGCCGTCTACGTCCACATCTTCCGCGGCCTCTACTACGGCTCCTACAAGGCGCCGCGCGAACTGCTGTGGATGCTGGGCGTGGTCATCCTGCTCCTGATGATGGCGACGGCGTTCATGGGCTACGTCCTGCCGTGGGGCCAGATGTCGTTCTGGGGCGCGACCGTGATCACCAACCTGTTCTCGGCGATCCCGGTGGTGGGCGATTCGATCGTGACCTGGCTGTGGGGCGGCTTCGCGGTCGGCAACCCGACGCTCAACCGCTTCTTCGCCCTGCACTACCTGCTGCCGTTCATCATCGTGGGCGTGGTGGCGCTGCATGTCGTGGCGCTGCACGTGCATGGCTCCAACAACCCGCTGGGCATCGATCCGAAGGGTCCGCAGGACACGGTTCCGTTCCATCCCTACTACACGATGAAGGATGGCTTCGGCGTGATGGTCTTCCTGATCATCTATGCCGCCTTTGTGTTCTTCGCGCCGAATGCGCTGGGCGACGTGAACAACTATATCCAGGCCAATCCGCTGGTGACGCCCAACGAGATCGTGCCCGAATGGTACCTGCTGCCGTTCTACGCCATCCTGCGCGCCATTCCGGACAAGCTGGGCGGCGTGATCTGCATGTTCGGCTCGATCCTGCTCCTGCTGGTGCTGCCGTGGCTCGACACCTCGCGCGTCCGCTCCTGCACCTTCCGGCCGATCTACAAGTGGTTCGTGTTCTTGCTGGTGATCGACGTGATCGTGCTGGGCTATTGCGGCGCCCATCCGCCGGAAGGCTGGTACGTGCCGATCTCCCGCCTCGCCACGGCCTATTACTTCTTCCACTTCATCATCCTGCTGCCGGTCCTGGGCAAGATCGAACGGCCGCTGCCGTTGCCATCCAGCATCGCCGACGCGGTGCTCAAGAAGAAGGCGGTCTGAGCCGATGTTCACCAAGCTTTCCCTGAACAAGCTGATCCTGACGGGTGCGGTGGCACTTGCTGCCTTCTCCGCCGGCACGGTCGCGACCGCGGCCGAGGATATGCCGCCGTTACCCAAGCACGACTGGGGCTTCAAGGGCCCGTTCGGCACCTACGATCGCGCCGCCGCCCAGCGCGGCTTCCAAGTCTACAAGGAAGTCTGCTCGGCCTGCCATTCGCTCGAGCTGCTTTCCTATCGCAACCTCGAAGGGCTCGGCCTCACCGAGAACCAGGTGAAGGGGATCGCGGCCGAGTTCCAGGTGTCCGATATCAGCGATGACGGCTCGCCAATCGACCGGCCGGCACGCCCGTCGGATCATTTCAAGAAGCCGTTCCCCAACGAACTGGCGGCTGCAGCCGCCAACGGCGGCAAGGCGCCGCCCGATCTCAGCGTCATCGTCAAGGCGCGAGAAGGCGGACCCGACTACGTGTATGGCATCCTCACCGGTTACGTGCCCTACGACAAGCTGACGCCTGAGCAGATCAAGGAATTCAACGTCAAGAAGGACGACCACTTCAATCTGCACTTCCCCGGGCATCGTATCGCCATGCCGCCGCCGCTCGAGGACGGCAAGGTGACCTACGTCGACGGCACCAAGAACACGCTGCAGCAGGAAGCCTCGGACGTCGTCGAGTTCCTGGCCTGGGCGTCGGAGCCGCATCTGGAGGACCGCAACCGCACCGGCGTGCGGGTCATCCTGTTCCTGCTGGTGATGGCCGCCTTCATGTATGCGGTCAAGCGCTCGGTCTGGGCCGACAAGCACTGATCGCCGGCCACACTCGCCAAGACAAACGCGCGCCCCCGCAGGTCGCGCGTTTTCTTTTGCCTCGCCGTTGCGGTTTGGGTGGCGGTCGAACTGCGCTACGATGCCGGTGTTGCCTCGCGACGGAGGGCGAAAATGACCAAAGTGATCTCGATCGTGATGCTCTTGGCGGCGGGTTCGCTCGCGGCCTGCGACCGGCCATGGACGGGCGCCGAGAAAGGGGCCGCGGCTGGCAGCGCGATCGGCACAGGCATCGGTCTCGTCACGGGGAGCAGCTTCGGAACCGTCGTCGGCGCCGGTCTGATTGGCGGTGCGGTCGGCTATCTGGGCGGCACGGCCATCGACAACAAGAACAAGTAGGGGGACCGACATGAGAAGTGCAGTTGCCGGCGGGCTTTGCGGCCTGCTTGTCCTCACCTCAGCGGCCTGGGCCCAGGTTCCGCCGCTCAACTTCGATCAAGCGGCTTATGTCACCTGTCGCGAGGCGCAGGCGATGCAGCCTGAGGCCCGCAAGCAGCTTGCCGTTTTCCTGGCTGAACATTCGGCGCGCTATCGTGGCGTCTCGCTTCCCAACGATGAGCGCGGCGGCCAGCTCGCGATGCTGGTACGGGGCGGCTGCACGCTGGCGCCCGACGCCTATCTGTTTACTGTCATCGACCGGGCGATCCTGGCCGAGAAGGACAAGCTGCCCAAACGGTAGCTCAGCGTCCCGCCTGCCGCCGTTCGATCGCCTCGTACCGGGCGACGAGCTTTCGCGCCCGCTCGACGACCGGGATGTCGATCATCTTGCCGTCGACGGAGAAGGAGCCGCGCCCCTCGGCCGCAGCCTGGCGGTCCGCCTCGATCAGCTTGCGGGCGTGGGCGACCTCATCCTCAGTCGGCGTGAAGGCTGCGTTCAGCGCCGTGACCAGGCCGGGATGGATGCAGGTCCCGCCCGAGAAGCCGAAACGGCGAGCACGTTCGGCGCTCTTGCGGTAAGCGTCCGGATCGGAATAGTCGGCCACGGTCCCCAGGATACCGATCATCGGCACGCCATGCGCCTGGGCGGCGAAGGCGACCAGCCGCTTGGGCAGCTCCAGCGTCTCGTCACCCGGCACCGAGCCGGTCTCGAGGGCAAAATCCTCGCCCCCCAGCATCAGCGCGATCAGTCGCGGCGCGTGCTCGGCGATGTCGTGGATCCGGGCCAGCGCGCGGGGATGCTCGATCATGCCGCCGAACCCCACGCTGCCGACGGGCAGGCCGCGTTCGCGCTCGAGATCGCTCACGACCTCGTCGAGCAGCTTCAGATGCTGCACGCTCTCGGTCTTGGTGATGAAGAGCGCCGAGAGGCCAGGGCGCACTGCCGCCTCGATGTCCGGGATGGCAAGCCGGAGCGGCCGGTTGATGCGCACCGCGACATCAGCCCCGCCGCGCGCCACCTTCTTCATCGTCTCGGGCAGCATCGCCCGCGCTTCGGGCTTCTGCGCCGGCTGCACGCTGTCCTCGAGATCGACCAGAACGCAATCGGCGCCGCGTTCATGCGCCTTGTCGATGAACTTCGGCACGTTGCCCGGCACGTAGAGGATCGAGCGCCAGACGGGTGGGGCGGGTCGTTCGACGGTCACGTCTTCTTTCCCTTCGAGATCACGCCGGTTTGGCAGAGCTTGGCATATTCGGCCTCGCCCAGCAGTGGCTTCAGCAGCGCTTCATTGTGTTCGCCGACCGTCGGCGCTGCCGATTTCAGCGCGCCGGGCGTGGCGGACATCCGCGGCACGACGGGATGCGTCGGCAACTCACCCATCTCGGTGTCTGGGATCTCGATCAGCGCCTCGCGCTCCAGCACGTAGTCGTCCTGCACGATCTGCGCGATGTCGTAGACCGGGCCGATCGTTACGCCGGCCTCGTCGAAATATTTCAGGTTCTCGTCGAGGTCGCGTGCGCCGATGAACGCGCCGATCAGACGGTCGAGCTCGAGGCCGTTCTTCACCCGCTCGATGTTGGTGGCGAAGCGCGGATCCTTCGCAAGCTCGGGCTTGCCGATCTTTGCCAGGACGCGCTCGGCCATGCCCTGCGTCGAGGCCGAGAGGCACACCCAGCGTCCATCCTTCGTCTGGTAGACGTTACGCGGCGCGGCATTGGTCGAGCGGCTGCCGGTGCGCACCTTCACTTCACCTGTGAGTTTGTAGTTGGCGGCCTGCGGCCCCAGCATCGAATAGAGCGGGTCGAACAGCGGCAGATCGAGCACCTGGCCCTTGCCGCCGTTCACCTCGACCTCACGTAACGCGACCATCACCGCACCGTAGCCGTTCAGCGCCGCCATGCAGTCGGCGAGGTACATCGGCGGCAGCACCGGTTCGCGGTCGGCGAAGCCGTTCATCGAGGCGAAGCCGCTATAGCCTTCGATCAATGTGCCGAAGCCCGGCTTGTGGCGATAGCGTCCGTCCTGGCCCCAACCCGAAATACGTACGATCACCAGCTTGGGATTGGCTTGGTGCAACGTGGCAGGCGAGAGGCCCATATCCTCCAGCACGCCAGGTCGGAAGCTCTCGACCAGGATCGCGGCGGAAGCGGCGAGCTGGCGGACGATCGCCCGACCGGCATCCGAGCGCAGGTCGAGCGCGATGCTCTTCTTGTTGCGGCTGTAGACCTTCCAGGCGGTCTCCACGCCCTTCACGCGCCACGAGCGCAGCGTGTCGCCCTCCGGCGGCTCGACCTTGATCACCTCGGCCCCGAAATCGGCGAGCTGCAGGGTGAGCACGTTGCCGGCCACCAGGCGCGACAGGTCGACGACACGGACTCCGTTCAGCGGGCCGGTGGCGTTAGGAGAAAAGGACTTCTTGGTGGGACGTCTGGTCATGGCCGGGGCGCACGACTCCAGTCGGGCGTCTTTTCGTTGGATCGAATGGAAGATCGCGCCACTTCAGCGCGCAGGTTACTGCGCGCGCAGTGGCGCGCGCCCCAGCTATCCCACGTGCTGCTTCATGAATTCCAGCGTCCGGCCCATCGCCTGCTTGGAAGCCGCGGCATCGTAGGAGCCACGCTCGTCGCAATGGAAGCCGTGGTCGGCCGGATAGTCGTAGACCTGCACGTCGGGATGGAGCTTCCGGATCTCGTTCACATGCGCCATTGGGATGTGCATGTCCTTGTCGCCGAAATGCATCATGGTCGGCACTTGCGGCTTTTCGTTCTTGGTGCCGTAGATGCCGCCGCCATAGTAGGCGATGGCCGCATCGGGCTTGAGCCGCGTCGCCGACAGCCAGGTAATGGTGCCGCCCCAGCAGAAGCCGGTCACCGCGACCTTCTTCGCGCCGCGCCTCTTCAATTCGGCGATCGCCGCATCGACATCCTGCACCGGCTTGTCGAGGCCGAGTTCGGTCACGTACTTGCGGCCTTCGGCGATGGTGTCGGGCGTGTAGCCGAGCTCGACGCCGGTCTTGATGTGGTCGAAGAATTTCGGCGCCAGTGCGAGATAGCCGTCGGCGGCGAACTTGTCGGTCACCGCTTTGATGTGGTGGTTCACACCGAAGATCTCCTGAATGACGACAATGCCACCCCGCGGCGTACCCTTCGGCGTGGCGAGATAGGCGCCGATCTCGCCGGCCGCCGACTTAAGACGGATATCTTCACCCATGAGAAAACCTCCCGGTTGCGGGCCGCATCTGACATGGTAATCCGGCGCCGTTCAACCCATCCGCTCGCAGAGCGAGCGCAAGAAAGCCCGACATGTACATTCCCAAGCTGTTCGAAGTCTCCGAAGCCGTCGGCCGTGAGATCATGCAGGCCCATGGCTGGGCGCTGCTGGTCACCACTGGCGCAGACGGCGTGCCCGTCGCGAGCCACCTCGCGCTTCTCTGGCAGGACGACGGCAGCGCCCACGGACACCTGATCGGCCATATGGCCCGCGCGAACGTCCACTGGAAGCTGTTCGAGCACGCGCCGGAATCGATGGTCATGTTCTGGGGGCCGCACTCCTATGTCTCACCGACCTGGTACACGCCGGGCCCCAAGGTGCCGACGTGGAACTACGTGACCGTGCATGCCTATGGCCGGCCGGAGATCATCGACGGCACAAAGGATGTGCTCGGGGTGCTGGCCAAGCTCACCGAGACGTACGAAGGGAGCGGTCCCGATGCCTGGACGCTCGACCGCTTGCCGCCGGGCAATGCCGAGATGCAGATCAGGGGCATCGTCGCCTTCCGCATTCCGCTCACGCGAATCGAGGCCAAGGCGAAGCTCAGCCAGAACCGCGAGCTGGAGGACCGCCATCGGGTGATCGCGAAGCTCGAGGCCAGTGACAGCCAGGAGGCGCAGGCGACCGCACTCTGGATGAAGAAGGTATTGCCGTAGGGCGAGTTCAGCCGTCGATCACGGCCATGGCGTCCATCTCGAACAGCCAGCCCGGTTAGGCGAGCCGGCTCACGAAGATGAAGGTGCTAACCGGCGGCGATGCCGTGTTGACATAGCGGTCACGCACCTTCTGGAAGGCCGTACGCTGTTCCGGCGTGACCGACGCCACGCAGTAGTTGTTGATCTTCACGAGATTGCGGAAGCTGCCGCCCGCAGCCTTGAGGGCGGCGTCGAGGTTCTTGAATACCTGCTCGACCTGTGCCGTGAAGTCACCCTCGCCGACCAGCTTGTCGTTGGTGTCGTGCGGCACCTGGCCTGCGATCAACACGAGCTTGCCGCCCGTGACCTCGCAGATTTGCGAATAGCCGCCGCGCCGCGGCATGGTTTGCGGATTGGAGAAGGTGACGGTCATGTGTGGCTCCATGGAAAGAGGCCCGCAGGGGCAAGGAAGGACCCTTCCACACCCTCCTCCATCCGTCGATCACGGCCACCAGGGCATGCATCTCGGCAGCCAGCCGGCCTGGAAGGGTCGGGTTGTCGCGACTTCAGACGTTGAACCGGAAATGGAAGACATCGCCGTCCCTGACGGCGTAGTCCTTTCCTTCGAGGCGGAGCTTTCCGGCGTCACGCGCGCCTGCTTCGCCGTCGAGCGCCACATAGTCGTCGTAGGCGATGGTTTCAGCCCGGATGAAGCCCTTCTCGAAGTCGGTATGGATCACGCCGGCCGCTTCGGGCGCTCTGGCTTCGCGCCGAACCGTCCAGGCGCGCGCCTCCTTCGGTCCGACAGTGAAGAAGGTGACGAGGTCGAGGAGCGCGTAGCCGGCCTGCACCACGCGGGCGAGGCCCGTTTGCTTGAGGCCGAGGTGGCCGAGGTACTCGGCCTGGTCGTCGGGCGGAAGCTGCGCCACTTCGGCTTCGATCGCAGCCGAGATCACCACCGAGGGAATGCCGCGCCCTTTGGCCCAGGCTTCGGCTTTGGCGCTGTGCGGATTGCCGGTCGCGGCCGACGCTTCCTCGACGTTCAGCACATACATCATGGGTTTGGCGGTGATGAGCTGCAGGCGGGCGAAGATCGGCCGCTCGGCATCGGCAAGCACCGCGACGCGGGCAGGCTTGCCGTCGCGCAGCGCGTCGAGCGCCTTCCTGACGACCGGCGCCTCGGCCGCGGCCTCCTTGTCGCCCCCCTTGGCCCGCTTCTCGAGATTGGGCAGGCGCTTCTCGAGGCTGTCGAGGTCGGCCAGCATCAGCTCGGTCTCGACGATCTCGGCGTCGCGCACCGGATCGACGCTGCCGGCCACGTGGGTCACGTCGCCGTCCTCGAAGCAGCGCAGCACATGGGCGATGGCATCGACCTCGCGGATATTGGCGAGGAACTGGTTGCCGAGGCCTTCGCCCTTGCTGGCGCCCTTCACCAGCCCGGCGATGTCGACGAATTCGAGCTGGGTGTTGATGATCTTGGCCGAATGCGCGATGGCCGCGAGCTTCTCGAGCCGCGGATCGGGCACGGCGACGCGCCCCACATTCGGCTCGATGGTGCAGAACGGATAATTGGCCGCCTGCGCCGCTTGCGTGGCAGTGAGCGCATTGAACAGGGTCGACTTGCCGACATTGGGCAGGCCGACGATTCCGCAGTTGAAACCCATGGTCTACTCTTCGTGGGACAGCCTGGCCGGCAGATTGGGGGGCGGCGCGAGATTCGCCACCCGGCTCATGTACTTTTCGTCACCCTTGGCGGTGCCCTCGACCAGAAGCGCCGATTCCTCGGCAAGCGCGCCCAGGAGCTTCGGCAGCCAGCCGTCCTTCGGATCGCGCTCGTCGGGTTCGAAGTCGCGCAGCACCCAGTGCAGGACCAGGTCCTTGTGGCCGGGATGGCCGATGCCGATGCGTACGCGGCGATAGTCGTTGCCGACATGGGCATCGATATCGCGCAGGCCGTTGTGGCCGCCGGCGCCGCCGCCCTTCTTCATGCGCACGCGGCCGGGCGCGAGGTCGAGTTCGTCATGGAACACCACGACGCGGTCGAGCGGCACCTTGAGGAAGCGCACCGCCTCGCCGACCGCCTTGCTCGACTCGTTCATGAAGGTCATCGGCTTCAGCGCGAGCGTGCGCTCGCCGGCGAGATGGCCTTCCGCCATCTCGCCGTTGAAGCGCGCGCGCCAGGGCGAGAAGACACGGCGGCGGACGATCTCGTCCACCGCCATGAATCCGACGTTGTGCCGGTGCCCCGCATAGCGCGGCCCGGGATTGCCGAGGCCGACCAGCAGCAGCATGGGAAGGGCGGGGCGCCGAGGCCCCGCTTACTTCTTGGCCGGCGTTGCCGCCGCCGCGGCAGGCGTGGCGCCCGCTGCGGGCGCTGCCGGTGCGCCTGCACCGGCAGCCGGTGTCGCCGCATCCGCCGCCGGCGCGGCGGCGTCTGCCGCCGCCTGGGCGGCCGCTTCGCGCACCACGGTGGGAGCGGCGATCGAGGCGACGGTGGCGTCCTTCTCGCGCGGCACCATGCGCACGCGCTCCGGCGCCTTCAGCGTGGAGATGTGCACGGAATGGCCGATCTCGAGCCCGGTCAGGTCGACCTCGAAGAACTCCGGAATGAGGTCGGGCTTGGTGCGCACCGTGATCTCGTGCATGACGATGTTCAGCACGCCGCCGCGCTTGATGCCGGGCGCCGCCGCTTCGTTCCTGAAATGGACGGGCACCTGCACGGTGATGATCGAATCGGGTCCGATGCGCAGGAAGTCGAGATGCAGAGGACGGTCGCTCACCGGATCGAGCTGGACGTCGCGCGGGAGCACATCGACATTCGTGCCCTCGACATCGATCTGGATCCGGTGATTGAAGAAGCCCTCCTTGTGAATCTCGCGCTCGATCGTCTTGGGGTCGACCGCGATCATCAGGGGGGCCTGCTTGTCGCCGTAGATCACGGCGGGAATCAGTCCATCGCGACGGCTGGAACGGGCGCCCCCTTTGCCGGCCCGGTCCCGCTTCTTCGCGACGACCTTCGTCGTCTCTGCCATTTCAACTTCTCCTATCTGGTTGGCTGTTGCTCTCTTCATCGCGGCGTGGCCTCCAGGGGTGCCCGACGCCGGATCTCGTTGAACTCCTGACTGATCCGTCCTAGCCGAACAGGCTCGACACCGAGGTCTCCTCGGAAATGCGTTTCATGGCCTCCGCCATCAGCGAGGCGATGCTGAGCGGCCGCACATTGGACGACACGCGCACCGCCTCGGTGGGCAGGATCGAATCGGTGATCACCAGCTTCTCCATCGGAGAGGCGGCGACGCGGGCGACTGCACCGCCCGACAGCACGCCATGCGTGACGTAGGCGCAAACCGACTTGGCGCCATGGTCCATCAACGCGACCGAAGCATTGCAGAGCGTGCCCGCCGAATCGACGATGTCGTCGATCAGGATGCAGTCGCGGTCTTTCACGTCGCCGATCACGTTCATCACCTCGCTGACGCCCGCCGCCTCGCGACGCTTGTCGATGATGGCAAGGTCGGCATCGATGCGCTTGGCGATCGCTCGGGCGCGCACCACACCGCCGGTATCGGGCGACACGACGGTCAGGCTGCGATTGGCGAGCGTGTCCTTGATGTCCTTGGAAAAGACGGGGCCAGCGTAGAGATTGTCGAGCGGAATATCAAAAAAACCCTGGATCTGGCCGGCATGGAGATCCAGGGTCAAAACGCGGTTCGCGCCAGCATTGGTGATCAGGTTGGCCACCAGCTTGGCCGTGATCGGCGTACGTGAGCCGGTCCTGCGATCCTGGCGAGCATAGCCGTAGTAGGGCATCACCGCCGTGATGCGGCGCGCGGAACTGCGGCGCAGCGCATCGATGGTGATCAGGAGCTCCATCAGATGGTCGTTCGCGGGATAGCTCGTCGATTGGATGACGAACACGTCCTCGCCGCGCACGTTCTCCAGGATCTCGACGAAGATCTCGTTGTCCGAGAATCGCTTGATGTTCGCCCGCACGAGCGGCAGCGCGAGCTTGGCGGATATCGCCTCCGCCAGCGGCCGATTGCTGTTGCCGGTCAGGATCTTCATGGCATCGCGCCCCTCACGCCGGGCGGGTTCTCGTTAAGTCGTTGACAATAAACGACAAAACGGCCACTCCCGGCCGCGACGCGGCGGAACATACCAATCGGTTCGCCCGCTGTAAACGGCCTGCAATATCGCAGCCTGTTGGCCAACGCATGACCTTGCCCAATAAAGAAGGCCGCCCCTGCGAGCGGCCTTCTTCACGTCCTTGCCATGGAGCGGCCGGCTACTTGCCGGGAACGGTCGCCGTCTGTGACGGCGGCACGGGAATCCCGTTGCGCTGCAGGGTCTGCTTCAGCGACGCGATACCGGCCGTGTAGTTTCCTTTGCGGCAATCTTCCAGCGCCATCTCGGGGCCGACGTTTTTGCTGTAGCTCGATGTGCCGTTGTACTTCGACCACTGACCATAGAGCTGCTGACATTCGGCCATCTTGTCGCTCGGCGACTGCGCAAAAGCGGGAGCTGCCAGGCCAAGAGCGATGACAGCACCCGCGACTGTTGCTGCGGGCTGAAAGAGAGAACGCTTGCTCATGCGATGGTTACCTCCACTCGGATTGAGAGCCTGACGTGGGTGCGGACCACCGACCGACGAGCGAGAAGATTTGCGAATCGCATTCGAAAATAACGTGATGTTACGCCGCGTAGACCTATCGTCGGCAGAGTGTGTAACTGTTCTCGATGTCACTGCGTTCATGCGCGTGACAGTCGCGTTTCAGAAACGCGGCGATATCGTGTGCATCGTCAACCGTTCGGATTGACGGCGAGCAGGGCTACGGCTGTCCCCACAATCGTTTCGTGGCAATGTTGGCGCCTTCGCGACAGGCCTTCAGCTTTTCCCAGACGACATCTTCGGCGACCAGTTCCGAGCCTGCGAAAGTGCCGAAGCCGCAGTCGCTCGAAGCGATGACGCGGCTGCGGTCGCCGACCGCGTCGACCGCCTCGCAGATGCGGTTCGCGATCACTTCCGGATGCTCGACATAATTGGTCGTCGAATCGATCACGCCCGGAAGGAGAAGAAGCTCTGGCGGAAGCCTGTTGTTCCTGAGCGCCGCGTATTCGTGCTGATGCCGGGGATTGGCGAACTCCACGCTGAGCGCGCCGACCCGGGCCTGGTACAGAACCGGCAGGATTTCCTTGAGCGGGACATCGTGGACGTGCGGCCCTTCGTAGTTGCCCCAGCAACAATGCAGCCGGATACGGTCGCGCGGGACGGCGGCCAGCGCCTCGTTGAGCGCTGCGACATGCATCTCGGCGATCGCCAGGAACTCGGCGACGGTCTTGTCATGGAACAGGACCGTGCGCTCCATCGCCAGGTCGGGAGCATCGATCTGCAACACGAAGTCGCGAGCGATCAGTTCGTATTCCTTGCGCATCTGGCGTGCCAGCGCGAAGACATAGGCCTCGTGGTTGTCGTAGTGCGCATTGAGGAGGGTCGTAGCGATGATCCCCGGCGATGCCGCGGTCATGAACGCATCGACAGGCGGTGTGGCGAGACGATTCAGCGCCGCTCGGAACATGCGGCATTCCTGCTCGGCGGCGCCGAGGTCGTCGTAGACGACATCGGCGATCGCCTGCGGGGCGTTCGACACCTTGCTCCGCCGTGGAAGCCGCTGGACCATCCAGGCGGCAAAGACGGGAAAGTCCGTGAAGTCTTGTGGCCGCGGCCGCTTCGATTCTCCGCCAAACCCCCTCATGCGCTGCGCCACGTAGGTCTGGAAGCCGACGCGCGGCTGCTCGCCATCATTGATCACGTCGACACCGCACGCGATCTGATGCTCGACGACATGACGGACCGCACTTTCGCCCAGGCGGCGCAACTCCGCGCGATCCACCGGCTCGCCGGCCTCGTCGCGGATCAGCAGGTCGGAGAGAATCGGATGGCGCGGGAGGCTGCCGACATGGGTCGTGAGAATCCGGTCCTCGCTGCGACGCATGGGCTGTCTCCCGGCATTGTGCGGTCTGTCACATGGCGTGGGGATTGGCGACGAACGGCCACTGCGCCTTGTCGACTTTCGTGTAGGGCAGCTGCGACCAGTCGGGTACCAGCGCGCCGGGTGCGGCGACATACACCACCTCGCTCGCGATCGGCGCATAGGCGGCATGGAAATGCTGCATCGATTTCACGACCACGACCTTCTTGGTCGAAGGGTCGACGCCGAGCTTGGTGAAGCAGTCGCGGCTGTGGCACTGCGTGCGCTTGGAGTTGACGATCACCGTGACGCCGTCGATTTGCAGTGCGGCGGCGTCGCCGATCGAGCCGACGCTCTTGCGCTGGCCACCAAACTCGACCGACACGTCGTTCGCAACCTTGAGAACGGTGGCGCGCGCATCGACCGGCGGGCCGGATTGGGGACCGAGCTTGCCGCCAAGGCGAATGTCGAGTTCCGCTCCTTCGCCCACCTCGAAGGCGAGTTTCACCGCGCCCGGATCCCAGATCATGCCGACCGCGGCATCCTTCACTTTCTTGTCCAGCAGGGCTTTGAGAATGAAGGTCGAGTCGGAGGCGGCGCCGCCGCCGGCATTATCGGAGACATCGGCCAGCACCATCGGCTTGGGAAGATTGTGGGTGGAGACGCGCGCCATGGCCGTCTCGAGCGTGACGTAGGGCGGCTGGGTCTTGTCGCGCATGGCGAAGAACTCCAGGCCAAGCTCGCGCGCCAGCTTCTCCGCCTTTGGCCGGTCGTTGTCGGTGATGACGATCAGCTTGGAGCTCATCTCCTTGATGTCTGACCAGGGAAAGCCGTGCGCGATCGACAGCGACAGCACGCCGTCCTTGCCTTCCATCGCCTGGAGCTTGTCGACGAAGCCGCGCATCGGCTGGCGCGTCGTGTGGAACACGCCGATCATGCGACAGTCGAAGGCGGCCATCACCGGCCTGGTGCGACCCTCGATGGCGCCCTCGATCACGGTAAAGAGATCGTCGGCGCGCTCGGGGACGTCGATGTGCGGATATTCCTTGAACAACACCAGCGCCGTGGCGTCGCGCAGCGTGCCCTCGCCGATGTTGCAATGGAGATCGAGCTCGGCGCCGACCGGAATATCGCGCCCAACGACCTTGCGCACCGCGGCCAGCAGGTCGCTCTCGCAGTCGTCATAGCCTTCCGCCACCATGGCGCCGTGCATGGACAGCAGGACGCCGTCGACCGGCATCGCCGCCTTCAGATCGGCAATGATCTCGTCTCGGAACGCTTCGTAGACCTTCTTCACCGTCTTGCCGGCCGGTTGCGCGAATGCGCAGAGGCTTTCGACTACCTGCCAGCCCTTGGCTTCGGCGCGGCCTCGCCACACAGCCAGCGGCGCGCCGAACATGGGCACGTTCTTGCCGTAGCTTGCCTTGCGAAAGAGACAGGTCTCTTCGAAAAGCTGATGTCCGGTGGGAATGGACGCGAAGGTGTTGGTCTCGGTACCGAGGCACGCGGTGAAGATCTTTTTCATGGGCCGCGATCTTGCTAGGCCGCGAGCGCCCTGTCCATCAACGCGAGTTCCGCAGAGCCGAGATCGGCCGTTCCGAACTGGGCGAGATGCCCACCGCCGAGGCGCGTCTCGCCATAGAGCGTCGCGAACGGCGAGTTCGCTTCGGCAAGCGCCGCCAGAGCCGCAATGCGGGCGAGGCCCTCGCACAAAAACCTCGCGCGTCGTTCTGCATCGGGAGACTTGAGCGTGCGTTCGAGCGCCGAGACCAGCGGCCGTACGTCGAAGGCCTGCATGGCGGTACGGGCCAGCGACGCCACGGTTTCCATCGCCGCTTCGGGCTGCCGACCGGCAGCGCGCAGGACGTCGAGCGCCATCACGTTGCCCGAGCCTTCCCAGATCGCATTGAGCGGCGCCTCGCGATAGAGGCGTGCCATCGGCAGATCCTCGGTATAGCCGTTGCCGCCCAGGCACTCGAGCGACTCGTACACGACCTGCGGCGTGCTCTTGCAAACCAGGAATTTCACGGCGGGCGTCAGCAGGCGCGTATACCCGGTCTCGCGCTTGTCGACCGCATGGGCGAGACGGAACACCAGAGCCACCTGCGCCTCGAGTTCCAGCGCCAGATCGGCCACCACAGCGCGCATTGCCGGCTGGTCGGCGAGCCTGCGCTGGAATACCGAGCGGTTACGGATGTGGTTGAGCGCCTGGCTGAGGCCGAAGCGCATCTGCCCGGCCGAGGCGATGGCGCAATCGAGCCGGGTGAGGTTCACCATCTCGATAATGGTGCGCACTCCCGCACCTTCGGGCCCCACGCGCTCGGCGTAGGCCGAATGGAATTCCACCTCCGATGACGCGTTCGATTTGTTGCCGAGCTTGTCTTTCAAACGCTGGAAACGCAGGCTGTTCTGGCTGCCGTCCGGCCGGTAGCGAGGCATCAGATAGCAGGTGAGGCCGCCGTCGCCCTGCGCCAGCACCAGGAAAGCGTCGCACATCGGTGCCGACATGAACCATTTATGGCCACTGATCTCGACATGATCGCCAGCCCCTCTGGCTTGCGTGATGTTGGCGCGCACGTCGGTGCCGCCCTGGCGCTCGGTCATGCCCATGCCGAGGGTGACGCCCGTCTTTTCCCACCACGGCAACGGCCGCGGATCGTAGCGACGCGACAGGATCCTGGCCTGCCACTTTTCCAGCAGCGTAGGCTCCGCCTTGAGTGCGCCGATGCAGGCATGGGTCATGGTGACCGGGCAGAGATGGCCGCTCTCGGCCTGTGTGGCGAGATAGAGGCGCACCGCACGGCTGGTCATGGGGCCAGCGGGTTCGCTGCCGTCGTGCGCCGAGCTATGGATGCCCCAGCCGACGCTCTTGGCCATCAGCGCGTGATAGGCCGGATGGAACTCGACGAAATCGATTCGATTGCCCCGGCCGTCCACGGTCCGCAGCTTGGGCGGGTTCTCGTTGGCGACACGGCCGAGATCGAGCGTCTCCGCCGCACCGTAATCCCTGCCGCATGCCGCGAGCGCCTGGAGATCGAGCCCGTAGCGCGCCGCAGCGTCACTGAGCGGTCTGTCGGCACCAAACAGGTCGACGTCGCCGAAGGCGGGCGATTGGTTGAACGAGGCGTCTTCAAGGAATCCGGAGGTCATGCCTCCAGTTTGGACCCGGTGGCTCGCGGCGCAAGCGCCATTGCCGCGGCCGATGGAACGACCGCGTCTGGCGTCGAACGGCGGGGACGGACCCGCTCGTCCTGCTACGGCAGGCTGCTCAGTCCCCGTCCTCGTACTTGAAGGACAGCTTCAGCTTGGTGCGGTAGGCCGACACCCGACCGCCTTCCATGACAATGTCCTGCTCGACGACCTCGGCGACCCGCAGATCGCGCAACGTCTCGCCGGCCCGTTCGACCGCCGCCCTTGCCGCCTTTTCCCAGGATTCGCTGCTGGTGCCGACCAGCTCGACCACCTTGTAGACGCTCTCGGCCATGGGAACCTCCCTGGACACGATGTTATCGTCTTTGTCCGGCGGGGCTCAGAGGGGGAGGCCGGACTTCCCGTTTCCTTATGTGGCTCAGCCTATCACGCCGCGGCGAACTTGCCGAACTCCCAGTTGCGGCCGGGCGCGGCAGCGAACAGGGACTTGGTGTAGGCGTGCTTGGGAGCGCTGAACACCTGCTCGGCCGCGCCATACTCGACGACGCGGCCCTGACTCATCACGGCGACGTAGTCGCAAATCTGCGCCGCCACCCGTAGATCGTGGGTGATGAAGAGAACGGCGAGGTTCAGGCGTTGGCGGATCTCATCCAGCAGCCCCAGCACCTGCTTCTGCACCGACACGTCGAGCGCGGAGACGGCTTCGTCGGCGATCAGCAGCTCGGGCTCCATGGCGAGCGCCCGGGCGATGCAAATGCGCTGGCGCTGGCCACCGGAGAACTGGTGCGGGTAGCGGTCGAGCGCATTGGGGTCGAGCTGGACCGTCTCCATCAGCTTGCGCGCGCGGCCAAGCGCCTCGTCGCGCTTGAGGCCGAAGTTCATCGGCCCCTCGACGATCGAATCACCCACCGTGATGCGCGGGTTGAGCGAGCGGTAGGGATCCTGGAAGACGATCTGCACCCGCCGGCGATGCGGCCGCAGCCGGGACGGTGAGATGGTGGCGATCTCGGTCGTGCCCAGGAACACCTTGCCCTCGGTCGGATCGATCAGTCGGGCGATGCATCGCGCCACTGTCGACTTGCCCGATCCCGATTCGCCCACGATGCCGAGCGTCTCGCCCCTGCGGATGTCGAGGTCGACATCGACAGCCGCCTTCACCACGCGCGCCTTCTGGAAGAAGGACTTGGCAGAATAGGTCTTGCCGAGCTTCTCTGTGCGCAGCACCGTTTCCTTCTCCAGCCGCACGCCACGATGGACGGGATGGATCGACGGCACCGACGAGATCAGCATGCGCGTATAGGCCTGCTGCGGCCGTGACAGGATCTGCTCGGTCGGTCCCATCTCCACCAGTTCGCCCCAGCGCAGCACGGCGACGCGACGGGCGATCTCGGCGACGACGCCGAAATCGTGGGTGATGAACAGAACGCCCGTGCCCTGGCTGCCCTGCAGCTCGGCGATCAGCTTCAGGATCTCGGCCTGGGTCGTCACGTCGAGCGCCGTGGTCGGCTCGTCGGCGATCAGCAGCACCGGGTCGAGCACCAGGGCCATGGCGATCATGATTCGCTGGCGCTGGCCGCCGGAAAGCTGGTGCGGAAAGGATGCGTAGATGCGCTCGGGTTCCGGCAGCTTCACGCGCGTCAGGATGCCGATGATCTTGGCTTTGCGCTGTGCCGCGTCGAGCTTGGTGTGCGTACTCAGCACCTCGTCGATCTGGTCGCCGCAGGTCATGACCGGATTGAGTGCGGTCATGGGTTCCTGGAAGATCATGGACATGCGTGTGCAGCGCAGCTCGCGCAGCCGCTCCTCGTTGGCGGCCAGCACGTTCTCGCCCTGCAGCAGGATCTCGCCCGACACAGGCCGCAACGCCTTGGCCAGCAATCCCATGATGGTGAAGGCGATCACCGATTTGCCCGAGCCCGACTCGCCCACGAGGCAGACGATCTCGCCGGGCTTGACGGTGAAACTCACCTTGTCGACGGCATTGGTTCGATCGCCACCCGGCGGCAGGGCGACGCTCAGGTTCTTGACCTCGAGAACCGGCGTTGTGTCGGAACTCATACCTTCTTGCTCATCTTGGGATCGAGCGTGTCGCGCAGGCCGTCACCCATCACGTTGATGGCGAGCACGGCGAGCGCAAGGAAGATGCCCGGATAGAGGATATTATGCGGGAAGATGCGGAAGAGGGTGCGCCCCTCCGACATGATGTTGCCCCAACTCGGCGTCTCGGGCGGGATGCCGATGCCCAGGAAGCTGAGGATCGCCTCGGTGATGATCGCGGCTGCGGCCGTAAACGTGCCCTGTACGATCAGCGGGGCGATGGTGTTGGGCAGGATGTGACGCATCATGAGCGTCCAGGTCGGCGTGCCGACCGATATTGCGCCCTCGACATAGGGCTCCTCGCGGACCGTGAGCACGATCGAGCGCACGAGGCGCACCACGCGCGGCACCTCGGGCACGACGATGGCGAAGATCACGGTGATCAGGCCCGATCGCCAGATCGAGACCAGCGCGATGGCAAGCATTATCCCGGGGATCGCCATCAATCCGTCCATGATCCGCATGACGAAGCCGTCGAGCCATCGGATGTAGCCCGAGACCATGCCGATGATCAGGCCGAACGCCAGCGACAGGGCGGCAACGGCAATGCCGACGATCAGCGAAACGCGTGTGCCATAAAGGACACGGCTGTAGACGTCACGGCCCAAGGTGTCGGTGCCCATGTAGGCCGTGCGCTTGACCGTGGAGCCGTCGTCGAGCCGAAGGGTGATCTCGGTGCCCGGCTTCTTGTTGCGCATGGCGGGGTCGATGCGGGTGGGATCGATCGTGCCGAGATACGGCGCGAAGATCGCGATCGCCACCATGAGAAGCAGGATGGTGCCGCCGAAGATGACGGCAGGGTTGCGGATCGCGAGCAACCACAGCGACTTGCGCTTGGTCGAGGCCGACGCGATGGCGGCCGAGTCGACCGTTTCTTCAATCATCGCGCTCAATAGCGGATCCTCGGATCGAACAGGGTGTAACTGATGTCGATCAGCAGGTTGATGACGACGTAGACGACGGAGAACATCAGGATCACGGCCTGGATTGTGGGGAAGTCGCGGCTCAGCACGGCTTCGACCGTGAGGCGGCCGAGCCCGGGAAGGCCGTAGACGGTTTCCGTCACCACCGCACCGCCAATCAGCAACGCGACGCCGATGCCGATCACGGTCAGGATGGGCACTGCGGCGTTGCGCAGCGCATGGCGCATCAGCACGACCCGATTCGAGAGGCCTTTGGCCCGCGCGGTGCGGATATAGTCTTCGTTCAGCACTTCCAGCACGGAGGCCCGCGTGATGCGGGCAATCAATGCGACGTAGATGATGCCGAGCGTGATACTGGGCAGGATGATATGCGAGATGAAGCCCCAGAAATCGACCTCGATGCGCGTATAGCCCTGCACCGGCAGCCAGTCGAGATCGATCGCGAAGACATAGATCAGGCAGTAGCCGATCACGAAGGTGGGTAACGAGAAACCCATAACCGAGAAGCCCATCACGACGCGGTCGAGCAGGGAGCCATGCCGATAGGCGGCGAGGACGCCCAGCGGCACTGCCGTCGCGACCGCAATGATCAGGGTGCAGATCGACAGGGCCAGCGTCGGCTGGAGGCGCTGGGCGATCAACTCGACCACCGTCTTCTTGAAGAAGAAGCTCTCGCCGAGATTGCCGCGCAGAATGTCGCCGATCCAGATGATGAACTGCTGCCAGATCGGCAGATCGAGGCCGAGCTTGGCACGGATGAGATCGATCTGGTCGGACGTGGCGTTGTCGCCGGCGATCACCGCCGCCGGATCGCCGGGCGTGAGTCGCAGCATGAGGAAGACAAAGATCGCCACCACCGCGAGCACGGGAATGATGGCGACGAGACGACGGGCAATGAAATCGATCATGTGTTCTGCAGCTCGATCTGCCGTCCCGATCCTGCGCAGGCGGACCGGGGCGACAGAAAAAGAGTTACGCCTTTTCGATATTCCACATCACCGGCACGGGCGCCTTGATCCAGCCGGTCACGTTCTTGCGAGCGGCGCCCGGTCCGTACCATTGGCCGATCCAACCGTATTGGGCCGTCTCGATGGCGCGGTTCTGCACGGCGTGGGCCAGTTCCTTGGCCTTCGCCGGGTCGACCTCCTTCGAATAGGCGTCGCGCAGCTTCTCCATCTCAGGATCGGTCGGCCAGCCGAACCAGGATTTCTCGCCTTGCGCCACCATGTAGGTATTGGAGATCGGGTTCAGGATGTCGGCTGCCACGGTGAAGGTATGGAAGATGTTCCAGCCGCCCTGGCTCGGCGGGTCCTTTTTGGTGCGCCGGGACACCAGCGTCTGCCAGTCCATGGTCTGCATGTCGACCTTGAAGCCGACCTGTTCCAGCGCCGCCTTGGTGACAGGCGCTGTATTGGTCAGGACGGGCAGGGTGGTGGACTGCATCAGCACGACCGGTGAGCCGTCATAGCCTGCTTCCTTCAGCAGCGCCCTTGCCTTTTCGTAGTTGGGCTTCACCAGGAAGCCGTCCGGCGCTTCGAACGCATTGGGCGTGCCGGAGATGAAGGCGGCCGAGCTCACCTTGTAGAACTGCGGCTCGCCCACGGTCGCCTTGAGATAGTCCTCTTGCCGGACCGCCAGGAGCGCAGCTCTGCGGATCTTCGGATTGTTGAAGGGCGGCTGGGTGTGGTTGAAGCGATAGATGAACTGCTGGCCGAGAGGATTCCAGTCGACAAGCTGCATGCCCTTGTCGGCTTTCATGATCGGGAGCAGGTCGTGCGGCGGCTGCTCGATCAGATCGATTTCGCCCGCAAGGATGGCATTTACCTGCTGCTGCGGATCCGGCATCTCGATGATCTCGACCCGGTCCATCTTGACGACCTTGCCGCCGGACAGACCCGAAGGCGGCTCGTTGCGCGGCTTGTATTTCGTGTTCTTGACGTAGACATGCTTCTCGCCGGGCTTGGACTCGGCGTTGACGTAGATGAACGGGCCGGAGCCGATCTGACTGTCGATCTGCTTGAACGGATCGGTCTTGGCGATGCGTTCCGGCATCATGAAGGGCACGTTGGAGCTGGGCTTGCCGAGCGATTCGAGTACGAGCCCGTACGGTTCCTTCAGGATCATGGTGAAGGTCTTGTCGTTCACCACCTTGAAGTCCTTGACGAACTCCATGAGCTTCAGTCCCATCGCATCGCGCGCGCCCCAGCGCTTGATCGAGGGGATGCAGTCCGCCGACGTCACCGGCTTGCCGTCGTGCCATTCGAGCCCGTCGCGCAGGGTGAAGGTCCATTGCGTGCGATCGGGCGAGACTTCGTACTTGTCGACCATCTGCGGTTTGATGGCGTTGTTGGCGTCCATCGCAAACAGCGTGTCGTAGATGAAATAGCCGTGTGTGCGCGTGACGTAGGCAGTCGTCCAGATCGGATCGAGGATCGACATATTGCCGTTCTGCACGAAGCGCAGAACCTTCTTGTCGGCCGCCCTCGTCGTGCCTGCGGCGGCCATGAGAGCACCGGTGCTCAGAATGCCGAACGTACGTCGCTTCATTGCCGTCGAATTCATCGGAGCCTCGTTTTTTCGTCCCCCATCGAGGAGGGCAGACACGCGGCCTACCCTCTTCGATGGGCGCGCGGGGACCGGCCCCGCGCGCCCGAGCGATGATCTATTTCTTGGTCATGTTCCAGAAGACGGGAACAGGCGCCACCAGCATGCCGTCGATATTGGTGCGCAGCGCCACCGGCTGATACCACTGGCCGACATTGATATGGGTCGGATGGTCGACCCAATATTTCTGCAGGTCGATGGCGATCTGCTTCTGCTTGGCGGGGTCGATTTCCTTGGCGAAAGCGTCGCGCATCTTTTCGATGGTGGCGTCGCAGGGCCAGCCGAACATCGCCTTGTCGCACGAGGCATTGAAGAAGCCCGCCATCACCGGGTTGAGGATATCGGCGGCGACCCACGAGGTCAGGAAGGCGTTCCAGCCGCCCTTGTCCGGCGGATCCTTCTTGGCGCGGCGGCCGACCAGCGTCTGCCAGTCCATGGCCTGCATATTGACCTTGAAGCCCGCAGCCTCGAGCTGCGCCTTGGCGACGGGTGCGAGATTGGTCAGCACCTGCAGGTCGGTCGACTGCATCAGCACGACCGGCGTTCCGTCATAGCCGGCTTCCTTGAGGAGCTGCTTGGCCTTGGCCGCGTCGCCATTCAGCACGTCCTTCATGCCTGCGTCGGTGCCCAACGGCGTGCCGCAGACGAACGGTGCCTTGCAGACCTTGTAGTACTTGGGATTGCCGATCGTCGCCTTCAGGAATTCCTCCTGGTTGAAGGCGACCATCGCGGCGTGACGGATCTTGGGATTGTCGAACGGCTTGAACAGCGAATTGAAGCGGAACGCATACTGGTTGCCCAGCGGATTGCTGTCGAACAGCTTGATGTTCTTGTCCTTCGACAAAAGCGGCAAGAGGTCGTGACCGGGCGATTCGATCATGTCGATCTCGCCGTTTTCGATCGCCGCGACCTGGGTCTGCACGTCCGGCATGGCAATCCATTCGACGCGGTCGACCTTGGCGACCTTGCCGCCGGCGAGGCCCGAGGGCGGCTCGGAGCGCGGCTTGTATTTGGTGTTCTTGACGAAGACCACCTTCTCGCCCGGCTTCCATTCGTCAGCCTTGAAGATGAACGGGCCGGAGCCGATCACGTCCTCGACCTTGATCTGGGTATTGGGATCGGTTTCGGCTGTCTTTTTGGGCATCATGAACGGAACGTTCGAGGATGGCTTGCCGAGCGATTCGAGGACGAGGCCGTACGGTTCCTTCATTTTCATGCGGAACGTCTTGGCATCGACGGCCTCGAAGCCTGCCACGGAGGCCATCATCTTCTGGCCCATCGAGTCTTTGGCGCCCCAACGTTTGATCGAGGCGATGCAGTCCTCGGCGGTCACCGGCTGGCCGGTGCTCCAGACCAGTCCGTCACGCAGGGTGAAGGTCCAGGTGAGCTTGTCGGCCGAGACATCCCACTTTTCGACCATCTGGGGCTTCACCTCGAACTTTTCGTCCATGGCGAAAAGCGTGTCCCAGACCATGTAGCCGAAATTCCGCTGGATATAGGCCGTGGTCCAGATCGGATCGAGAATTTTCACGTCCGAATGCATGACGGCCTTGATCGTCTGCGCGTCGGCACTCGCTGCGCCGAACATGCCGGCGACACCGGCGGCCGCGATCAAAGCCGCGACCGACCTTTTGAATTGAAGCATTAACAACCCCCTCACCATGTTGCGGCTTCACGTTGCAAGAATTGAGCCGCTGCAAGGACAGTAGCAGCCCTCCCCCTTCTGACAAGCCGATTCAGGCTGGGTGCGCTCTCGTGTTGCTTCCGGCAACCCGTATCAAGCAGCCCCGGGATGCCCTTGACCGCCACTGCTGCGACAATGTCGCGCCCGAGACGACGGTCGGCACCTTGGTGTGAGCGGGCGGGTCACGACAAGGCGCAGGTCGCGATCAGCCCGAGAAGGCAGCAGACGACGAGAATGATGAAATAGGGCAAATCAGCCCTCGAGCGCGATGGCCGAAAGGCCGCGTCCATAGTCGCGAATGCCGTTCAGGGTGTTGCGCCGGTAACTGAAGAAATCGTCGCCGCCGGTCAGCGTGTCGTGCCCGGTCGCGCTGGCCGCCACGCCGGCGCGCGCAAGGCGCTGAACGAGGTAGCCCGCAAGATCGAAGAAGAAATGTCCGGCGCGCGGCGCTGCCCGGAAGAACGCGCTGTTGGCATCGTCCTGGGCGAGAAACGGTGCGGGAAACTCCGGTCCGACCTCATACGAGTTGCGCCCGATGCAGGGCCCGACCACGGCGCGCACCCGTTCCCGCCGCGCGCCCAGTCGTTCCATGGTCGAAATCGCGGCTTCGACGACGCCGCCCAACGCACCCCTCCAGCCGGCATGGGCGGCGCCGATGACGCGCGCCTCGGGGTCGGCCAGCAGCACCGGCGCGCAATCCGCCGCCATGACGCCCAGCACCACGCCCGTCCGGTCGGTCACCAGTGCATCGGCCTTTGGCGCGCCGGGCGAGGTCCAGCGCTCGGCGCCGACCGTCAGCACCTCCGCCGAATGGATCTGATGGAGCGTGAGGAGATCGGTCTCTGCCAGACCGAAGGCCGCGGCGGCACGGCTGCGGTTCTCGCGAACATTGTCGGGACTGTCGCCTGAGCCATAGCCGCAGTTCAGCGAGGAATAGAGGCCTGCACTCACGCCGCCGTGCCGGGTGAAGAACCGGTGCCGCACACCATCGAGATCGGCCAATGCTCTGGCCTGGATTTCGCCCTGGGTCATGCCTCGTCCGAAAAGCCGGCCGGCGCGGCGCTCTTGCCGTCGCCTATGGCCAGAACACGAAACAACGTGCCCATTTGCCCGGGCGCGATCAAGCGCGCCAATGCCGCGTCGATCGCGGCCTGCTGCTCGCCTGTGGCGCGTGATTTCAGCGCAGTGGCCCGTCGTTCGATTCCCAGCCGGCGGAGGAACGCCCCCTGTCCAACGGGGCCGAAGACGTGTGCACCGCACGTCCGGGCGGCCGCAGCAAGAACCGCGAAGTCGACATGGGCCGTGAGATCGGACTCGCCTGGCCGGTCGAGCGGATCGACCGGCCGATGGCCGCGGACGGCCTGGAGCGTCGCTCCCGCAGCGGACGCGTCGCGTCCATAATCGACGATGAGACTCCAGCCGCCGTCCTGGACGAGTCTCGTGGCGATCCGGTTGGCAAGCTCGACAGCCGCGACCGAAACCTCGGCCACCGTACCGGGCGTGGGACCGCCTTCGCGCAGCGCCTCGGGCAACAGGCGTGCAAAAGGGGACAAGCCAGGCGCCAAGGCGAACGTCAGTGTCTTGCCATCGGAGCCGAGTCCGACCATTCGTTCGCTCCAGCCTCGCGGCGTGCGTTCGAACTGGCGCACCGGCAGGGCGTCGAAGAATTCGTTGGCGATCAGCAGCAGCGGGCCGCTGGGGACGCTGTCGAGACTTTCATGCCAGGTCGGCCGGTAGTCGCCGAGCCCGGCCTCCTGCGCGGCGCGCAGCGGCGTGTTGATGTCGACGAGATGGAGATCGAGGGCGGCATGGAAGTCCGGCACGCCGCGCGTGGCGCGCAGGAGGTCGGCCATCAGCGTGCCGCGGCCCGGCCCCAGTTCGACAAGTCGTACCGGGTTGGGTCGGCCGATCGCCAGCCAGCGCTCGGCGATCCAGGCGCCCACGAGTTCCCCGAACATCTGGGAGATCTCGGGGGCGGTGGTGAAATCGCCGGCGGCGCCGATCGGCATCGCGCGGCGATAGTAACCCAGCGTTGGGTGACCGAGCGCCTCGGTCATGAACTCGGCGACCGTGATCGGGCCGGTGACGGCGATGCGCCGGGCGATGCGTCGACCAAGCTCGCTGGTCACGCGTCTTCAGCTTTGCGGCAGCGGCGGCCGGCGCATGGCGAGGACGACCAGGGCGAGCCCGAACAGGAACACCGGCACGGAGAGCAACATGCCCATCGTGAGCGGTCCCCACAGAAAGCCGAGGAAGGAGTCGGGCTCGCGAAAGATCTCGCCCACGATCCGCGCCACGCCGTAACCCATGCAGAACACGCCCGTGAGCAGCGCCGGCCGTCGACGTCCGGCGGTCAGTTGCCAGATCGCGATCATCAGCAGGAACAGCAGCACGCCTTCGAAGAAGGCCTGGTAGATCTGGCTGGGATGGCGCGGTATCGGCCCGCCGCGCGGGAAGATCATGGCCCACGGCACGTCGGTTGGCCGGCCCCACAGCTCGCCGTTGATGAAATTGGCGATGCGCCCGAAGAACAGGCCGATCGGCGCCACGATCGCCACCAGATCGGACAGCATGAAGGGGTTGATGCCGTTGCGATAGGAGAAGGCGAGAATCGCCACGACGACGCCCAGCAATCCGCCGTGGAAGGACATGCCGCCCTCCCACAGGGTCAGGATCGCCACCGGGTCGTGAAAGAAGAAGCTGGGCTTGTAGAAAAGCACATAGCCCAGTCGGCCGCCGAGGATGACGCCCAGCGCTGCCCAGAGGAGAAAGTCGTCGATCTTCTCCGGAGAGAGGATCGCCGGCGGCTGCTGGCATACTCGACGCATGATCCGCCAGCCGATCACCAGGCCGGCGATGTAGGCCAACGCATACCAGCGGATGGCGAAGGGGCCGATCTGGACCAGGATCGGATCGATGTCGGGATAGGGGATCAGGAGGGGGATCATGCGGCGCTCGTTATAGCCGGACTGCCAGCCGATCATGACCGCAGAATGGTCGCGGCGCCGGCTCAAAGGGGAGACCGGCGCCGCTCAGGACGATCCAACGTATGTTGTTTGTTGGTGTTTTCAGAGAGGGGGCGTCGGAGGTCCTTTTTCGATCAGGCTTCGCCAACCGTCTCGAGGATCGAGGCGGTCAGCGCGTCGGTCGGCGTCTTGCCCGCCCAGACGACATACTGGAAGGCGGGATAGAAACGTTCACTCTCGCTGATCGCCACTTCGACCAGATCGTTGAGCTGTTCGGGCTTGAGGCCCTCGGTGCCGCGCAAGGGAATGGAATGACGGAACATCGGCAGCCCCTCTTCGGTCCAGAGATCGAAGTGGCCCATCCACATCTTTTCGTTGATCAGCGCCAGAAGGCCATGGATTTCCGGGTGGCGTTCGGCCGGGATGCGGACATCGTAGGCGCAGGTGAAGTGGAGCGCCTCGACGTCCTCGCGCCAGCTGAAGAACATGCGGTAATCGCACCAGCGACCTGCAACCTCGACGGCGATCTCGCGCTCCGATGTTCGATCGAAGGGCCATTCGTTGGCTGACACGACCTTTTCGATCATCTCGAGCGGGTTCAGATCGACTTTTTGTCTGCTCCGCTCGTGTCGCGATAACGCCATCGACCGACTCCCCAACCATTCCGCTCTGCGGCCCCTGACGGGCCATTCTTGACGCGGCTGGCCGATATATCGTGGTGGGCACCCAGAAACCCCACAATCACTAGCCTGCCACAAGCGGGAGTCCGGGCGCAATAAGAAATCAGCCCGGAATCGCGAAAAGAGTCAGCGATTCCAAAAATTTAATCCCCAGCGTTGAGGCCCGTGTCATAAATTTCGCAAGCCGAATCGGCCGGGTTTGGCGCTCACCAAAGGGGTGAATTTGCAGTCTGGAGCCCAAAATTTCATCGAAGATGAAAGGATAGGCGCGATGTTCCATCAGGTCCTCGATCCACCCAGGAACCTGTTCCTCGCCTGACGGATCTTCCTCGCCTGACTGACCGCCCTCGTCCCAGTGGCGCTACTGCGATTCTCCTCGCCGTGCTGCGGCTCTTGGCCTGGCTCAGCCATGCCGATCGGTTCGATCGTGACTTACGACATCGGCATCCCGTCTGGCACAGGCCTACGGGCAATGGCGCGCTCGCCTATCTCTGCGGGTCGGGGCGCAGGTCCGCGGACAAGCGCAGGTCCTCGGACAAGAGGACAAACGCCTCACTCGGCGGCAAGCTTGCGTGCGGTCCGCGGATCGCGCGTCAGCAGGCCGTCGGCGAGGTCACGCGCGATCAGCGCATCGGAGCGATCGGAAACGCGTCCAAAGCCCGCACCGCCGCCCACGAACATCTCGACCACGTCGCCCCTGGCGAGATCGACGGCGGCCTTGCTGCGCAATTCCTCTGTCGTGCCGTCGGCGCGGAAGATGCGGCAATGGCCGCGCTGGCCGGGCTCGCCGCCAAACAGGCCTTCGGGCGCAAGGCGGAAACGGTCGGAATAGATCGCAAGCTGCACGTCGTCCTTCAGGATCTCGCATCGCCGCCAGAACCCCGCGCCGCCGCGGCGCGCGCCGAGGCCGAAAGAGTCAGGCGCAAGCTCGTAGCCGACGATGCGGAAGAAGTCGTAGTCGATGTCGAGCGACTCGACCGGCGCGTTGGAGCAGTTGCTGAGCGGCGAATCAACAGCGTCGCAGCCATCGCTGTTCTTCGCGCCGCCATAGCCGCCGCCGAAGATCTCGAGATAGACGCTGTAGCCCTTCTCGCCGAGATGGCTGAGGCAGAGCGCGGTGGTGCAGTCGAAGCCCGTGGCGATCACCTTGTCGGGCAACGCCTGGGCCAGCGCCTTCATCACGGCATTGAAAACGCGATAGGCCGGGATCATGCGGGCGCGTACCGGCGCCGGCGGCTTCGGGTTGAGGAGCGATCCGTACGGCACCTTGATGCGGATCGGCCGCGCCATGCCCTCGTTGTACGGGATGTCCGGGCTGGTCAGCACCGACTTCACGCAGGAGAGCGCTGCCGAGAGCGTGCTCGAGTAGGGGCAGTTGAGGTTGCGCTTGACCTGCGGGCAGGTGCCCTCGAAATCGATTTCGACGGTATCGTCGGCGATCGTCACCTTTGCCTTGATCGGCAGCGGATCGTCGGAAAGTCCATCGTCGTCGATCGCATCCTCTCCGTAATAAGTGCCGTTGGGCGCCTGGGCGATGGCGGCCCGCACGCGACGCTCGGAATAATCCTGCATCTCCTCCATCGCCGCCTCGACCTTGTCCGTGCCGTAGCGTTCGCAGAGCTGCTTCACCCGCAATACGCCGATCGCGTTGGCGGCGAACTGGGCGTTGAAGTCACCGATGGTAAGATCGGGCACGCGCACATTGGCGGTGACGAGGCGCTCGAACGAGCCGCCGTTCCAGTCACGGTGGAAATTGTACCGGCTCGGCGGGATGCGCAGGCCCTCCTGGTAGACGTCGCTGGCATGGATGTTGAGGCCAGGCGCGCCGCCGCCAAGATCGAGGTGATGCGCGACCGAGGCGCCGAAGCCCACCACGCGGCCGGCCACGAAGATCGGCGTGAAGATGAAGACGTCGGGGATATGCTGGCCGCCCTCGAACGGATCGTTGTTGATCAGGAAGTCGCCGTCCTCGAGCGTATCGATCGGATGCCGTTTCAGGCAGGCGCGCAGTGTCTCGCCGATCGGGCCCAGTTGCATCGGGATAAGCTCGGCCTGCGCCACGGTGTTGCCCGAGCGATCCATCAGGCCGGCCGAGCCGTCGCGCGCCTCGCGCAGGATTGTCGAATAGGCCGACCGGATCAGTTTCACGCCCATCTCGCGCGCGCCCGCGAGCAGCGCCTGGCTGATCACGGCATAGTCGAGGGGATTGAGAATGGCCGTCATGACGCCCTCCGCAGGATGAGATTGTCGGCCGCATCGAGCGTGGCCGTCCAGCCTGGCGGCACCCAGGTCGTGGCCGTATGGCCCTCGATCACCGCCGGTCCGTCGATCTGCTGGCCGCCGGTCAGGGCTTCGGCCGTATAGCGGGCACAATCGACCCAGGCCTCGTCGTGGAAGATGCGGGTCCGTTCGGGCTCACGCGCAGCCACTATCTCGCGGTCCAGTTTAGGCGTCGTGCCGATGGGCAGCGTGGCGCCCACGCGCAAGGTTACGATCTCGACCGGACGGTCGAGCGTCGCGCCATGCATGAAGGTGCGGTGGTGCGCGTCGGCGAACAGTTCTGCGAGATGCACCGCATCGAGAGCGTCCAGTCGCTCGGCTGGAAGCTCGACGCTTACCTCGAATGCCTGGCCGACGAATCGCATGTCGAGCGAGTGGGTATATAAAAGCTCGCCCGGCAGCTCGGCGAACTGCGCGGCAAGTCTTGCCCGCATCTCGCCGAAGATCTTGCCTGCCTCGCGGGCTGCCCGGGCATCGAGCTTCATCTTGCGCGTCACGGCATCGAACTTGGTGTAGTCCGAGGCGACCAGCCCGTAGGCCGAGACCACGCCGGCATTGGGCGGCACGACGATGGTGGCGATACCCAGCTCCTCGGCGATGCGCGCGGCATGCAAGGGGCCGGCGCCGCCGAACGGCACCAGCGCATAGTCGCGCGGATCGCGGCCGCGTTCGGTCGAGACGAGCTGGATCGCTCGCACGATATTGGCATCGGCGAGCTGGAGTGCGGCCGCCGCTGCCGGCTCGATGCCGAGGCCGAGATGACGGGCAAGCGGCTCGAAAACCTTGGTGGCCGCGTCGGCGTCGAGCTTCATGCGGCCGCCGAGGAACGCCGCCGGCCGGATGGTGCCTGTCACGACATGTGCGTCGGTAATGGTCGGTGTGGTGCCGCCGCGGCCATAGCAGGCGGGTCCGGGATCGGCGCCGGCGCTTTGCGGGCCGACGCGCAGCATGCCGCCATCGTCCATCCAGGCGATCGAGCCGCCGCCGGCGCCGACCGAGACGATGTCGAGCACGGGGGTGCGGATGGGCAGCCCATCGATCTCGCTCTCCGACGCCAATGACGGTCGTCCGTCCTGGACCAGGCAGACATCGGTCGAGGTGCCGCCCATGTCGAAGGTGATGAGATCCTCGAAGCCCGAGCGCGCGGCCTGGCGCGTGGCGCCGACCACGCCGGCGGCGGGTCCGGAATAAAGGGCGGTGATGGCGCTCTCCCGCATCGCCTCCGCCGGCAGCCGACCGCCGTTCGACTGCATCACGGTGAAGCGGCCCTTGAACCCTGAATCGGCGAGTCGGTTCTCGAAGCGGTGCAGATAGCCGTCGATCACCGGCTGGACGTAGGCCGACAGCAGCGTGGTCGAGGCGCGCTCGAACTCGCGAAACTCGCGTGCGACCTGATGGCTGCAGGTGACCAGCACGTCCGGCAGCGCCTCGACAATCAGCGCCGCAAGGCGCTTCTCATGCTCGGGATTGGCGTAGGCGTTCAGCAAGCAGATCGCCACCGCCCGGTAGCCGCCGGCCGCGAGCGCGGGGACGAGTTCGGTCCGCGCCTTCGCTTCATCGAGCGGAATCTCGATCGCGCCGTCGGCCCGCAGGCGTTCGTGCACTTCGAAGCAATCCTTGCGACGCACCGGCGGTGCGGGCTTGGCGTAGAAGAGATCGTAGATGTTGCGCCGGTCGTGGCGCTGCATGAAGAGCAGGTCGCGGAAGCCTGCGGTCGCGACGAAGGCCACAACCGCGCCTTTGCGCTCCAGGACGGCGTTGGTCGCGACCGTCGAACCGTGGCCGAGATCTTCTATGCGGGCAAGGTCGACGCCCGATGCCGTCAGTGCCGCGAAGGCGCCGATGTCGGGCGAGTGCGGCGTGCTCGGCACCTTGGTGACGACGACACGGCCTCCCTCGACGGCGACCAGATCGGTGAAGGTGCCGCCAACCTCGACGCCGACGCGCACGGGCTATGGTCCTGTGTTCAGCAGGCGCGCCTGCAGGTCGGCGATCTGCTTCTTCAGTTCCTCGTTCTCCTCGCGCGCTTTGGCGGCCATCGCCTTCACCGCCTCGAACTCGTCGCGCCGCGGAATGTCCATGCCGTCCAGGATCTTCGCGATCTGATCGCGGACGCGGGCCTCGACTTCGTCCTTCACGCCGGTGAGCGCACCCATCGCGCCGTTGGCGAGTTTGGTGAGATCGTCGATAAAGGGATTGCGGGTCTGCATGATGGGACTCCTGATGCAGCAAGTATGGGCGGCTGGTAGCATCCTGCGCAAGAACGCCGCCCGAACCGGAGGGACGCGATGAGTCTTGTCAAAGTCGAGTCGAGCGAAGGTATCACCACCATCACCATGGCGCGCCCCGAGAAGCGCAATGCGCTCACGCAGGAGCTGTGCGACGGCCTCTTCGACGCCTGGCGCGCCTTCGAGGCGGGCAGCGACAAGGTGGCGGTCCTGCAGGCCGATGGCCCCGCCTTCTGCGTCGGCGCCGACCTCAAGGATCCGCCGGCCGCGATGTGGAAGGCGGTCCCGGACGTTTCCTACAAGCTCAGCAAGCCGGTGATCGCCGCCACCCAGGGCTGGGTGATCGGCGGTGGCATATGCCTGGTCATGACCTGCGACCTGATGGTCGCCGCCGATACCACCAAGTTCATGTATCCCGAGGCGAAGGTCGGCGTCTTCGGTGGGCTGATGCCGGGAATCGTCTCGCGCATGCCACACAAGGTCGCGATGGAGCTTTTGCTCCTGGGGGAGGAAATCCCGGCCAGGCGGGCCTATGACGTGGGCTTTGTAAACAAGGTCGTGCCGCTCGGCGAGGAGCGCAAGGAGGCGCGACGGATGGCGGGCGTCATTGCCAATTCCGCGCCGCTGGTGATCCGTACCCTGCGCGACTTCGCCAACCAGACCTTGCCGCGCGGTCCAGCCGAGATTTTCGTGCCGGAGCGCTACAAGCTGGAACAGATCGCATCCAGCGAGGATCGTAAGGAAGGAGCGGCTGCCTTCCGCGAGAAGCGGCCGCCCAAATTCAAGGGACGCTGACACGACGAAGGGGATCGGAGATGGGCAAGCTCTTGTTGATCGGCTGCGGAAAGATGGGTGGCGCCATGCTCGACGGATGGCTGACACGTGGCCTTGCAGCCTCCGATGTGATCGTTGCCGAGCCGGTCGAGGCGTTGCGGCCGCGTAAACCGGGACTGCGGACGGTGGCCTCGACCCCCGACGTCAGGGAAACGCCTGAGATCGTCGTTCTGGCAGTAAAGCCGCAGACGATGGATGCGGCGCTTGCCGACCTCAAGCGCTTCGCCAGCGAGGGGACGGTGTTCCTCTCGATCGCGGCCGGCAAGACCCTCGGATATTTCGCCAGCCATCTCGGCGCCACGGCCAAGGTCGTGCGCGCCATGCCCAATACGCCGGCGGCCGTGCGTCAGGGCATCACCGTCGCCACGGCCGCCAAGGGCGTATCGGCAGCCGAGAAGAAGAGGTGCCAGGAGCTGCTCGAAGCGGTCGGGCAGGCGCTGTGGGTCGAGGACGAGGCGCTGATGGATCCGGTCACCGCGCTTTCGGGCAGCGGGCCGGCCTATGTCTTCTTGCTGGTCGAGGTGATGGCCGCAGCCGGAGCGAAGCTTGGTCTTGCGCCGGACATGGCCATGCAGCTTGCACGCGCGACCGTGGCCGGCAGCTGCGAATTGTTGCGGCAGTCCGTCGAACCGGCGGCCCAGTTGCGCGTTAACGTCACCAGCCCGGGCGGCACCACCGCCGAAGCCCTGAAGGTATTGATGGCCGACGACGGACTCCAGCCCATCTTCGACAAGGCGCTTGCTGCCGCGTCGAGGCGCTCGAAGGAACTGGCGGGATGAGTGAGGCCGCGGATCGCGCACTCGAGGCCTTTCTCTCCCTGGTTGCCGAACGGGGATTCGCGAGGGTGAGCTTGCGCGACGTTGCCCAGGCGGCGGGCCTCGGCATGGCGGAACTCTATCGCCTTTATCCCGACAAGGTGTCGCTGGCGACCGCCTTCATGGCGCACATCGATTCGGAAGTTCTTGCCGGTACGCCGCACGAAACTGACCCGGAGGAGACAGCGCGCGACCGGCTGTTCGACGTGATGATGCGTCGCTACGACGCGCTGCGCACCCATCGCGATGCCCTGCGGGAGATCCGACGTGCCGCCACCCGCGATCCGATGCTTGCTCTGGGGCTCGGCACCGCGCTCCGGCGCTCGATGGCGGCCATGCTGGAGGCCGCGGCGCTGCCGAGCGATGGGCTCGTCGGCGCAATGCGCCAGAACGGGCTCCTCGCTCTTCATTATGCAGTATCCCGGATATTCGACCGGGATGAGACAGGCGACCTGTCCAAGACCATGGCGGCCCTCGACGGTCGATTGAAGACAGCGGAGCGATGGTCTCAACTCTTTGAAAATTATAGGCTTCCTGGCCATCGGAGAGCCACTGGCGCAGCTGGCGAGTGAATATTTTGTGCGACGCACAAAAGCCCCTTGACTTCGCAATCGCAGCATATACATTCATTGGCGTTGTGCAGTGCAGCATAACAACCGATTTCAGTCAAGCCACGCCGCTTTCAGGAGATTTTCCATGTACGCCAACGGCACCTTCAAGAATCCCTTCGCCGATTTCGACTTCAGCAAGTTTGCCGGCGAGTTCAAGTTCCCGGTCGTCAACGTCGAGTCGATCGTCGAGAGCAACCGCAAGACCTTCACGGCCCTCACCACCGCCGGCAGCTCGACCGTCGAGGCGCTGAAGACCATCGCGCAGCGCCAGGGTGACATGGTCCGCGCCGCGTTCGAGGACCTCTCCAAGCATGGCAGCGAGGTTCTCGCCGCCGCCACGGTGGAGGAGAAGGCCGCCAAGCAGATCGACTTCGCCAAGAAGAGCTACGATGCTGCTCTCGCCAATGCCAAGGAGCTGGGCGAGCTCTACACCAAGAGCCAGGCCGAAGCTTTCGGCGTGATCAACGAGCGCATCTCCGAGTTCGCAGACGAGGTCAAGGCCGCGATCGCCAAGAAGTAAGTTTGTCGGCTGCAAGCCGATCGCATCGAAGGGCCGTCCATCTCGGGCGGCCCTTTTCTTTTGGTCCTTTGCCCGTTAGGTGCGAAGCATGACCACGATTGCCTACGACGACTTCGTCAAGGTCGACATCCGCGTCGGTACGGTGCGGGCGGCGCGTCCGCTCGACGGTGCGCGCAAGCCGCCATCATCCTCGAGATCGACTTCGGGCCGGAGATCGGCGTGAAGAAATCCTCGGCCCAGCTCACCGTGCACTACACGCCGGAAAGCCTGGTAGGCCGGCAGGTTGCGGCGGTCGTGAATTTTCCGCCGCGCCAGATCGGCAAATTCATGTCGCAGGTGCTGACCTTGGGTTTTCCCGACAAGGACGGCGCCGTGATGCTGGTCGCGCCGGACAAGCCGGTGCCCGACGGCGGCAAGCTCTTCTAGAGGACCTTTCTAGAAGACCTTGTGGATCCAGCCGTGCGGATCGGCGTTGCGGCCACGCTGGATACCGACCAGGGCCGCCTTCAGCTCCTCGGTCTTCGAGCCCGATCCGCCGTTGCCGATCTTGAATTCGCCGTCCTTGCTGCGCACCGTGCCGATCGGCGTCACCACCGCGGCGGTGCCGCAGGCGAAGGCTTCGCGCAAGCGGCCGCTACCGGCATCGGCACGCCACTGATCGATCGAATAGCGCTCCTCGCGGACCTTGATGCCCTTTTCCTTGGCCAGGGTGATCAACGAGGAGCGTGTGATGCCGGGCAGGATCGTGCCGCCGAGCGGCGGCGTCGACAACGAGCCGTCATCGAAGACGAAGAAGACGTTCATGCCGCCCAGCTCCTCGACCCAGCGCTGCTCCTTGGCATCGAGGAACACGACCTGGTCGCAGCCATGGTGCGTCGCCTCGGCCTGCGCCAGCAGGCTCGCGGCGTAGTTGCCGCCGCACTTTGCGGCGCCTGTGCCGCCTGGCGCGGCGCGCGTGTACTCGGTCGAGACCCAGACCGAGACCGCCGGCGCGTCGGTCTTGAAGTAGGCGCCGACCGACGAGGCGATCACCATGAAGAGATAGTCCGACGAAGGCTTCACGCCGAGGAAGATCTCGTTGGCGAACATGAAGGGACGGAGATAGAGGCTGCCGTCGCCGCCGGGGATCCACTCACGGTCGGTGCTGACCAGGAGATCGCAGGCCTCGATGAAGGTCTTCTCCGGCAGGATCGGCATGGCCAGCCGTTCAGCCGACTGTTGAAAACGGCGGGCGTTCGCCTCCGGCCGAAACAGCGTCGCGCCGCCGTTGGCGGTGCGGTAGGCCTTCAGCCCCTCGAAGATCTCCTGGGCGTAGTGCAGGACGGCGGAGGCCGGATCCATGGGAATTGGTGCGCGGGGCTCGATCTTGGCATCGTGCCAACCCCGGGACTCGCTGTAGCGGATCGTCACCATGTGATCGGAGAAGACGCGGCCGAAGCCGGGATTCTTGAGGAGTTCCGCGCGCTTGTCGGCCGGAGTGGGCGACGGATGCGGCACGCGGACGAAGCTGAGCGATTGGGTCTTGGACATATTTTCTCGAGGCTGGTCGGCGCGACTATAGCACAGGCCGGCCGGCAACAAGCGGCCTGGCCATTCAGAGCGGAATTCTCACCACTACGCGGAGCCCGCCAAGCGGCGATTCAGCCAGCGACACGTCCCCGCCGTGGCTGCGCACCACATCGCGGGCAATCGTGAGGCCGAGACCGACGCCGCCGGTATCGACATTGCGCGACTCGTCGAGGCGGTAGAAGGGGCGGAACACGTCCTCGTACCGGTCGGGAGGGATGCCGGGTCCGTCATCATCGACAAAGATCTCGACCGAGGTACGACCGCGAATCGCCTGGATCTCGGCCCGACGGGCATGGCGCAGCGCATTGGCGAGAAGGTTGGTGAGGCAGCGCTTCATGGCGAGCGGCCTGAGCTCGACCTGCATATTGCCCTCGACCCGCAGCTCGACATCGGCATTGTCACGCCGCGCGCCTGCGACCACTTCTTCGAGGATCTCGGACAGGTCGACCGGCGCCGTCTCCTCGTCGCCTTCGCCGCGCGCGAAAGCCAGATAGCCCTCGACCATGCGCTCCATGTCGGCGACATCATCGGCGAGCTCCTTCGTCTCCGGCGAATCGGGCAGCAATGCCAGCGAGAGCTTCATGCGCGTGAGCGGCGTGCGCAGGTCGTGGCTGACGCCGGCCAGCATCTCGGTGCGCTGCTGGATCGAGCGGCTCAGCCGGATGCGCATGGTCTGAAAGGCGCGGGCGGCATTGCGGACCTCACGTGTTCCGCCGGAAAAGGCGAAGTCGGGAATGTCGCGCCCCTTGCCGAGCGCGTCGGCAGCGACTCCAAGATGCTCGATCGGCACCAGCTCGCGGCGCATGAACCAGATGGCGAGGCCGAACAGGACGAGGGCGAGGCCGAGCTGCGCCAGCACATAGGCGAAGCTCGAGCCGAACGTCAGGCGCAAATGCGGCACCCGCACCGTCATGATGTCGCCGTTGTTGAGCTGGACCTCGAGCAGGAGCTGGTCGCCGCCGATATCGTTGTCGATGAAGTAGGGCCGCTTGAGGTCGGCGTCGAGCGCGCCCTGCACTTCGCGACCCACGATGTCGTAGTGGTCGGGCGGCTTCCAGTGCTCGATGATTCCCTTGCGGAAACTCACATGCATCAGGAGGTCGACCTGTGCGTGATGGATGATCCAGCGGCGGTGCGCCTCGTCAGGAAAGTCGTGGTGCAGCGAGATGAGCGCGCGGAGATCGCGCACCAGCAGGAATGCCAGGCGGTTCGTCACGTTGTCGCCGCGCTGGCTGTAGAACCACCAGGCGCTGAGCGCCTGCAGCACCAGCATCGGCACGACGATAATGATCAACGCGCGCGCAAACAGCGTCTGCGGCGAATGGCGATCGGCCCATACCGCGATCGTCTCGAAGAGATCTCCGATCCGCTTCATCCGGATCGTTTCAAGCATCGACAAGGCGATACCCCTGGCCGCGGACGGTGCGCAGGTACCGCGGAAAACTCGGGTCCGATTCGATCTTGCGGCGCAGGCGCGTCACCTGGACGTCGATCGCACGCTCGTTCATCCCGCCGCCCACGCTCTTGCATAGCGCTTCGCGGCTCAGCACGTCGCCCAGGTGCGCGCAAAAGGCGCGCAGGAGCGCGATCTCGGCTTCGGTCAACTGCACGCGCGTGCCCTTTTGCGTGAGTTCTCCCAGTGCGAGATTGAACTGGAATGGACCGAACGTCACGTTGTCCGGCTCAGCCGCGATCTCAGCAGGGCGGCCCCGCCGCAGCACGCTCTGGATGCGCAGCAGGAGCTCGCGGGGCTCGAAGGGCTTGCTGAGATAGTCGTCGACGCCGGTCTCGAGGCCGGCGATACGGTCCTTTGGTTCTCCCCTTGCCGTCAGCATGAGGATCGGCACGTCGTCCGTACGGCGCAGCTCCGCAGCGAAGTCGAGGCCGGTCTGGCCTGGCATCATGACGTCGAGCACGAGCAGGTCGAAATCGAGGGCCGCCAGCCGCTCGCGCGCCTCGGCGGCGTTTCCGGCCACCGTGACGCGAAAGTCGTTGCGCGAGAGGAACGATTTCAGGAGATCGCGCAGGCGCGTATCGTCGTCGACGACCAGGATATGGGGCTTGTCGGACGCTGGCTCCATGCCGGTCAGCGGCCACCGCCGCGCACGCGCCGGTCGACCTCGATCCGCTCGACCGGATCGAGGAGGCCCAGCATCACTTTGCGAAAGCCCTCGACCGCTTCGGCGCCGGTCTCGCGATAGGCGCGAGCGAAGCGCTGGCTTTGCCGTTCGGTCAGCTCGCGTTCCAGCGCCTGGCCCTTCTCGGTGAGCCAGAGCCGGCGCTCGCGTCGGTCCCGGGGGCCGCTCTTCTGCTCGACATATTGCTGCTCGAGCAAATCCTTCAGCACCCGGCTGATCGATTGCTTGGTGACCTTGAGAATCGACAGCAGGTGACCGACGGTCTGGCCGGGATGACGGCCGATGAAATAGAGCGCGCGATGGTGCGCACGACCTAGCTGATAGCGCTTGAGATGCTGGTCGATCTCGAAAGTGAAATCGCGATAGGCGTAGAACATGAGTTCGATGCCTTGTCGCAGCTCTTCGTCACGCAGAAACAGCGGGTTAGCAGGAGATCTCGTTTCCACCATCACGGACATGTCTTCTGCGTTTGCGGCGGCACTATAGAGGGTCGGGGTCGCGTTGACACCGCACGCCGGCCTCGCGACGGCGGAAAATGCGCAGAATGTGGCTGCCGAAGGGCGACGCGACTACTCCTCCCGAACAGGGCATATATCATCGCTTTCGGACAGGATTCTTGACATGGTCAATAGTATTGACCTATTTAGGCATAAGATTGCGTTCTGTGGCGTCTAAAAGATGTCTTTGGAATCATACGGACGGAGAAATTGCAATGTCCTTAACCATGGCAGACCGTGAAGGTTGGATCTGGTGCGACGGCAAGCTGGTGCCCTGGCGCGAGGCGAGGGCCCACGTCCTGACCCATGCGCTGCACTACGGCTCGGCCGTGTTCGAGGGCGAGCGCATCTACGAGGGTCGCGTGTTTCGTCTCGCCGCGCACAGCGCCCGGCTGATCAACTCGGCACGCCTTCTGGATTACGAACTGCCATGGACGCGCGAAGAGATCGACGAGGCGACGCGGGCGGTGGTGAAAGCCAACGACCTCGCCTCCGGCTACGTGCGGCCGATCGCCTGGCGCGGTTCGGAGGTGATGGGCGTGTCGGCGATCGGCACGACCGTGCATCTAGCCATCGCGCCCTGGGCGCAGGAGGGCCAGCTCTCGGTGCAGGTGAAGCCAGGTGGCATCAAGATGACGATGGCCAACTATCGGCGACCGTCGCCGGAGGTGGCGCCGGGCGCCGCCAAGGCTGCCGGCCTCTACATCATCTGCGGCATAGAGAAGGATCGTGCGCTCAGGGCGGGCTTCGACGATGCCCTGATGCTCGACTGGCAGGGGCGGCTTGCCGAATCGACAGGCGCCAATGTCTTCCTGGCCTTGGGCGGCAAGCTTGTGACGCCCAAGGTCGAGAATTTCCTCGACGGCATCACGCGGCGTGCGGTCATCGGCATGGCGCAGAAGCGCGGATGGATTGTCGAGGAGCGCGCTGTGATGCCGCGGGAACTCGACGATACCAGCGAGGTTTTCCTGTGTGGTTCCGCCGCCGAGATCGTCCCGGTAGGCTCGATCGACCAGCGACCCTACCAGGTCGGGCCGATGACTCGGACCCTGATGGCCGACTATGCCGAACTGGTGCGGCGGACCGATTGCGAAGGGTTCGGCGAATCGGCCCATTTCGCGCAGCCGGCGCATGCGAAAGCAGCATAACGCGTCGGCTTGACAGGTCCGCCGCGTAGCAGTTTGTTTACTGACGTCCGAGGGGTGTCCGGTCTTCGCGTAGAGGCCGGTCTGAGACAGCCGGAACGGCTGAACCCTTTGAACCTGATCCGGGTCATGCCGGCGAAGGAACGGGAGTTTTCGGTTGAGCCAGTCAAGAGTCATTGTCGTTGGTGCCGGCGTTGCGGGCCTCTGCTGCGCGCTCGAGCTCAGTGAACGCGGCTACCCCGTCGAGGTGGTCGATCGCGGCCGGGCACTGGGCGACGGCTGCTGCTCGTGGATGGCGGGCGGCATGCTGGCGCCGTGGTGCGAACGCGCCACGACGGAGCCGGTGGTCGCCACCCGCGGCGAGTCGTCGATCGACTGGTGGGTGCAACGCTTTCCGGGCACCGTCCGCAAAGGCAGTCTGGTGGTGGCGCAGCCGCGCGATGCCGGCGAGCTATCGCGCTTCGCCGGTCGCACCGAGAACTTCGAATGGCTCGACGGTGAGCGCCTTGCCGAACTCGAGCCCGATCTCGCGGGTCGCTTCCGCCGTGCGTTGTTCTTCCCGCAAGAGGCGCATCTCGATCCGCGGCGGGCGCTGGCGGCGCTCGCCGAGGCGTTGCGTCGGCGAGACGTGCCGATTCGGTTCGGCGTCGATTTTCCGGCGACTCAGTCGCGGCACGAACTGCCCGGGCGCGAGCTGGTCGTCGATTGCCGCGGTCTTGCCGCGCGCGACGCGCTCGCCGATCTGCGCGGCGTGCGTGGCGAGATGCTGGTGATCCGGTCGCGCGATATCGACTTCTCACGGCCGGTCCGGATGCTGCATCCGCGCATCCCGCTCTATCTCGTGCCGCGCGGCGAGGGCGTGTTCATGGTCGGCGCCACCATGATCGAAAGCGAGGCGCGCGGCGGGCCGACCGTGCGTTCGGCCGTCGACCTCCTGAACGCAGCCTATGCGTTGCATCCGGCGTTCGGCGAGGCCGAGATCCTGGAGATCAATGCAGATGTGCGGCCGGCGTTTCCCGATAATCTGCCGGCAGTCCGGCGGGAGGGTCGGGTCCTCCATGCCAATGGCCTCTACCGCCACGGCTTCCTGCTGTCGCCGTGGCTGGCGCGTGAGGTCGCGGCCCGAGTGGCCGGTTTGAATTCCTCCCTGGAGACGATCGATGCGGATCTACGTGAACGGCGACAAGCATGAGATCCAGCCCGGTACGCTCGCCGCGGCACTGGAAGCGCTGGGCTTTGGCGGACGCAAGATCGCAACGGCGGTGAATGGCCGCTTCGTTGCCGCCGCCTCGAGACCTGCCACCAAGCTTGCCGAGGGCGACAAGGTCGAGATCGTAGCGCCCATGCAGGGAGGGTGAGCGATGCCCTTCTATGGCGTCGAGCTGAAATCGCGCCTGCTGCTCGGCACGGCGCGCTATCCCTCGCCGAAGATCCTGGGAGAGGCGATCCAGGCATCGGGTGCGGATGTCGTGACGGTTTCCCTGCGTCGCGAAGCGGGACCCGAGCAGGCGGGACAAAGCTTCTGGTCGCTGGTGCGCTCGCTCGGCGTGCGCGTGCTGCCCAATACCGCGGGCTGCCATACGGTGAGGGAAGCCGTGACGACCGCCCACATGGCGCGCGAGATGTTCGAGACGCCGTGGATCAAGCTCGAAGTGATCCGCGATGACGACACGCTGCAGCCCGATGTCTTCGGCCTGGTCGAAGCCGCGCGCGTGCTGTCGGAAGAAGGCTTCGAGGTCTTTCCCTACACCATCGAGGATCTCGCGGTTGCCGACCGCCTGGTCGAGGCAGGCTGCCGCGTGCTGATGCCGTGGGGCGCGCCGATCGGCTCGGCCCGGGGCCTCAACAACCTCTATGGTCTGCGGGCTTTGCGCGCCCATTTCCCCGACATTCCGCTCGTGGTCGACGCCGGGCTCGGCGTGCCGTCCCATGCCGCCGCGGCGATGGAGCTCGGCTACGACGCCGTCCTGTTGAACACTGCCGTCGCAGAAGCCGGCGATCCGGTGGCGATGGCCAGGGCCTTTGCGCTTGCCATCGAGGCAGGCCACATGGCGTTCAAGGCAAAGCCAATGGAACCGCGCGACATGGCCGTCCCGTCGACGCCGATGATGGGCCGCGCGGCGCTCGGAGATTGACCATGATCGACCGCTTCTATCCCGTCGTGCCCGATGCCGACTGGGTGGCGCGCCTGGTGCCGGCCGGCGCGCGCTTCATCCAGCTCCGCATCAAGGACAAGCCCGATGCGGAGCTGCGCAGCCAGGTGCGGGCGGCCAAGGCGGTGTGCGCCGCACATGGCGCCGACCTGATCGTCAACGACTATTGGCAGATCGCCATCGACGAGAAATGCACCTGGGTCCATCTCGGCCAGGAGGATCTGGCGACCGCCGACGTGAAGGCGATCCGCCGCGCCGGTCTGCTGCTGGGCGTCAGCACGCACGACCATGCCGAACTGGAGAAGGGCCTCGCCGCCGATCCCGACTACGTGGCGCTCGGCCCGATCTATCCCACGCTCCTCAAGAAGATGCCGTGGGCGCCGCAGGGGCTGGAACGGATCGGCGAATGGAAGAAGCTGATCGGCAACAAGCCTCTGGTGGCGATCGGCGGCCTCACCGTCGAGCGCGCGGGGCTCTGCCTTGCTGCCGGCGCCGACTCGGCCGCGGTGGTCGGCGACATCGTCAATCATGCCGATCCGATGGGCCAGACGAAGGCGTGGCTCGCCGCAACGAGGGTGGCAGCATGACAGACCGCTATGCACGACAGACGATCCTCGGTGAGGTTGGCACTGCCGGCCAGGCGAGGCTTGCCGCGGCGTCGGTGCTGGTGGTGGGCGCAGGCGGGCTCGGCTGCCCGGTGCTGCAATATCTCGTCGGCGCGGGCGTCGGAACGCTGCTGGTCGTCGACCACGACACGGTCGAGGAGAGCAACCTTCATCGCCAGCCGTTGTTTGCCATGCCGGATCTCGGCGTGGCGAAAGCCGAGGCCGCCCGCGCGACCCTGCGGCGCTTCAATCCCGGCGTCTCGGTCGAGGCGATCGTCGAGCGGCTGACGCCGCAGAACGCCGCGGACCTGGTGGCGCGCGCCGACGTGATCGTCGATGCGGCCGACAGTTTCGCCGTCACCTACATCCTGAGCGATGCCTGCAGCGCAGCCGCCAAGCCCTTGATCAGCGCGTCGGTGATCGGGCTCACCGGCTATGTCGGCGTGTTCTGCGGCGGCGGGCCGAGCTACCGTGCCGTGTTTCCCGATGTTTCGATCGACGGCGGGACCTGCGCGACAGTGGGCGTTCTCGGAACGGCCGTTGCGGTGCTGGGGAGCCTGCAGGCCCATCTGGCGCTGCATCTCCTGCTGAAGCTCGAACCCACTGTGCTGGGCCGGGTGACGACGTTCGATGCGAAGAGGCTCGTCTTCGGCGGCTTCGGCTTCGAAGGCAGTCCGGAGCCGGAAGCGTCCGTGCCCTTCATCTCGCCCGCCGCGGTCATGGCGGACGATCTTGTGGTCGACTTGCGCGGCCTCGACGAGGCGCCGGTCTCGCCGTTTGCCGGCGCACGGCGCCTGGACGTCGACCATGTCGAGGAGATCGTCACGCAACCTCCACCGACACAGCGCATTGTCCTTTGTTGCCGCAGCGGCCAGCGGTCCCTGATGGCGGCCGATCGGTTGCTGGGACGGGGACTTGCCAATCTTGCGCTGGTGGCTTTGGGATGAGGATTCTACGCGCTCGTTGAGCGAAGGATGGCTGTCATGACGCACGTCACCGATCAGACCGTACTCAAGCACATCGAGCAACTGGTCGTGGAGGAGAAGAAACTCTACGCCAAGGGCGACATCTCGGACGAAGAAAAGGAGCGGCTCGATCGCATCAACGTCGAGCTCGATCGCTGCTGGGACCTGCTGCGCCAGCGGCGCGCGCTGCGCGAGTTCGGCCGCAATCCGGACGAGGCCGAAGTGCGGTCGGCGAAGATCGTGGAGAACTACAAGGGTTGAATGGCAGGGTAGCCGCTACTTCTTTTCCCATCGTTTTGCCGCCGCGTCGTCGCCTTCATGGGCGTCGACCCACTTCTCGCCGGCCGGTGTCTCCTCGAGCTTCCAGAACGGCGCTTTGGTCTTGAGCCAATCGACCAGGAATTCGCAGGCCTCGAACGCCGCTTCCCGATGCGGCGAGCCAACGGCGACGAGGACAATGCGGTCGCCGGCGGCGAGCCGGCCGTAGCGATGCACGATCAAGGTGGCCTCGAGCGGCCAGCGGCGCCGCGCCTCGGCCTCGATCTCCTCCAGGGCCGTCTCGGTCATGCCCGGATAGTGTTCCAGAGTGAGCGCATCGATGCGTTCGCGATGCAGGCCCTCGCGGACATGCCTCTCGCGCACCAGTCCGACGAACAGGGCAAGTCCGCCGATGTTCGTGTTGCCCGCGGTCAGGGCTGCGATCTCGGCGCCGACATCGAAGTCTGCCTCCTGGACCCGGACGGACACGGCATCAACCTCCCGTGAAGGGCGGGAAGAAGGCGACTTCCCGGGCGCCGGCAAGCGGCGTGTCGAACGGCGCGGTGCGATGGTCGACCGCCGCACCGAAGGCCGCGCCTTCGGACAACGCCTCGGCGTGTCCGTTGCTCTTCGTGCGCAGCCAGGCGACGAGGTCGCCGACCGTTCGCACGTCGGCCGGCGGTTCGACCTGCTCCTCCGCGACGCCGACCGTGCGCTTCATCCAGGCGAAATACCTCACTTTCATTCGGCGCCGCCCGGCGGCACATCTTCCGCCATATGATGCAAACCGGTTCGGAGATAATCGTAGCCCGTCACCAGGGTCAGGCCGGCGGCGATCCAGATCAACCAAAGGCCGACGACGGTGACCCACGGCGGGCCGGCATCGCCCACCAGCAGGAAGGCGATGGCCATCATTTGCACCGTTGTCTTCCATTTGGCGAGCTGGCTGACCGGAAGCCCGACACGTAGCTCGGCCAGGAACTCGCGCAGGCCGGAGACCAGGATTTCGCGTGCCAGGATGATCAGGGCGGCAAATACATGGACGCCGTTCAGGGGGCCGTCCTGCACCAGCATGACGAGCACCGCGGCGACCAGCAGCTTGTCGGCGATCGGATCGAGAAAGCGTCCGAGACGGGAGATCTGGTGGTAGCGACGCGCGAAATAGCCGTCGAACCAGTCGGTGATGGCCGCAGCGGCGAACAGGAACACGGCCACCCATGGCGACCACGGCCGGTTGAGCCACAGGCAGGCGACGACCAGTGGGATCGCCACGATCCGTGACAGGGTGAGGATGTTGGCGGTGTTCAGCATGATGCCTACAGAAGCATAAAGCCCATTCACCGCCGCCTGTCACCCGAAGGTGCGGCGAAGGGGCTCACTGTCCGCCCCGGAAGTGGTCGTGGATCTTGCGGGCGAGTGCGTCGGAGATGCCGGGGACGGCCTTGATGTCTTCGAACGTCGCCACGGCGACGGCGCGGGCGCTGCCGAAATGGTGCAGCAAAGCGCGCTTGCGGCCGGCGCCGATGCCCGGCACCTCATCGAGCGTCGAGCGCGTGATGCCAGCGGCGCGGCGCGTGCGATGTGTGCCGATCGCGAAGCGATGGGCCTCGTCCCGGAGGCGCTGCAGGAAATAGAGCACGGGATCGCGCGGCTCGAGCGAGAAAGGCGGCTTGCCCGGCACGAAGAAGCGTTCCCGGCCGGCGTCGCGGTCCGGTCCTTTGGCGATACCCACCGTGGCGATATCCTCGAGACCGAGTTCGGTCAGGACCTGGCGGGTCGCTTCAAGCTGGCCTTGGCCGCCATCGATCAGGACGAGATCCGGCCAATGCTCCTCGTCGCGCTCGGGGTTCTCCTTAAGCGCACGGCCGAAGCGCCGGCTCATGACCTCGCGCATCATCGCGAAATCGTCGCCCGCGGCGCCCTCGGTCTTGATGTTGAATTTGCGGTATGAGTTTTTGATGAAGCCGTCGGGCCCGGCGACGATCATTGCGCCGATCGCGGCGGTGCCCTGGATATGGCTGTTGTCGTAGACCTCGATCCGCTCGGGCGGCGCGTCGAGCCCGAACACACGCGCCACGCCTTCCAGCAGCTGCCGCTGCGTGCCGCGTTCGGCCATGCGCCGGGCCAGCGCCTCGCGGGCATTGATGACCGCCTGGTCGAGGACGTCCTTCTGGTCGCCACGCTTGGGATTGCGGATCTCGACTTTATGGCCGGTTGCCAGGGCAAGCGCGCTCTCCAGGAGCTCGGCCTCCGCCACCTCGTGGCTGGTCAGCACCAGCTTGGGGGCAGGCCGCGATTCGTAGAACTGGCCGATGAAGGCCGACAGCACGGCCGCCTCGTCGAGCTCCTTGCCGTGGCTGGGGAAATAGGCACGGTTGCCCAGATTCTGGCCGGCGCGCAGGAAGAAGACCTGCACGCAGACCTGTCCGCCCTCGGCATGGGCGGCGAAGATGTCGGCTTCGTCGATCGAGTCCAGGCTGATCGACTGGTGCGACTGGATGTGGGCCAGCGCCTTGATCCGGTCGCGCAGCACGGCCGCCTGCTCGAATTCGAGGGCGGCTGAGGCCTGCTCCATACGCTGCGACAACGCCTGCTGGACCTCGCGGTTGTGCCCGCCCAGGAAGTCGCGCACCTCGCCCACGATCCGGTCGTACTCCGGCTTGTCGATGCGGCCGACACAGGGCGCGGTGCAGCGCTTGATCTGGTACTGCAGGCAGGGTCGCGTCCGGGTCGAGAACACGCCATCGGAGCAGGAACGCAGCGGAAAGGCGCGCTGCAGGGCATAGAGCGTGCGGTTGACGGCGGTGGCCGAGGCGAAGGGCCCGAAATACTCGTTGTCCGGCTCGCGCGTGCCGCGGTGCTTGGCGAGCTGCGGCCACTCCGTATCGCGGCGGATGACGATATAGGGGAAGGACTTGTCGTCGCGCAGCAGCACGTTGAAGCGCGGCCGGAAGCGCTTGATCAGGTTGTTTTCCAGCAGCAGCGCCTCGGCCTCGCTGTCGGTGACCGCGAACTCCATGGTTCGCGTCGCCGACACCATGCGCATCAGGCGGGTGGCGAGCCGCGTCGGCTGGGTATAGGCGGCGACCCGGCTGCGCAGCGACCTTGCCTTGCCGACATAGAGAACCTCGCCCTCGGCTGCGATCATGCGGTACACGCCCGGCTTGCGCGGCAGGGTGTGCACGAAGTCGGCGATGGTCCGCATGCCATCGGCGAGTGAGCCTTCGCTCGGCGGTTGTTCGATGTCGGTTTCGCTGGTCACGACGGTGTGGGGAAGTCTGTGAAAAAGCCGAATGCAGGACTGACGTTACGTCAACGTCACCTTATTGACTCAATGTAGGCGGGGTGGCAGCACGTCGCCACCCCGAAGCTAATTCATTGAGTGCCCTTGCTTATTTGGATCGGTGATCGTTTCTAGGAAAGCTGGTCGGCGGGTAATGTTCCTGATTTGATCCAATCGGCTGACGTGCTTCGATTTGTGGATAATTTCGGTGGTTTCAGAGCACGGACAACATTCTTCCCACAAGGGGGTGGCGCACGACGTCTCCGTCCGCCAACCGCACCACGGCCACGTCGTCGAGGCCTTCCAGGCGCTGGGCGATCGCGCCCAGCCCGGAGAGCTCGGGCAGAAGGTCGGTCTGGTCCGGGTCCCCGGTGATGACCATTGTCGAATGCCAGCCCAGCCGGGTCAGCAGCATCTTGATCTGGCCGTAAGTGCAGTTCTGCGCCTCGTCGATCAGTACGAAGCTGTTGTTCAACGTGCGGCCGCGCATGAAGGCGACGGGCGCGATCTCGATGGTGCCGTCATCCAGGTTCTGGCGCAGTCGTTTGGCGCCCAGTCGGTCGTTCAGGGCATCCCAGAGCGGGCGCAGATAAGGATCGAGCTTCTCTCGCATGTCGCCGGGCAGGAAACCCAGATTCTCGCCGGCTTCGACTGCCGGACGGGAGAGGACAATGCGTGAGACGGTGCCCGCCTCCAGGGCCTCCACAGCGGCGGAGATCGCAAGATAGGTCTTGCCGGTGCCGGCAGGTCCGACAGCGATGGTCAAAGGCTTTGCGTCGATGGCCTCCATGAGCAGACGCTGATTTTCGCTGCGGGGCCGGATTTTTCGGATGTAGCTCTGGTCCCGGTCGTTGGCTGGCGTGTGATCGAAAACGAGGTTGTGAATACGAGTGCTGTCAATGGCATGAAGCTTGGCGCGACGGGCGGCGCGTTTGGCCATATTCATACTCCGGGGTCAGAAGCGGGTGAGTGAGGCCGGGCGCCCGAAAGCAAAAACGCCTCCTGGAACGGAGGCGAGGGCGATCGGCGGCAGGTCGGAAAGGTGCGGCTCAGAGGGCACACGGCGGCGCTACCACCGGTGGTCTCGATTCCGTCGGGGCGCATGGTCCTCGAACGGATAAGCACCTCCTTTACCTTACCGACGAAAAGCGTACGCCGATCAGGGCGAAGCGGCCACAACATTTATGGTGCATCGTCAAAATTTCACACAAGGAGCAGATGTCTCGCCAACGAGCCAGCTCCCAGCGAAAGCCAACTGTTGCCCGGCCGCCACAGTTGGGGCGTTAACGCGGCCAACAAGGCGTTTTGGCGCAACGTATGGCCGTTTCATGCCGTTGCAGCATCGTCTCTTGTTTACTGGAAAGGAAAATGGGCATGAAAAGAGCATTGCTAGGTGCGGCGACCCTGATCGCCCTGCCGATGGCGGCAGCCAACGCTCAATCGGACTGGTTTGCGCCGGGGCAGTCCTTTCCGGGCGTCTACATCGGAGCGGAAGGCGGCCTTAACTGGCTGTTGAACAGCAATAATTACAATATGGATCTGGGCTACGCCGTCGGCGGCAAGATCGGTTACGACTTCGTCGGTCCCCGCGTCGAATTGGAAGGCATGTTCCGATCCAACAATGGCAGGGGTACTGCCAATTTCGGTAATATCTTCAGCAATAACTCCGGGCGTATCGAGCAAGTGAGCGTGATGGCCAACGGCCTTTACGACTTCTTCCCCGGTGCGGTCGTCACGCCCTATATCGGTGCGGGCCTCGGCGTCGCCTTTGCCGACAGCGGGTTGGGTGGCTGCTCGCTATGCAGCACGCAGTTCGCTTACCAGGGCATGATCGGCCTCGGCTGGAACGCGACGCAGAACATCCGCGTCGATCTTGAGGGTCGCTACTACGGTACGACCAATCCGGGCGCCTACCAGAACAACAACATCGCCGTGATGCTGGGCGTCAGCTACAAGTTCGGCCAGCCTGCAGTGGCCGCGGCACCGCCGCCGGCGCCTGCTGCACCCAGCGCGCCGTCGTTCATGGTGTTCTTCGACTGGGATCGCTCGAACCTCTCGCAGCAGGCCCTGAGCA
>JAFEBU010000057.1 GCA_018242505.1 Pseudomonadota bacterium
CGAAGCCGAAGCCGAAGCCGAAGCCGAAGCCGAAGCCGAAGCCGAAGCCGAAGCCGAAGCCGAAGCCGAAGCCGAAGCCGAAGCCGAAGCATCTGCCTTGGAGGTTCATCCTCAAGACGAGGTCCCTCGGCTACGCCGTCCTTCGGACGACTCCGCTCGGGATGACGGCACATGATCCGTATCCGCCGCGCCGTGCGAGGCGACGCTACGGCGATCGGCCGGGTCCATGTCGAGACCTGGCAGTCGGCCTATGCCGGCCTGCTGCCCGACGTGATGCTGGCCCGCATGTCGGACGTCCGGCACTCCGCCATGTGGTCGCAGGCGTTGTCGAACCCGAACGAAGCCCGCGGCATCTTCGTGGCCGACGACGAGGAGATGGGCGTGGTGGGCTTCGGCAGCTGCGGGCCGGTGCGCGATCCGCCGGAAGACCTCGACGACAAGACGCGGCGGGTGGGCGAGGTCTACCTTCTCTATGTCGAGCCCGACTTCCAGAACCAGGGGCTGGGCCGGCGGCTGCTCGACGCCCTGTTCCGCCAGTTGCGGGAAGACGGCTTCGACACCGCCGTGCTGTGGATGCTGGCCGAGAACCCGACCCGCTTCTTCTACGAAGGGCTGGGCGGCGCGCTGGTCGGCCAGCGCACCGACACCTTCGCCGGGGTCGATGTCGACGAGGTGGCCTACGCTTGGCGCGACCTGGCCGCGCCGCTGGTGCGCCGGCGCCTCGCGCCTTGAGCCTTGAGCCTTGAGCCTTGAGCCTTGAGCCTTGAGCGACAGACCGCGTCGCCGGAGTGCGGCGATCCACATTGCAGCCGCACCCCGGCTCGCCTATATCGCGCCATGACCGACCGCCTGCTGATCGTCGATTTCGGCTCCCAAGTCACCCAGTTGATCGCCCGGCGCGTACGCGAGGCCGGGGTGTACTGCGAGATCCATCCCTTCCAGTCGGTTGACGCTGACAAGATCAAACTTTTCGATGCCAAGGGCATCATCCTGTCGGGCGGCCCGGCCTCGGTGATCGAGGGTGAGGCGCCGTCCGCCGATCCGGCCATTTTCGCAGCCAAAGTGCCCGTTCTGGGCATCTGCTACGGCGAGCAGACCATGGCGCACCAGCTCGGTGGCGGGGTCGAGGGCGGCCATCATCGCGAGTTCGGCCGCGCCGAGATCGAGGTCAAGGCCAGGTCCGCTCTGTTCGACGGCGTCTGGCAGCCGGGCGACCGCAAGCAGGTCTGGATGAGCCACGGCGATCGCGTGACGCGGCTGCCGGCCGGCTTCTCGGTCATCGCCACCAGCGAGAACGCGCCCTTCGCCGCCATCTCCGACGAGAAGCGGCGCTACTACGGCGTCCAGTTCCATCCCGAGGTGATGCACACGCCCGACGGCGCGCGGCTGCTGCGCAACTTTGCGCTCAACATCGCAGGCTGCGCCGGCGACTGGACCATGGCCGCCTTCCGCGAGCGCGCCATCGCCGAGGTGCGAAAGCAGGTCGGCAAGGGCAAGGTGATCTGCGGGCTGAGCGGCGGCGTCGACTCCTCCGTCGTGGCCGTGCTGCTGCACGAGGCGATCGGCGACCAGCTCCAGTGCGTGTTCGTCGACCACGGCCTGCTGCGGATGGGCGAGGCCGCCGAGGTCGTGTCGCTGTTCCGCGACCACTACAACATCCCGCTGGTCCACGCCGACGCCTCGGAGCAGTTCCTCACGGCGCTGGAGGGCGTCACCGACCCGGAGAAGAAGCGCAAGACCATCGGCGCGCTGTTCATCGACGTGTTCGAGAAGGAGGCGAAGAAGATCGGCGGCGCGGCGTTCCTGGCGCAGGGCACGCTCTATCCCGACGTGATCGAATCGGTCTCCTTCACCGGCGGCCCATCGGTCACGATCAAGAGCCACCACAATGTCGGCGGCCTGCCCGAGCGCATGCACATGAAGCTGGTCGAGCCGCTGCGCGAGCTGTTCAAGGACGAGGTGAGGGCGCTCGGACGCGAGCTCGGCCTGCCGGCCGATCTGGTGAACCGCCATCCGTTCCCCGGCCCCGGCCTCGCCATCCGCATCCCGGGCGACATCACGAAGGAGAAGCTCGACCTTTTGCGCAAGGTCGATGCCGTCTATCTCGACGAGATCCGCAAATCAGGCCTCTACGACGAGATCTGGCAGGCCTTCGCCGTGCTGCTGCCGGTGCGGACCGTGGGCGTGATGGGAGACGGCCGCACCTACGATCAGGCCTGCGCGCTGCGCGCCGTCACCTCGACCGACGGCATGACCGCCGACTACTACCCCTTCGACCACGCCTTCCTCGGCCGCGTCGCAGCCCGCATTATCAACGAGGTGCGGGGGATCAACCGGGTGACGTATGACATCACGAGCAAGCCGCCGGGCACGATCGAGTGGGAGTGAGGGGACGGCTGCCTGCAGTACGCTTCACTGTCTAAGCCCTAGGCAGATCGGGGAGAACTCGATGGATGGCGGAAATTCAAAGGAAAATGCTCTCCTCGAAGCCATCTCGGCGGCTCGGCAAGGTCAGCTTAATACTCAAGGCATTGCCACGTTAGCGAAGGAAATGGCCGCGTCGGGTCAAACGCTGACCCATATCGGCAAGACGGCAGACGTGGCTTCGACTGGCGGACCTTCATCACTGTCGACGCTGCTCTGCCCGCTGTTTCTTCGCTTAGCTGGGTTCGCCGTTCCCAAATTGGGGGTCCCCGGGCGGCCGGCAGGCGGGATTGACGTACTTTCTCGCATTCCAAACTATAGGATTCGCCTCTCAACGGAGGGCGTGTCCGCTATTCTTGAGCGCTGTGGATACGCCCACTTCGTTGCTGGCGAAATGATCGCACCTCTTGATGCGGAGCTGTTTGCGCTGCGTCAGAGGGTCGGCGCCCAGGCAGTTCCCTCGCTGGTAGTAGCAAGTCTCCTTTCGAAGAAGATTGCAGTCGGGGTGCGTCGCGCTGGTCTTGACGTGCGCGTCGCCCCCCACGGAAATTTCGGCTCTAATTTTGAGACCGCGCGAAAAAATGCGCGGCTTTATTGCAGAGTGGCGTTAGCACTGGAAATTGAGGCCCGATGTATTTTGACGGACGCGACGCGACCCTACCAGCCGTACATCGGTCGAGGCGAATCATTGCTTGCTCTCAGTCGGCTATTCGCCGGAAGGGCCGAGCCATGGTTACAAAGGCACGCGGACGCATGCACTTGGATGGCGGATGTAACTATCGGTGCCGATCCTGACCCCAAACCGACCAGGAGCCTATACGCAACGTTTGCGGATAATGTGGAGGCCCAAGGCGGTTCCCTTGATGGGTTTGAATCAACGGCAAACGACATTGCCGAGGGGCACAAGATAACCTTGTGCGCACCGAGGAGTGGATTTCCTTGTGTCGATCTAAACCGCTTACGGCATCTGATTACCGCTCGCCAGTCGCAGCGCGGCGAAGATGGCGACTATCCCGACCCAGCAGGAGTTATACTTCTGATGGAGAGCGATCGGCTGGTTGCGAAAGGAGATCCAATAATGACTGTTCGCGCCAGTTCCACGGCTAGGGAATTTTCCGAAGAGGCCGGGAAGTGCATCAATATGCTTGAAACGCCGCCCACAACTGTTGGAGAGCCGATTCTTGGCTAAAATAGGAAAATATTGTTGCTTCTTCTGCCCCCAAAGCGATTTCAACGAAAAGTCGCTAGATGATGTATGTCCGACTTGTAGTCGAACATACGGATTTCCGTTGACCCATGCGCCTTCCAGCATAAGGCCGTATTCGATTTTGAAGCCACTTAGTCGCGGCTTCTATGGAGCGACATATGTTGCAGAACGGCAAGGGCCTCTCAGGACGAAGCATGTCCTCAAAGTCATTCCAGTGGAGATGTACAAGTACTTCAAGAAAGACTTTGAAGCGGAATGTGGGAAGCACAGCGAGGTGGCGGCCGATGCCGATCACGTTGTCGGTATAACCGATTTGTTCACCGCTGAGGTTAAATTTGGCGATGTGTCCCTGCCGTGCCACGTCGCCGTCCTGCAGCACTTAGACGGATTTCTACTCGGCGACTACTTGAGAGGGGAACAACCGCTATCCGCTGCAACAGCCGCGCAAGTCGCGGCCGACCTGTTTCATATGAAGGCGGAGTTAGAGCGGCACCTTATCAATCATAACGATCTTCACGCCGACAACATCATAGTCGAGAAGCTTTCGAAGGGTATGCAGCGCCAAGGCGCGATGGATCCAGGTGTTAGGGCTGTCGCGATTGATTTGGGATCGCTTTCCCCCGATCGTCGATCTGGAGGTCAATACCGCGGTGACCTGCACTGGATCGCAAGCCACATCCAAGCAATGGTTGACCAACTACAGAAGAATCTGGATTCGACCATCGATCTTGACTCTCGCGTTATGCACGCGCTTCAGCTGATCGTGCAATTGATCGCCCCTCCGATAGAGAACCAGCGGACTCCCTCGGCCGAAGACTTCATCAGACTTATTGAGTCCGAGTACTTTCGCACTGCGGAGCCGTGGCGTCCTTGGCGTGAGCAATTGCGCCTTCGCACGTTCGGTTCGTCCTACAACGCGCAAACGCTCGATGCTTGGCATGTCCCTCGCCTCTTAGTTGATCCGGAAGGCGCATGGTTGGCTCGCATCAGCACGCCAGGGCCTCTTGTCGTTACAGGCATGCGAGGGTGCGGAAAGACTCTCTTGCTGCGAGCCCTTCAATTCCACGCCCGAGCGGCGCGGCACAACGAGGCGACCGATACCGACGTTCTGCAGAGACTCCGCCAAGATAACTATGTCGGGTTGTTCGTGTCTGCTCAGCGCCTACTCGATGTGGAAAACCGAGACAC
>JAFEBU010000058.1 GCA_018242505.1 Pseudomonadota bacterium
GAGCCTGGCCTGCAGGCCGCCCGGCGAGAGGCGGGAGGTCGTCACCTCATCGAAGATCAGCGTGGTGCCCCGGGCCCTGGGCTCCTCACGCAACATCTTGAGGAAGGCCGGATCACCGGGCAGGCAGCCGTGACTACCCTGCATCGGCTCGACCAGCACGGCGAAGATCTGCTCACCGTGCCCGCCGAGAAGCGCGCGCGTGCCCTCGATGTCATTGTAGGGTGCAACGACAAACTCGTAGGGCATGTTCACGGGGCTGCCGCCGCTCACGAAATAGAGCACTCCGCCGTGATAGCCGCCACGAAACACCATGACCTTGGTCGCATTGGTGCGTCCCTTGCGTTGGGCAAAGACGCGCGCGCCCGCCAGCGCCATCACGTTGCCCTCGGTGCCCGAATTGGTGAAGCGCACCAGATCGATCGAGGGAATGCGATCCGCGATCAGCCCCGCCAGTTGGGCCTCGTAGGCGTTGCGGCCGGCATAGTTCCAGCCGTGATCGAGAGCGCGGTCGATGGCGGCGCGGATCACGGGATGGGAGTGCCCGTAGATGCCCGCGGTGTATTCGCCCAGCACATCGATATATTCGTGGCCGTCGGCATCCCACAGCCGGCAGCCCTGGCCGCGCACGACGGTGAGCGGAAACGGCGCGTTGTGGAGCGTCGTGCGCGTATTGCCGCCGGGCATCGCTTGGCAAGCTTCCTCGTGGCGCGCGAAGCTCTTGGGATTGCGATCGATATAGGCTTGGCGCGCCTCCGCAAGCGCGGATTGCAGGTCCGAATTGACCAAGGTTTGATCGGGCACGTTACTCTTCCTTCCTCAGGAGAAGAGAGCCTATCACACCACGTTCAGTTCCCGGATAGGTCGGCCTGCGGATATCCGCTCATATCCGAACGGCAAAAGATCTAGGGTCCGGAAGCTGCCATGCAGGATCAGCTCCGCCACCGCTCGACCGACCGCGGGCGATTGCTGGATGCCGTGGCCGGAGAATCCCGTGGCAAAAATCACGCTCTCGATTTTCGGATGCCGGCCGACGATGCCGTTCTGGTCGAAGGTATTGTACTCGTAGTAGCCGGCCCAGGAATTCACCACCTTGGCCGCTTCGAAGGCCGGCACGCGCGCCGCGAGCGCGGGCCACACCATCTCGTCCCATTCCTGGTGCTGCACCTCAAGCGGCGCGCCGGCAGGATCGTTGCCTTCGGCCGGTGTCGTGCCGCCGATATAGAAGCGGCCTTCAGGCCGGAACCAGACGCCGGACGGATCGATGGTGAGCGGAGTCAGCCCCGGCGGCTGGCGCGCATCGAACACGAACACCGAGCGGCGCCGCGGTTCCACCGGCAAGGCGATGCCCGTCATCGCCGCCACGTCGCCCGACCACGCGCCCGCAGCGACCACGATCGTGCCCGCCTCCAACCGGCCGTTCGCGCGCAGGTCGACATGATTCGGACCCAGTCCCACCGCTTCGTCCGCCACATAGACAGCGCCGCGATCCCGAGCTGACCGGCGGAAAGCCTGCATCAGCGACGGCCCGTCGAACCAGCCTTCGTTGGCGGTGCCCAACGAAGCGAGCGCCAGCCCGTCGGTCGCCATCCAGGGAAAGCGCTGCGCGAGCCCGGCCGGTTCGAGCAGCTCGACCGAACAGCACTCGGCACGCTGCACAGCATTGTTGGCCCGCAGCACGGCCTCGCCCGCCGCCGTCGCGAGGAAGAGATAGCCTCCCTCCTTCAGCGCCAGATCGACGCCCAGGAGGTCCTGTGCCCGGCGCAGGAAGCCGATGCCATAGCGCGAGAGATGGATATTGAGGGGCGTGGAGAATTGCTGGCGAATCGAACTCGCCGACAGCGCCGACGAGGCCCGCGCATAGCTCGGATCGCGCTCGACCACCGTCACCTTGCCGGCAAAAGCCGGATCGCCAGCCAGGTGATAGGCGATCGACGAGCCCATGACGCCGCCGCCGATGATCAATACATCGTGACTCTTCATCGACGAGTCTCGGTCAGCCGTTCGCCGACCTCGCTCAGCCAGCGGCGGACGATCCGTTCCTCATCCTTGTTGAGCAGGCCGGCGATTTCCGACTCGATCTCGGCGACACGGGTGCGGCAGCGCTTGAGCAGCGCCTGTCCCTTGGCCGTCGCGTAGAGCCGAAGAATGCGGCCGTGTGTTGCGTGTGCGCTCTTCTGGATCGCACCATCGCGCTCGAGATTGCCGACAATCACATTGATGGTCTGTGGCGTGAGGTAGGTTAGCCGCGCCAGATCGGCCCCCGAGACGCCCGGATAGGCGCCGATCATCGTGAGCACGCCGAATTGCGCCGACGTCACGTCGAGGTCGGACAAAGTGCGTTCCATGGCACCGCGTACGGAAGCCTGGGCCTGACGCAGCAGATAACCGAGATGGCCCCCGGGGCCGCGCTTGCCCTCCCCCGCGACGGGAATGGCATGGGCCGCAGGTTGCGGCGGGATCTTGCGGTTCATATCAGCCTTCTTACGTCTTATTCGTACTCGAATATATTGTGGTCGCTGCCTGAACCAACTCCTTGCCGACCTGCTGCGCCGCATCTCGCGGCCGGGAATGCCCACGATCTCGATGGCAGGCTCGCCATCCTGCGTCCCGAGTGCCGCTTCGACGACTTCGCTACCGGGCCAAACCTGGCTCGGCCGCACCGACGCTGCGCACTGGTGTCGCTGCACTGGCGCGCCGCCGCGCCCTATCGCCAATGGTGGACCACCTTCGATATCGACGTCCAGCGCGGCGTCCGGGCAGCGCGGCTACTGGACGGAGGACGACTGCTATATCGCCGAAGCGACCTGGCACGGCCGTCATGTCGGCTGGCTCCTCGGCATGGAACCATCGTGACGGCCGATCGGGGAGCCCTTCCTGATCATGACAGTCCTTCGCGACCGGCTGATGGCCGCCGCGCGCGTCCACTGCGGTTTAGCGTCGCTTCTGCACCAGATCGGCCCGATCCCATTCCGGCATCGGCCGCGCTGGATTATCGACAGGCCGCGTGACCGTCGCGGCCTTGTCGTCGTCGCGCGACATGCCTACCCTCGCCCCAGCGTTGGGGGAAGAAAAGGCGGATGATCCGCTCAGGCAATCGGTGGCGCAGCGCGGTGGCATTGGCGGCAGGCGTGCTTGCTGCTCTCGTGGTGTTTGCGTCAGCCAGCGCCCAGACCGCTCTTCCCGTCTATGACCCCGAGAGCGTCGCTCTTCTCGCTTTCCGGCCGGGCAAGGTCGACATGGTGCTGCTTGCCATCTCCGATGCCCAGGGTCGGCTGCAGGTGGATGTCGTCCAGGTGACGCGAGGCGGTCGCGCCGAGATCGTCCGCACATTGCCGGGCATCTTCGCCTCGGCCGCATGGCTCGACGGCGACCACATCGTCACTGGCGCCGACGACGGCCGGCTCGAACGCTGGCCGCTCGACGGCAGCGCGCCGGACACGCTGGCGACGCTGGCGGAGCCGATTCTTGGCATCGGGACCGCGCCGGTCAGCCGAGATCTTGCCCTGCGCCTGTCCCAGACCTTGCGCCTGGTTGCGGCTGACGGTCGGCCGAATGGTCCCACCATCACCCTCGGCCAGCCCACGGAGCCAGGCGCGACCTGTCCGCCTGCCGGTATCGAGCGCGCACCTGCCTTCTCGCCCGACGAGCGGCTTTTGGCATTCAGCGGCCTTTGTGGCGACCTCCGCATCGTCCGCCAGGATGGCGCGCGGCTGATGCCGGCGGACATCCAGCATCCGTACGTCAAGCGTTATGCCTTTTCCGCCGACGGTAGCGCCCTGGTCACGGCCTATGGCGCATCGGGAGGCGCAGACATCTTGCCGGTCGCTCCGGAGCATCTCGGCGTTCCGCGTCCCCTGGACGGAATCGACGGCCCGGCAGACGCCGCCGGCCTGCCCAACAAGCAAGGTTTCCTCGTCCTGTCGGCCGACCGCCTGCATTTTCTCGATCCGGACGGCCATCTTCTGCATGACGAGGCCGCTCCAAATGGATCGACGCGGATTGCCGTCGCCTCGGATGGAACCCGAATCGTCGTGGCTGCCGCTGAGGGCCTTGTGTTGCTCGCCGGCGACGGTCAACGGCTGGCGCGCCCGTTCGGCGATTTTGGACACCCTATCGCCACGCACGCAATCGCCGGCGGTACGCAACTGGCGGCCCTGCATGCCGATGGCCGGCTACAGGTCTGGCAGCTCGACGGTCGAGAAAGCCGCGAGGCCCTCCAGCTCTGGAAAAGCGGACCGGCGGCGTCGGGGGCCGACGACCGGCCGCCGCGACTGCTTGTATCCCCCAGCGGGCGCAAGGTGGGCGTGCTGGCTCCCGATACCCAGTTCGAGGTGTTCGATCAGAACTGGAATCGCGTCGGCCGACCGATGCGCTTCCCTACCGGACCGCAGGACCTGACTCTTGCCGGCACGCTCCTGCTCGATGACCGTATCCTGCGTCCCATGCCGGACGGCACAGGCTTTCTGGTGCTGGATCTCGACGGTCGAGTCCTCGGCCGCATGGCCTTCGGCGGCCAGGAAAAGTTCGTTCCCGAGGCCGCCGTCGCTTCTTCCGGCGTGATCGCGATCTACACTTCGGACGGACGCCTCGTCGCGTGGACGCGCGAGGGACAGCCGATCCGGCAGCGCAAGCTCGCTGTCTCGGGCCTGACGGCACCCCGGCTCGACATCTCGGCGGACGGCAAGATGGTCGTGCTGCACGACACGCCGCCAAACCTGCCACCGCATCTGCTGGTCTGGAAGCTCGACGGCGAAGACAACCTGGAGAGCCGCGACGGCACCTTCGCCGGCTTGCTGCCCGACGGCAGCCTCCTGCGCGTCAGCAACAGGCGCTTGGTGCTGGATGCACCGGACGGCGCGCAAAAGCTCAGCCTGCCATTCGACGGCGATCGCGTCGTCGGCGTGACGCCGGACGGCAAGCTCGCGCTCGTCGCCAAGCGCGCCAGTGTACACGCGGTGGCGATCGCTCCGGGCAACCTTTGAACGTGAGGTGCTGAGGGCGGGCTTCAACTCGCCGGTCGGCATCGCTTCGCGCATCCAGACAAGGCCGCTGACTTTCACCTTGCACGCCCTCTTCATGAAGCCTGCTGGATGTTTGATCCCTGGGTTTGATGGAGCAGTGTTTTCCAGGCAATGGAAGGAAGCCCTATGGGACAGGTCCTTCCTGGCTGTGCGCGTGCGATCTCCTCAAGCTCTTTCCATAAGTTGTCGTCCAAAGCCGCGCGATTGCGAAAATTCGCAGCAACGTTGCGAAGATGTGCAACACCGGAGAGAACTTCGATACAACCAGTCCCAGTTGCCATGTCCGATAAGGCCATCCGCGATTCGATCGCCCTCGCGCAACAGGAGATGGATCGGACTTGGATAAAATTCAGAGCTACGTGCTGCACAGAATTCAATGCACTGAATTCACCAAGGGGTGCGATTACTGCCGAGCGTTGATCCTCGGCGATCTGATTCTTAACGAACTGATTCTCAACGAGCACGACCACATCAGTTATGATGGTCTACTCCGTGTATTGGCCGGGCGACTTCGCCCTCAATCCGCCCTAGCAAATCCCGGGACCAAACATCCAGCGCCCGCCGCGACAGCGCACCACCGACGCTGAGGCGTTTCACACCACCGCCGCCATCTGATCCGCGGTGAGCGACGGATCGGCGGCACTCATCACCAAGGCTCGCGGTCGCGGACGCCTCGAAGCCCAGCGACTGCAGGAGATTGGCCGTTCCGGCATCCCATGGATTGGGCAGCAGCAGGATGCCCGGCCGCCCGTGCAACCCCTGGAACATGCGGCCCTTCCCGGCTTGTGGGTGCATCGATCCTCGCGACGTTGCGCGCGCGAACGTATCCCTGCTTGGCGCGTGCAGCCACTGGTTGGTGCAGGGCGAACCGTCGGTGAAAGTTTGATCAAGGCGGTCATAACTTTGACTCGCTCACGTCACAACGACTGCGAATAACTGCGAATAACATGTCCCGTCGGCCGTCGGCTTTTGCCGACTGTGGCGTGCAATGGAAGGGGAGCAATGGATCGCGGAGTTGCAGCCGATGAGGCCGCTCTACGACGAGGGCCGGCGGAAGCCGCGTCCTCGGCAGACAAACCTCGTTTCCTCATTCGAATCGAGTCAGTGCGCGGGCTGGCAGCACTTTGCGTGGCCATCACACACGCGCTGGGCTTCCTGCTGCTCAACAAGAGCGATGTCGTCCTGCTCGACCACTCGTCCGTGCGCGGTTTCGTCATCGATGTCGTCGACGGGTTCCTGAACGGCGAAACCGCCGTGATCATATTCTTCGTGATCAGCGGCGTCGTGATCGGCCGCGCCCTCGACGGACGGCGAGGCAGCTACGTCATCTTCCTGGTCCGCCGGATCTTCCGGCTCTATCCGGCGCACATTGTCGCAACCATCGGCATCATCGGCCTCGCCTGGCTATTCCTGATGGGAACCCCGCCGATCGACTTTTCGGCCTATCGCGACATGACTCCTCTGCATGTCGCCTGGTTGAACGGTGAGTCCTTCAATCCGTTGAGACTCAAGACCGTGATCGGCACGCTCACGATGGCAGGCTGGTCTCTCAATCTGGTCGTCTGGTCCCTCTACGCCGAGGTATGTGCGGCCCCTTTGTTACCGCTCTTCCACAACCTCAGTCGCAGAAGGAGCGGCTGGCTCGATTTTGCCGTGCTCGCCGCCCTGATCGGCCTGTCCCTGCTCAACTGGAACCAGTTGTGGTCAAGGTACCTCTTCGTCTTCTACGTCGGCATGCTGGTCGAGACGCGCGGCCTCGCGCTCGCGGACGCTGTCGAGCGGGCACTCGGCGGATGCTGGCCGGCCTTGGGCTTTTTCTATCTCCTGACGGTGCTCCCCAACACCTTCGCGGCAACACGATCGCCGCTGGTGATCCTGATCGAGGTGATGGGAGCCTTCGGCATCATCAGCCTGGTCGTGCGGTCTGAAGGCCGGCCCGCGCTTTCGTCGCTGGAGCATCCGCTGCTGCGCTGGAATGGCAGGCTCTCCTACTCCTTCTACCTCTGGCACTATTTCATCCTGACGCTCGCCGTGCGCGCGATCTACGCGACCTTGTCTCCCGAGATGATGCAACAGTACGAGGTACCGCTCTTCGCGGCCGTTGTGCTCGTCACGGTGGCGATTGCCCTTGGCGTTGCACAGGTCTCCTACAGCTATATCGAGCTGCCCTTCATGAAGCTTGGCCGGGTCTTCATCGACGGATTCCGATGGGCTGTCCCAGCACGACCGGCGGCGCTGGCGCCTGCTGCGTCAACGGGCAAAGGTCATGGCACGGTCGCGCAGGGCACCGAAGCGTAGGCTCGTGAGATCGAACACGTAGTTCTGATAGAGTTTCCATGGCCGCTTCGAGCCCTGCTTGGGCTGGTGCTGAAGCGCCCGCTGGATGTAGCCGGACGAGAAATTCACCCACGGCTCGGTCGCGAGCGTCGGATC
>JAFEBU010000059.1 GCA_018242505.1 Pseudomonadota bacterium
GATTAATTATCAATTGCATTATGTCAACCACCCTGTCAATGAAGGGCCTGTCGGACCGATCCGACTGCCCACCGCGGAGGTCGCCCTTGAGACCGTGCAGACTCCAAACCGTCCGCTCCGTGCGGCAAGCCTGTCGCAATGCCTGCGCGGACTTCTTCGCCTTCATCAACGATCGGCCAACGGCTTCCGCACCCTGACGCGGCCGTTCAGCGGTGGGCTTGAGCTGTCGGTACATGACCAGAAGGCCGTGAGCCATGACTGGTGACGGCAAGCTTCCGCTACCGAGCCCATCGTCTTCCATGCTTGTCCAAGCCCAGGTTCAGGAGCCATCCGTAACGAGGCGCCCCTATCGCCTGTTCGATGTGACACTGCTGCACCGGACGCGGCTCTCACCGTCTCTCTGCCGCTTCACCTTCGGTGGCCCCAGTGTCGCCAAGATGCGCACTTGCGCACCCGACCAGCGAATCAAGGTCTTCTTTCCCGATCCAGCCGGCAGGCCACCGTCCCTGTCACGCGATACCTGGCTGACGGATTACCAGACCATGAGTCCACCCAATCGGCCACCGCGCCGAACCTACACCATCCGCGCGTTGCGCTCGTCGAATTGTGAAGTCGATATCGACTTCGTCCTGCATGGCAGCACAGGACCGGCTTCACGCTGGGCGCTCTCCGCAGAGACAGGCGCCAAGCTCCAGATCGTTGCTCCGGACAGCGAGTTCGACGGCGATCCCGGTGGCTACGAATGGCGGCCGCCGCCGCATCTGGATCGACTCCTGTTGCTCGCAGACGAAACCGCCCTGCCGGCCGTGGCCGGCATCATGGAAGAGTTGGCCTGCACTGCCCATCCGCCGATGACGGAGATACATCTCGAAGTTCCAACTGTGGGCGATTGCCTGGCGCTGCCCACTTGGCCAGCATTGCAGCTGCACTGGGCGGTGCGGCAAGGCAGTCCGTGCGCTCCGGGCGATTTCCTGATCGATGCCGCGCGCACGACCAAGATACCAACCGGGCTGCGACCTCCAGCAGCGACTTTCCCTCTGGCCGATATCGACGTCGACCGGACGATCCTCTGGGAAACCCAGGCAACACCGCAGGATGGCAGCTTCTATGCCTGGGTTGCTGGCGAGGCCGGCGCCGTCAGGACCATCCGCCAGCTTCTGCTCGAGGAACGCGGCCTGCCGCGGTCGGCGACAAACCTGATGGGCTATTGGCGGCAGGGCCAGGCCCGGGACTGATCGCGATGGTCGCCGTAAAGAACGCTGATCCGTTTGGTGTTCTGGAGGACGAGCGGATCGCAGCCGTATTACGCCGCCTCCATCGCGAAGCCCGATGGTTGGCCGTCTCGGCCCGGACCAATCGATTGCGCCACCTGTCAGCCGCCCTGGCTAACCATCCCGCGCCGTTCATGGCGGAAGACGCGACGCCAGAAAAGCATATCGCGATCGACGAGCGCCAGGCAGCGTTTGGCTATCTGACGGCACGGACGTTGCGAGCGCGCACGATTGTCGAGCTCGGCTCTTCGCTCGGCATCTTAGCGATCTGGCTGGCGGCCGCCCTTCGCGCCAACGGCGGTGGATGCATGGTCACCACGGAAAGCGTGGCTGAAAGGGCTCGCGTGGCACAGCGGAACTTCGAGGAAGCGGGGTTGGCCGACATCATCGAGGTCCGCGTGGGCGAGACGCCGGCGATCCTCGCTACCGGTCCTGAAAAGATCGATCTCGTGCTGAACAGCGGTCCACCGAAGCACGCCCTCGATATCGTGAAGCTGCTTGCACCCCGCCTGCGTCCGGGTGCTGTCGTGCTGACCGACGCTGTTGGCTGCTCGGGAACCCACTATCGGTCCTACATTGGCTGGATACGTGATCAGGCGAACGGCTTCCAGTCGACGCTCCTTCCCTTGAAAGGCGGACTGGAATATTCCGTGCGACGATAGCCGAACCAGCCGACAGCCTGCTCGCGCAGGGCAGGAACCGTAAGCACGCCATCGTCGATTTCAACGATCTGACCGGTCCGCCGATTCATCGGGTTATGGGAACGACGGCCAGCGAACTCGTAGCGGCCGATGGCTGTGGTGCCGGTGAATGTGCGGGCCGCCGACCCGCCTAGCAACCCCCGGGCCTGCTCGAAACGATGGCGATCGCCAAGCAGATCGAGAACGAGCGGCTACCCCAGACCGTCCGGGAGTTCCAGCGTCATCGCTTCGGCCGACGGGCACCTTGCCGGCTGGTTGCGTCACTTGCCTCATTCGTAACCATCGCACTACGAGCCGCACGGTTCCTTGATCCAGATCAGGCCTCAAGCTGTCGTTTGCCAGGCCCCCAAACAGGCTTCTGACATTTACCAGCCTCTCGCATCTTCATCATCGGCCGCGATGGCGCCGCGCGGTCCGCGCACGCGGGTTCCAATTACACTTACTATCCTATCCTGAGCTGGAAACGATGAATGCAATCCTCCGCAACGCGATTGCGGAGCGTTCAAACCAAGAGATCAATGTTAAATTAGGAGTTATCATAACGAACCGAGGCATCTGAAGACCGATGCCTTTCGAAGACTTGTGATCGCACGACCAGTCGTCAGAACGGCTTGGCCGACCTGTCTGCTTGCGTGCCCGAATCACTTGCCGAGATGCGTAGCAGCCAATGTGATCGAAGCGATGCTTTTATGGACGATGGGAGAGCCAGTTGCTCAGAATTCTGGGACGCAAAAATTCGTTTAACGTACGCAAAGTCTTGTGGGTCTGCGGAGAGCTTAGCATCCCCTTCGTGCGGGAGGATTGGGGTCGTGGCTACACACCGACCTCGACACCGGAATTCTTAAAGCTCAACCCGATCGGGTTGATCCCCTGCGTAATCGACGACGGTGTCGTACTGCGTGAATCCAATGCGATTGTGCGCTATCTCGCGACCAAACATGGGCCGGATGAAATCTATCCCGCCGATCCAGTGAAACGCTGTTATGTCGAGCAGTGGATGGATTGGGCCAACTATGAAACGTCCATCTCGCTGCGTGGCGCGTTCCTGGGTGGCGTGTTGAACGAACCACCCTGGAACCATCCCTGGTTTATCGACATCGGGCGCAAGCAGATCACAAAGGAAGTCGGCCAGCTCGAGGAGCACTTTGGCAATACCGGCCCCTTCGTTTGTGGCGACACCTTTACCATCGGCGACATCCCCATTGGCCTGGTGGTCAACCGCTGGTTTGCTCTCAAGTTCGACGAGAAACCCGACTACCCGGCAGTCACCCGTTACTTCGAGAAGCTCAGCGAGCGGCCAGCCTATCGCGAGCACGTCCGCAATGGACTACCCTGAGCAAGAGTGAAAGCCGAATGGCGGTGTTTGACCTAAGGTATCATGATCAAGTGTCGTTTTTTGCGGTCAGGCCTCTAACCCGATGGAGAACTCGATGACACGTCAGGGAGGCTCGCGTTCAGCAGATCGTCCGGCTGATGTGGGCGCGATCTCTTCTTCGATTGAACAATCGAGTGCTTTACCCATTGAAACGACAGACGACGCGCGCCGGATCGGGCTGGTCTATTTATCCGTTCTGGCCCTGGTTGTCGGCATTGTAACGGGTTTTGGTGCTGTCGGCTTTCGCGACCTCATTGGCTTGATTCACAATATCCTGTTTCTTGGCCAATTTGCAGTGCGTTACGACGCGAATCTGTTCACTCCGCCCAGTCCATGGGGCGCCTTCGTGATTCTTGTGCCAGTGGTCGGCGCATTGGCCGTCACTTTCCTTGTCACGAAGTTTGCCCCGGAAGCTCGCGGCCATGGCGTACCGGAGGTTATGGATGCCATCTACTATAAGGGCGGAATAATCCGACCGGTGGTCGCAGTCGTCAAATCGCTAGCGTCAGCAATCGCCATTGGTAGTGGCGCCGCCGTAGGGCGTGAGGGTCCCATCATCCAAATTGGATCCGCTCTCGGATCGACCTTAGGCCAGATCATACGCATGCCGCCCGGACAGCGGATCATTCTTGTCGCTGCAGGTGCCGGGTCCGGTATCGCGGCGACCTTCAACACTCCGATCGGCGGTGTAATGTTCGCTATTGAACTGATGATGCCGGAGGTCAGCGTCCGCACGTTTTTGCCGGTGGCGCTTGCCACGGGCACGGCAACGTTCGTGGGGCGGTTCTTTTTCGGCGCGCAACCGGCCTTCACAGTTCCCCAGCTCGCGCCGATAAGCGTTGACGCCACCTCGGCAATCACTCTCTGCCTCTATGCCTTGCTGGGAGCCATCATTGGAGTCGCGGCAGCGGGATTCGTTCGCGGTTTGCATTTTGCTGAAGATCTGTTCGACAGGATCAAGGAGCGCTACACGCGGCACATCGTCGGCATGCTGCTCGTCGGCATCCTGATCTATGCGTTGCAGCAACAATTCGGCCACTACTACGTCGAAGGTGTCGGCTACGCAACGGTACAGGCCATCCTGATCGGCCAGTTATCGGCTGCCAGCCTCCTTCTCTTGCTGTTCTTTTGCAAGGTGCTCGCCACGTCGCTCAGTCTGGGCTCTGGTTCCTCAGGCGGAATCTTTTCGCCTTCCCTTTTCATGGGCGCCACAATCGGCGGCGCCTTCGCCGCGATTCTTTCGACGCTTGATTTGCCGTTGACGATCAATATTCCCTCCTTCGCCATGGTTGGCATGGGAGCCATGGTTGGTGGTGGCACCGGGGCGGTGATGACCGCAGTTGCGATGATCTTCGAGATGACACGCGACTACGATATCGTCTTGCCAATGATCGTGGCGGTTGCACTCAGCGTCGGTGTCAGGCGCCTTCTGTCGCGCGAGAACATCTACACCTTGAAGCTTTTCCGCCGTGGCCACGTCATACCAAAGGCTCTGCATGCAAACATGTTCCTTGTCCGCCGCGCCAAAGAGGTGATGGACACAGACCTCATCCTGGCGCCCGCGGAGTTGAGTTTTGGCTCATTTCTCTCTCAGCCCGACCATCACGGTCGAATGCGCCACGTCGTCGTCACCGAGGGTAATCGCATCCTGGGTGTCCTGCGCGTCAATACGGGGCTGAGGTATCCATCGGGGGAAGCGCTGCCTACCGTCGCCTTGCGGGACATCGCAAGCCGCAATTTCACAATCGTGCGCGAGAATGACATCGTTTTCGACGTGATCCGTCGCATCTGGCGTAGGAATGCAGTGATGGCCCTCGTCATGCGCGGTCGCGGCGTTCCACGGCCTGAAGATATCTCTGGCGTGATCACAAAAGAACACGTGGCCGACTCCGTGGCCAGCAGCGTCAAGGTATATCCGACCTGAAAAGAGCCCACTCCCGCGCAGGAGGTGATTGCAATGGCAGTCTTGTGCCCACCCTGCTTATGACTGACTGCCCTTGAGTAAAAGGGCCCCTCGGATGATCCTTCCATCCTGCTCACGGGAATAGCGCATATCGGCGACGCGCCGATCCAGATTGTCGCGATTCGGATTAATTCCACCCTTAGACCGAAACTCGACTGCAAACCTGACGTGGCGGAAGGCAGCTACCAGGCTGGCGACTTGGACACTGTCCTCGGGACCATCCTCGAAGAACTCGAGTAGCTCTCCGCCGAGATCGGGAACCTCTTGGGAAACAACCTCTTGGGGGCCGCCGAACTTGCTACCCGGCCGCTATAAGGTTTAGGCGATCTCCTCATCCTTTGAGTCCTAGAGTCAGGCCCTCCGCTTCGGGGTGCAGCGTGCCAGGAGCACTGCTCATGGAAGAGCTCGCCTGGAGATGTCCATTGGAAATTGCCGCCCGATCTTCCCGGGTGATTGGAGCCCGGCGCATGTGCACGGCCTCGCCCATTGAACCGCTTTCTGGCGTACCGACTCGATCAGGGCGAATGGTCGCGGGCAATGGCCACCTTTGACGTAGCGAAACCCAGGATATGAGAGGAGCCTGTTCACCGGCCTCTCGCCTAAGCGGCGATTGTCGCCCCCAGCATCCTCGATGCATGCAAGGAACAGTGGAGAAAGCCACATGACACGCCAGAAAGAGGCGGCGGCGTTGACCGATTCTGCCCAGGCGGCAGTACTCTTACAGCGACGGCCGCCACCTTGGCAGCGACGGAACCGCCTTCTCGCCTTAATACTGGCAAGCGTTGCGATAGGAATCCTTCTTGTGGCGCTGTCTGTGGTGCTGGCGATCCACGATGTTGAGGCCGGACATGTTTTTAGGAGCTTCTGACAGCCACACTCTCTCACGGTCGTTCGCAGGACGCCTATGGCTTGGCGCTCTGTACGGTGTCGTCACCGTGACCCTCGGCATCATGGTGCCAAGTGGACAAGCAGGCGCCACGCAATGGCACGCGCTGGATGTGTCGGAAAGCTCATCGTCGCTTGCTTTTACAATGACCAGGGCGTCGGATGGCAAACAAGTCACGCAGGCGGATTATCGTGGCCGGATTGTGCTCCTCTATCTGGGCTATACGTTCTGCCCCGATGTTTGCCCGACCACGCTATCAAACCTCGCGGACGTCTTGGAGCAGCTCGGCGCAAGTTCGTCGGACGTTCGCGTGCTCTTTGTGACGGTCGATCCCCGCCGCGATACCCTGCCCGTGCTCGCCGAGTACGCAGCAAACTTCGCCCCGCAAGTCGAAGGCTTACGAGGCACACCGGATCAACTCGCAGCGCTGGCGCGACGGTATCGCCTCGTCTATTCCGTGACGCCTGGAACAAAGGATCATCCGTATGAGGTGACCCACAGTTCGGCGATCTACATCTTCGACCGGTCCGGGGCGGCACGCCTGCTCGTTTCGTCTTTCGATTCCCCCAAACCGGACGTCAAGGACCTGGCGACTGATCTTCGCCGGCTAATCGAGGAAACAAGTGGACCCAATTTCCTTGTCCGCCTGCAGCGGTGGCTGTAGTCCCCTACTTCGCCATTGCGCCGCGCACCGCAAAGGTTGCGACGAGCGTACCGCCGTCGGCAAAGCGTAGCGTAACCGCGAGAGTGTGACCCGGTGCAACGTCGGTCGTGGGCATCAGGCACATGAGATGATTGCCGCCAGGTGCAAACTTCACCGTTCCATGGGCGGGGACAGGGACGCTTTTCAACATCTCCATCCGGTCCTGGCCGCCCTGATGGACGCTTCGATGCAACATCAATTGGCCACAGGCCGGCGTTTCGGCGCCGACCAGCGTTCGATCCCTGGCCGAGGCGTTCGACAAAGTGAAGTAGCCGGCCGCCGGCCGCGACGACAGCACAACACGCATCCAGGCATCGCTGACGGAGAGGCCAGGCTCGGCAGCCAATGCAGGGCGCACCGCCAGAATCAACCCCAAGAGACCCGCCGACTTCAGGATCCGGCCAGGCATCGGCCTAGCGACCTGTCCAACGCGCGGCCTGAGCGGCAATCGCGGATGCAGCAGGGTCGACCTCGGGATGAGACTCCTCATGGCGCCTGAGCGCATTCAGGACGAGCACCACCGCAAGCACGCTCATCATCGACGGGGGGATCCACATCACAATGCCGCCGATATGCTGGTCGTTGAGCGCGCTGATGGATGGAAAGAGCCTGCCGCAAAAATCGTAATAGGGATAAAGGTCCCTGTGGGAGAACGCGATTAGGGCGCCGAGGATGATCTGCGGAAACATCACGCCAAATGCCAGTCCCGCACGTCCGCCGAACGAGACCCGGGCCGGCGGCTTCGGACGTGGATCCAGGACCAGAGACCAGAACAGAAAACCGTCGATCACCATGGTCCAGTTCATGATCGCATAAAGCCGGACGTCGAGCATCGCCCGGAAATGAATCGAGGGAATGAGCCAGAAATAGAACAGGCCGACGAACAAGAAGGCCGCCAGGACCGGTTGCTGCACCAAGCGAACCGCCGCGACAACGAAACGATGCTCGATGATCGACCGCAGACGGCGCGGCATACCTCGCTTGATCGTTCCGCCAGGCCAGCCGAGCACGGCCAGAAAGGGTCCAATATGATGCATGACCACGTGCTGACCGCGGTTCAGAAAGAACATGTGCTGCGCCATGTAGTCGAAACGCGTCTGCAGTACCGCATACGTCGCCAGAAGACCTGAGACGAAGGCGATTTGCCGCCAACGTGACGGCCGCAACTCGGGCGGCTCCCGCATGAGGCCGCGCGAAAACCAGAACAACGCAAGCGTCGTGGCAAGATACTCGGACCACGAGAAATCCCAAGGTGCCCAGATCGGCATCGACGCCGGATGCTCTTTGGAAAGCCACCACAGAGCGATGCCCAGCCCGGCGATTGCTGCATAGGCGATAGGGTCAATTCGGCTCGACCCGGGCTGTCCCAACCCGGACCAGCCTCGCGACAGAATCCGCTCCATAGCAGAAGAAGAGTGCTGCCGCGCCATGACTGTCAAACTACAAAGCGACGCGCCGACGGGTGGCCCGCGATGGTTGGCCCTATCACACTCAGAGAGCAAGCAGTTGAACTACAGCAGTGTCATTTTGTCGAAGCGACGGCCAAAGCCAGAACAGCCAGCGCTTGCCGTCGCGAAGCCGATCAAAGGACGCGCGCGCTCAACTTCTCGGAGCGCGTAGCCTCCTTGGAGCGCTTAGCCTCCTTCCTGTGCTCGTCACTTTCGTCAGCCCTCTCGTTGAACCGAGTGCCTGGATCACCTCTTCCGTTCTTGGCACGATGGACGAGGTGAGCCAAGCCCCAGAAGAGAAGCGTTGGGGCGATGACAAATCCAGCAAACGCAGCAAACAACAGAAAGAAGTCGTTTGAAGTCATGCTCAGAATCCCGGACGATTGAGAGGCGTTTCGACGACATCAAGCCCTGACATGTTGTCATCTCGACAAGTAGGTCATCAAGGCGCTCGGGAGAACATGCTTAGCTGAAATTCGATCGAGCTCGCATCGGCAGAAAGGTTTCTGCGCACTGCGCGAACAGAATCGATGGTGCAGCAATTTTATTGTCGCCAATGTTGCAGGTCGTCTCCGGAATGAAGGATCCACCACGCAGTGGCCGCGCAATGCCGCCAGACATGCGAACGGCCCGACAGATGAGGGCCTGCGACCAGTAATCGAGTTGTCGCGCGACGGGCGCTGGATCATGTTCCGATTACGTCACGCACCATGAGAGCTGTGCTCGGTGTCTGGATTCCCATACTGGTCAGCGCGGCAGGATGGATCGCTTGGGATTCATGGCATGGCAGCCGCCCCTGGCGTCAATTGATCGCGGCGGTCGCGATCGTCGTCGGCAAGACGAACCTCGATCAATTCGCGATCGGCCCGGTTGGCGTGCAGCCGCCCCATCGGATGGTGTGTGCCGGCGCCTTGAACGAGCGAATCCAGAGTTGCTCCCTGCGCAGGGTCGACGTCACGCGGCTGCGAGCGTAGAGGCTGAGTGCGCCCGCGCCGAACGCCGCGATCCGCGGCGCGCCGACGATGACTATGACGTTCTCGAGGAAGCGAGAACATCTTGTTTCCGGTCGGCGAAGTCGCTGTCGAATGACACCGCCGTGACGAGCAGTCGGCAACCCAATCGGCCGACATGATTCCATTGCGCGGGCTGGCAGACGACTCGCCCTTGGATATCCGCTACGTATCCGGTTGCCGGCGAACAGCGCGCCCCGATTACATGCTCGTTCATGATGCATGCTGGGGATAGCTTCCTAAACCGTAAACTTATCTTCATAAATTGGCGGCCAATCGGTAACCCGGCTTTCGCATGGTGCGCTTCAGAGCGTACCGATGTTGCTGTTTCCCTCCTCCGATACCTCGCCTGCCCGGCGGCAACGCTGGCTCTCCGTTGTGGCAAAAGCGCCGGCCCATCGGCTGCAGATACTGCGGCAATCGCTCGGCGATACTCCGTCCTATACCATGCTGCGTCGGCCCGAGATTGGCCTGATCATGCTTCAGGGCCGTATCTCGGGGAGCGGAGCACCCTTTGCCGCCGGCGAGATGACGGTGACTCGCGCCGCGGTCCGATTGGCGAGCGGCCAGATCGGCATCGGCTATGTCGGCGGCCGCCATCCCCTGCAAGCAGAACTCGTGGCCGCCATTGACGCCCTGGGACAGCTTCCCGAATGGCAACAACCAATCGAAGACCAGATCATCGCGCCGCTCGAGCAAGAGGCCAAGGCGCGCCATCGGCTGCGGGCCGCCATGGCGGCCGCGACAAAGGTCGAATTCTTCACGGTCGCACGCGAGGCCGGCACATGAGCGACATCGCCCTTGGTCTCGCCGATCCCGCGCATGACAGCCAGCGACTGTTCCGCACCCTGCTCGACGCCTTCGCCCATCCCGGCCGCATCGTCTCTTTGACGGAAGGGTTGGCCGGCGTCGGCTCCTTGAGCCCGGCGGCGACCGCATTCCTGCTGATGCTGGTCGATCGCGACACGCCACTGTGGTTTTCCCCAGATCTCGACTCGCCCATCGTACGCGATTTCGTCCGCTTCCACACCGGCGCACCTCTGGTTGCCCGCGAAGTCGATGCGCAGTTCGCCTTTCTGACGCTGCGGCGCGCGCCACTTCTCGATGGCTTTGCCATCGGTACCGATCTCTATCCCGACCGTTCGGCCACGCTGGTCATCGAAGTGCCTTCGCTTGTCGGCGGCCCCCCATTGACGCTGAGGGGGCCAGGCATCGAGCACCAGGCATGCGTGGGTATCGCCGGCCTGCCCGCGTCTTTCGTCGCCGAATGGTCGGCGCACCGCGCCCTTTTTCCCTGTGGTGTCGATCTCGTCTTCGTCGCCGGGACCGAACTGATGGCGCTTCCCCGCAGCATTGCCGTGGAGAGTTGACATGTACGTGGCTGTCAAAGGCGGAGAGACGGCGATTGCCCATGCCCTCGAGCTTCTGGCCGATCGCCGGCGTGGGTCGCGCGACGTGCCTGAACTGACGCTCGACCAGATCGATCAGCAGCTCGCGCAGTCGGTCGATCGGGTGATGACCGAAGGGTCCTGCTACGACCGCCAGCTTGCGGCGCTTGCTATCAAGCAGGCGCGTGGCGACCTGATCGAGGCGATCTTCCTGCTGCGTGCCTATCGCACCACTCTGCCGCGCTTCGGCCATTCCGAACCTATCGACACCAGTCGCATGTCGGCCGAACGGCGCATCTCGTCCACCTTCAAGGACGTGCCGGGCGGCCAGGTCCTGGGGCCGACCTTCGATTACACCCATCGCCTGCTCGACTTCTCGCTGATGGCGAACGGCGAGCGTCCCACGGCGCCGACCGCGCCCATCGATGCAGCTCAGATCTTTCCGCGTGTCGGCGACATACTGGAACGCGAAGGCATGCTCGAACCACCGCCGCCTGCCGATGCAGGTGTGTCGACGCAGGACATCACCCGCGATCCGCTCACGTTGCCCGCATCCCGGCCGGTGCGGCTGCAGGCGCTCGCGCGCGGCGACGAAGGTTTCCTGCTGGCACTCGGCTATTCGACCCAGCGCGGCTACGGCAACAACCATCCGTTCGTAGGCGAGATCCGCTTCGGCGCCGTGCCGGTCTCCTTCGTGCCGGAGGAGCTGGGCTTCCCGATCGAGATCGCCGAGATCGACGTCACGGAGTGCGACATGGTCAACCAGTTCGCAGGCTCGCACGACGTGCCGCCGCAATTCACCCGCGGCTACGGACTTGCTTTCGGGCACGCCGAACGCAAGGCGATGGCGATGGCTCTCGTCGATCGTGCCCTGCGCGCCGAAGAGCTCTCTGAAGCCGTCATCTCGCCAGCACAGGACGAAGAATTCGTCTTGGCGCACAGCGACAATGTCGAAGCCTCGGGCTTCGTGCAGCACCTCAAGCTGCCGCACTACGTCGACTTCCAGTCCGAACTCGTCGTCGTGCGCGCCCTGCGCGCCGAGGTCGAGGCGCGCCAGCAGCAAGCCGCGCTCGATCAGGCGGCCGAGTAGCGCCATGCCAGATACCGTCCAGCAGAACGGCCACGGAGAAGGCGCCTACAACTACGCCTATCTCGACGAGCAGACCAAGCGGATGATCCGGCGCGCGATCCTGAAGGCTGTCGCGGTACCGGGCTATCAGGTGCCGTTCGGCGGCCGCGAGATGCCGCTTCCCTATGGCTGGGGCACCGGCGGCATCCAGGTGACGGCGGCCATCATCGGTCGCGACGACACGCTCAAGGTGATCGACCAGGGCGCCGACGACACGACCAATGCCGTCTCGATCCGCCGCTTCTTCGCTCGCGTTGCCGGCGTCGCCACCACGACGCGCACCGAGGAGGCGACGATCATCCAGACACGCCATCGCGTGCCGGAGACGTCATTGAAGGACGGCCAGATCCTAGTGTTCCAGGTGCCGATCCCCGAGCCGCTTCGCATGCTCGAACCGCGCGAAACGGAGACTCGCACCCTGCACGCGCTCTGCGAATACGGCGTCATGCAAGTGAGCCTCTACGAAAGCATCGCGCGGCACGGCCGGATCGCCAAGACCTACAACTATCCGGTGCTGGTGAATGGGCGCTATATCATGAGCCCCTCGCCCATCCCGAAGTTCGACAATCCCAAGCTCGACCGCAATCCGGCACTGCAGCTCTACGGCGCGGGACGCGAGAAGCGGATCTATGCCGTACCACCTTACACGTCGGTCAAGAGTCTCGATTTCGAGGATCATCCTTTCGAGATCGAGCGTTGGACCGAGTGCTGCGCACTCTGCGGATCGACCGAGAGCTTCCTCGACGAAATGATCGTCGACGACACCGGCAAGCGACGTTTCATCTGCTCCGATACCGACTACTGCCAGGAGCGGCAGGATGGGCAGCGCCGATGACCACGCCGATCCTGTCCGCCAAGGGCGTTACCAAGCGCTTCGGCGGCCGCGTCGCCTGTCGCGGCGTGAACTTCGACCTCTGGCCCGGCGAAGTACTGGGTATCGTGGGCGAGTCAGGTTCCGGCAAGACCACCCTGCTCAATTGTCTGGCCGGCCGCCTGATCCCCGACGAAGGGCATGTCGCCTACGAGACGGCCTCGGCCGGCACGGTCGATGTCCATCGCCTGCCCGAGGCGCGGCGGCGGCTGCTTGCCCGTACCGAATGGGGCTTCGTCCATCAGGACGCACGCGAGGGCCTGCGCATGGGCGCAAGCGCCGGCGCCAATATCGGCGAGCGGCTGATGGCAATCGGCGCACGCCACTACGGCGACATCCGCCGCACGGCCTCGGACTGGCTGACGCGCGTCGAGATCGGTCTCGACCGGCTGGACGACCGTCCCGCGGCCTATTCCGGCGGTATGCGCCAGCGCCTGCAGATCGCCCGCAACCTCGTGAGCAATCCTCGGCTGGTGTTCATGGATGAACCAACCGGCGGCCTTGATGTCTCGGTGCAGGCCCGCCTGCTCGACCTGTTGCGCGGCCTGGTGGACAGCTTCCACCTTTCGGCCGTCCTGGTGACGCACGACCTCGGCGTAGCGCGGCTGCTGACCCATCGGCTGATGGTCATGCACGGTGGCGACATCGTCGAAACAGGCCTCACCGACCAGATGCTGGACGATCCGCAGCACGCCTACACCCAGATGCTCGTCGCCTCGATCCTGCCGGTGTGACCGAGATGCCACTCGTCCTTCGTGTCCAGGCCCTCAACAAGTCCTTCATCATGCATGCGCAGGGCGATCTGTCGCTCCCTGTGCTGCGTGACGTCGCCCTCGATGTGGCGCCGGGCGAATGCCTTGCACTGGTCGGACCTTCCGGCGCCGGCAAGAGCACGCTTCTGCGCTCGCTCTTCGGCAACTATCGGCCACAGAGCGGTTCGATCCGTGTGCGCCATCGCACTAACTGGGTCGAGCTGGTGGGGGCTGAGCCGCGCGTAACACTCGATGTGCGTCGGCACACCATGGGCTTTGTCAGCCAGTTCCTGCGGGTGATCCCGCGGGTGGCGACGATCGATGTGGTCGCCGAGCCGATGCTTCGACTAGGTGCTTCGCCGGAGGAGGCGCGCCGGCGTGCCGAATTCCTGCTGGGCATCCTGGGTATTCCCGATCGGCTGTGGTCATTGCCACCCGCGACCTTCTCGGGCGGCGAACAGCAGCGCGTGAACATCGCCAGGTCGCTGATCGCCGAATACCCTGTGCTGCTGCTCGACGAGCCGACCGCCTCGCTCGACGCGGCCAACCGCGACAGCGTGATCGACCTCATCCGCGCCCGCCGCAAGGCTGGCGCAGCCATCGTCGGCATCTTCCACGACGTCGCCGTGCGCGATGCGCTCGCCACGCGCCTGTATCCTGTCGATCTTCCCGGAGCGCCCGCATGAGTACCGAAGCCGTCTTCACCAACGGCCGCATCATCACGGCTGATGCCGAATTCACAGGCACTGTCGTCGTCCGCGACGGGCGCATCGCCGTGCTGAGCGACAGTCGCGCTCGCATGCCGGAGGCGATCGATCTTGACGGCGACTATCTGTTGCCAGGCTTCGTCGAGCTGCACACCGACAATCTCGAGAAACACTTCGCGCCGCGGCCGGGTGTCGTGTGGCCGAGCGTGCCCGCTCTGATAGCTCATGATACGCAGATCGCCGCCGCCGGCATCACCACCGTCTTCGATTCGCTCGCGCTAGGCGACGTGCGCGGCGAGACCGACCGCGTGCGCAATCGCGAGCGCATGGTCGAGGCCATCTGCAGTGCCGTCGAGCGGAGACTGCCGAGGGTCGATCATCGCATGCATCTGCGTTGTGAGATTGTGGCGAACGACGCGGTCGATGCAGTGGATCGCTGGATCGATCTGCCACTCGTCGGCCTGATCTCGATCAATGACCACACGCCAGGTCAGCGGCAGTTCCTCGATCCCGAAAAGCTCCGCCTCTATCACACCAAGAAATACGGCATGACCAATGACGAGTTCGAGGTCTTCCAGACCGAGGCTTTGACCCTGCACGCAAAGAATGCCGTGCGCCATCGCAGTGAGATCGTGTCGCGCGCCCAGGCGCGGGCACTCCCCATCGCCAGCCATGACGATGCGACGTCAGAGCACGTGCGCGAAGCGGTGCAGAACGGCATGACCATCGCCGAATTTCCGACCACCCGCGAGGCAGCCCACGCCTCGCACGAAGCCGGACTCGCCGTGCTAGTGGGTGCTCCCAACCTGGTTTTGGGCGGCTCGCACTCCGGGAATATCGCCGCCATCGATCTCGTGCGGGCGGGCCAGGTCGATATCCTGTCGTCCGACTATGTTCCGGCCAGCCTGATAGAGGGCGTGTTCCGCCTGCCCGCCGCTGCCGGCATCTCGCTGCCCGAGGCTGTGAAGCTCGCCTCGCTCAACCCGGCGCACGTGGTGAGCCTCAACGATCGCGGCGAGATCGCCGTCGGCAAACGCGCCGACCTCATGCGCGTGCGCACGGTCGGAGATGCCCCCGTCGTCCGCTCGGTCTGGTGCGAAGGCGAGCGAGTCGTTTGACCGTGCGGGCCAACAAGCCGGGTCCGCTGGTCTACGTCATGGGTCCCTCGGGTGCGGGAAAGGATTCCGTGCTCGCGCAGGCCCGCTTGCTCCTGGCGGCCGACATGCCGGTGGTATTTGCCCATCGCTATATCACCCGGCCCGCCGGGACAGGCGGCGAGAACCACATTGCGCTGACCCGGGCGGAATTCGCGCGACGACGCGCCCACGGCCTGCTCGCCTTCCACTGGCACGCACACGGCAACGACTACGGCATCGGTTGCGAAATCCAGGCCTGGCGCGACGCCGGCCTTACCGTCGTGGTTTCAGGATCGCGCGAACATTTTCAGAGCATGGACGACATCGACGAAGATCTCTGCCCGGTCCTGATCACCGCCCCGCCGGCGGCGCTCGCCGAGCGGCTTGCGGCCCGCGGCCGGGAAGACAAGGCCGCGGTGCTGGCGCGGCTCGAGCGCGGCACCGCCTACGCAGTGAACGACCGTCGGTTGGTCACGATCGCCAACGACGGCCCGCTCGACCATGCGGCCCGTGCCTTGGTCAGCTTGCTCGCCACACTTCGCTCTTCACCAGACGGCCGCCGCCAAGCCTGAAGCGGGCCAGCACGGTGAAGGCGCGATCGGGTGCGCTCTGGCGAAAGACGCAGAGATCACGCACCTGCAATGGCGCGCCGATGGAGGTGGCGAAACGCCGGCGCAGCAACTCCTTCACTGCTGTTCGCTCTGTCGCGTTCGAAAGGCGGCCGGTCAGCGTGAGATGGAAGCGCCATTCCTCGAAGACATAGGGATAACCCCAGCGTGTGAGGAGCTGCTCCTGGCGCGGCGACAGGCCTGCAGCGCGCCGCCGCGCCAGCTCCGTCGCGTCGGGGGGACGGCGGAATTCGTCGAACTCGACCACGCAGCGATCCGCCAGATCCTGCAACGCCGGACAGGGTGTAGCCGGGACCAACGCCAGGAAATCAGACAGCTCGGCCAGCGTCATCGAGGGAACGATGATGGGTCGCAATGTCGTTGCGAAAGCACCGACCGCCGCGATGAAGTCACTCTCCGAGACATCAGCCGCCAGCGCCATCGGCGGCTTCAGCGTGCCGTGAAAGCCGTAGCGGCGTGGATCGGCGGTGATTTCCGCGAGCCGATCGAGCGCAAAGCCCGAGACAAGGGTCAACCGCCGCGTCCGCCCGTTCTCGGGATTCCAGCCCAGCCACTGGCTCGCCGCCAGCGCCAACCCCTCGTCAGATCGTGGCGCGTAGTAGAGCGCATATCGTGCAGTATCGCTCATGCCACGCGTCCCTTCCGGCCGATCAGGGCAAAGCGCAACTGGTTCGAGGTGAAGTCGATCAGCACGACGGTGATCAGGATCATGGCGATGATGAACGAGACCTGTTGCAGTTCGAGTACCCGTATGGCCTCGGCCAGATGCAGGCCGATGCCGCCTGCGCCGACGATGCCGATGATGGTGGCCGAGCGCGTGTTCGATTCGAAATAATAGAGGACCTGGCTCGCCAGTACCGGGAAAACCTCCGGCAAGATACCGAACCGCACGCCGAGCAGCCGGCTGCCTCCCGCGGCAACAACGCCCTCGACCGGCCGGCGGTCGGCCGCCTCGATCGCCTCGGAGAAGAGCTTGCCGAAGCTGCCGATGTCCGAGGTCATGATGGCGAGCGCGCCGGCGAACGGCCCCAGCCCCACGACATTGATCCAGATCAGGGCCCAGACAAGGATATCAACGCTACGGATCATGTCGAGCGAGCGGCGCGTCAGGAGACGCAGCACCCGCGCCGCGACCACGTTGCGGGCAGCCAGCAGACCGAGCGGCATCGCAAGCAAGGCCGCCGACAACGTCCCCAACAGCGAGATGGCCACGGTTTCGACGAGAGCCGAGGCATAAAGTCTGACATGCGACCAGCTTCCGGGATCGGGCGGCAGCAGGTGGCCCACCACCTCCCAGAGCTTGCTCGCACCCTGGAGCATCTTGCTGTCGAAAAAGCCGAGACCGGCCATGCCGACCAGCAGCAGAGCAATCGCCGCGGCGACTACGCCCAGGGCCATCACCCTGTCGCGGCCGCACCCTTGAAAATGCTGCGGGTGACGACTCCGCAGCGCGTCGATATCAAGGGGCGGCCGAATGCTCATCAGTGCCGGTCTGCGAGGCCGATCAGCCGATGGCGCAGCATGCTGGTCAATGTGTCGATCAACGACACGGTGATGACGATCAACACCAGCATGGCCGACACATCCGAGTAGTAGAATTTGCGGATTGCCTCGAGCAGGTCCATGCCGATGCCGCCGGCGCCGACGAAGCCGATTACCGCCGCCTCGCGCACGTTGATCTCGAAGCGCAGCAACGTGTAACTGACGAATCCGGAAAGGACCTGCGGCAAGGCGCCGAAGCGCATCGCGACGTGCCAGGGAGCCCCGGTCGAGGACACGCCTTCAACAGGCTTGAGGTCGATGTTCTCGACGAGTTCGGCAAAGAGCTTGCCGAGCGCACCCACACAGTGGACGGCCAGGGCCAGCACGCCGGACACCGGTCCCAGGCCGAAGGCGATGACGAATATCAGGGCAAAGACAAGCTGCGGCACCGTACGGCAGAGCTCGCAGAAGCGGCGAACAGCAATGCGCAACCAGCGATTGGGCGCCACGTTGGCCGCAGCGAGGAAAGCCAGGAAGAAGGCGCCGATCGCCCCGAGCGCGGTGCCGACATAAGCCATCAGCAGCGTCTCGCCCAGCAGCCTGAGCCAGCGGCCGAGCCCCCAATACCATTCCACCGGATCGGTCCAGACGGCCGCGCCGCTTTCGAGATGGAACAACCGGCCGATATAGCTCGTGAAGTTGCCGATCTTGTCGACAAGCAGCGCAGGCGATACCTCCGCCGAGATGCTCGACAGGCCGAGCGCCACCACGATAGCCGCAAAGATCAGCAGCGTATGCCAGCGGCGCGCCCGAACGGTCGCCTCGTAACCGGCCAGCAGTGGCCGAAGTTGCGCCTCGGGAAGCTGCACGATAGGCGACGACGACACAGCCGGCCGATTCCCTGAAACGACGCGATCAGCTCTTCTGTTTGCGCAAGCTGTCGATGAACTTGATCAGCTCGACGACCGTCCCGTAGTACTTGGCGTCGACCTGCTTGAACTCGCGATCCTTGCCGTCGGACAGCTTGTCATAAGCGGCCTTGTCCTTGGTCGGTGCTTCCTCGAAAGCTTTCCAGATCGCAGCCTTGGCGTCGTCCGGCAGGTCGGTGAGATAGGCGTAGGGCGAGTTGGGGATCAGATCCGACTTGGAGATAATCCGAAAGTCCTCCTTCTTCGCCAGGCCCTTCTTGACCATGCGCGTCAGGTTGGAATCGTCCTCGGAGTTCCACCAGTTGGCGGCGATGTCGACCGTCTTCTGCTGAAGCGCGATGACGGCATTCTCATGGCTGCCGGTATAGGTGACATGTGCGAAGTAGCTCTCCGGCATGATGTGATGCTTGTTCAGGATGAAGCGCGGGACGTTGTTGCCCGAAGTCGAATTCGGATCGACCAGGCCGAGATTCTTGCCTTTGAGGTCGTCGATGGCCTGGTAGGGGCTGTCGGCGCGGACATAGAACACCGAGTAGTAGCCGACGGTGCCGTCGCTGTTGACGGTGGTGCAGAACGGCTCGACCTTGACGCCAGTCACCACGGCGCGTGCATAAGAGGCAGGGCCATAGCCCGCAATATGGATCGAGCCGTTGCGCTGGCCCTCGATCACCGCGGCGTAATCGTTGGCGATGCGCAGCGTCACCTTCGTTCCAAGAGCCTTGGAGAGATATTCGACGAACGGTGCATAGCGGTCGGCGACGCCCGAAGCGTTTTCGGCTGGAACGATGCCCATCACCAGCTCTGGATATTTGTCGCGCCAGCCAGCGGCGCGAGCCGACCCGGTGAGGGCCACGGTACCCACAGCGAAAGCCGTCCCGAGAACCTGTCGGCGGTTGAACATGGCGTTCTCCTTCTTGGATTGGGGGAAGAGGGGAAGTCAGGAATTGGCCAGCACCAGGCCCTGCGGACCACCCAGCACCAGGACCGGTCGCTGGCCGCCACCGACCACGTCGGCCGCTTCGATGCCATAGAGATCGCGTGCTGCATGGTCGGTCAGCGCGGCCGGAACGCCATCGAACACCAGCCGGCCGGCGGCAAGGCCGACCAGGCGGTCGCAGTACTTCCGCGCAAGGTCGAGGCTATGGAGGTTGCAGATCACCGTGATGCCGAAATGCTTGTTGATGTGCAGGAGCGCGTCCATCACCACCTGGGTGTTGCGCGGGTCGAGCGAAGCAACCGGCTCGTCGGCCAAGACGATCTCGGGTTGCTGGATCAGGGCGCGGGCGATCGCGACCCGCTGCTGTTGGCCGCCTGACAACGTATCGGCGCGCTGCCCGGCAAGGCGGGCGATATCGAGCCCTTCCAGCGCGGAGAGGCCCATGGCCTTCTCTTCAGCCGTCCAGAGCTTGGCGACGGAGCGCCATACGGGTGCATGGAAAGCTCGCCCCATCATGACGTTGGTCAGCACGTCGAGGCGGCCGGCGAGATTGAATTGCTGGAAGATCATCGCGCAGCGTGCCCGCCATTGGCGCAAGCCGCGTCCCGTGAGCGCCATCACGTCGGTATCGCCGAAGCGGATGTCACCCGCCGTAGGATCGTCCAGGCGATTGATCGCCCGCAGGAGGGTGGACTTGCCCGCGCCCGACTGGCCGATCACGCCAACAAATTGGCCTGATGGAACGACCAGAGACACACCGTCAACCGCCCGCTTGGCGCCGAACTTCTTCACCAACCCGTCAAGTCGCAGCATGCCGAACCCTCGAAACGCGCCGTTCGTTGGGTAGCCGCGCCACGCTGCACGAAGGCGACGGTTTAATTACAATGCGACGACAGACATAGGTCGCAGTGGATAACGGCTGCCAAACCCTGGCTGCCGCGACGACGGATATTTCATGCCGAATTCCGGATCCAATGATCGTAAGTATCCGTTCCTTGCATCAGGGTCGGGCTGAAGGTTGCCAGTTCAAAGGAAGAAGACTCTTGCGTCGGCGACCATCCCTCCGGGCTCGCCTTCTTGACTGACAAGAATTATCTCACTATCGATTCATCATCGACGGTTCCTCCTTAACCGGAGGCGAAGAAGGAATGCCGTGCCGTCCACCGGCGAGAGCCGGGGGCCCAATCGGCGGCTGTACCCGCAGCTGTGAGCGGTGAGCGAATGCCCACGACGCCACTGGGCCTCGGTCCGGGAAGGCCGGCAGGAGCGATGACCCGCAAGCCAGAAGACTTGCCGGCGATAGCGTCGCTCTTCCGATGGACGGGAAAATCCAACGGGACGGTCAACCGAGCGGTGACGCGCCTTGTGCGTGAACTGCTTTGGGGAGCCGTCCTGCGATGCGTATCTGTTCTTTCCTGTTGATGGTTGTATTTCTGTCTGTGCCGCTCGCGACGCGTGCCCAGACCGCAACTGCGCCGATCATGCCCGATACGGTGGTCACGGCTGATCGCGCACCGACCCCGATCGACAAGGTCACCGGCACGGTCACTGTCATCACCCGGGAGGAGATGGAGAGGCGCCAGTACCGTACGGTCGATGAGGTGCTGCGCACCGTGCCCGGGGTCTCCGTTCAGCAATCTGGTGGCGTCGGCGCCCAGACATCCGTGTTCGTGCGCGGCGCGAATTCCAATCATGTCGTCGTGCTGATCGATGGCATGAACGTCAACGATCCCGCGACGCCCAACGGCGCTATCGACTTCGCCCACTTCCTGACCGAGAACCTCGATCGCATCGAGGTCGTGCGGGGTCCGATGAGCACGCTTTACGGCTCATCGGCAATCGGCGGCGTCATCAACATGGTGACCAAGCCCGGCAAGGGCCCGCTAAATGGCGGAATCTTCACCGAGCTCGGCACACGCCTGCGGACAACGACCGGCGGATACGTCCGCGGCAGCGAAGGGCGTTTCAACTACAATGTGTCGGCGACCGGCCTATACACACCGGGCGAGCCGGCCGTGCCGCCCCGCTTCTGGCCGCCTAACGGCGGTTACGTGGACAACGACTTCTATCGCAACATCAATATCGGATCGCGGCTCGGGGTTACCTTGAGCGACAATGCGCAGCTCTCGCTGTTCTCTCGCTACATCGACACGCAACTCAAGTACGACCACATCACGTTCGCCGATCCCAATGCTGTGGAGTTCGCGCAGCAGTTCTTCAATCGGCTCGAGTTCGACGGCAGCTTCCTGGACAGTCGCTGGAAGCCGACGGTCGGCATCGGCTACGGCAGTGTCTATCGCCACGATCAGGATTTCCCCAGTTTCCAGAATCCTTTCCCGCTCACGCAGGACGCCTATTACAATGGACGCCGCCTGCAGGCCGATTTCAAGAACGAGATCGTCCTGTCGGACCAGTTCAACTTCCTGGGCGGCGTCGATTTCGACCAAACGTGGCTTTACGTGAACAACACCGGCGTCCAGAGCTGGGGCGCCGCCTCGCAGACCGGCATGTATGCTCAACTTCGCGGCACCTTCTTCCAAGACCTGACGCTTTCGATCGCGGGCCGGCTGGACTCGCACAACAGATACGGAACGGTTTCGACATGGCGCGCGGCCGCGGCCTACCTCGTCCGCTCCACTGACACCAAGTTCAAGGCCTCCTACGGAACGGCGTTCAAGGCGCCATCGCTATTCGAATTGTATGGTTCAGGCTTCTTCTGCGCCGGCAATCCCAGTCTGCAGCCGGAATACAGTCGCGGTTACGAGCTCGGCGTCGAGCAGGGCCTGTTCAACAAGAAGGCGAAAGTCGGCCTGACCTACTTCTTCAATACCTACAGCAACCTGATCCAGTGCCCGCCGCCCTACACGGCCCTGCAGAACGTGTCCAACGCGCAGAGCGATGGTATCGAGGTGTTCTTCCAGGTGAGCCCGTTCAAATGGCTCGACCTGTTTTTCAACTACACCTACACGCACGCAATAAATGTCGATCTCAATCAGCCCCTGCCGCGGCGCCCCGAGGACGTGTTCGGGATCCGGGCCGAGGTCCGTCCCTGGGAGAACGTCCACTTCGGGGTCGAGTTCAACCAGGTATCGAACCGCCACGATCTGGACGCTGTGACAGGCGCCGCTGTTCAACCTTCGCCCTACACCCTGATACGGGCGACGGCCGGTTGGGGGGTACGCAAGGGGGTGGAATTGTTTGCCCGCGCTGAAAATATCCTTGACCGACAGTATGAAGAGCCTGAGGGATTCAAGGCTCCGAACTTCCAGGCGTTCTTTGGCGTCAAGGCCACATTCTAATCCATCACCGGAGGCATGAATGCTTCGTGACACGCAAGGCCAAGTTGGCGATCAATCCGACACCGCCAGATCATGGCTCTGGATCGGACTGCTGACGGTGGCCACGATCGCCTCCAGCCTGGCCTTTGCCTGCGCGGCGCCGTTCGTGGCGTTGGCAACGCTGGCCGCCCGAAACATGAGGAGGCAGGAGGCCTTGCTGCTCATGGTTGCGGTGTGGCTGGCCAACCAGGTCGTGGGCTATGGCTTCCTGGACTATCCGAGGACGGTCGACAGCTTTGGCTGGGGGGCGGCCCTCGGCATCGCCGCTGTGGTTTCGGCAATGGCGGCGATCGAAATGAACGGGCGTCCTCTTCGGACCGGCCCTGTCCTGGGGACGCTGGTTGCCTTCGTGGCCGCCTTCGTCGCCTATGAAGGCGTGCTCATGGCGGCCACCTTGGTCCTGCCGAGCGGCGCCGAGGCGTTTTCGCCGCGCATCATGCTCTATGTTCTGGAAGTGAATGTATTGGCTCTTGTGGGGCTATATGTGCTGTCGCTCATCGCACCTACACTAGGCCTGCCCCGCTCGCGCTGGCAGGGCGTGCTCCGGCTCCAGTAGATGGGTACGCCCATCCCAACGGGCGCAAAGTCCTTGCGCTGCGTGAAGCTCGACGAGGCGCCGGAGCTGATCATCCAGCGCCACTTGGCGGACTCTGGCAACGGCTGGAGTGTAGGCACCTACGGTGCCATCGCGGAATTCGAATACGATGCCGACGAACCGGACCTCGCGCTGGATCTCGAGACTCTCAGCGTGAGGACCCGACGCGGCGCGTTGGAGATCGTCTCGCTTCAGGATGTCACGCCTCTCGCATTGTTGGACGACACCGGCCGCACGCGTGAAATCGCCTTCTGCACGACGCGCGTCGGCGCACGGCGGACAACGATCACCGAACTCGACGAGCATACATTCGACATCGGCATCGCTGCTCCGCATGTCGATATGCTCGTCCGGCTTGGGCATGATCACGCCAATGCCCGCGCGGCATTGCGTGCCTCGCGGGGCCTCAATCTCTTCGCACCCGGCGTTGCCGCCGGCGCGGTCATTGCGCAAACGAGCCCGACCCGAATCCTGGCGTCGTCGATTGCGCGCGTGGAAGTGCATCAGCCGATCCCGCCACCCGGCGGTCGCTCTCCCGACGGTCCGCACACCCACCTGCTGCCGACCTTTCTTGCCAAGAACCTCGACCGTGCCCCGGGATCGCCGATACCCGAGGGGCTGTATTGTGGCCTTAGCCTTTATCCGCGCCGCCAGGAGACCCGAACATCGACATGACTCATCGCTCCGCTGGCTGTCCGAAACCCAGAAGACGGCCATTCGGTCCTTAACCACGAACTCCGTCAGCCCGCATGTCATCCCTCGGACCCCAACGGCCCTGCACGTTCCCCTTATGCTGCTCCACAGTTCCCGGCACTAACCGGCTCATCGCTCCCGTCTTGTTGCCCTATCGAGGCCTTCATTGCCGCGGATCGAAAGCCTCACGACCCGATTGTCGGGAGCAAATCAGCGCCTGATGACGATATACGATCGTCCGAATACCCATATGCATGTGCGGCGAGTGTACTGCTCCCGGCCTTTGGAGTCGCCCACTCGTGTGGCGAAGGGTTGCTTGAGCATACAGCTCAATCGTTATCGCCGCGAAGGACGTTGAGAAACATCACCCGGCACGCATGACGTCCGTGGACGGCAGCGCCCAATCTCGCCGTGCCGATCGAAAGCGGATTGATCGTGATGTTCGAAATCTCAGTCGAGACGGCGCCATCGCAGAAGTCGCACGGACCTCGAACACGCTGACATCAAAGCGATGGAAGCCCGCGTTTCGAAAGAAACAGCACGACAAGATTGATGAGTTCTGCTCTCAGCGTGGGCGACGTCAGCGAGCCCTGTCGTGCAGCCTCATGAACAGCGCCGGCGACAGCGCCGGCAAGCACCTGCCCACCGATACGAACATCCGCCGCACGACGAGAATTTATCCTGAAAAGCGCCTCATAGCTTTTCCGGCATGCCGTTTCAAAAACATCGTAGGTCTCGCGCGAGTCCACGCCGCGAGGGCTTTCCTCAAGGAGTACCCGGTGAGCCGCCGGATAGCGGCTATGGATCGCGATCATGCCATCGACAAGGGCCGCGATACGGCGTTGGCGCGATGTCTTTTCGTCTGCCGCAGCGCGCAGGACGGCCAGGACATCGTCGAAGTGCCGCCGCCGCACAGCCTCGATCAAGGCGAGCTTGTTCGGAAAATACTGATAAAGCGATCCGATGCTGACGCCTGCCACTTCGGCAACGGCATTTGTCGTAAGGCCAGCCCACCCCCGTTCCCCCAGAATGTGAGCCGCGGCGTCCAGAACCGCATCGGTTGTCGCGCGCGAGCGCGCCTGGCGCGGCTCTTTCCGCATCGTGCTTACCGGCCGGGCAATGCGAGTAGCCAATAGCGCCTCCGTTCGCAGATATATGAGCAATATGCTCGCATTCTTCATGCCGGTCCAAGCCGGTACCGGGATGCACATCTTGCAGGTGTAGTGCCAAAGGCGGCGAACGGACAAAGCAAATGTATCGTGAGCGCGATCTCCCCCTTTACCTGGGAGTCCGGTTTCTTTCGGAAGCCGCGGCACTGGCACTCTCTGTCGCTTTCGGCTGGACGATTTACGACGTTTCGCACGCGCCGCTGGCCCTTGGCATCGCCGGCCTCGCGCAGTTCGCTCCCATGGTCCTGCTCACGCTTCCTGCCGGCGAACTGTGCGATCGGATTTCACCGCGCAAGGTCTTGATCGCCGGTCTCGCGCTCCAGTGCCTCTGCGCCATCGCCTTCCTTGTGTGGGCACTGAGCCCGTCGTCCTCATTGTGGTCCTTCTTTGCAATCGTGGTGGTGCTCGGCGCAGCGCGCGCTTTCGCCGACCCGGCCGGTCAAGCCCTGCTGCCCTTGCTCGTTCCGGACGAACGGCTGCCCCGTGCGATCGCTTGCGGATCCTCGGCCTGGCAGGTCGCGGTCATTGCCGGACCCGCACTGGGCGGCCTGGCTTATGCATTTGGCCCGGCGATCGCCTACGGACTCTGCGGCACCGGCTTCTTCGCGGCGATGCTGGGCGTGGCGCAGCTTGGCGGGCGGCAGCCGGCACTGGCCGAAGGCGTCGATCTGAAAACGCGCATGGGTCGCATTGCCGAGGGCATTGCCTTCATTTGGTCCCACCCGATCGTGCTCGGCGCGATCTCGCTGGACCTGTTCGCGGTCCTGCTCGGCAGCACGACCGCCCTTTTGCCGATATACGCGCGCGATGTCCTGCATATAGGCCCAGTCGGCTTAGGGCTTATGAGAAGCGCGCCGGCCGTCGGCGCATGCCTCGTCGCCCTCCTGCAGGTACGCCGTCCACCGGAGCGCCGCGTTGGCGCGACGCTGTTTGCCGCTGTCGGCGTATTCGGCATCGCCACCTTGATATTCGCCTTCTCACACTCCCCTGCTCTATCGCTGTCGGCGCTCCTTGTTCTGGGCGCCAGCGACATGGTGAGCGTCAACATCCGCACGTCGCTGGTTCAGCTTGCCACGCCCGATGCCATGCGCGGTCGCGTTTCAGCGGTGAACCTGCTGTTCATCGGCGCATCCAGCGAACTCGGTGCGTTCGAATCCGGCGTTGTCGCAACCCTGATCGGGACCGTGCCGTCCGTGGCCTTCGGCGGACTTGGGACTCTCGTCGTCGCTGCGGTCTGGATGAAGTTATTCCCTGCACTCAGGAGCACCGACCGCCCCAAGTTCGAGGCGCCATAGCATCGCGTCATCCACAAAGGAAAGGAGACAGATCTTGTCCAACGATATCGACGGTTTCCATCATGTCGGCCTGGTCGGTCGCGATCTCGACCGGCTTGCCGCGCAGTACGAATGGCTGGGCTTTGCCCTGACGCCGGTTTCCCTGCCGCGCTTTCCGCTGTCGCCCGGCGGCGAGCCCGAGCCGGTCGGCGCCGGCAACCGCCATGCCATCTTCCGCGACAGTTATCTGGAACTGCTTGGCGTGCTCGATCGCACGCGCTGGGACAGCATACCGGTCGCACAAAAAGAAGCGTTCGACCTCGATCGCGCGCTCGCCCGTTACGAAGGCCTGCATGTCCTTCATCTCGGAACAAGCGATCTTGATACGGTTCGCCGCCGGCTGGAGCGATCGGGATTAGGCCCCTCCGCAATCCGGCCGTTCCAGAGACCCGTCGACACCGAAACAGGCAAGCAGATGATGCGCGCCCGCTCTCTCTCGCTTCCAGCCGATTGTGCGCCCGAGGCACTCTTCCAGATCGCGCAGCACGAGACGCCTGACCTGGTCCTGCAGCCCCGCCACATGCGTCATCCCAACGGCGCGAAAGCACTCCGGGATGTCATCATGTGCGTGGCGGACGTCGAGGACACAGCTAAGCGATACGCAGCGATCGCCGGAGTCCCCGCCGAACGGGGCGGACGCATCCGGCGTCTCAAACTGGGGAGCTCTGATATCGTGATCACTGACCCGAAGGGTCTGGTCGATCTGCTTCCCAATCCCAAGGTCCCGATTCTTCCATTTTTGGCCGGCTTCACACTCGCCGCAGACTTGGAGATGACAGCAGATTACCTTGATGGTCGGCGGATATCCGCCGATGCGATAGGCGAGATGCTCGTGGTCGGACCAGCATGGGCGGGCGGAACCTTCATCCGATTTTGCGACCAGGAAGCAATGTGAATTCAAGAACTCCGGAACTACATTTCAAAGCAGGTGGCCCACTATGCCGCTTGCCCATTATTTGATTGGAAGGAATTCAGAACATCTTGCGAAGCGTCGCCAAGACAGTTGCCCCTTGGCCATAGACGCAGTTGGTCGCACTGCTGCATTCGGAGATGTAGCGCGCATTGAATAGATTGGCAGCATTGACTGCTACCTTGGTGCCTTCCAGCTTCGGGCTGAGCGCTCCTAGATCGTAGCCGACCATCGCATCGACAAGCGTGTATCCCGGAATCTGCAAAGTATTGGTCGTGTCTGAATAGGTGAATCCGACGTAGCGGATACCGGCGCCAAACTGTAGGCCCCTCAAACGACCACTGTGGACCGTGTAGTCGCTCCACAGGGACGCTGTATTGTTCGGAACGAATGCCGGCATGTGGCCGATATCGTTGCTATTGCCCCGCGTGATGACCGGGTCATTGTAAGAATAAGCAGCGATGATATTGAGGCCGTCGAAGGGAACGAGCGTCGCGCTCAGTTCGATTCCTTTGGAGCGGATCTCGCCCGTCTGGACCTGGAAAAGCACGTTACCTGGGTCGATCGTAAGAACGTTCTGCTGAGTGACCTGGTACAGAGATGCCATGAAGAAGCTCTTGAAGCCGGTTGGCTGGAACTTGAAGCCGAGTTCGAACTGTTCGGCGGTGGTCGGCTTGAAGGGTTGGCTTTGCGCATTGACGCCGATCGTCGGCTGGAACGAGGTCGAGTAACTGAAATATGGTGCCAAGCCGAAATCGAATTGGTAGACCATACCGGCGCGCCAAGTCAGCTTGGCATCGGATTGTGCAGACGAAGTGTAGGCGAGGTAGTCGGACGTCGTCGAGTCCGTCCAGTCAAGCACGGCTTGCGCAAGGCTGCTCGGCGCACCCAGGATGCCCTCTATGACGCCCTTGTTCAGCTATTCCTCACTGTCACCAGCCACGAGTGCGCCGTACCGATCGAAAGCGGCTCGTGTGCCAGAACCTTCATCCCTCCGCTGGCCTGTTCGGAGCAGCGACGATTCAGGTTGATGCCGCAAGTGGTGCCATATCGCGCTTTACCGTCTGGATGACATCGAAGCCCTCGAAGTGAGGATGGCCGAGATAGAGCGGCTTGTTGTCGCCGGCGTTGCGATGTGCCTTGCGGAAAGCCTCTGAACGCGTCCACGCCTCGAAATCCTCGCGCGATTGCCAGACGGTGTGGGACGAGAACAACGTATGATTTTCCTGGGTCGGCCCTCGCAATAGATGGAACTCGATAAATCCCGGTACTGCGACAAGGTGAGTATCGCGTGATAGCCAGACTTGCTCGAACGCCTCCTCCTGTCCAAGGATGACCTGGAAGCGGTTCATTGCGATGAACATGTGTCCCTCTCCTCGCGATCGACTCGCTGGATGCCTGAGTATAGTGACATCGATACTACATTTGCGTCGTCCGTACCTGAGAACATCTCGGCCCGTCCGAGAAAGGGTTGAACGGGCGAGGAATCATTCCAACAGGTGCTGGTCCAAGGTCCGGCCTGGAGATGCCGTGTTGCTTCCGGTCCAGCGATAACAGCATCGCCCCTTTCTGCCGATCAGCCGGATCGTTCCACTTCCCCGGTCAGCTCGAGGTGATAATCGACGAGGCGATAGCCGAGCCTGTTGAGGGCCTGTTCGAGCAGGGCGGTAAGGGCCGGATCGTCGATCTCGACGATGCGTCCGGTGGATCGGTCGATCAGGTGATGGTGGCGGCGGCCTGCCAGCTCGTAGTGCGCCTTGTCGACGAACAGGTGCCGCGTCAGCACTCCCGCTTCGGTCAGCCGGTTCAACACACGATAGGTCGTCGCCAGGGCAATGCGGTGACGTTGCCGGACCCGGCGGTGGATTTCGCCCACGCTGGGATGGTCGCGCGAAGTCTCCAGCACCTCCAGCACCGCCCGTCGCGGCTGGGTGAGCTTCACGCCACGCTCACGGCAGGTCTGCTCCAGCCGCCCCATCTCAATGCCTCAAGAAGAACTGGATTGGCACCACCAGCTCCAACGTCTCGCCCGGCAGGTCGGACGGCAGCGGCGGCAACGGCTGGGCCCGCTGCAGCAGGGCCAGCCCCTCTTGGTCGAGGCTTGCGACATGGGAGCTCTGCTCGATCCGGGCCGTCAGCACCCGGCCGTCCCGGCTCATCGTGAAGCGCACATAGACGACGCCTTCCTGGCGCCGCCGCTCGGCCTCCGGCGGGTAGCGCTTGAACCGTTCCAGCCGCCCCAGCAACAACCCCTTCCAGGTCGGCAGCGTGTTCGATGGCGGCGCCGACGACACGCCCGGTGCCGGCGCCGCAGCCACCGGCGCTTCCTCCGGGGCCGCCTGCGGCGCGGTGACCTGGGGGCGCGGCTTCTGCTTCGGCCTGGGCTTCTCCACCTTCTTCGGCGGCGGCTTCAGGTCCACCGGCGGCGGCGGTTCCGGTGCCGGCAGCACCACCTCCGCCGCGACCGGCGGCTTGATCTCCACCGGCGGCGGCGGATCGGGCTCCGGCAGCACCTCGTTCAAGGTCGGACCCGGGGGCGCCTCGTTGGGCGGTGCCTCCGGCGCCTCCGGCTTCGGAGCCAGCTCCACCATCACCGCCGCCGGCGGCGGCACATAGGGCGCCACTGGCGCCGTCCAGCCCAGCGCCACACCGATCACCGCCCCGTGCACCCCCAGCACCAGCACGAAGCTGCCGATCCAGCGCAGCCCCTCCTTCATTCCTCCAGCCCCACCAGCGCCACCTTCAGGTAGCCTGCCGCCCGCAAGACATTCATCGCTTCCATCAGCTCGCCGTACGGCACCGCCTTGTCCGCCCGCAGGAAGATCCGCTCCTGCTTGTTGCCGCCCGTCGCCTCATCCAGCGCCTGGCCCAGCGCCTCCCGCTTCACCGGCCGGTCCTTCAGCACCAGCGACAGGTCGCTCTTCACCGTCAGGTACAGCGGCGCATCGGGCCTGGCCTGCCGCTCCGCCGTCGTCCCCGGCAGGTCGACCGGCACGTCCGCCGTCGCCAGCGGCGCCGCCACCATGAACACGATCAGCAGCACCAGCATCACGTCGATGAACGGCGTGACGTTGATCTCGTGGTTCTCCTCCAGATCGTCCGATCCATGGTCGAGCTTGACGGACATGGCTCAGCCCCTCCCCCTCAACCCCGTCCAAGGTCCCGCGACACCAGCCGCAGCACCGCCGCCGACGTATCCCCCACCAGCGCCCGGTACGCCGCGATCCGCCGCGAGAAGTGGTTGTAGATCACCACCGCCGGAATGGCCGCCGCCAGCCCCAGCGCCGTCGCCAGCAGCGCTTCCGCGATTCCCGGCGCCACCACCGCCAGGTTCGTCGTCTGCGCCTTCGAAATGCCGATGAAGGCGTTCATGATCCCCCACACGGTCCCGAACAGCCCCACGAATGGCGCCGTCGAGCCGATCGTCGCCAGCACGCCGGTGCCCCGCAGCATCCGCCGCCCGGTCGCCGCCTCCAGACGCTCCAGACGCGACGCCACTCGTTCCTTCACCCCCTCCCGATCGCCCTCCCCCGACAGCTTCAGCTCCTCCTGCGCCGCCACCACCAGGGCGCTCGCCGGCGCGTTCGCAAGCGATGGCGCCCGATCCACACCGAGCAGAGTCACCCGCTGCCGCCGCACCGCTGCCGCAAGCTCCAGGCTCTTCGCCACAAGCACCGTCCACGTCACCACCGACGCAAATGCCAGACCCACCATCACCGCCTGCACAAGCCAATCTGCCTGCGCGAACATCCCCCACACCGAAAGATCGCGCGGCAGCAAAGACATGCCGACGGTTGCGGATGCAGAAGGAGTGGAGGGCTGGGATGAGGGCTGGGATGACGTCTGCGAGGGCAGCGCCGTCGAGCCGGAAGATGCCGCAGGCGATTCGCCAGGCTGCAATGTTGCCGCGGGAGGAGCTTCGGTGCTCGATGAAGAAGACGGAGAAGACGGCGCAGGTGCCTGCGCCAGTGCTATACTTGGCGGCAACACGGCCGACATGAGCGCCAACCAAACCGCGGCAAACCAACCTATCAATCTCATCTACTCATCCCAAATGGAGACGCACCACAAAACCGCGCGCTTCAGCGTGAGCAGCGCACGGACAATTCCAGCCCGCCATTGAACGGCAGCGTCATAGTACGGAAGCCGTTGGCAGGATCGCCGATGAAGGCGAAATAGTCGGCATATGCTTCGCGATAGGCTTGCGTATTATCGCAAATGACGATCGCTCCCTCGCGCAAGTGCGGAGCAACCAGCTCGAGCGCCGGTCGCGCCATGTCGATCCAAATATCGACCAGCATGAAATCCACCGGATCTCCGATGACTTTCAGCGTCTCGCGCAGATCGCCCTCGCGTAGCTCGATGAGCGCATCCAGGCCGGCCCGTGAAAAATTGGCGCGGGCAGCCTTCGCCTTTTCGGGCTCGTATTCGGTGGCAATGACTCGGCCCGAGCCACCGGATCCGGCGATATTGTCGCGAACTGCCGCGGCGAGATAGAGGGTCGACACGCCGTACGACGTGCCGACCTCCACGAGTTGCCGAGCGCCAGTGGCTCGGCAGAGCTGATAGCAAAACTCCGCCTTGTCGCGATCCAGCGCAACCAGCTTGTCGCTAACGAAGGCCTTGAGGCGCGCAGCGCGTTCTTCCGGTGAAAACGTCGCTTCCTCGCTTTTCTCTCCACGCCAGGAACGCATCGCCTCGACTTGCTCGTCGCTCTTGGCGTGCAGCGTCGCCAACAAGGCTTCGAGATCGGAATCGCCAAGAACGCCCATGCCTGAACTCCCGCCAGCAAACGACATCACGAAGATTGTCCGACCTTCAGCAGGCAGACGGCGATGACAAGAAGCGGCGCCGCCAAAGCCAGCCAGGACAACGCCCACCACACTCCGCCCTCGCCCAGCAGCGCCGACAACAGTCCAATCATCGTCAACAACGCCAGGACCAGCGGCCACGTCCAGATCCTCGGCAGCGCGCTCATTCTGCCGCCTGCAGTTCGGCCAGCCGTGCCTCGATCGGCGAGCGCCGCCGCGACAGCCATAGATAGAGGCCGCTTCCCAGCACCACGATCGTCACCAGATCGAGCAACGCCCAGATGACCTTGAGTGGCATTCCGCCGTAGTCGCCGAAATGCAGCGGACGCGACACTTCGAGAGCGCGCAGGTACCACGGCATCTGCACCACCGCCGTCAGCTTGCCGGTTCGTGCGTCCACCAGCACCGGGCTGAACAGGCGAGACGTCAGAGGTGACGCACCCTTCGTCCAGACCAGATAGTGATAGGGCGTGCCGAACCGGCTGCCCGGAAAAACGACGCTTGTTGCCACCATCCCGGGCAGCGCCTGCTGCACGGTACGGAAAGCCGCCTGCACCGACGATAGTTCATCCACCCGCGGCGCCGGCTGGCCGCGGTAGGGCTGCAACATGGCCTGCACGTCCGTGCGTTGCCACAGCAGGAACAGTGGTTGCGCCAGCTCGTTCATCACACCTGTTGCTCCCACTACCAGCGTCCACGCCAGCGTCGTCACTCCCAGCAGATTGTGCAGATCGAGCCATCTCGTCCGACGTCCGCGCTGCTGGCGCACTCCGCCAAAGCCGGCCTTGCGAGCAAATGGGGCATACAGCACCATGCCCGACACCGTCGCCGCAACGAACAGCAACCCCATAGCACCCAAGAAGAGTTCACCCGGCAGATCAATAAAAAGATCGCGGTGCAAATGCAGCATCACTTCGAGAAAATCCGGTGATCGCTGACCCATTGGCGCGACGTCCTTCAGTACCTCACCGGTCCGGGCATCGAACTTCATCCGGTGCATCAGGCCAGGATCCGCTGTCGGCGAGGGCAGTATTCCCACGCTCACTTGCGGTTCGTCGTCGTCGACGAAAACAAAGTTGATGCTTTGTCCGGGATAGCGTTCCCGCGCCGTCCTCACCATCACGTCGAGATTCGCCATCGGCGTATTCGCCGGCAGTACGGCGTAAGGTGGATCGTCGCTCAGCAGATCGGCCAACTCCTCACGGAACACCAGCGGCAATCCTGTCACGCACAGCATCAACAGAAACACCGTGCACACAAGGCTGGTCCATTTGTGAACGAAGGCCCACCGTTTCAGAGCTTGGCTGGACATCGTGACGCCCTAGAAAGCCGACGTCAGCGACAGCAGGAAGGTGCGCGGCGCGCCGTTGGACAAGCCATACGTCGAACTCGCCGCAGCCCAGTAGTTCAGGTCGAACACGTTCTCGACATTGAAGCGGATGGCAATCGGCTTGCCGTCCGCCCTGTCGAATGTGTAGCGCACACCAGCATCGAAGCGCGTCCACGCCGGGATGCTCTGGGTGTTAGCCGCGTCGAGATACTGCGCGCTGGTGTAGATCACACGACCGGCGAAAGTGAGCCCGCGCAAGAAAGGCGCATCCCATTCCGCTCCCAGGTTGAGTTGCACGTCAGGCACGCCTGTCGCCTTCATGCCGTTCGTCGCAGCCGATCCGGTATTGGTTTGCACACCGTCCAGCAGGGTGATGCCGCCCAAGGCGCGAAATCCAGGCAGCGGTTCGCCGAAGACGTTCCATTCGAGACCCTGATTGCGTTGTTGGCCGCTGACTGAAAAGATTCGGCTCGTAGGATTGGTGACCCCTTGCGGTTGTTCGATCTGGAAGATGCTCAGGGTACTGGCGAATCTGCCAAAATCGACTTTGGCGCCCAGTTCGAATTGCCGCGACTTCACGGGAGGAAACGTCTCCCCAGTGTTCATCGTTCCGGCAGGCGCCGTTGGCCCCTGCTGAAGCGCTTCAATGTAGTTGCCGTAGAACGATACCATTTTCCACGGCTTGACCACGAAGCCCACGGCCGGCGTAATCGCTTCCTGATCGTAGTACGATGTCATCGCACCGGTGGCGCTGCTGAAATTGCCGATCTGCACACGCTGATAACGGCCGCCAAGGATCAGCTGAATGCGATCATCCGCTGCCGACAGGACGTCCGCCAAGGCGAGGCTGGTCAACACGGTGGAGCCAGTTTTTGGTGGATCGAGATAAGTCACATTTGGCTTGGCGATGAAGGTCGGCGAATAGAGATTCGATTGAATGCTCGCGATCACCGGAAAGAGACTGCCCGTCTCGAGCTGAAGACGAGTTCCAGTCAACGCCAAGCTATGCTTGATTGCTCCCGTCTCGACCTTGCCTCGAATTCCCAGCTCCTCCGTGTTGGTGTTGCTCCAGCTCGGGAAGTTGAAAGGAGCGTCTGTCAGATTGCCGTTGGCATTCGTGATGGTCGCAAAGCCCATCAGGCTGTCGAGGCGCGCGCGGCGTGCGCCGGCCGAGGCGAACAGCGTCCAATCAGGAGATATGTCGAATTCGAGGTGAGCTGTGCCGAAAAGATCTTCGTTCTCGGAATAGCTCCAGGGCTGGAACCAATTGGCTCTTCCCCCCGGCGAAGCCGGTACCGGTACCCCGGCCGCGACGTAAGTGGGCCTCAGCGGGGAGTTGACCCTTTGCTTCTGGTATCCATAGTCGAGCGATGCACGAAATCGCTCGCCGCGGAAATCAAAACCGAATACGGCGGCCGCCATCTCCTGCGTTTGCCGATCGACCGGCGTATTACCGTTGCGGTAGACTCCGTTGAAGCGAAATCCGATGTTCTTGTCTTCGCCGAAGCGGCGACCGAAATCGACATGGCCGCCGAACTGGGCATTCGAGGCGTAGGTGGCGGTGACTTCGTTCAACGGCTCGTCGCCGGCACGCTTGGGAACGAGATTGATCGTGCCACCGACGCTGCCAAACGGCGCCATACCGTTGAGCATGGCGCTCGGCCCTTTAAGGATCTCGACCCGATCGACATATTCAGGCGTCACGCTGGCTGCGGGCGCGATGCCATACAGGCCGCCGAAAGCGATGTCCTGATTGCTCGCCGCGAACCCACGGATCAGCAGCGGTGCGGTATAGCTTACTCCCGACCATTGATTGCGTACCGAAGGGTCGTTGGCTGCGACATCCGCCAGGCTTCGCGCCTGCTGATTCTGTATCAGTTGCGCCGTGTAGCCGGTCTGGTTGAAGGGCGTGTCCATGAAGTCGCGATTGCCGAGCAGGCCCACCTGGCTGCCCATTGCAACCTGGCCACCGGTGTAGGCCGGGGGCGTATTGCCGATCATGGCCTGAGAGGGCACCGCAGTCCCCTGCACGCGCACCGGCCCGAGTTGCATCGCCCCGCCGGTTGTCACGGGCTTGCTCAGGATCACCGTGCCGTCATTGGTGATACGCCCGGAAATACTCGTCCCGGCCAGCAGGCGCTGGAGGGCTTCCTCCGGCGTGAACGTGCCCGACACTGCCTGCGCCTGAACGCCAGCCCCGATGGACGCATCCATCGTCACCTGTAAGCCAGCCTGCCGACCAAAAAGGTTGATGGCGTCCGTCAAAGGCTGCGCCGGGATATTGAAGGTCCTCTCACCCCTTGCGGCCGGCCGTACTTGGCCGAGTTCCACACCGGGCGGATCTCCCACGTGCCTAGTCCCATGCGGACCGTCGGCCCGAACCGAAGACGCTGCGAAGGAAAAAAACAGCACCATCGCGACCACTGACCTTTGCGACATATGTCGAATTCCCCCACTCTAAACCAGTCACCATGCGAATGCGAATCATTCGCCCGCGACGTTAAGACGGAGAACTCGACTAAATTTTTCATCAGTCCTCGGACAGGATGTGGATGAGCGGGGTCAGTTCTCTCACCCGCCCGCCGAATGGCCGGACAAGCGCGCGCAGAGCCCGCTTGGGATCACCAAGGTCGTACAAGCCGGTCACGCGTCTCTTTGCGAGGCCACTGTCGGCGATGACGATCCAGCCAGCCTGAAAGCGGCGCAACTCCTCGACGACCTGGGCCACACTTGCCCCTTCGACGAAAAGCCTGTGATCACGCCACGATGCGACGGTTTCCTCGGGGATCTCGCTTTGCCTGCCGGCCCCGGTGATGCGGTTGACCTCCACCCGATCTCCGACCGTCAGCCGGGTGTCCAAGGGACGTTCGCCCTTACGATAACTAACGGCAACGGTGCCGCGCGCGACGTCGACAGTCAGGAGGTCTGCAGACATGCGGACATCGAAGGCAGTACCGACGACGGTCACGGAGAGGCCGTCGGCCTCTACCACAAACGGCCTGTCCTTGTTGGGCGCGACTTCGAAGAAAGCCTCGCCATCGAGCAGTCGCACGGAACGGCGTTCCTTGGTGAATCGGGTAACGATCGCGCTCCTCGGAGCGAGGTGTACGGTGCTGCCATCCTCCAAGGCGACGTCTCGGAGTTCGGCAGTGGACGTTGCGTAGTCGGCGCCGACATGCGGCATCAGCGTCGATAGAACGACGATCGAAAGGCAGGCCGCCAATGCGGCAGCGGTCATCCCCAGAGCGAAGGTCCGCCGGTGGCCCCTTATCGCCGCATAGTCGCGTCGACTCTTCGCATACTCAGCGCTTTCGCGCCGAGTCTCGTAGACGGGCGGAATCTCCCCGATCAACTCCCAAGTTCGGCTTGCCTGCTCCCACGCCCGGGCATGCGCGGGATCGGCTGCCCGCCATTCGTCGAGCGCAGGCCCCAAGGCAGGATCGGCCTGGACTCGCAGCAACCAGTCCATCGCCTCCTGTAGCGAAGAATCGGTTTGTTCCTCTGGCATCATTGCCGCTTCGCCCACAGCCTTCAGCTTGCCAATCGCTCAGGGGTGCGCCCCGCGAAGGACTTCGGTTCAAATATTAAGACGAACAACTCGGTGCGTTTTTCCCAAAAAGTTCCCTCAGTCGTCACGAAGGGGGAGTCTGGATGCAATCCGAGTGAGTGCGTCGCGTACCAAACGATGGGCGCTGGCGACCGAAATGCCCAATCGATTGGCGATTTCCTGCAGGGTGTAGCCACCGAAGCGCTTCATTTCCACAGCGAGCCGCGCCTGCAGCGAAAGATCGGCCAAGGCAGCCTCGATCAGGTCCAGGTCCTGGCGATGGCCCAATTCGTTCTCGGGAGTCCGAGGGATGGCAGGTGCCATCCACCAACCTCGCTCCAGATCGAGCTGACGCTCTTCCCTGTTTCGGGAACGGATCACGTCGTAGGCGAGATTTCGAACAATGCGGTAGAGGTAAGAAACAGGCTCCGCGATGGGGACAGCCTGTCGCTGCGCTGTTAGCGGCAAGAACCGGAGAAATGCCTCCTGGACCACATCTTCGGCTCGCGCGCGATCGCCAACGATCGGAGCAGCATAGTCAATAAGTGCCGCTCGGTGAGCCAAATACAGTTCCGAGCCTTCGATTTCTTGCTTCACAACCACAACCATTTGCGGCCAGGAGATCGAGTCTGATCGCCATCTCTCAGGCCACGTTAGCGGTGTTGCGAGTCATTATCAATTGAATGTCAATGATCGGACGCATCGCGCGCCTGGAGCATGGATGCCCCTTCGTTGCGGCTTCGGGCCGTTTGTAGTCTGCACGGGCTCCAATTGCCGCCATGCAGTTCCGGCCGGCCGCGCCATTCACGAGCGCGAGCATCGTCCGGAGTCGGCCCGATTGGCAAGGAATAGGCCGCACGGGCCGCAGTGGACAGCATGGGCTGCAGTGGACAATGGCGAGCGACATCGAGAGTGGCGCTGGACCGGCAGACGTGTATCTGCGCCATCCCGCCATTGGGCCCGCCATTGACGGACGGGATCAAAATGCGCCGACGCCAGGCTTGGGCTGGCTCAAGCTCTCGACGATGCCCGCCGCGGTGCTGACCCGGTTTCCAATTCGGCCAGCACCTCGGCGGTATGTTCGCCCAGATCGGGAGGATGTCGGTCGAGGCGTGCGGGCGTTTCCGAGAGCTTGATCGGGCATCCGATCGACTTGATGGAGCCCAGGCGCGGATGCAGAAGATCCATCACCATCTCACGATGGAGAACCTGCGGATCTGTCAAGACTTCGTCGACGCGGTTGATCGGCCCGCAGGGAACGCCACGGTGCGCAAGCTCCTCGACCCATTCACGCACCGGCCGCTTCTCCAACACAGCTTCCAAAAGCGGCACGAGCTCAGCCTGGTTCCGGGCCCGATCATTGTTGGTCAGGAAGCGCGGATCGCCAACCAACGCCACCAAGCCAAGAACCTCGCAGGTGGCTTCCCAAAGACGCTGATTGCCGGCCGCAATGGTCAGGTAGCCGTCGGCTGCACGAAAGGCCTGATAGGGTGCGCTGAGCGGATGCGCCGACCCGAGGGGCTGCTGGATCTCTCCCGACGCCCAGTACTTGCTCGCCAGGAGGCAAAGCCAGGCGACAGGAACGTCCAGGAGCGAGATATCGACGGCTTGGCCGCGCCCAGTCCGTGACCGCGCAATGTAGGCGGAAAGGATGCCGATCACGGCATGGGCGGACGCCCCGAAATCGATGATGGGCACACCTGCCTTGACAGGTGCGCCGTCGGGATTGCCGGTGACGCCCATGACGCCGCCATGGCCCTGCAGGACCAGGTCGAAGCCACCGCGATCCCTGTATGGCCCGGTCTGCCCATAACCCGACATCGCGCAGTAGATAAGTCGAGGATTCAGGTCGCGAAGCCGCGCATAATCGAGGCCGAGCCTCTCCATTGTCCCGGGCCGGAAGTTCTCGATCAGCACATCCGTACGACTAGCGAGTTCGCGCGCGTGTCCATGGTCGATCGGGTTCTTGAGGTCGAGCACGACGCTGCGCTTGCTGCGATTGAGCTGCATGAAAGGAGCGCTGATCCCTTCCTGCATCGGGCCCCATTGACGGATGGCGTCGCCGCGCGGAGGCTCGACCTTGATGACGTCGGCCCCAAGGTCACCGAGCATCATCGAGCAGAAAGGGCCTGCGCCATATTCCGTAAAATCCAGGACCTTCAGCCCCTCGAGGGCCGTTGTCATCGACTCCATCGCTGTTCCTTTCTTTACGCGAGCGCGGACTGCCTATGACAGGAGCGCCTTGAGGATGTCGCGCAGGCCGTTCGTCACGTGCACGCGGGCCGCGGCCTCGGCAGCCTCGGGGTCGCGCCGCCTGAGCGCCGCGATGATCGCCAAATGCTCTGCATACCGGTTGTCGGAGATGCTCCTCGCGTCCGCCGTACGGTTCCAGGTACGCCAGCCATGCTGTCGCGACCGTTCGAATATTCCGCGCAAGGTCTGCGAGGTACTCTGCAAAAACGGATTGCCGGTCGCGACGATGATCGTCGAATGAAGCTCCTGGCTCAACCTGGCATGCTGCTTGGGCTGGATGCCGCCATCCTGGGCCGCCGCTTCCTCGAAAGCCCGCTGGAAATGGTCGAGCACCTTGTCGTCGATGCGGGTCGCAGCGAGGTGGGCTGCCATCCCGTCCAAGGCTTCCCGCATGTTGAGGATGTGCACGATCTCGTCGGTCGTGATCTCGCGAATACGTACGCCGTGGTTTGGGATGCGGGTGACGAGAAAGTCGCGTTCGAGCAGCGTCAGCGCCTCGCGCACCGGCGTGCGGCTCATGCCGAGCCGACGCGCCAGTTCGGAGTCCGACGTCACGAAGCCAGGCTCGAGATCCAGTGCTTGGATCTGCTGTCGGAGCGCCTCGTACGCAACCGTACGCAATGCCTTTCCGCCACCATTGCTCCACTCCACAACGGCAACGCTCTTCTTCGTCGGTTTGCTCTGCTTCTTCACCTGACCCTACGATTGCGCAACAGCAAGCTTTGCCGGTGACACGTCGGCCTTGTCCTCAGTCTCCATGGCCGCCAAGACCTTCCGTACGATGAGCATCGCTCGGTCGGTTTTGACGTGGATTTCTTCGTAGCCGTCATCGGGCAAATCATACATCTCCTGCTGCTTCTCAAGCGCCCAAAGGTCCTGAGCGACGACTTGGGGAAAGCCTTCAACCATCAAGGCGACGAGCGGCTTTGAAGCATCGGATCTTGCCCGATGGCCAGCTCGGGAATTCATAAACCACCGCCACACATGATGCGTTCGATCGACCGGCGTATGAGTGTGGTACAGCACAAAGCCCCGTTCGGCATCAGAGCCGAGTTGGCCTGGAGGTGCCGTGCGCATCTGCACCCGGGTCAATCCAGGGCTCATCATACAGTGCGTGTGGTACCGGTCGACCACATCGTAGCCGAACCATTCAACGAACAATGGCGGCTGCCTGTAATTCTGCACTTGCCGGATCGTCTTGACGGAACGATTGCCGTCGTTGACCTCCTCCACGACTTCAACCGGAATCCGGCTGTGGGCAACGTCGCCGACATTACCGTCGTGCAAGGGATAGAAGTGTGTGATGTCCAGTAGGTTTTCGATCAAAAGCCTGTAATTCGCCGGAACAGGAATCGGATCACTGCCATGCGAGTCCCAGTCGGGACTTGCGATCTCTGGCGAGCGCGGGGGGCGAACATTCCCGATCCTCGCCCGATCGCCCGGCCAGATCCATACCATCCCGTCCTGCTCGACAACAGGGAACGCCTTCAATCGTGCCCGGCTGGGAATTGGTCCGTCTGTCTGCGATGGAATCCGGACACACGCGCCCGTCGCGTCGTAGCAGAAGCCATGATAGGGGCATTCGACAGTGCCGTCGGCCAGCAACCGCCCATCCTTGAGCGGCATGCGTTTGTGGACACACCGACCGTCGAATGCGACGACCTCGCCGGCCGCCGTTCGCCACATGACAATCGGCTTTTCGGCAATAGTCTGCCCCTGCAGCTTGCCCTCCGGAAACTCGCTGGAAAAGCCGGCGACGTACCAAGTGTTTACGATGAAGGATTCTGCACGCATGAACTTTCCTCCTACTTGGTGAGATCCCTATCTGCTCCTGCCCTGTCCACCCTGCGCCATGGACGGGATCGCTTCACGCTCAGCGACTTGGTCGTCTACGGATATCAGCGCGGAATTGCGACGGCGCAGGTACCGCCTGAGGACGGTCCCACCTTCGAATCGGCCCCGTACCTTCTCTCCGACCAGCGTTGGCACGACACCCTTGGGCAGGCGCTGGACGATGATGATCAGCGCCAGTCCATAGAGGATGACAGACAAATTGGCGCCGACCCCGGAACCCAGAGGCAACCGAACAAGCAATTCGGTCAGGCTCCAGACCAGCACGCCACCGACTACTGGCCCCCAGACGGTCCCCCGACCGCCAATCAAGGCAGCGGTGATCATCGCGACTGAAAAGTCGAGCGAGAACACATGGTCAGGCGTGATGAAGGAGAACATGGTGGCGTAAAAGGCTCCGCCGAAGGCCGTCAGGGCGGCACTGACAGCGAGCGCCTTGAGTTTTATGCGGGCAGTCGGCATGCCGCTCGCCAGAGCAGAACCTTCGTCATCGCGTATGGCCTCAAGTCGGAGGCCGAAGGCGCTGTTGCGAATGAGCCATGTCAGACCGACCACGCCCACCACCATGCTCAAGGCGATGAAGTAGTATGGCACCGATGACCGAAACTGCAGCGTCGCGATGCCCGGCGCGAACGGGAAGATGATGCCGTCCGATCCGCCGAAGGTTCCCAACGTCCGAAAGACGGCGCGCAGCAACTCGGCAAAAGCCAAAGTCAGCAGGAGGAAATTATAGCCCGCGAACGGTAGCCAAAATGAGATAATACCGAGCAGACAGGCTGCGCCTGCGGCGGCGGCTACGCCCACCACGATGCCCAGGTACGGTGACAGCCCCAGCGTGACATAGCAGACCGCGACACCATAGGCGCCGAGACCGAAGAAAGCCGCATGTCCGACCGAGATGAGTCCGGCAAATCCGCCCACGATATTCCAGGCGGCGGCGAGGAAGCCGTAAAGCAGGGCGACGCTCAACACGTCGATCACTACACCCGGAGCCCATAGCGGCAGGGAGATGAGCAACGCCGCACTCACGAGCAGGCATAGCATTCGCGCGCCAACGGGACCGAATGCCATATCGAGATTATCGACCGGTCGTTTCATGCCACGTCCTTCTCGCCGATCGAGATCAGGCTGCCATGGCGCGCCTGACGCACCATCGTCACCATTAGGGCGGTGATGAGTGCGGCATAGACAATGGCCGGCACGAGGGACAGAGGCGCGTAGACACCAGCGACCGCCTCAACCATGCCGAGCCCGACCCCAACGGCTATGATTCGCGTCATGGATCTTGAACCGGCAATCATCACGACGATGAAGCTCTTCACTGTAAGGGCGAGGCCGATGTTGGGGGTGACGTAGAGAAAAGGAACGATCAAGGCTCCAGCAAGACCGGCGCAGCCGGCACCGAGCCCGAAAGCCGACATATTGACCGTTCGCGCCTTGACGCCGAGGAGTTGCGCGGGAACTCGATTGTCCGCGACAGCGCGGACCGCGCGGCCAAAGAAAGTGTGCCTAAGGCCGAGGAATACTGCAGCGATCGCGGCCAGGGCAACGACCCCTGCAACCACGCGCGTGCCGGTGATATAGGCCGCCCCGAGTTGCAGATCCAGCGACGGATACTTGAGATTGAGTCCCATCGCCGCGTCGCCGAAGATCAACGCAGCGATCTGTTGCATGATAAGAAGTCCCCCAAGGGTCACGATCATCTGCATGAAGTGGGAGTAACCTGCGATCGGCTCAATTGTCAGACGCTCGAATGCCATCCCGCACGCTGCGACGATGACAGTAGCCAGGACGACGGCGAGAGCTGTCGGCAGTCCAAGATGTCCGTTGAAAAAGACCATGGCATACATGCCTGCCATCACGAACTCGCCATGCGCGAAATTCGCGATTCGCATCACGCCGAAGGTGATTGCAAAACCGAGCGCGATCAAAGCATAGACGAGGCCGAGGAAGCAGCCGGATGCGAGAGCTTGCTGAAGGTCAATGGCCATCGGCGTCACGATCCCAGATAAGCTTGGACGATTTCGGGCCGCTGGCGCAGTTCGTCTGCCGTCCCGTGCAGGACAATTCGGCCCTGCTCCATCACGAAGACCTGGCTGGCAAGATAGAGGGCCATCGCGGCGTTCTGTTCGCAAAGAAGGATGGGAACGCCGGCAGAGGCGATTGCCCGGATCGCCTCGGCGACCAGCTGGATAATGGCAGGTGCGAGGCCGAGCGAGGGCTCGTCGAGAATGAGCAGCCGCGGGCAGGCCATCAGCCCGCGGCCGATGGCAAGCATTTGCTGCTCGCCGCCGCTGAGCCGGCGTGCGACGACGTCGTGCCGCTCCGCCAGGCGCGGAAAAAGGTCGAGGACCTTGCCAAGAGTTTCCTTCCGCTGCGCCCGAGCCTTCGGCAGGTAGGCGCCCATCAAAAGGTTCTCCTTGACCGACATCGACCCAAATAGCCCGCCACCTTCGGGCACCAAAACCAACCCTAGACGCACGATTTCGTCGGGGCGCAGGCCGACCAGCGTCTGGCCCCGATAAACAACCTGTCCTTCGTCCGGCCGAAGCGTGCCGCTGATGAGCCGAAGCGTCGTGGTCTTGCCGGCGCCGTTCGAGCCGATCAGTGCAGTAACACCTGGGATCGACGAGATCGTGACACCAGTGACCACCGGGCGTGCACCATAACCACCGGCGAGATCACGAATCTCAAGCCCCTCGGTTGCTGCGGGGAAGCTCACGTGTCCCTCCGTTTTAGGTACTCAGCACTCCCGAGATAGGCCTCGATGACGGTCGGGCTTCCCATCACCTCGGCGGCTGCGCCTTCCGCGATGATCCTGCCGCCGGCAAGAACGATCACTCGCTCGCAGAGGGCACGTACGGCGCGGATTACATGTTCGATGAGGATGATGGTCAATCGGTCGGCCGCAACGCGGCGCCGAAGGAGATCGAACAGAGCCTCGATCTCTGCGATTGTCAGCCCGGCCATAACCTCGTCAAGCAAGAGGACCCGGGGCGATCGCGCCAGCGCTCGGGCAATCTCCAGACGCTTGCGAAAGGCGGGCGGTAAGTCCGTCACCAGATCATCAGCCTGACCCTCGAGTTCAGTTTCCGAAAGGAGGCGATCGACGAATTCGTCTGCACGGTGCATCGTGCCGCCATGCGCGATGGCGGCTGCCATGACGTTTTCGCGTACCGTCAGGCTCTCGAAGGCACGCGGTGTCTGCCAGGTCCTGACCAGGCCGATCCTGGCCCTTTCGTCCGGCTTCAGCGGACCGAGGTCACGCCCGGCAAACGTCACGGCTCCTGCATTGGCCCGCAGGAAGCCCGCAATCACACTGAAGAGTGTCGATTTCCCTGCACCATTGGGACCGATAACGCCGACGATTTCACCCTGTCGTGCCTGAAAGCTCACGTCCGAGAGCGCGCGGACGCCCCCAAACGCGATGCTGACGCGGTCAACCGAGAGAACGATCTCGGACATAGGGCGACATTCCCGTTGCGGTTCTCTTTCGCTAGCGCCACGCAGGCTTTGGCCACAGCGGCGTCGCGCCCGCGGCACCGAATGGCCAGATGCTGCGCGGCTTGCCATCGATCCATTCGGCTATGACCACCTCGTCGAGCGCATTTTCGCCTTTGTCGTTGAACTTGATTCCGCCAAGAAATGGATAGAGAGGCCACTCACCTTCCTTGACGTCGAGGGCCTTCATCGTTTTCAGGATCTTTTCCCGGTCGATGCTGGCAGCAGTTTCGAGAATGTGCGCGGCAGCGATAACGGTTCGGTACCCGATCGCCGCAAACGGATCCGGGACACCCTCATGGCCGGCATCGCGATAGCGGCGAACGAAGTCTTGAGCGGCAGGAAACTTGAGATCGGGGCTCCAATACGTGGTGAAGATCGTGCCGTCGGCAGCGGGACCGAGCTCCTTGCCGTAATTCGAGAGAGAGTGCCCCGCCATGATGCCGAACACGGCATTTGGATTGTAGTGCTGCTCCGCCATCGTCTTCGTGATCAGGAGCGCACTCGAGGGGTAGGACTGCTGAATCGTCAGATCCGGCTTCAGTGCACGGAGCTTTGCCACGATCGGCGTGAAATCGGTTGTCGACTCGGCATAACGCAACGTCTCAATCGCCTTGAAGCTGTATTGACCGAGCACTTTCTCGATCGACTTGAGGGCCGTCGGACCCGGTGGGTCATCGTGGATCAGAATGACGACGTTCTTCAAATTCCAGCCGTACTTGTCGGAAAGCTCCCGCAAACCCTTCATGCTGTTGGCTGCAGCGCCTGACATCGGCATGCTGAGATTCACGAGATACTGGAAGCCGCGGCTGGTGATCTGATCGTCGTCGCTGCCGTCGACAAGGAAGGGAAGCCGTGAACGCTCTGCCGCTTCAGTCGCGGTGATGGTCGGACCGCTGCCCATGGCGCCCATGACGAACGGAATGTCGGCCCGCCGAGCGAGCTCCTTCACTCGGTTGAAAGCGATATCCTGCTTGGATTGATGGTCGACGATTTCGACCCGGAGCTTGGCGCCCCCAAGTGACTTGATTCCGCCCCGCTCATTGACGGCCTTCACGGCCATCTCGGCGCCTGTCTTTGCCGTAGAGCCGAAGGCAGCGGTTCCTCCCGTTAATCCCAAGATGTAAGGCACGGTGATTTCATCGGCTGCCCTCGCTCTCCGGCTCGCGACAAATGCCAATGAAAGTACGCCTGAAACCGTTGCTCTACGTGAAACAACAGCCGTCCGAGTGGAGATACCCCGCATTATCTTTCCTCCCTTGCCGCGGCGATTCTTCGCCGTCTCAATCGCCCAGCCTGATCTCAGCGTGTGCACAGGTCGTATTCATAGTGTATACAGCTAGAGTCGCTGTCAAGGGCGCTCGCCAATGGCAGTCGAATGCCGGCTCATCCAATCCAAAAAAGAGGAGGAAATGGTGAACGAGAAAGCAAAGGTTGAGCGCGCTGCAATCATGTTGGGCCCAGCCCGATGATCGCGCACCATTCCGCGCTTGAGCGCGTCCTTAAGCAGCCGCTGATCCTCGGCTTGTTCTTGCCGCACCAACAGGGCGCCTGGTCACCATCAAAGGCAGAGCGCGGCACGTCTTGGACCTTTGACTACAATGCCCGCTGCGCCAGTCGTGCCGACGAGCTCGGCTTCGACCTCGTGTTCGGATTGGCCCAATGGCTTAGCAAAGGGGGTTATGGGGGCGAGATCCGCTTTCGCGAACAAGCAATCGATCCGTTCATAACAAGTGCCGGCCTTGCACCGATCACCAAGAATGTCCTGCTGATCGCGACAGTGCACATCCTATATGGATGGCATCCTCTCCATCTCGCGAAGTATGGAGCGATGATCGATCATATGAGCGGCGGCCGCTGGGGGCTAAATGTTGTCACCGGCTACAAGCCAAGCGAGTTCCGCATGTTCGGCCTTCCGCCAATCGAGCACGATTTGCGCTATGCCATGGCGGAAGAATTCACCACGATCATGAACAGGCTGTGGGCGGAAGACGAAGACCTCACATTTGCGGGTCGCTGGTGGCAAACGGAGAAGGCTTTTGTCGCGCCGAAACCCGTAAACCACCGTATCGTACTGGTGAATGCCGCAAGCTCCGGCGCCGGACTTGACTATGCGGCGCGATATTCAGACATCATTTTCGTCACCAGTCCGGCCGGTGCGGATCCAACCGCGGCGTGCGCCGCGTTGCCCGCTCATACGGCACGGATCAAGGCACTCGCACATCATGCCGGCCGCGATGTCCGGATTCTAATCAATCCACATGTGATCTGCCGCGACACCGAAGCCGAAGCTCGTGCCCGCTACTACGAGATCGCGAACAACGTCGATCCGGTTGCCGTCACCAACTTCCATGCTTCCATCTCAGGCGGAGACACCGCCTCGTGGAAAGGACTCAAAAAGGAGTCCATGGCCGTGGGAGGCAACCTTCAGTTGGTCGGCACACCTGAACAAATCGTCGAGTGGTTTCTTCGGTTGAAGCAGGCCGGCTGTGATGGCGTGCAGGTCAACTTCTTCGACTACGAGCCCGAGTTGGAATATTTCGGTCAGCGGGTTTTACCGTTGATGCACCAGGCAGGACTTCGCCGTTAGCTCTGTCGCAATTCGCTCCTTTGGATCATCTTAGCCATGAGTGGCAGATACAGATCTTCCTGCGGCGCAAGAGGACACGCCCAAGTGGCGCCAAGAGGACACGGAAGATCTCCTGCAATAGATGACGACCGGCAAACTCAAGGATGGGGAAAATACCCCCATCGGGGTCGCTCTCGAGCGGCAATCACCCAGGTGCTCTGCCGGATCTGGGCATTAAAAGAAAAGGCGGCCTGGTGGCCGCCTTTTCACATTTCACCGGGGTCTCCTACTGCATAACGATCTCGACGCGGCGGTTCTGCGGCTCGCGCACGCCGTCGCCGGTCGGAACCAGCGGCTGGGTCTCACCCTTGCCGACCACCGAGATCGCCGTCGCCGGCACGCCGTCGCGCACCAGTGCGTCCTTGACCGCGTTCGCACGACGCAGCGACAGCGCCATGTTGTAGTTCGCCGGGCCGGAGGTGTCGGTATGGCCGGTCGCAGTGATGCGGGCGTTGCCCTTGGTCCTGTAGGCGTCGGCCGCCTGCTGGATGGTGCTCAGGGCCTGCTGCGAGAGGTTCGAGCGATCCCAGTCGAAGAACACCATGAACGACGGCGCGCTGGGTGCAGCAGGCGCCGGCGGCGGTGCCGCGGC
>JAFEBU010000005.1 GCA_018242505.1 Pseudomonadota bacterium
AGGCTTGATCAGCCGCCATTCGACATCGCTGAGATCGAACCGAGCCATCTTCACCTCCGGCAAGATCGCAGTGAATCAGTTCAGCTCAATCTTGGGAATATCCTTTATGGGTACAGAATCTAGGCGGTGTCTTACGAGTTGCCGAATCATCGGAGGGGATCGAGTGCTTGACGTGGACACCGAGCGGGCGGCCTGCAGCTTCCTCGGCCGCATCGCCGGACGCTGCCCGCCATGATGGCGACCTACGGCGCCGATCGCTTCTTCTGGGCCTCCGACTATCCGCATCCCGACCATACCGGCGACTACCTGCAGGCGCTTGAGGCGATGGCCGAGTCCGTTCCGCCGCCGGCGCGTGCCGGCCTGCTGGGCGGCAACGCGCGGCGGGCGTTCGGGTTCTGATGGCGCTCCCCATTCCCTTCTCGCCCACGCGGTGTTTGAGCCCGGGAGAGAGAGCACATGTGTTCGGAGGCATGGCGAACCCATTTCGGATTGGCGGGCCGTTGAAAAAGGTTTTGGGCCATGCGCCCAGGCAATGTCGATTCAAGGGCGGCGCCGAGATCTCGCGTTGGATTCGAGATTGTGCCGATCTCGATTCGATCGCCGCGCGCTATGTCGTGGTTTCCGACTCTTTCAACTAGGTCGGGTTACGAAAGCCGATCGCCGTCACGATGACGTGGCGGAAGACGAGATCGAATTCCATCCTGCCCGGAAGGCATCGAGCGTCGTGCGCAATCTCCTCCCGTAGCCTGTCCCTCTGGTGGGGAAAGGTACATGAGAGGAGAGGAGCTGAACGGAACGGAGCGGAACGGAACGGAACGGAACAAAGAGCAAGGGGGACGCCGTGATCGCAACAACAAGACTGGCGCCGCCACAATTGCTGGGTGTGGATCCTTGGCGTCGCCTTCGTCATGTATGTGCTGTCGTTCATCGACCGCACGAACATCGCGATGGCGACCCCGGCATTGCGCCCGGAGTTCGGCATCAGCGCCTCGTCGATCGGCCTCGCCACGGGCATGTTCTGCTGGGGCTACATTATCCTGCAAATCCCCTCCGGCCGGCTGGCCGCCGCGTGGAAGGTCAGGCCTTCAGGAGGATCGGCAGCGCCTGCTGGTAGGCGATCTCCGCCCGCGCCTTGAGTTCGGGCAGGGTGCAACTGCCGATCGGGTGCTGGACCGCGAGGAACGGATAGTCGGGCAGGCCGAGCACCCGCGCGATGTTCCTGGCGGTCACGATGAAAGGCGTGGTGCAGAGCACCACCGCGCGCTTGCCGAGCTGTTCGAAGCTGATGCCGTCGTGCAGACTGCACGTTGAGCAGGAGCCTCAATCCCCCAGGCCGGTGAGCAGGAAGTCGACCTCCTGCGCGACCTGGACCAGCGTGTTGGCCGGCGCCGGCGCGCTGGCGTTGCTCTTCGAGGCGAGGGTGCGCACGGTGCAGCCGTTGCGCTCGACGAACAGTGCCGCCACCTCGTTCAGCATCTCCTCGGCATTGAGCTTGCCGTTTTCCAGCACGCCGATCCGCAGGCCGTCGATCGCGGCCAGCGGCGGGGCGCGGAACGCCTTGCGCTTGGGCGTGGTGGACAGGGGCGAGTAGAGCTGCATCGGGTCGACTCCTCCTTCACTTATTTGCTTTGCGGTTGGCGATGGCTGCGTGCTGCATGATCGAGCCTCGGCCGCGGCTCCACGACGGGATGAAGCAGGAATGGCCGCCGGCATCGCCGCCACCCAGGGTGATCAGGATATCGTCGGGCTTGAGCCCGCGATGCATGAACCCGGCTTCGGCCAGCGCGTGCGCTGTGTCGCCGTGCTGGGTGTCGTATTCGCGGTCGCGATACTTGCCGACGCCCTTCATACCCTCGACCGAGCGCCTGGCGTGAGCGAAAAGGAAGTCCTGCGCCTGCTCGCGCGTCCAGCCGGCGCCGGCGACGATCTGCATGTGCTCGGGCGCCAGGATCACCACGCTCTGGCCGAGCGTGATGCAGCCGTAGTTCGCCATGGCGTCGGCGACCGAGCCCAGCACCTGCTCGGGCGTGTTGCCGCCATGGTTCTCGACATTGCAGAACCCGCCGCCGGCAAAGACGGTGACGCTCGACGTGCCCTTCGCATAGCCCTGCGTCTCGCAGAGGAGCGGCCAGGGATTGCCGCGCGAGCGCTCGGCGATGCAGAAGCTGTACTTGCCGGGATTGCCTTGCGTGGACTTGTCCGAGATCCCCGGCAGCATCTGGAAGACGTTGCGCAGGATCAGGCGCACGGCGCGCCCGATCGTGCCGTTGGCGCGATTGCCGGGCCCGAACAGGTTCACGTCGGAATTCATGCCGATCTCGTCGGCATAGGGACCGCTCACGACCAGCAATGGCGCCGAGCCGCCGGTGCTGGCCGTCGAGCCGTGGAAGTTGAACTCCGGCCGGTCCATCGCCTCGAAGGCCGCGACCAGCACCGGGAAATATTCGGGCAGGCACCCCGCCATGACGGCATTGACGGCCGCTGCGTGCAGGGAGAGGTCGAGTCCCGTCGCGGGATGATGCGCGATCACCGTGTCGGCCGGGCGCGCGTCGGCGGCGAGCATGGCCTTCACGCGGTCGATCGCCGGCGGGACCACCGGCAGGCCGTCCGTCCAGCCCTGCTCGTAGCAGAAGTCGATCGCGGCCAGCAGGTCGTCCGGCACCTCATGGATGCGGGGTGAGGCGACTGCTGCTGACATCACGACTGCTCCCGTCCCGTCTTCCCGACGTTCTTCGTCCGGACTCTCCGCGCGAACCGTAGGGCCGCAAAGACGTCGGCGTAAAGCAATTCCCGTCGCCTTGTGCCGCAACCGTTGGCCGCTATAGTCCGCGCCGACCAAATCTGACCGGATTTTCGAGGAGCGGCGTATGGCGGCGTTCGGTAAGGCTCAGTACATCAAGCGTGTCGAGGACAACCGGCTGCTGACCGGCACCGGCGGCTTTACCGACAATCTGTCGCGGCCCAACCAGGTCCATGTGGCGCTGGTGCGCTCGCCGCACGCCCATGCAAAAATCGTCAAAATCGACACGTCCGATGCGAAAAAGGCGCCGGGTGTGGTCGCGGTCTACACCTGGGCCGACATGGCCAAGGACGGCGTGGGCGATTTCGGCTTCCCGGCGATGTTCCCCAACGCCGACGGCAGCAAGCCCGAGATGACGCCGCGCCGCTCGCTCGCCCACGAGGCGGTGCGCCATGTCGGCGAGGCGGTTGCAGCCGTGGTGGCCGCCACGCGCGAGCAGGCGATCGACGCGGTCGACCTGGTCGAGGTCGAGTACGAGCCGCTGCCCGCGGTGTCCGAGATCGAGGATGCGCTGAAGCCGGGCGCGCCGCTCGTCTGGCCGGGCGCGCCGGGCAATCTCGCCGGCTTCAACCGCTTCGGCGACCAGGCCAAGGCCGATGCCGCGTTCAAGGCAGCCGCGCACGTCGTGTCGCTCGACATCGTGCACCAGCGCCTGATCGTGAATGCGATGGAGCCGCGCGCCATCATGGCCGAATGGGACGGCGACCGCATGGTGGTACATATCGGCAGCCAGAATCCCTCGGTCACGCGCGACACGCTGTGCGACATCATCCTCAAGATGCCCAAGGACAAGGTGCGCGTGCTGGTGCGCGACATCGGCGGCGGCTTCGGCATGAAGGTCGGCATCCAGCCCGACGAGTCGGTCGCGGTGTGGGTGGCGAAGGTGCTGAAGCGGCCGGTGAAGTGGTGCGCCGAGCGCAGCGAGGAGTTCCAGGCGACGACCGCGGGCCGCGACCAGCTCCACAAGGCCTCGCTCGCGCTCGACAAGGAGGGCCGCATCCTGGCGCTGCGCATGGAAGCCTTCGCCAATATCGGCGCCTATCCCTCGCGCGCCGGCGTGGTGATCCCGCTGTTCGTGGGGCCGAAGGTGATGACCGGCACCTACGACATCCCGGTGGTCGACCTCAGGCTCAACTGCGTGCTCACCAACTCCGCCACCATCGGCGCCTATCGCGGCGCCGGCCGGCCGGAATGCATCCTCGACATCGAACGGGTGATGGACACGGCGGCGCGCCAGATCGGCATGGATCCGGCCGAGCTGCGGCGGCGCAACTTCGTGAAGCCCGCGCAGATGCCCTACACCACGGCGATGGGCGAGAAGTACGACTCGGGCGATTTCAACCGCTTCCTCACCAAGACGCTGGAGATCTCCGACTGGGCGGGCTTCGCCGCGCGCAAGGCCGAGGCCGAGAAGCGCGGCAAGCTCTACGGTCGCGGGCTTGCCTCCTATGTCGAATGGACCAGCGCCAACGTCCTGAACGAGATGGCCCATTACGAGGTGAAGGCCGACGGCACGGTCACCATCTGGATGGGCACGCAGGGGATGGGGCAGGGGCTGCAGACGAGCTTCACCCAGCTCGCCTCGGAACTCCTGGGCATCGATCCCTCGAAGATCGAGATCGCCATGGGGGATTCGGACCGGGTGGGCGGCGTCGGCTCGATGGGCTCGCGCTCGGCCTATATCGGCGGCTCGGCCGTGCTGTCGGGCAGCGAGAAGCTGGTCGAGAAGGGCAAGGACCTCGCCGCCGACGCGCTCGAGGCCAGCACCGCCGACATCACCTATGCGGCGGGCCGGTTCACCATTGCCGGCACCGATCGCGGCATCGGGCTCGGCGAGCTGGCCGCCAGGCAACCCGACAAGCGCATCTTCATCGAGAACGTGAACACGGTCGACGGCATCGCCTGGCCGAACGGCGCGCATGTCGGCGAGGTCGAGATCGATCCCGACACCGGCCGGGTCGAGCTGAAGCGCTATACGACCGTGGACGACGTCGGCAAGGCGTTGCACCGGCCGATCGTGTTCGGCCAGATCCATGGCGGCTGCGCCCAGGGCATCGGCCAGGCGCTGCTGGAGGAGAACGTCTACGACCGCGAGTCGGGCCAGCTCCTCACCGGCTCGTTCATGGACTACGCCATGCCGCGCGCCGACACCTTCCCGACCTTCTCCAACACCCTCGACGATTCGGTGCCGGCGAAAGGCAATCCGCTCGGCGTCAAGGGTGTGGGCGAATCGGGCACGGTGGGCTCGACGCCGACGGTCATGAACGCGATCATGGATGCGTTGTGGCCGCTCGGCGTGCGCAACCTTCAGATGCCGGCGACGCCGCAGCGCGTGTGGCGGGCGATCCAGGACGCGCGGACGTAGAATTGTTTCCTTCCCCGTCATCGGGGGAGATGGCGCGAAGCGCCGGAGGGGTCAAGGCAACCATTGCGATGCCCATGGCCCTTCCGCCCGCGACGCGGGCACATCCCCATATGAATGGGGAGGGGGAAGCTTGAGAGGGCAATGAAGCAGCGCATCTTCGGCCTGGTCTCGACCCTGATCGGGATCGTGTTCGCGCTGGCCATCGTCGAGGCGGCCGCCACGCTCTGGCTCACGCTCGAGGACGGACACTACACGTCGGCGTCGGAGCTGTTCGACCGCACGCAGAACGCCTACGTGCGCGACATGACGAAGGACACCGACTGCCGTTACGTCGACACGCTCTTCCCGCACCCCTATGTCGGCTTCGTCCATCATGCCAACCCGCCCTGCGGCAAGCCTTGGGTCAACAATGTCGGGCTGTTCGGCCCCGACTTCCCGACCGAGAAGCGCACCGACCGCTACACCATCCTGCTGACCGGCGGCTCGGTCGCCTCGCAGCTTGCGCAGGAGCGCGCGCCGCCGGCCGCGCACTATCTGGAGGAGGAGCTGAACCGGCACTACACGAGCCCCAACGGCAAGCCGTTCCTGGTGCTGAACGGCGGCGACGGGGCGTGGAAGGAGCCGCAGCCCTTCATCCTGTTCTCGCTCTATGCGACCTCCGTCGACGCGGTGGCGACGCTCGGCGGCTTCAACGAGCAGTACTTCTTCTATCCCGGCACCAAGGAGCGGCTGGAGCGGCCGCTCAGCAACTTCATCGACGTCAATCCGTTCGTCGCCGACGAGAATTTCGGCGACGCCGCGATCGGCTGGGTGATCGGCCGGGTCGCGGGCGTGCTGACGCGCATCCCGGTCCTCGACCACAGCCATGCCGCCTACCTGCTGGTGCGCGGCATCGAGGCGCTGGCCAAGAGCCGGGACACCGCGGGCTCGGGCAAGCGCACAACGCTCAACGGTCTCTTCAGCCTGCCGGCCGACATTGCCAACGATCCGGAGAAGCTGTTCCAGACCCAGCTCGCGCTCTACCAGAAGTACGAGCGTGCGATCGAGGCGGTGGCGAAGGACAACGGCGTCAAATCAGCCTATTTCCTGCAGCCCATCCCGGGATACGGCAAGGAGCTGACGGAGGACGAGAAGCGGAGCGCCGATTTCGATCTCGTCGATCGCTACCGACGCATCGTCGCCGGCATGCTGAGCCTGCGCGAGCGCGGCATGAAGGTGTTCGACCTCGGCGACATCTTCAAGGACGAGAAGGGCCGCATCTACGCCGACCGCATCCATTGCTGGCGCGATCCCGGCCCGAAGGCGGAGAGCCCCGGCTACACCATCATGGCCCGGCGCGTGGCGCAGGACCTCGCCGAGGCGTGGGGGCTGAAACCCAGGGCCGCCGGCAACTGACGCGCCCGATCGGCGCTTACGATCGTTACAGTTTGATACAAATTCCCAGGCATCCGGAAACCCACGATACAGGGCAATGACGTATAGCTGCGCTGCGCCGGCAGGGAGGGGTCCCGGTCGTCGCAGTGTTCAGTGTGGAGTTGCCCGGCCGTCAGGCAGGGCGAGGGGTGCCGGCCGAAAGGGGCGAAGGGGTTCGCTCCAAGGCTGGCGGGTTTGTAAAACTTGGGGTGCTCATCATGACGACGTTCGTTCGCATCATTGCTGTTGTCCGTTCGGTGGCCGGCGATCAGGCCGGCATATCTTCCACGCGCTTCGCGGTGGCGATCGGTTTCGCCTCCTCGGCGATGCTGGTCGCGGTCCGCGTCGCCGCCGCCACATCGCTGGGCCTGTAGGCTTCTTCTTCCGGGCCGCGAGCCTCATCGCGCGGAGACGCCTCCGCGCGATGCCTGCTCATCTCGTGATTCACGATGCGGGCTGGAAGCTCGCGGTCCGGAAGGCCTTGCGGCGGCAGTAGCGCACGGGCGGGAAATGGGGCAGTCTCGGTTCCAGTAAGGAAACCGTACCCGTGTCGCGTGCCGACCGCGCCTCCGGCGCCTCCGCTTCTCCTCGTCCGCCGTCGATCGACCGCATGGCCAACTGGCCGGCGCTGGCGCCGCTTGTCGCGCGCATCGGCCGGCCAATGGTCGTGGAGGCGCTGCGCGCGTGGGTCGAGGTCAAGCGCGGCGCATCAGACGTCGCCGATCCCGACGCCTGCGCGCGCTGGTGTGCCGAGCGCCTCGCGGGTCTTGCCGAGCCTTCACAGCGGCGCGTCTTCAATCTCACCGGCACGGTGCTGCACACCAATCTCGGCCGCGCGCTGCTGGCGGAGGAGGCGATCGAGGCTGCAGTCGCGGCCATGCGCTCGCCCACGACGCTGGAATATGACCTTCTGGACGCCGGCCGCGGCGAGCGCGACGACCATATCGCGCCCTGGCTCTGCCGGCTGACGGGCGCGGATGCCGCAACCGCGGTCAACAACAATGCCGGCGCCGTGCTGCTGGCGCTGAACGCCCTGGCGGCCGGCCGCGAGGTGATCGTTTCGCGCGGCGAGCTGATCGAGATCGGCGGCGCCTTCCGCATCCCCGACATCATGGCGCGTGCCGGCTGTCGGCTGGTCGAGGTCGGCACCACCAACCGCACGCACCTGCGCGACTACGCGAACGCGATCGGTCCGGAGACCGCCGCGATCATGAAGGTGCATCCCTCGAACTACGCGGTGCAGGGTTTCACCAAGGCGGTGAGCGCCGCCGAGCTGGTGCCGCTGGCGCGCGAGAAGGGCCTGCCGGTGATCGAGGATCTTGGCAGCGGCACTCTGGTCGATCTCGAGACCTGGGGCCTGCCGCACGAGCCCACGGCGCGCGAGGCGATCGCGGCCGGCATCGATGTCGTCAGCTTCTCCGGCGACAAGCTCCTGGGCGGCCCGCAGGCGGGGCTGTTGGTGGGGCGCCGTTCCCATATCGAGCGCATTGCCAAGAACCCGATGAAGCGTGCGCTCAGGCTCGACAAGGTGCGGCTGGCCGCGCTCGAGGCGACCTTGCGCCTCTATGCCGATCCCGAGCGCCTGGCCAGGCGGCTGCCGACGATCCGCGCGCTCGCACGGTCGGCGGCGGAGATCCAGGCGCAGGCCGAGCGCCTGCTGCCTCCGTTCACCAAGGCCCTGGGCGCGGACTGGACGGCGAACCTCAAGCAGGTGCGCGGCCAGATCGGCTCGGGCGCGCTGCCGGTCGATCTCCTGCCCTCGGTCGCGCTTGCCGTGACCGGGCGCGGCCTCGACAAGCTCGCTACCGCGTTCCGGCGCCTGCCGATCCCGGTGATCGGCCGCATCGAGGACGACACGCTGCTGTTCGACCTGCGCACCCTTGACGACGAGCCGGCGTTCGTCGCGCAGCTTCCGCAGCTCATGCCTTCGGGACCGCGAGCCGCTGGCTCGCCAAAGGCGATGCGCCGGACGAGCGAGCTGGAAGCTCGCGGCCCGGAAGAGGGCACGCCATGATGAGGCGAGGGGCACGCGCTCCTGAACTCGTTCTCCACTCCTGCGCCCGGGGGAGAGGGTGGGGGAGGCGGCGGCGGCGGCGCGCGGATGCGCCTTCACAACCCTCTCACCGCGCCTCTCCCCCTGGCGGGGGAGAGGAACGTGAGCGCCTTCAGCCATGATCGTCGGCACGGCGGGCCATATCGATCATGGCAAGACGGCGCTGGTGCGGGCGCTGACGGGGATCGATGCCGATCGCCTGAAGGAGGAGAAGGCGCGCGGCATCACCATCGATCTCGGTTATGCCTATTCGGACCTGGGCGACGGCCGCCAGCTCGGCTTTGTCGACGTGCCGGGCCACGAGCGCTTCGTGCACAACATGCTGGCCGGCGCGACCGGCATCGATGCGGCGCTGCTGGTCGTGTCGGCGGCCGAAGGCATCAAGCCGCAGACCGTGGAGCACCTGCAGATCGTCGATCTCCTGGGTCTCGATCGCGGTCTGGTCGCGCTCACCAAGGCCGACCTCGCCGACGACGACCAGCTCCTCGAACGGATGGCCGAGATCGAGTCGCTGCTCGGCACCACCGCGCTCGCGGGCTCGGAGATCGTGCCGGTCTCCGCGGTCACGAAGCAGGGCGTGGACGAGCTCAAGGCCAAGCTGCTGGCGCTGGGCGAAAGCGCCAAGGGCACGGCGGGCTTCGCGCGCCTCGCCGTCGATCGCTGCTTCGTGCTGCCGGGCGCCGGCGTGGTGGTGACGGGCACGGTCCATGCGGGCGAGATCCACGTCGACGATCGCCTGCTGCTGACACCGTCGGGCCTGGAGGCGCGTGTGCGCTCGCTGCATGCCCAGAACCGGCCGGCCGAGGTCGGCCGCGCCGGCGAACGCTGCGCGCTCAATCTCAGCGGCCCCAAGCTCTCCAAGGAGGCGGTGCGGCGCGGCGACTGGGTGGTGAGCCCGGAACTGCATCAGCCTTCCGACCGGCTCGACGTGCGGCTGAAGCTGCTGGCGTCGGAGGCGCAGCAACTGAAGCACTGGTCGCCGGTGCATGTGCATCTCGGATCCGCGCATGTGATGGGCCGCGTGGCGCTGCTGCAGGGCGACCGCCTGGCGCCCGGCGAGACGGCGCTGGCGCAGCTCGTGCTCGAGGAGAAGGTGGGCGCCATCGCGGGCGACCGCGCGATCCTGCGCGATCCTTCGGCCACCCGCACCATGGCGGGCGCGGAAGTGATCGATCCGTTCGGGCCGCCGCGCCATCGCCGCACGCCGCGGCGGCTGGCCGAGCTCGGCGCGCTTGCGGCGTCCGGCCCGGGCTTCCTCGCCCGGCTGCTGGCGCTCGACGCCGGTCACGTCGATCTCGCGCGCCTCGGCCTCGCGCACAATCTCAGGCCGGCCGAGGTCGACCGTCTGCTGGAAGAGGCGGGCGGCGTGCGCGTGCAGCGCTTCGGCTTCCTCGCCGCGACGCTGGAAAAGGTGCGGCGCGATTTCGCCGACACGCTCGCGGCCTTCCACAAGTCCAACGCCGATGCGCCCGGCCTGCAGCCCGAGCGGCTGCGCGTGGCGCTGGCGCAGCGCTTCCCCGCGCCGGTGTTCCAGGCATTGCTGGAGCGCGAGGTGGCGGCCAGGACGGTGGCGATCGACGGCGGCTTCGCGCACCTGCCGGGCCATTCGCTGAAGCTCGGCGCGCGCGACGAGGCGCTGTGGAAGAAGATGTCGGCCGAGCTCACGCGCGAACGCTTCCGCCCGCCGCGCGTGCGCGACTTCGCGCAGGCCTACGGCGAGACCGAGCCCAACGTGCGCAAGGTCCTGCGCCAGCTCGCGCGGCTGGGGCGCGTGGTCGAGGTGGCGCCCGACCAGTTCTTCCTGCGCCCCGTGGTGGCCGAGATGATCGCCATCGCCCACTCGCTCGGACCCGACTTCACTGCCGCGCAATTCCGCGACCGGCTCGACAACGGCCGCAAGGTCGCGATCCAGATCCTCGAATTCTTCGACCGCCACGGCATCACGCTGCGCCGTGGCGACCTGCGCCGCACCGTGCCGGCGAAGCTCCAGCAATACGGCCCGCCGCCGGCGGCGACGTAAGGCTCTTTCTCACTGTAGGTTCTTTCTCACTGTCTTCTCATCATTTTCTCACCGGTGTGAGAAGCCTCGGATGCCGATGGCATCGGCGTTTCTGGCCAGTTTCTCATTTTCTCACCCCCACCCCTGCTGCGGTGTGGCCGCAGGGGGATGACATCGCAGCGCGCCTCAGCCTATATCGGCGGCGGAGGGGAAGCGCTCCCGGTGGGGCGGCTGGCCTTCAAAGCCAGAGAGGGTCGCCAGACGGCTCTTAGTGGGTTCGACTCCCACTCTCTTCCGCCAATTCCCATCCGATAATGTCCAGAAAAACCCGAACAAGTCTTGTTTCTTGGCATTCTGGACGTTGTCGTACGTCCAGATCCGTCCATCGCGACACAGCCACCACCGGCCGTTGCGACCGTAGCCCGCCGCAGATCTTCGCGGCGAGCTGAAAGCGCTTCCACGACCGAACCACACGGCGGCGTTGCCTGCTTCTGAGCTGGGGCATTCCTCCCGGAGGTCGAGGAACACGACGGCGGACCGCAGACCAGGCCGGCGCTGCGGTTGCTGGCCCTGACCTTCGTCCGGACCAACGAGCTGCGCGCCGCGACATGGGCGGAAGTCGATCTGGACAAGGCCGGGTGGATTATTCCGGCGGCGCGGATGAAGACAAAGGGGCCGCATCACGTTCCTCTCTCCAAGGAGGACTCTCTCCAAGCAGGCCCTTCTCCAAGCAGGCTGTCGAGGGGAGCATCGATTCGGAACAGGCAGAGCGTCAGAGAACCGCACAATGGATGCTGTGAAGAGGCGGGTATCGTTGGCTTGGCGTTGTGACAATTCTCGGCGCCGTGGCTGGCAGCCACGGACGGTCGTACCTCTCACCGATAGTCGCGAACTGCCCGGCTGGCCGCACGACATTCCGATCAGGTGATGCATCCAAGAGAGCTCTAAATGATAGAATTTGGACGCCGGCGAGCCGTTCCGTGCTAAGTTGTCATTGACGGCCGGAACCTCGGTCGCCAGGGGCGTGATAACCCCTCACGTAGCGGCGAAAGTGCCGCCGCAAAAGCACTCCTCAACCCCTATGGTCGAGGAGGCGTCAGCGTATGTTCAGGGCCTTCGGGCCTAAAGGCTGACGCGGCCTTGCTACGTGAGGTTTATCAACTCCCCGATCACCAGGAGGGGAGCAAGGGGTTGTGCGTCTCTACTTGATCATCATGGCCGTGGTCTGCGCGTCACTGTTCATAGGCGAAATTGTATTGATCTTGATGCCTCCGCCCGCAGTGCCGATCGTCGACAACCCGTTCGGACCGCAAAGGAATAGATAATCCCATTCGAGCAGGCGTTCTCCTGCATCGCTTCTATTGAGGTCTCCTTCGGCGGGCGTGCCCGCAGCGCGCAACGTCGCGATTCCATCCGAAGGTCGCTACGCGCATGCCGTTTGCTGCGGCGATGAGTGAGGCAGCCGATGGAAGGACGGTTCGCCTGGTCCGGGGAAGACGGCGTAGATGCACGATGTAGATCCCGCTGCATCCTTGAGTTTGGAAATGGGCTTCACGAGTCTTTATTTGTGGCGACACCGCATCGACATTTGTGGCGACATCGCATCGACTTCAGAAAGACGAGCCAGGTATTTTACAATCGGGAGCCCTTGGCTCCATCGAGCGAGGCCCCATCGAGCGAGGCTCCGACGGCGATGCATGGCGTCGACACCATCTGTCAGGCTTGCGCCGCCTTTGTATCTTGCGTGGTCGATGGCCGAGTTGGACGGCGGAGTTGGTGAATCGTCTCGGCGATTTCCTCGGGTAAAAGTCTCGGCGATTTCCTTGGGGTAAAACAGGCCAGCGCTCGTGCGGGCATCCCCATGAGCAAGGTTCACCTGGTGATGCGGGCATCCCCATGAGCAAGGCTCACCTGGCGCACATTCGCGGTTGAGTCTTCATGGATGGCTCCGCGGCCGGACAGGAACGTATCGATCGTTCACGCACTCGAAATAGCGTTATATTTCCGTCATGAAGCGCAAGGCTGGTCTCTTTCTCCTGACGGTAATGGTGTTCGCTACCTTGGCTGCCACCTTGGTCGTATCGCTTGCGATGTATCGCCTGGTCTCCGAAAGGCAGGGTGAAGAAATTCACAAGCTGGAGGAAAGCCTCGGCGACCGGTTCGCGACATTCGTCGTCATGCTGCGGGCCGAGCACAATCGTATCAAGAGCCATATGGAGGAGGTCCTGCCCAGAATTGCGGCCGATCTCGATAGCATGGGGCGTGCGCCGGGTGACTTATCGGCCGCCGAACTCGATACCCTCACCCGCAAATACGCCGTTCAAAACATCTATTTTATCGACCGGTCACACAAGGTCTTCCAAACCAACTTGCCGACCGATCTGGGTCTGCAGTTTCCTGACGGCGTGTTCACCGCCTTTCTCGACACGGTCTACCGCGAAAATACGGTAAGGAGCCACGGCATCGATCTCTCGAGCACCACAGGCGTGCTGCGGACCTACAGTTACTTCGGGCCGGCAGGGAAAGACTATGTCATCGAGACGTCGACGAATGTGCGCGATGATCTGAAGCGCGGCACCTTTGGCTGGATGTCGAAATTCTTTTTCGAGGACTTCTTTACGGATGCCATTCGCTCGAACGTCTATGTCAAGCAGGTCGATATCTATTTGGCCAATGACGCCGGGTTCTGGTCGCTAATTCATGTCGGCCAGCGGCTCGCTCGCGAAATTGTCGAGAAGACCGAACGCCAGGGGCGCTATGAATCGCTGGCGCCCGATGGAAGAACGCTCACGGTCTACAGCCGCTACCTTTCTGCCGGGCCGACGATAAAGGACGATCCGGTCGCCAATAAGCTGATCATTCGACGGATTACGTACGATACGGGGCTTGCTCTCGACGCAGTGTTCCGTGTCGTGACCGGCTCGCTGGTGGTACTTGCCCTGACGCTGCCAATCGTCTTTTGGGCGGCCTCGCGGCTGTTGCAGAAACAGCTTCTGGACCCGCTGCTGTCTTTACGTGACGAAGCCAACGTTATTGCTGGCGGCAATCTTGACCAGGCGATCGTCAACACCGGCCGGCAGGATGAGATCGGAAATCTCGCCAGAAGCTTCGATATCATGCGAGGCGCGGTACGCAAGACAATCCTCGATCTCAAGCAGACCAATCTGTCGATTGGGCGCTTCGTTCCGCACGCCTTTCTGGATCTGATCGGCAAGCCTTCGATCGTCGACGTCGAATTGGGCGACAATGCACACAAGGATATGACCGTTCTGTTCGCCGATATCCGCAACTTCACGACGCTGTCGGAGACAATGACACCCGGCGAAAATTTCAACTTCATCAACGACTATCTGAAGGAAATGGGCCCCGTCATTCGCGACCACAACGGCTTCATCGATAAGTACATCGGTGACGCCATTATGGCGCTCTTCGAGGATGCCGATGACGCCCTCAAGGCAAGCCTCGCCATGGTCGATACTTTGGAGCGCTTCAACCAGTCCCGGCGCACCAAAGGCATCCCGCCCATCGCCATTGGCATCGGGATCAATACGGGGGCCCTGATGCTGGGTACGATCGGCGAGCAACATCGCATGGACGGCACTGTGATTTCGGATGCGGTCAATCTGGCGTCGCGCATCGAACAGTTGACCAAGAGCTATCAGGTGAGTGTGCTGATCTCGCAATTCACCTACGATCGGCTCGCGGATCCGCACGCCTATGCCATTCGTCCGATCGACATCGTGACGGTAAAAGGCAAGTCGAATGCGGTCACGATCTTCGAGCTCTTCGAGCGAAACGATGCGAGGGAGCGAGAGGCGAAGGCGCAGACACGTGACCTGCTTTGGCGAGGCGTCGAGGCGCTCCATAGAAACGACAAAGCCGCCGCCCGCTGTTTCTTCGAGCAGAGCCTCGCAGCACGGCCAAACGATCGGGCAGCGATCAATTTCCTGCAGTACTGCGCCTAGATGTGGCGCCTCAACAGGTTATTCCCGGGCAGTCCGAGAGCGCTGATGGACGGCACGGATCAGATGCTGCCAGTTGACGTCCCGACAACATCGGCTTCCCCGGACGGCGTCGGATGGACAACCTGTTGAAAGCTCACACCTGGGGTGAGTGCGCCTGGAGTGAGAGATAGACTCCATCTTGCTGCGGCCACCATAGAATTGGCGAAGGCCAGAACGCACCGGCCCTGAGTTCGAGTAAATGACGCGGACTGGAACGGGCTCCCGCCTTCGAGGTGGCGTGCGCTCGCAACGACATCGATCATCGCCTGACCAAGCCCAAGCCCCCCTGGATAATGGCCAGGTCGAGCGGATGAACCGCACCCTCAAGGAGGCGACCGTCAAACGCTTCCACTACCAAACCCATGACGAGCTTCGAGCCCATCTCGCAGACTTCGTGACCGCCTACAACTTTGCCAGGCGTCTCAAGACCCTCAAGGGGCTCACACCTTGCTACATCTGCAAGACCTGGACGAAAGAGCCACAACGATTCGCCCTCAATCCGCTCCACCAAATCCGGCGACTAAACAGCTGGAGCGGGATGATTCCAAGTTCGGGCGTATCCTGCTTTGGCGAAGTGGTTGGCGCACTCGTGGCTGGTGACAGTGGGAGTAGCTGAACAAGGGCGTCACGGAGGGCATCCCGGGTGCGCCGAGCCGCCTTGCGCGGGCCCGCGCGGCGATCCGATTTCCATATTCGATGAGGGCCTTGGCAAGCCGCTGCCGCAAAGAGGCCTCTGGTCCAGTGAATTGGCGGTCCCGCCCTTCGGGGAGCTGGCACGATGCTTGCTACTTCGTCGACATGGCAAAAGGGCCGACTATCGAGCTGGTCGCGGTGACGAAGCGCTATGGCGAAGTACTCGCCGTCGACAACATAGGGCTGCGCATTCCCGCTGGCTCCTATTGCTGTCTGCTCGGTCCCTCTGGCTGTGGCAAGACCACCACTTTGCGGATGATCGCAGGCCACGAGGAAGCAAGCGACGGGGACATAATTCTCGGGGACAAGAACATTACCGACCTTCCGCCCGCAGCGCGCGGGACGGCGATGATGTTCCAGAGTTACGCGCTCTTTCCCCATCTCGACTGCATCGACAATGTGGCCTTCAGCCTGAAGATGCGCGGCATCGACAAAGAGACGCGGCAGGCACGGGCGCTCAAGCTTCTGGAGCGCCTACAAATGGAATCCCACGCCAAACGCTTGCCGGCCCAGCTCTCGGGGGGACAGCAGCAACGCGTGGCACTGGCGCGGGCGCTGATCACCGACCCGCAGGTTCTGCTCCTCGACGAGCCATTGTCGGCGCTCGATCCCTTTCTGCGCGTCAAGATGCGCGAGGAGTTGAAGGCTCTGCAAACAAGGCTCGGTATCAGCTTCATCCATGTGACCCACAGCCAGGACGAAGCGATGGCGCTGGCCGACCTCGTCGTGGTGATGAATCAGGGCAGGATCGAGCAGGCGGCGCCTCCCCGCGAGGTCTTCAACAGGCCGGCTTCCGCCTTCGTCGCGCGCTTCATCGGCGGCCACAATGTGATCCCAGCGGCGGTCGCCCGAGCCAAGGGCAGCGGCGCGTTCGTCGCCATTCGCGCCGATCTCATCACGATCCAGCCGGGACCGGCGCCGGTCGACGCCACGTCGCTGAGCGGCGTGACGCGTTCGGTCGAATATCTCGGCGCCACGGTTCAGGTTGGCATCGACGTGGCCGGCCTCGAACCGCTCTCTGCGATCGTTCCCGAGTCGCGATTTGATGCCAATCCCGTCGCCCCGGGGCAGCCGGTGGTTCTGTCCTGGATGCCGAAAGACGTGCACGTGCTTGGGCGGGAGTAGGGGATGGCTCCGCGCCATCATCGAAGGAGGAGCAGTTAAGATGGCTTGGAAACAAGACGGCTTTGGGCGCCGCAGGGTCCTGAAGGGCGTGGCCGGTGTCGCCGGTGCCGCGATCGGCAGCGGCGCAGTCTCCGGCTTCCCGGTGATCTGGGCGCAGAACAACAAGGACATCGTATTGCGCCAGTTCGGCACCGGCGTGTCGAACATGAACGAGATCGCCGAGAAGTGCAAAGCGGACCTCGGCATCACCCTGCAAATGACCGCGCTGGATTCCGACGCGGTGACGCAGCGCGCGGTGACACAGCCAAACTCCTACGACATTGCCGACATCGAATACTGGATCTGCAAGAAGGTCTTCCCGGCCAATGTCCTGCAGGCGATGAACGTCAAGAAGATCAAGTATTTCGACCAGATCGTCCCGATCTTCACCAGCGGCAAGCTGAAGCCCGACAGCGTGATCGCGCAAGGAACGGCGCCCAACATCGTAAGCTTCGTCGAAGGTGCAGGATCGACCAAGTTCGCCAAGGGGCAAACCGATTGGTTCACGATGATCCCCACGATCTACAATGCCGATACGCTCGGCATTCGGCCCGACTTGGTCGGCCGCAAGATCGATTCGTGGAAAGACATCCTCGATCCCAAATTCAAGGGCAAGACGTCGATCCTGAATATCCCGTCGATCGGCATCATGGACGCCGCCATGATTTGCGAGGCCGCGGGCATCATGAAGTACGGCGACAAGGGCAACATGACCAGGGCGGAGATCGACAAGACGATCGACTTCCTCATCAAGACGAAGAAGGACGGCCAGTTCCGCGCTTTCTGGAAGACTTTCGACGAGTCGGTGAACCTCATGACCTCGGGTGAGGTGGTGATCCAGTCGATGTGGTCGCCGGCCGTTACGGCGGTACGAGCCAAGGGTGTTCCTTGTGTCTACCAGCCGTTGAAGGAGGGCTATCGCGCCTGGGGTGGCGGCCTTGGTCTTGCCAGGCACCTGTCCGGCGCCAAGCTCGATGCCGCCTACGACTATATCAACTGGTACCTTTCGGGTTGGGTCGGCGCCTTCCTCAACCGCCAAGGCTATTACTCCGCCGTGCTCGACACGGCGAAGAAGTTCATGACCGAGGACGAGTGGGGCTATTGGATGGAAGGCAAGCCCGCCAAGGGAGACATCAAGAGCCCGCAGGGCAAGGTGATCGAGAAGGCGGGCGCCGTGCGCGACGGCGGCTCGTTCTACGATCGCATGGGCGCCGTGGCGTGCTGGAACGCCGTCATGGATGAGGACCGCTACATGGTCCAGAAGTGGAATCAGTTCATCGCGGCGTAGTCTTCTCTTCCTCCTCAGTCTACGTCGTCTCCTCTCCTGCGCGGAAGGCCGCGCAGGAGAGGAGGAATTGCGAGAAATGAAGCCAACCAGAAACTGGATTCCCTATCTTCAGGTCGCACCGCTTGGGCTGGTGTTCCTGACCTTCCTGGTGATTCCCATTGCCACGATCGTGGTGGTGAGCTTCTTCGACTACAACACGACCGAGATCATCCCGGCGTTCCTGCGACAGAACTACGAGGAATTACTGGCCTCGCCGGTTACCTGGGAAACCTATCTCCAGACTGTCGAATTCGCCGTTATCACCTGGCTGCTGACGTTCCCGATAGGCTTCACGCTCGCCTATTTCCTCGCCTTTCATGTGCGCTCGGCCGCGTGGCAGACGGTGCTGTTTCTGGTTTGCACCATCCCGTTCTGGACATCGAACGTGATCCGCATGATCTCGTGGATTCCGTTCCTGGGGCGCAATGGGCTTGCCAACATGACGCTGATGAAGCTTGGCCTGATCCATCATCCGCTCGAGTTCCTGCTCTATTCGAACTTTTCGGTCGTGCTGGTCTATGTGCATCTCTACACGCTGTTCATGGTGGTGCCGATCTTCAATTCCATGATGCGCATCGATCGAAGCTTGCTGGAGGCTGCGTACGATGCCGGTGCGAGCGGTTGGCAGACGCTGACCAATGTCATCCTGCCGCTCTGCAAGCCCGGGATCGCCATCGGCTCGATCTTCGTCGTCACCATTGTGATGGGCGATTTCGTCACCGTGCGCATGATGAGCGGGGGCTTGAGTGCATCGGTTGCATTGATGATGGCCAACGCCATGTCTCTGCTGCAATATCCTGCCGCCGCCGCCAACGCCGTCGTGCTGCTGATCCTGGTGCTGATCACCGTCGGCCTGATGATGCGCGTAGTCGACATCCGCAAGGAGCTGTGACGTGTACAGCGGCAGGCGCGGGCCCGCTTTCTGGCTGCTGGCGGCGTTTTTCACGCTCTTCGTGCTGTTTCTCTACGGACCCACGATCACCATCTTGGTGTTGTCCTTCCAGGGACCGTCGGGGCAGCTCACCTTCCCCATGACGGGCTTTTCACTGCACTGGTTCCGCAACCTGTTCGAGCCGCAGATGGTGGGCGACTTCGCGGGCGCGCTGCGGCGGTCGCTGGTCCTGGGCGTTGCGGTGATGATCGTGACGATGCTCTTCTCCTTCTCTGCAGGGCTCGCGTTCCGCTCGCGCTTTCGCGGCTCGAACATCATCTTTTATCTCGCTATTGCGAGCCTGATCGTCCCTTCGATCCTGATTAGTCTCGGCATCGGGCTTCTGTTCCGTGTGCTGGATCTCGAGCCGGGGTGGTATACGTCCGCCTTCGGCGCGCATCTCACCTGGACGCTGCCGTTCGGGCTTCTGATCATGTTCGCGATCTTCAACCGCTTCGATCGCCGTTACGAGGAGGCGGCGCGTGATCTCGGTGCCACGCCGTGGCAGACCGTGCGCCACGTCATCGTTCCCATTGTCGCACCAAGTCTGATCGGCGTCGGACTGTTTGGTTTCACGCTCTCGTATGACGAATACGCGCGTAGCCTCTACACGGCCGGCAACTTCAACACCTTGCCGCTCGAGATCTACGGCATGACCACCAATGTGACGACGCCGGTGCTCTATGCGCTTGGCAGCGTGACGACGGGCGTGTCGTTCCTGGTCATCGCCCTTGCCTTGGTGTCGTTCACCTGGATGCGCCGCCGCCGCGCTCGCCATGGCAGCGACGCCAGAAAGGCGGTCTAGATGGTACGCCGCGCCAAGGCCGCACGGCTTGCAACCGCCGGTCCGATTCGGGATCGACGGCGCGCGATGCTCGACGGCGGCGACATCCATTCGACGTGTCCTGTCCGCGCGCTGGTGGACGACGCACCGGCGGGCAACGTGTCGGTGACTGACGCGCCAATGGGCAACGTGCCAGTGGGTGACGCTCCAGTGAGTGACGCGCCGGTGGGCAACGTGCCAGTGGGTGACGTGCCAGTGGGCAACGTGCCGGCCGGCGTCATCGGTCATACGGTGCTCTCCGTCGCGGGCGGCGCCAAGCATCAAGGGCCGCCGGGCGGCGGGCCCGTGGCGATCATCGCCTGCAGCACTGTGCTCGGAGCATGAAGCTCGCGCATCACGGTCGCTATGATTATTCCCCGCTGCGCGGCCGGCCGGACTACGAATGGCCGAGGGGCAAGAAGCTCGCTGTCTACTTCGCGGTCAATCTCGAACACTTCTCTTTCGGCGAGGGGCTGGGTGCCGAACTGGCGCCTGGCGGCCCGCAGCCCGACGTCCTGAACTATGCGTGGCGTGACTACGGCAACCGCGTCGGCGCCTGGTACCTGCTCGATGCCTTCGATGCGCTGGGCGTGCCCACGGCGGCGCTGGTCAACAGTTCGATGTATGATTATGCGCCCGATCTCGTTGCCGCCCACCGGGCGCGCGGCGACGAGATTGTTGGGCACGGACGCACCAATGCCGAGCGCCAGGGCACGCTCGCCGAGGATGCCGAGCGGGAGTTGATCGCGGAGGCGACGCAGCGCCTCGCCGAGGAGGAAGGGCAGCCGCCGCAAGGCTGGCTTGGGCCGTGGATCTCGCACAGCCATGTGACACCCGACCTGCTCGCCGAAGCGGGGTACCGGTACCTGCTCGATTGGTGCATGGACGATCAACCGATCTGGTTCCGCTGCCGCGGCGGCAAGCGGATCATGGCGGTTCCCTATCCGCAGGAACTGAACGACATCCCGGCCATCGTTGGCCGCAAGACCGGCGCCGCCGAATTCGCCGACATGATCGTCGATCAGTTCGATGAAATGATCCGGCTGTCGCGCGATCGCCCCCTGGTCATGGGCATCGCCCTTCATGCCTATATCGTCGGCCAGCCGCACCGATTGAAGCACTTGCGGCGCGCGCTCACGCAGATCGTGACCAACCGCGACGCCGTCTGGCTGACGACGCCGGGCGCGATCGCCCGCCACTGTGCGGCCCTGCCGGACGGCGTGCTTCCCTAGAGCGTGATGACTCTAGGTGCGAGCGTAGCCGGCTTTGACGAAGTAGTTGGCGCACTCGTCGACTTGGACAGTAGGGATCAGCTGGCTCAGATCAGCCCTCCCTTGGGAATCCCCTTTTCGATTCCTCCTGACTTCATCCCGCTCTAGGCGGGGTAGTCTTCGACCTGTTCGACCGCGGTGCGCAACGCCTTCGCCCAATGCAGGGAAAGCTTGCGGAAGTATTCGTCGTCTTCGCCGATACGCCGCACGCGGCGCACGTCGAGCGTGTCGCGCTCGTAGAGCAGCAGGTCAATTGGCATGCCGACCGAGAGGTTGGAGCGCAACGTGGAATCGTAAGACAGCAGAACAAGCTTGGCCGCCTCGCTCAACCGCATGTCGGCGCGCACCACACGATCGAGAATGGGTTTGCCGTATTTGTGCTCGCCAATCTGCAGGTAAGGCGTGTCGTCGGTTGCCTCGATGAAATTTCCCTCGGGGTAGATCTGGAAGAGCCGCGGCGGCTCATCGCCGATCTGGCCGCCCAGGATGAAAGTCGCCGAAAAGCCATTGGTGCTTCCTTCCAGCGCCGGGCCGTCGACCGCGCGCACCTCGCGGACCAGATCGCCGATCAGGCGGGCGGAGCGGTACATCGACGTGACATTCATCAGATTCGGCTTGCCCTCGTCGGCGTTGCCGGCCAGTTGTTCGTTGACGAGGCTGATCACCGATTGGGTCACGGCGAGGTTGCCGGAGCTCAACAGGACCAGAACGCGCTCGCCGGTGCGGCGCCAGTAGTGCAGCTTGCGGAACTGCGAAACGTTGTCGATCCCAGCATTGGTCCGCGTGTCGGCTGCAAAGACCAGTCCCCGTTCGAGGCGCACTGCGACAGCGTAAGTCATGAAAAGAGCGCTTCCTTCTTGCCGCTATTGCTGCGGGGCGGCCTGCTGAACCTTGACTTCGACGGCGAGCGATTCGCCGGCGCCACCGAGATGCGTACCACGGATCGGCGCGGCGTATCGAGCGTCGAGCGCCGCTGCCAGCCGCACGTAGTACTCGGTCGGACACACGCCGTTTGCCGGGTCGAACCCGAGCCAGCCCAGTCCCGGCACCCAGGCTTCCGCCCAGGCATGATGGGCGATCGCCCGTCCCGGCTCTTCGGTGAGGAGATAGCCAGTCACGTAGCGCGATGGGATGCCGGCTGTGCGCGCGGCGGTGATGAAGATGTGCGCATGATCCTGACAGACGCCTTGGCCGGCGCCCAGCGCCTGGTCGGCAGTCGTTGCCGGGTCGGTCACGCCGGCGACGTACGAAACCTTCTCGCGAATGGCGTTCATCAGCGCGTGCAGCCAGGGAATCCTTTCCGCCGTCGGCACGGCGCCGACGAGCCCGGCAATGGCGGGCGTCGGTTCGGTGAGCGGCGTGTGGCGGAGGTAGACGGCAATCGGGGCCAGGTCGGCGAGGCCGCTCACCACGCCTGCCGCGTCGGCGGTCTCGACGATGCCTGCGGCGACGACCTCGATCTCCTGGTGCGGCTCGGTCACGGCCAGAAAGTGCGTGACGTTGCCGAAGCCATCGCGGCCTCGGCGCAGCACGGCAGCCGGCACACACTCGACCGTCCAGTCGATCGTCTTCTGGCTCGCGAACGGAGCGGGCGTCAGCCGCAGGATCTGCGCGCTGTAGGTTGCGGGGATTCGGTAGCGGTAGCGGGTCCGGTGCTCGATCGAAAGGCGCATTGGCGGTAGATCAGCCGTTGAAATAGTAGGCGGCACCGATCTCCCGGGCGAGCCGACTGTTGTCGTTGATGAAATCGGTCAGGAACTCGTGCAGGCCGGACTGAAAGATGCCGGGCATGTCGAGCACCTGGAGCCGCGCCAGCATCGAGCCGGCCAGCGTCTGGCAATCGGTCTTTCGATCGTAGGAACGAGAAAGGCCGGACAGGGCCTGCACGATCTCGGCATAGCACGAGTGCAGCGAGCGCGGCATCTGCGGATTGAGGATCAGGAAGTCGGCAATGTGCCAAGGCCTGAAGGCGTCGCGATAGACCCAACGGAAGCTGCGATGAGCGGATACCGATCTCAGCATGGCGGCCCACTGCGCGCTGTCGAGACCGCCGCCCACCAGCTCGTTCTGGGGAAGCAGAACGTAATACTTGACGTCGAGGATGCGCGCCGTGTTGTCCGCGCGCTCGAGGAATGTTCCGAGCTGGGTGAAATAAAACGTGTCGTTGCGCAGGATCGTGTTGAGCACTGCCCCCCGGAACATTGCCGAGCGCTCGCGGATCCAGTCGAAGAAGGCTGGCAGTGCCTCAGCCGAAACCTCGTCCGCCGCCTTGCGCGAGAACTCAATCCACGCGCTGTTCAGGCTTTCCCACATCTCGCGCGTGATCGCAGTGCGTTGCGCCCGCCCGTTGCGCCGGGCCGTCGACAGGCAGGAGTGGACAGAGGAAGGATTGTTCCTGTCGAACAGCATGTAGTCGATGACGACGCGCGTCTCGAAAGTGTCGTGGTTGGCGAGGTAGCTCGCCTCGCAACCGGCGCTTTGCAGGGCCGAACGCCAATGCTGACCGCTATCCTCGTGCGGCAGCAAGCTCAGCCGGTGGCCGACCTCGAGCAGGCGCGCCATGTTCTCGACCCGCTCCATGTAGCGCGCCATCCAGAAGAGGTCGTTGGCCGTTCGTCCCAGCATCGTCAAGCGCGCCGTTCAGTCCTCGAGCACCCAGGTATCCTTGGTGCCGCCTCCCTGGCTCGAATTAACCACCAGAGATCCTTCCTTCAGTGCAACGCGCGTCAGGCCGCCGGGCGTGAGTCGCATGCGATCGCCGAACAGCACGAACGGCCGCAGGTCGACGTGGCGCGGTGCGACGCCCTTGTCCGTAAGGGTGGGGCACGTCGACAGTTCGAGCGTGGGCTGGGCGATGTAGCGGGCAGGCTCGGCCTTCACTTTGGCGCGGAACTCCTCGATCTCGGCGCGGCTCGACATCGGGCCGACCAACATTCCGTAGCCGCCCGATCCATGCACTTCCTTAACGACGAGCTCCGGCAGGTGATCCAGCACGTAGGCAAGGTCGTCGGGGTGCCTGCAGCTCCAGGTCAGCACATTCTTCAGGATCGACGGTCGGCCGGTATAGAACTCGATGATCTCCGGCACGTAGCAGTAGATCGATTTGTCGTCGGCGATCCCCGCGCCGGGCGCGTTGACGATCGTCACCCTTCCAGCGCGATAGTGCTCCAGCAAGCCGGGCACGCCGATCACCGAATCGGGCCGGAATGCCAGCGGATCGAGGAAGGCGTCGTCGATCCGCCGGTAGATCACGTCGACCTGGCGCAGGCCCTGTGTGGTCTTCATCATCACGCCTTCCTCGGTCGCCACCAAGTCGGGCGCCTCGACGAGTTCCACACCCATGCGGTCGGCGAGGAAGGAGTGCTCGAAGTAGGCACTGTTGTGCTCGCCGGGTGTCAGGACGGCCAGGACGGGCTCGCGATCGAGGCCGGCCGGCGCCACACTCTCAAGTGTCGCTCGCAAATCCTCGGGATAGTGCTCGACCGGGGCGACACGGTTGCGACTAAAGAGGTCCGGCGCCATGTGCATCATGGTCTCGCGGTTCTCCAGCATGTAGGAGACACCCGAGGGCGTGCGCGTATTGTCCTCAAGCACGAAGAACTCGTTCTCCGTCGTGCGCACGATGTCGATGCCGATGATGTGCGAGTAGATACCGCGCCGCGGCTCGACATTCAGCATCTCCGGTAGAAACGCCGCATTCTGTATGACGATGTCCGCCGGCACTCGGCCCGCACGCAAGATCTCCTGGCGATGGTAGATGTCGTACATGAAGGCATTGAGTGCTCGCACTCGCTGCTCTATGCCGGCAGCAAGCCGGCGCCACTCGGCGGCGCTGAGCACGCGCGGAATGATGTCGAACGGGATTACCCGTTCTTCGGCTTCCTCGGCGCCGTAGACCGCAAAGGTGATTCCGGTGCGGCGAAACAGTGCCTCCGCCTGCTGCCGCCTGATTGTCAGCTGTTCGCTGGTCTGGTCGCGCAGCCACGTCGCCATTGCGCGATAGGGTGGTCGGCACTGGGCTCCGCCATCCATTCCAAGCATTTCGTCAAAAGCCATGTGATGCTTTCCCCAGGCAGCGTGCGCCGACCAGACCCGTTCGACGATAACGACCACTGGCGGAAATTCAAACCAAGTTGAGCCGGAATCCGGCTCAGGAACTAAGCACGTTATTGCCTATTTGATAATCAAGTGAGCGATCCTGGTCTTGACGAAC
>JAFEBU010000060.1 GCA_018242505.1 Pseudomonadota bacterium
GTCTCCCTGGTGGACAGCACCGTGAAGGCCCTGCAGTCGGGCAGCGCCGATCCCTCGGACGAGGTCTGGCAGGCGGTCAACGCCCAGATCGCGGCCAACACGGTCAAGCTCAATACCGACCCGCCGGTGGCGACGTGAAGTGGCTCGACGGCCTGGTTGCGTGGCTGCTGCGTCTGTTCGCCGGCGCGGAGCAGCGCAACGTGGATCTCGAGGCGGGTCTGAAGGCGATCCATCGCGCCAACATTGCTGCGCGCGACGTTTCCTCCGATCAGGAGTCCATCGATGACGATCCGAACAACCTCGATCGTTTTGCTCGGTAGCCTGCTCGCCGGCTGCAGCGTGCCGGCGCCGGTCGAGCCGCAGGCCAGCAGCGCCGCGGTGTGCGAGGCGCTGCAGCCGTCGTTTCCGATCGGCTATCATGGCGGCTATCGCGGTGTCGGAGGCGATACTCTCGACACGATCGCCCGTGTCCGCGTTGCCAACGCCCGCTTCGCCGCGGCCTGTCGATAGGTTGGAGTCTGCAGGTTGCATGCATCTCCATGCGCGTCGCTGCAGCCGATTGATTTTCCACGCGGCCAGCAATCATAGTTCGCCGCTCATTCCGGTCGCGGCGAGGGAACTTTGAAGAAAGGCCTGTTCTGGACGATCTACGGTCTGGTGCTTGCCGTCGCGACGCTGGCGGGCCTTGAGCTTGTCGCATTTTTTCTGACGCCCGCATGGCCTGCCTACGAACTGCGGCCGCTTGCCGTTCCCTCGGGGCTCGTGCGATCAGTGGAGACCGCCAGCGGAACACGCGAGACAATCCCCTTCTACAATAGCTGGGGGATGAAGGACCGCGAGCGATCGTTCGACCGGCCGCCGGATATCCGCTTTCGCACACTCTTCGACGGCGACAGCTTCCTGGAGGGAATGTTCGCCCTCCAGCCGCTCAACGAGGTCGTTGAGACGCAATGGGCGAAAGCCGGTGTGCACGACATGGAGGCGATCAATTTTGGCATCTCGGCCACCAGCCCGATCCAGTACTACTATCGCATCCCCAGCGTCGCCCTGAAGCTGCGTCCCGATGCGATCCTGCTGATGTTTTATCCGGGCAACGATTTCGTCGAAGAGAGGTTTTCGCCGGCATCGGCCCTGCCGTTCATTGCCGAGCGGCCCGAGCCATCCCTGCTGGGCGGGATTGCGCCACATCTCACCTGGCAGATCGTCGATCGGCTCGGTCTTTCCGAGATCGCGCGCGGCAACACGGGCGCAAAGGACGAATACAACATCATGCGCGAGGTGATGAAGAAGCCGCGGGCGGAGCGGGCGGCATCGGTCGCGGCATACCTCAAGAAGTATTACTTTCCCGACAAGGACGAAGCGACGATGCGCGAGATCCTGTCGCGCAACGGCGGCAGCTTCTGGAAGCCCTTCGAGCGGACGGACGACAAGGCCGAGCAGCTTGCCGGATGGATTCCGGCGGGCGTGGTTCGCTTCGAGACGAACCCGAAGAAGATGCCGCGAGATATGGCCGAAGCGGAGCGACTGACCGATTCGGAAGAAATCGAACCGGCGCTGTCATGGCTGATCGCCACCGAAAAGCTGACGGCGTCGAAGGGGATCAAACTCGTGATCGCCGTTGCCCCGATGGGCACCGTCGATCCGAGTTATGTCGCCTTCTGGAAGCCATGGCCACACTACTACAGCTGGAGCCTCCGCCAGGAAGTCAACCGCCATCGTCTTCTCGCGGCTTTGCGGTCGCAAGGTCTTGCGCCGATCGATCTCGCGGCGGATCTCGACGGCGTCCGCGGAACCTATCGCCTCACGGACGGCCATTGGACCGCGCTCGGCACCTCGATTGTGGCGAAGCGGATCGCGGCCGAGTTGATCAGGGTGCGGGACCAGCGCCTTCCCGAGAGGCAGACGATGGGGCAGTAGGCATTGGACGTGTGCTGCAAGTGCGGCAACCCTGATGAATTTGTTGCGGGCGCCGGGATATGATTTGTTGCTGATGCCGGGATATCAGATGCGCATGTTCAACAGCAAAATCGGGCATTGTGCGCCGAGCAGGCCGATGTCCGGGAGTATCGTCGTGCTCGCCCAAGAGGGGAGATGAAGAAAGCTTTCTACTGGTTGGTCTTTGGGGCGCTGCTTCTCGCCGTCACGGTCGCGGGGCTGGAATTCGGGGCGTCTTTCCTGACACCTCCCTGGCCGGCCTACGAGTTGCGGCCGGTGGTCGCCTCCTCATCGGTGGTCCGACAGATCAAGACCCTGGCCGATGCCCCGGAGACGATTCCCTTCTACAACAGTTGGGGGCTCAAGGATCAGGAGCGGTCGGTCGAGCGGCCGGCCGGCGTCCGGTTCCGCTCGGTGTTCGTGGGCGACAGCTTCCTCGAAGGCTCGTTCAATCTGACGCCACTCAGCGAGGTGGTCGCCAAGGACTGGGCCGAACGCGGCATCAAGGACAGCGAGGCGATCAATCTCGGCGTTTCGGCCACCGGGCCGCCGCAATACTACTATCGGATCAAGAACGTCGCGCTCGGCCTGCACCCCGACGCGATCTTGGAAATGTTCTATTCCGGCAACGATTTCGGCTCCGAGGGGCTTTCGTTCTGGTCGCTTCCGGCGCTTGTCGCCGAACGGCCGGAACCGTCGTTGTTGGGGGCAGTGGCGCCGCACCTCGACTGGCTGGTCGTCAATCGCCTGGGCCTGTCGGAGTTCGGCAGTGGCAACAGGACGATCCCCAATGAGTTCGATACGCTGAACGACATCGTCAAGCGGCCGCGGGCCGAACGAGTCGGCCTACTCGCCGATTACTTCCAGAAAAACTACTATCCAAACATTGACCGGAAGGTTCTGGAGGAGGTGCTGGGACGCGGCGGCGATGCCTTCTGGCAGCCGTACGAGCGCACGGACGACGAGCGCGAATTCCTGCAGGGGTGGCTGTTCGCCGGCATCATCGAGCGGGAAATCCTGCATCCGGAATGGAACGCTCCGAAAGACGATGCAGAAGCCGATCGCCTTGTCGACAAGGCACGCATCGACGCCACGGCGTCATGGCTGGTGGCGGCCGACCGGCTGGCCGCCAAAAAAGGTATCAAGTTCCTGCTCGCGATCGCGCCGATGGCGTCGGTCGACCCACGCTATGCGGACTATTGGAAGCCCTGGCCGCGGTTTTACAGCTATAACCTGATGTGCGAAGCGAACCGACGGCGTCTTGTCGCCGAATTGCGCAAGAGAGGCCTCCATCCGGTCGATCTCGCGGACGTCCTGACCGGTGTGGCCGGCACCTATCGCCTGACCGACGGCCATTGGACCGAGCGCGGGACCGCAATCGTCGCCAGGCGGATTGCCGAGGAACTCCTCAAGCTGCGCGGACAAACCGTCTCCGGGCAGCGGGCGAGGTCAGGATAAACCGCGGTCCTGGGCCGGCAGCTTGGGCACACCTGCCGTATCGGTGGATTTGTCGCTGTCTCTCGATTATCAACTCCGGCCGGTCCGCGAGGGAAGATGAAGGAGCCGGTCTTCTGGGCGATCTATGGTCGGCCGGACCGCGAGGGAAGATGAAGGAGCCGGTCTTCTGGGCGATCTATGGTCGGCTGGTCCGCGAGGGAAGATGAAGGAGCCGGTCTTCTGGGCGATGTATGGTCGGCCGGTCCGTGAGGGAAGATGAAGAAGGCGGTCTTCTGGACGATCTATGGTCTGCTGCTTGTCGCCGTCACCATCGGCGCGCTGGAAATCGGGGCGTCGTTCCTGACGCCAGCCTGGCCCGCCTATGACCTGCGGCCGATCGTGGCGTCGTCGACGTCGATGAGGCAGATCAAGACTCTGGCCGACGCTCCGCAATCGATTCCCTTCTACAACAGCTGGGGGGTGAAGGACCAGGAACGCTCGATCGAGCGGCCGGCCAATGTGCGCTTCCGATCAGTGTTCGTCGGCGACAGCTTCCTCGAGGGTGTGTTCGCGCTGACGCCGCTCAGCGAGTTGGTGGCGAAGGATTGGGCCGGACAGAGCATCAAGGACAGCGAGGCGATCAACCTCGGCATCTCCGCCACCGGGCCGCCGCAATACTACTACCGGATCAAGACGGTGGCGCTCGCGCTGCAGCCCGACGCGATCCTGGAGATGTTCTACTCGGGCAATGATTTCGTGTCCGGAAAGCTCTCGTCCTGGTCGATCCCGCCGGTGGTCGCCGAGCGTCCGGAGCCGTCGCTGCTGGGCGCGGTGGCGCCGCATCTCGATTGGCTGGTCGTCAACCGCCTCGGCCTCTCGGAGTTCGGCCGCGGCAACAAGCCGATCCCCAACGAGTTCGATACGCTGAACGACATCGTGAAGAAGCCGCTGGCCGAGCGCGTCGGCCTGCTCGCGGACCACTACAAGAAGTACTACTACCCCGACGTCAGCAAGGCGGCGCTGGAGGAGGTGCTGGGACGGGGCGGGGCCGCCTTCTGGGCGCCGTTCGAACGCACCGACGACAAGCGCGAGTTCCTGATGGGCTGGCTGCTCGCCAATGTCATCGACTGGGAGCTGGTTCATCCCACCTGGCCCGCGCCGATGAACGAGGCCGAGGCCGAACGCATGGTCGATCCGGCGGAGATCGACGCCACCGTGTCATGGCTGGACGGCGCCGAGAAGCTTGCCGCGGCGAAGGGCGTGAAGTTCCTGCTCGCCGTCGCGCCGATGGCCTCGATCGATCCCGATTACGTCGCGTACTGGAAGCCGTGGCCGCGCTTCTTTGCCCAGAACCTCAGGCGCGAGGCGTCGCGGCGTGCCCTGCTCGCCGCGCTCGACAAGCGCGGCCTGCCTGCGATCGACCTGGCGCAGGACCTGGCGGGCAAGGCCGGCACCTATCGCGTGACCGACGGCCACTGGACCGAGTTCGGCACCGAGATCGTGGCCCGGAGGGTCGCTGCGGAGCTGCAGAAGGCGAGGGAAGGGTGGCCGCCGTCGGGTCCGGCAAAGAAGAGCCCGCCAGGTTGATCAGACCGGACGGGCTTCAGGTTCGAGAGGCTTCAACGCCCGGCGGTCCACAGGGGAGATAGAGTGGATCGCCTGTGCCGCAGTCTCTGACGCGGCGCTTTCCTTCTAGGCCCTCCAGGGCCGCAACTCCATTGACGAACGATTTCGCCATCGCTGTCTTTTGGTTTCGTGGGTTTCGTGCCCACGCTACGGCGCAATCCGTCCTGCTTGGCTCATTTCCTCTCCGGTGGAGTTGGGAAGGTGGCCCGGGTCGCGCATGCCTGCACGGGCCTTGCCGGAGCGGCCATGGCTATCGATGTTGATGCTTATGACCTCTCCGTCCGCTTCACGGGCACCTCCCCATCGTAGACACCGCGATGGGGAGATTCGGCCATGTCGACGTCAGCGGACTCTGCGCTAGGCGGCGAGCTTGTAGAGCTCGGCGACATTGTCGCGCAGGATGCGCTTCTTCAGCTCCGGGCCGAGATGCGCGGTCTGCTCGGCGAGCACGTCCTGGCTCCACGGCCACGTCGAATCGCTGTGCGGGAAGTCGTTGGCCCACATCAGCTGCTTTTCGCCCAGCCGATCGGCGAACTGGAACGCCGTCCAGTCGTCCTGGAAGGTGAGCGAGATGTGCTCGCGGAAATAGTCCGACGGCAGGCGGGCCAGCTCCTTGCCCTTCATCCAGTAGCGGTGCCGCTTGTAGGCATGGTCCATGCGATACATGAAATGCGGCGCCCAGCCGGCATCGGCCTCGACGCAGACGACGCGCAGCTTGGGGTGGCGCTCGAACACGCCGGAGAAGACCAGCATGCCCATGATGTCCTGGCAGCCGCGGATGATCGCCAGGAAGCCGTTGATCTTGGGGCCGCGCGGCCTGGCGAGCGTGTTGTCGCCGCTCGAGGTCAGGATGTGCCAGGACAGCGGCAGGTCGAGCGCGACCGCTGCCTCCCAGAACGGATCGTAGGCCGGGTCGTCGTAGTCCTTCTCGCCGGGGTTGCCCGGCATCATCACGCCCTTGAAGCCCATCGCCTTGATGCGCTCGAGATCCTCGATGCCTTCCTTGACGGTGCGCAGCGCCGTCTGGCCGCAGCCGATCAGACGGTCGGGCGCGTGGCTGCAATAGGACTGGAGCCAGCGGTTGTAGGCGTCGAAGCAGGCCTTCTTGAAATCGAAGTCGGGATGGTTGCAGATCAGCATGCCGACGGTGGGATAGATCACCTCGGCCGCGACGCCGTCGCGATCCTGGTCGGCCAGCCGGCCCTTGGGATCCCAGCCGCTCTTGTGCAGGTCCTCGAACTTCGCCCCGCCGATGCGGATGTCCTTGGGCGCCACGCCGGCCGCGGCGATCAGGCCGAGCGGCACCGGCGTCTTCATGCCTTCGACGATGAAGGTGTCGCCCATGCCCTCCTTGTGGACGACCCGGGGCGCGCGTTCGCGCCACGCCGGGTCGATATGGTCGACATAGCAGTTGGGGGGCTCGGTGATGTGCGAATCGGCCGAGATCGGGCGCCAGTCCATGCGATTTCCTCCAGCTTCTGCCGCAAAATGGTAGGGCTGCGACGCGATGCCCGGCAAGCGCCCGTCGGAAGCCCGTTTCGGCTGGCGGCGGCGGTTGAACCGGCCCGTCCCCTATGGCATATCCGCGCCGCGCCCGGCCCCAGCCTCACCTGGGGGCTCGCCGTTCGCTGCCGTAGCTCAGTGGTAGAGCACTCCCTTGGTAAGGGAGAGGTCGACAGTTCAATCCTGTCCGGCAGCACCATTCTCCACATGCGTAAAAGATCCATATTTTAAGGCATTTTCGCGCTCCCGATCGAAGGGCGCGCAGATGGACAGAGCAGCGAATCGCGACGGCGCGCGACAGGATTCACGGCGAACACGACAGCAACTGGTGGGAAAGCCCGGAGAGAAAATGCCGTTTCGTTCACGGTCGCCTCGCGATGCTCAGGCGCATGCAATCCGAAAACCTGCGCTCGCCCTGGATCTCCGAGCTGCTCGGCGGCGTGTGCCGCTGCGGTCGCTGCACTCCATTCGACCAAGGCTCCGATCGACCAGAAGACGCTGGGCGCACACGGCGGCAACATGACGAAGATCTGGACACTCCGCTTCCGATGCATGGCCGCGGCGTGCGGCAACGAACGCGAGGGGAGCATCTGGAGGATCCTGCAGGGCGACGACCAGCGCGAGGCGTTCGAGCGCGGCGTGGTGACGTCGGCGTCTTCCGGCCGGCCGGCTTTTGACCCGACGTTAGCGCGGATGCTTGCGGCGGCGGGCGGCGGGTTGACGCGAATGCAACAAGCCTCTTCCTCTTCTGAGTTTTCGACACGGAAACAGGCTGGTGTTATTCGCCGCCGAAGCAAGGCACGCTTGGGCAGACGTTACCGCGCTTCATGCGAGTGCCGCGTTAAGCAGCATCCCGCACAATCGCGCGGGCATCGCGTCCGCGCTGACCTGTGTTCAACAAAGTTTGGGACGTATCCTGGCGACGAACGAGTCAGCTGCCGTCAATGCCGTTGTAGTGGTCGTAGTAGTCCGTTTGCGAGTGGTAGGTCTTGTGAGAAGGGAAGCCATCGGTGGCCGGCACGTATCCGTTCGCAAATTTTTGACTATCCTGAGGGGCCTCGCATCCGCTGAGAACTCCCGCGACCAACGCCAGCAATGCCAAGCAAACTGTACTCTTCATTGTGGACCTCCCTGGTGGATCAATCGCTCCCCACCTTCCTCTAGCAGCGTCGCATTACAGCAGCCTGACGCGCTCGATCAGCTCCGGTCGATTATTTTCCTTACGATCTTAACCTTGGCCCCCAAGCCTCGGTCTCTCCTCCATAGGGGTTCATCGTCGCCTCCGCCGAAGCAAGAGACGCGCAGGCGGACGTAGCGCGTTGTGGTTCGACAATATTGTTGGGCTTTAGCGGGTTGCGACGCCTGCGGCTTCGCACTGCTTAATCATTCTCCCGCAGCCAGATCCACTACGTAGCTCATAAGGCGGATATTCGAGCCCTATCGTCGCTCGACGGTTCCGTGGCTCGCCGTTGCGGTCGGAACCAGCGGATCTTGGTCCCCGAGCTCATCGGCCAAGCTCCCAGCCTGGGATGCCTGCCTTGCCACTTCGAAGAACACAGCGGTCCCTACAGCACTGCCAGAACCGCTCGCGGTGTTCCTTCTCTGTCCAGCCGGATCGGGCCGCGCGCTGCGGTCCTGCAGACCGGCCAGACCTTCGGTCCGGAAGCGCTCGACCCATTTGCGCACCGTGCGAGGGCAAACGCCTACGGTTGCACTGACGGCCTTCGCCGTTTGCCCACCGAGAACCATGTCGACCATGTGCTCTCGACCGAGCGGCGTCAGGCCGGCATTCTTATGGATGTCCATTCGGCTCTCCCAAGGAAAGGTGACGTCTCGACAACATTAGCTTCCTCGGTCGGCGCCGGATGGACACCCTATTGAAAGCTCACACATAGAGCCTTGATTCATCAGCATTCACGAGTGCGCTGACGGCGGTTCAATCCTGTCCAGCAGCATCATTTTCCAATCGATTCAGTATTTGCAGCCATGACGGCCAACCTTTGGTCGTCGTTTTGGCAATACGAGGCCCGACAACTGAAAGAGTTGATACGCGTCTTTGCTTGCCACGGAACTGCTTTGTTGTCTCCTTGCGCAAAGGTTTTGGATTTCAAGAAGGCGGCGGAATGTCGGATATGCTGCTGAGCATTGTCGCAGGGGCGCTGGCCGGCATAGCGGCGTGTGTGCTCTTGCTTCGGTACAATCTTGTTCCGGCGGCGCGGTCCACCGGCATTGCGGACGCAGCGACGCAAAAGCCGCCACCTGCGACGGAGCCATCCGCTCCATTGTTGCCAATAGCCAGTCCCGAGGCCACGCAATCTCCCGAGACCCTCGCAACAGCCCTGGCAACGATCGGAAAGACGCTGTCTCCCCTGGCCGAGGAGATCAGCCATCCCGGCCTTTTGCCCGACATGCCGGAGTTTCAGGCGGCGGTGACCGCTTTTCGACGCCCGGAGGCGACGCTGGAACTGCTTCGGCAATATGCCTTTGGTGACAACTGGCCGCTTGCCTGCGCGGCATTCATCGTTCTGGCCGAACGGCCGGAGCGCCAGCCGTTGGGTGATGCCGTTCTGCGCCATCTGCCAAATGCGCGCCCCTACGCGATCCTGTACGCCCTCCGCTTCCTCGCCACTCTTGAGCATCGGCCGCCAGTGGGGGCTGCCTTCGTTGCGACACTGCCATGGTGGCAGAACAACGCTGTCATCCCGAGCTTCTTCCAGGATTTCCTGGTTCGCCGCGCCGAGTTGGGTGACCGGGCCGAGTTCGGCGACTCTCTCGACAAGCAAACTGAACTCGACAGCGCTCCGATCGTCGGTCTGCTCCAAAGGATTCAGCACCCATTCGCCGCCCAATTGCTCACCGCCTTGCGCATCTGGCTGGACACCCGGATCGACAAGGACTTCCTGCGCACGGTCGGCGTGTTGTGGGAGGCGGCCGAGCAAGATCCACTCCTGATCGCACCCGATGGCTGGCAAGAGGGGTTGGCGGCGGCCGAAGCCGCGATGCACAGGTCGCAACCTCGCTCGGTGCTGGTGTGCGGAGATCCCCGCGTCGGCAAGACCGCTTTCATCAAGCTTCTCTGCAGCCGCTTCCAGCAACAGGGCTGGACCGTGTTTGCAGCTAGCGGCACCGAATTGATGGCCGACCAGATCTATATCGGCCAGCTCGAAGGTCGTATCCGCAAAGTCGTCGAGGCCGTGCAGGCTCGTCGCAAGGTGCTGTGGTACGTGCCCGATCTTGCGCAGATCGCAAGCAGCGGTACGCATGAGGGGCAGTCTGCCAGCATCCTCGACCAGGTTTTTCCTGATGTCGCTGCAGGCAAACTGATCATCATTGGCGAAGCAAGCCAGGCTGCCGCCACTCGCTTGTTCCAGAAGCGACCCTCGATGCGCTCCCTGATCGAGGTCGTGGCGCTGCAGCCAATGGACGACGAACAGACAGCGTCGCTGGCGGCCCAGGTCGGGCAGTGCATCACCGGGCACGTCAAGCTTGAGATCCCAGCGCCGACGATCGTTGCGGCGATGGACCTTGCCAGGCACTTTCTGGGCAGTGGGCAGCAACCCGGCGCAGCACTGGAGCTGCTGAAACGGGCGGCGGATCGATCGATCACAGCGGGCGAGACCCTGCTGACGCCGGAGAGCGTTGTCGCGACCCTGTCGCAGATCTCCGGCTTGCCAGCCATAGTTCTCGACACCCATCAACGGGTCGAGCTCGCGAACGTCCATGAATTCTTCCGACAGCGCGTGATGGGCCAGGATGAAGCGATCAAGGCCGTGGTAGACCGCGTCGCGATGCTCAAGGCGGGCCTCACCGATCCGGGACGACCGATTGGTGTCTTCTTGTTCGCAGGTCCCACCGGTACCGGAAAGACGGAGTTGGCCAAGAACCTCGCCGAATTCCTGTTCGGCTCGGCCGACCGCATGATCCGGCTCGACATGAGTGAGTTCCAGACCATCGAGTCGACGAGCAAAATCCTGGGCGATCAACGTGACGCTGCCGCCGAATCCCTCATCAGTCGCATCCATCGACAGCCCTTCTCCGTCGTCCTGCTGGACGAGTTCGAGAAGGCACACCCCAATTGCTGGGATCTATTCCTGCAGATCTTCGATGACGGGCGTTTGAGCGACGCTAGGGGCAACGAAGCAGATTTCCGCCATTGCATCATCATCCTGACCTCCAATCTCGGGGCCACTGCGCACAAAGGCAGTGGGCTGGGGTTTCGGCCCAATGCAGACTCGTTTGTAGCCGATCAGGTGATGCGCTCCGTGAACCAGACCTTTCGGCCGGAGTTCGTAAATCGGCTCGATAAGATCATCGTCTTCCAGCCGCTTTCGCGCGAACTAATGCGCGGCATCTTGCACAAGGAGTTGGCTTGCATCCAAGAGCGGCGCGGTTTGCGTGACAGGGCTTGGGCAATGGAATGGGAAGCTTCGGCAATCGAATTCCTGCTCGACAAGGGCTTCTCGCCCGAGATGGGCGCCCGGCCGCTCAAGCGCGCGATCGACCAGCTGCTTCTCGCGCCACTGGCGGCAACCATGGTCGAGCACCGCTTCCCACAGGGTGATCAGTTCCTTTTCGTACGCTCGAATGGCAAGGAGATCGAAGTCGAGTTCGTCGATCCCGATGCCGAGCCGCCACAACGCGTGCCCCATGGTGAGGAAACGGATGACCGCACGTCACTGCCGTCGATCATCCTCAGTCCCACCGGTTCGGAGGCCGAGCAGGCGTCGCTTGTTGCTTGCTGGCGACAGGCAAACGAGGTGCTTTCCAGCGACGCATGGCGCCGCAAGGAGGAGCAGCTGCAGCTTGCGTTCGCCGATCCGACCATCTGGTCGCGCACGGATCGGCATATCGTCTTCGCCGGTATCGAGTTGGCGGGCCGCATCGGAGAAGCGGCTCGCTCGACCGAGCGTCTGTTGCAGCGCTACAAGGCGACCAGCGCCCATGGCAATCGCACGTCCCGCGAACTGGCGGGCCGCCTCGCCCTGCAGCTTCACAATCTGCGCCAGGGCACGGATGACTTCCTGACCGATGTGCCGGTCGATGCGCTACTTCGCATCGAGCCTGCTTTCGACATGGGTGGGGAAGACGCCGACCTAAGCGAATGGTGCAGACGACTCGCCGACATGTATCGCAAGTGGGCAGAAAAACGTCGGATGAAGGTCGAAGAACTCTTTTCGGACGACCGCAAAGCTTCGCCTATTCTCCTTGTCACCGGTTTCGGTGCTTTCCGAACGTTGACGGTGGAGAGTGGCCTACATGTGCTCGAGGATGAGCCACGTTCTGAAAATGTCCGTCGCGTCGCTGCTCGGGTCACGGCAATCGGAGGTGGGGATCGAGACTTCTCAGCCTCCGGCGCCCATGCCGTTGCCCACGATCTGCTGGCCGTAGCGCCGATCACGACCACGAATATTGTGCGCCGTTATCGCGAGCAGCCCGCCCCGCTGGTGCGCGACGTCATCAAGGGATGGCGTTCAGGCAAGCTTGCGGCCGTTCTCGGCGGCGACTTCGATCTCATCGGAGAGATCAAGCGCGAACAGGCAGGCTCATAGGCCAATTCAGCGCTTTTGCCCCATGCAGCGCCCGGCCACAGGGCCCATGGCAGCATGCCGAACCGTGCGCGGCAGCTTACGGGTCGAGGAGCGTTGTCAATTGCGCGCCTTCGTCAGCGACGAAAACGGCGATCAATTCGGCCATCTCGGTATTGCTTGCGTTGGCGGAAACGACATGGATCGCGCCCGGCGGTTCGAAGAATGACTGGCCGACCTCGAATGTCTCCAGCGGGCCGCCCTTGAGCTGCGAGCGGATGTGGCCCCTGGTGACGTAGGCGGTCACCGTGCCGGCATGACGGTGGGGCGGCGTGAAGCCGCCGGGTCCGTAGGTCACGCGGACGATGGTCACCCTCTTGCCAGGGATATCCGGCAAGGCGTGCGAGGCGACGATCTCGACCTTGTTGAGCGATGAGCCGGAGGAGGCATCGACAGTGCAGAGCGGCAATGGAACGTCCGATATCGTGTCCATCGTCGCCGGCAGGGCGTTCGCGATCGCCGCTGCGCAGACGAGGCCTGTCGCGATCGCGAGCGACCGCTGGAGCCTGCCTCGATCGGCGAGGGGCGTCCTCATTTCCAGCGCAATGCTCATCGACCTCTCCCGTTCGACCTCACATGGCGGCCATCGACGACCCAGCCTATCGGAAATGGCCGACCTTTAGAAAGTGGACCCGTCGCGGTAACGGGGCTGTCGACGTCTCCTCGGGAGAGTCCCCGCGAAATCGCCGCAACGCGCGGGCGCTTGCAGGAGACCGCCCGGGCTGGTCCACTCCTTGCCTCCATTCACGGGAAGGAGTTTGAGATGGCGACGAAAGCCAAGGTAAGGGCGACCCAGGGGCGCGGCCGTCTGTTCGACAGCATCCTGGAGACGATCGGCGACACGCCCTGCATCCGGGTCAACAATCTCGGGCCGAAGAACGTCGAGATCTACGTCAAGGCGGAAGCCTTCAACCCGGCCGCGTCGGTGAAGGACAGGCTTGCGGTCAACATCATCGAGGCGGCCGAGCGCAACGGAACGCTGAAGCCCGGCCAGACCGTGGTCGAGGCGACCAGCGGCAATACCGGCATCGGGCTTGCGATGGTGTGTGCGCAGAAGGGCTATCCGCTGGTCGTCACCATGGCCGACAGCTTCTCGATCGAGCGGCGCAAGCTGATGCGCCTGCTGGGCGCCAAGGTCGTGCTGACGCCGCGCGCCCAGAAAGGCATGGGCATGTATCAGAAGGCGGTGGAACTCGCGCAAAAGAACGGATGGTTCCTGGCGCATCAGTTCGAGACCGACGCCAATGCCGAAATCCACGAGAGCACGACGGGACAGGAGATCCTGGGCGACTTCAAGGGACGGCGGCTCGACTATTTCGTCACTGGCTACGGCACCGGCGGCACCCTGACCGGCGTCGCTCGTGTCCTGCGCCGCGAGCGGCCCGAGACTAGGATCATCGTGTGCGAGCCCGCCAACGCGCAGCTGATCGGCAGCGGCCAGCCGCAGAAGCGCGCGCCGGACGGTTCGCCCGCGGTGGGCCATCCCGCCTTCGAGCCGCATCCCATCCAGGGCTGGACGCCCGACTTCATCCCGCTGGTGCTGCAGGAATCGATCGACAGGAAATACTTCGACGAGCGCATCGCGATCCCCGGCGCCGAGGGCGTCAAATGGGCCAGGGCGCTGGCGCAGAAGGAAGGCATCTTCACCGGCATCTCCGGCGGCTCGACCTTCGGCGTCACGGTCGGCGTGGCCGAGAAGGCCAAGCCCGGCTCGGTCCTGCTCTGCATGCTGCCGGACACCGGCGAGCGCTACCTCACCACGCCACTGTTCGAAGGCATCGCCGAGGACATGGACGCCGAGGAACTCGCCATCTCCCGCTCCACGCCCGGCTATCAGATGAGCTAGGCGAAAGAGTCAGTCTGTCAGATTGATATGATACCGCGTGTGCTTGCGTTCGCCTGTTCGCGTGAGCGCGCCTTTCGCGACCAGGTCTTGCAGGTCCCTCGTCGCGGTTGCCCGTGATGTGCCGGTGATGGTGATGTATTTGTCGGCGCTCATGCCACCCTTGAAGCCGCCGATGCCTTCGCGGAACATCCGGGTAACGGCTTTTTCTTGACGTTCGTTCAGCTGGCCGCGCAGGCGTTCGTAAAACTTCGCCTTCGAAAGGTAGAAATCGACGCGCTTCATCGTCGTGGCCTGCGCGTCGAGGATCGTGTTCGCAAAGTAGAACAGCCAGTCCGTGATCTCGTTGTCCTTGTTGTTGCGTTCGAGCGCGGCGTAGTAGTCCTTCCGCTTGCGCTGGATGGTGTAGGTGAGGGCGATCAAGGTTGGCTGGCCGATGCCCTGCGCCAGCGCCTTCTCGGCGAGCGCGCGGGCAATTCGGCCGTTGCCATCCTCGAACAGATGGATGGATACGAAGTAGAGGTGAGCGATACCAGCCCGGACGAGCGGATCGAGCGCCCGCTTGTCACCGGGGCTGGTGGCGTTGAACCATTTGATGAAGGCCTTCATGTCGGTAGGGATTTGGTCCGACGGCGGGGCCTCAAAGTGGACTGCGCGCTTGTCGTCGGCGCCCGAGACCACCTGCGTGGGATCGTGATGAGTCCGGTAGCCGCCGATGACGCCAACGGACCGGTCGTCGCCCGTCAGCATTGTGTGCCAGCGAAACATGACCTCGTCTTCGAGCGGGTCCGCGAAGGAGCGGTACAGATCGACCATCATCTCGGCGATGCCGCGTTCGGCAGCCGGGATGCGGGCTTGGCGTGGACCAAGTCCGAACTGCTGGATGAGGGAGGCCTGGACGCTGCTTCGGTTGAGGATTTCGCCTTCGACCTCGGAGGTCTTCAGTGCTTCGTTGCTGATCAGCTCGATCTTGAGGGCGTCCTTGTCAGAGGATTCGACATGCTTGAAGGCGCCGATGAATTCGCCCGAATGGAGCAGGAACTGCCTTTCCAGCGGAGCCAGGGCGGCAGCATCCCATCGGAAGGCGGGCCAGTCCTTTTGCTGCCAGTTCCACTTCATGAGCTATGGATCTCTTTTTTATAGCTCATTATTACTCAATTTATGAGCTA
>JAFEBU010000061.1 GCA_018242505.1 Pseudomonadota bacterium
ATGGTGAGGCCCATCGCCTGTGTGAACTCGGCATTGCCGTCGGATAGCATCAGGATCTTGTCGCCGACCTTCTGGTCCTTGCCCCAGGCCCCCATCACGAAGGCATCGTTCACGGAGATACAGGCAATCGTATCCACACCCTTCGCCTTGATCGCATCAGCTTTGGCCAGAAAACCTGGCACATGCTTGGCGCTTCAAGTAGGGGTGAAGGCGCCGGGTAACGCGAAGGCCACGACCTTCTTGCCCGATGCGAACAGCTCCTCGGTGGAGAGGGCCTTGGGCCCTTCCGGTCCCATCATGCGCAGTGTCGCGCTGGGCACCTTGTCGCCGACTTTTGCCATATGCAACGCTCCCTTCATGGACTGTCCCGAACTTTAGGAAAGCCTCCGGTCCTTGTCTATCGATCCGGTTCGACCGACCATCGGCGCCCGAGGACCGGGGCCAGGAGAACGCCATGCAGTTCGATGCCATTCTTTTCCCGCTGCGTCGCGCCGCCATGGTCGAACGGGGATTCTGGCGTGATCGCACCATCAACGACGATCTCGATGCCTGCCTTGCCCAGCGTCCCGACCAGGAAGCGCTGACCGCAGTCTCGATCGAAAGGAACGAGACGCGACGCCTCACCTATCGCGAGCTGGCGAAGCTCGCCGATCGCCTTGCCGTCGGCCTCGTGCAACTTGGGATCGAACGCAATGACGTCGTCTCCGCCCAGCTGCCCAACTGGTGGGAATTCACGGTCGCCTACCTTGCCTGCGCGCGGATCGGCGCCGTCTTCAATCCTCTGATGCCGATCTTCCGCGAACGCGAGCTCGCCTTCATGCTGAAGCACGGCCAGAGCAAGGTCGTGATCGTGCCCAGGCGCTTCCGCGGCCACGACTACGAGCAGATGATGGCCGCGCTGCGGCCGGCCCTGCCCGATTTGCGGCATGTCCTCGTCATCGGCGGCGGTGGCGACGCCGATTTCGGCGCCTTGATGCAGGACACGCGGACCGAGTCCTCCGAGGCCCGGACCATCCTGGGCCGCAACCGCCCGGCACCGGACGACATCACCGAAATCATCTACACCTCGGGCACGACGGGCGAGCCCAAGGGCGTGATGCACTCCTCGAACTCGCTCACGGCGAATATCTTCGCCTATGCCGAGCGCCTTCGCCTCGGCACCGACGATGTCGTGCTGATGGCCTCGCCGATGGCCCACCAGACCGGCTTCCTGTACGGCCTCTTCATGCCGATCACGCTGGGCGCCCGTGCGGTGCTCCAGGACATCTGGGACCCGCGCAAGGCGGTCGACACGATCCGCAGCGAAGGCGCCACCTTCACGATGGCCTCGACGCCGTTCCTGACCGATCTCGCCAATGTGGTGGCGGAAACCGGCCTTGCGGTGCCGACGCTGAAAACCTTCCTGTGCGCGGGTGCGCCGATCCCGGGACCGCTGGTCGAGCGCGCGCGCAAGACGCTCGGCACCAAGATCGTGTCGGCCTGGGGCATGACCGAGAACGGCGCAGCAACCCTCATCAAGCCCGATGACGACGACGAACGCGCCTTCAACACCTGCGGGTGTCCGCTGCCCGGCGTCGAGTTGCGCGTCGTCGATTCAGACGGCAAAGCCTTGCCCAACGGTACGAGCGGGCGGCTCCTGATCCGGGCCTGCTCGAACTTCGGCGGCTATCTGCACCGCCCGCATCTCAACGGCACCGACAAGGACGACTGGTTCGACACCGGCGATCTCGCCTCGATCGACGATCGCGGCTACGTCAGGATCGACGGCCGGTCGAAGGATGTGATCATCCGCGGCGGGGAGAACATCCCGGTCGTCGAGATCGAGGCGTTGCTCTACAAGCACCCCGCCGTGGCCCAAGCGGCGATCGTCGCCTATCCCGACGAGCGCCTTGGCGAACGGGCCTGCGCCGTGCTTGTGGCCAGGCCCGGCCAGTCGATCGATCTCCGGGAAGTCGTCGATTTCCTGAAATCGCAGAAGGTCGCGCTGCAATACATCCCCGAACGGCTCCTGGTGCTCGACCAGATGCCCACCACGCCTTCCGGCAAGATCCAGAAGTTCAAGCTGCGCGACGTCGTGAAGGAAGGCGCTCCGGCCGGCTGAGCGCTCCCCGATAGTAGGCATCATGGCCCCGCGCCGCTTCCCGTTCATGCGTGGGGGCGTGGAACTGGCGTTGCCCTCAGAACCGGCTGTCGGAGCATGGCGGGCCGGTGCGCATTGCGGCCGGCGGCGTCCCACATCAGGCGCGGGTCGAAAGTCTCGGCGGCGATGATCGTCAGCAGGACGACGGCGCAGAAGGCCACGGCGCCGATGCCGGGTTCGATGGTGGCTATGGTTCCGAACTGAACAAGCGCTCCCAAAAGCGACTCCATGAAGATGTCGACCATCGACCAGCGGCCGATCCAGGCAACGACATAGTAAAGCCGCGTGCGTTGCGGCAGCAGGACGCTGGCGCCGGCTTCGGAGCGCACAAGCATGGTCGCCATCAGCATGAGCGCGAGGCCGATCAGCTTGAAGACCGGCACGAGGATGCTGGCGAAGAAGACCAGCAGCGCCAGCGGATACATCTGCGAGGCCAGCAGCTCTTCGACGCCGCCCAGGATGGTGCTGGGCGCGCCGGCGCCGGACTGGATGACAGTCAACACCGGATAGTAGTTGGCCGGGATGTAGAAAATGGCACCGGCGATCACGAAGGCCCAGGTCCGGTTCAGGCTGTCGGGCTTGCGTTCATGCAGTGCCGAGCCGCAACGTGGGCAATGGGTATCGTGGTCGGCATCCGAGCCAGCCGGCACGCTCACCATACCGCAGGCCTCGCAGCTGACGGCGCCAGGCCGGAATGCGAGCGGCCGCGGCTCCGCGATGGGCGCATGGGTCTGCCCGGTGCGCTCGATCGCCTCCCATACCGCATCGGGCTCGAGGACAGTATCGGCCCACACCACGACGACAGTCAGCAGGCCCAGCGCATAGACGGCAGGTCCGATGTCCATATGCACGATGTCGCCGAGCTTGGTATAGGCGACGAACACGCCCAGCAGCAGCACTTCCAGCATCGACCAGATGCCGATCTTGCGCGCGAACAGGAAAACGCCGCGCAGGTTCGGCAACGGCCGGTGCAGCCTGAGCCCCACCAACACGTATATGGTACCCGCGAACTTGCCGAGCGGGGCGAGACCCGTCGTGAAGACCACCGCCAGGGCCAGCGGCCACAGGCCCTGGCGTACCAGTTCGAGGGGACCGGAGGCGAGTGTGCTCTCGTGCACGATGCCCGCGGTCGAGACCGTCATCAGCATCGCCGTCCACACGATGATATAGAGGATGAGGGCGGCGATATTGAGGGCGAGACCGCGATCGAGCGGATTGCTCCGTGTGCGACGCAACAGAGTGCCGCAGCGCAGGCACTGCGAGCGCATGTCGGGGTCGAGCTCGGGCACGACCTGGAAAAGGCCGCAGCCCATGCATTCGCGCAGTTCGGGACGGGTCACGACTGAAGCATTGCCGCCAGGCCATCCGTTAGTTCGGCCACGGCGTCGCCGGTGGCGGCGACCTGGCCCGAGACATTGGGCGTCGGCGGGTGCTTGACGATGTCGAAGCTTCGCGCAGCGTTGCGCTTCGGTCGGTTGAACTCGATGGCCACCTGAGCCACCAGCTCGAGTTCGCCCGAGGCATCGAGATCGAGCCGCTGGATGTTGATCCCCAGGACGGCATTGGGATCGACCGAGATGGCGCCGCCTTCGGCATAGATACGGCTGTCTGGCAGGCGCTGCGACAAGCCGAGCACGATCACCCGGCTGAGCATCGTGGCGAGGCTTTCGCCCCACCAATCGTTGGACATCACGCCGAGCTTGTAGGCCTTCGACGATCGCACGATCTCGCGGCGATCGAGATAGCCCGCCAGTCCGATGTCGCGCAGCCGCACCACCTTGGGGCCACCCCTCAGCACCGGTCCCGGCTTCATCGGAATGGCATACAGCACCGGCTCCGGCGACGAGCAGGCGGCGGCAAGAGCGGGCAACGCGAGCCCCACGAACTGACGACGAGCGAGGGGCATCCGGCTATTCCTTGCCTGTGTTGGAGCGACCCTTGATCAGGGCCTCGGGATGGCGCGACAGGAGGTCGGCCAGCGCTCGGAAGGACCGCGTCATTTCGTTGAGCTGCGGCAGCAGCCGATCGATCTCGCGGCTGAACCGGGAATCGTTGCCATAGGCAGAGTTCATCGACGCCACCAGCCGGTTCGCCTGGGCAAGCGTGTCGTCGAGCTTCCTGGCCATTTCGGGCAGCCGGGCGAGAGCCGGCGAGGCGCCGGCATCGAGCTTGCGGGCGACGTCCTGCACATCGGCAATCGTTACTTCGAGCGAAGCCAACGTCTTCTTCATCTGCGGCCCGTTGATCGTGTCGTCGACGCCTTTCAGCGTCCCGGCCAGGCTTTTGCCGATCCCCTGGAAGTCGATGCGATTGATCTTGGACAGGAGCTCCGCGGCCGAGCGGGTGATGGCGTCGAAGCCGCCGGTCTCGGTCGAGGGTATGACGAAATCGTTGCCCTCGCGCCTGAGCTCCGCCGGCGGCGCGTCGGGCACGAACTCGATGGCGACGACCTTCTGGCCGGTAATCAGGTTCGACGATTGCAGCGTGGCGCGAAAGCCGCGCTTGACCATCTCGGCAGCGACCGAACCGAGAGGAACGTTGCGCGCCCCGGCGCTCGCCGCCACTCCAGCAATCCGTTCGCCCTCGACCTGGTAACGAACCGGCACCACGATGCGGTCGACCTTCGGATCGTAGACGAGGCCGACGTCTGTGACCTCGCCGATCTTGAGACCGTGCAGCGTGACATCGGCACCCACTTCCAGACCGGACACCGAGTGCTCGAAATAGGACAGCAGGTGCAGACGGCGGCCAAATCCCGCCGTCTTGGCCGCGTCATGGTTTGCGTAGAGGGGAAAGCTGTGGTTGGCGCCGGCGACGGGCGCTGTGGTGCCGGGATTGGACTCGAAGGCGATCCCTCCCAGCAAGAGCGCCTTGACCGACTCCATTTGCAGCTGAATGCCGTTCGCTCCCAGCTTCACCGAAAGACCGGAAGCATTCCAGAACAGCGAATCTTCATGCACGTACTTGTCGAACGGCGCACGAACGAACGCGTGCACCGTGACGTCGCGCGCCATGTGACCGAGGTCCCAGCCGAGGACGGTGCCGACCTCGATGTCGCGATAGAAGATTGGCGAACCCAGGCTGATCGAGCCGACGCGCCTGGTTTCGAGTTTGAAGACGGTGCCTGGCGCCGATACCGGCAGGACGGGTGGATTGTCGCGGCCGACGAAGTGGCGCTCCGCCTTGCCCTTCTCGGCCGACGGAAGCATGCCGATATAGGATCCGGACAGCAGCGTATCGAGGCCGGAGATCCGGCCGGCAAAGAGTTGCGGCTTCACCACCCAGAAGACCGTCTTGTCGCTGAGCAGGGGTATGGCCTCGCGTGTCGTCTCGACCGTGACGATCACCTGCGAGAAATCCGGCGACACGGCGAGCGATTTCACCGTGCCCATCGTCACGTCCTTGAACTTGAGCTGCGACTGCCCGGCCTGCAGGCCGCCGGCGGACTCGAAGGCGATCGTGATGGTGGGGCCGCGCTTGGAGAAGGTGTCCCAGGCGAGCCAGGCGCCGATCAGAGCGGTCAGCACTGGCACGATCCAGACGAGCGGGATGCGCCGCGCCGGGCGCTTGGTGGCCGTCGGGACTGTTGTCGGTTCCCTATCTGCTTCCATGCCGGTCGCCCCTGAGCGCCATCCCCATCATCCCCATATATCGGACCTGTTCGCCGTGGGATATCCAGTTGAATTTTCGACATTGACCGGAATCCACGGCGAGCACCATCCGACGCGCTGCTTCGGGGTCCATTGCTCGCAGCAGTGGCATTCGACCCGACCACCGAGCGATAGGTTTCGCTCGGAGCCTTGCAGCAGGAAACGCCATGGGCAAATGCCGTGAAGGGCAAAAGGACACAGGCAGCGGCGCGCAATCGTTGCCCTGATCGTCCAGCAAGATTCTTCAGCGGCCGGTGTCGCAGAAATTATGAAGCTTCGCCCGCGGACCCTGAACCGGCGTCTCGCCATAGCCGGGACATCGGTGGCTGCCCTCGTCGAAGACGCACGCTTCGCCATCGCACGGCACTTGCTGACCGACACGTCCCCGCCAGTAGCGTAAATCGCTTCCGCTCCCGGTTATCCGGAAGGGAGCATATTCATCAGACGGTTCAGATCATGGGCGGAAACAATGTCGCCTGCCTGGCTCCAGAGGGTCGCCCGCCCGTCGCCAGAGGAACGTCCCTCGAGAATCGCAACGAACGTTCCAAGCCGGAGGTCGGTCTTTCCACCCGCCGCCGCTCCCGCAGAGTTGACGTTACTCATCGAAGCGACCAGCTTCATCGAAGCGACCAGCCCGATTGCCGATGAGAGCCCATCGGCTTCGGGCTGTCCACAAATCATACCACCCGGAAGTTCTTGAACTGCCAGGGGTCGGACTTGTCGACGTCCTCGGGGAAGAGCTGGCCGCGATCCTGCAATGGCGTCCAGTCGCTGTACTTGCCGACCACGGGACCGAGATAGGGCATGCAGATCTCGAGGTTGCGGGCGAAATCCATCTCGTCGGCCTCGACGATGCCGCGGTCGGGGTTCTCGAGCGCCCAGATGATGCCGGAGAGAACCGGCGCGCAGACCTGGATCGAGGTCGCATTGTTGTAGGGCGTGAGCCGGCGCGTCTCGTGGATGTCGAGTTGCGAACCGTACCAGTAGGCGCCCTTCTTGTGGCCCATCAGCAGCACGCCAAGCTCGTCGCGGCCGGAGGTGATCTCGTCCACGATCAGGCGCTGGCGCTTCTGCTGATGCAGGTTCTTTCCTGAAATCTCGTGCATGGACATGATCGCCTGATCGCACGGGTGATAGGCGTAGTGCACGGTCGGCCGGTAGGTCACCTTCCGGCCGCTGCTCAGCGAATAGTAGTCGGCGATCGAGATCGCCTCGTTGTGGGTGATGATGAAGCCATGGAACGGCCCTTCGAGCGGCGTCCAGGTGCGCACGCGGGTGAGCAGGCCCGGCCGATTCAGATAGATCGCGGCATCACACCCGAAGGTGTGCCGCTTGCCGTCGGCCGGCAGCGCCTTCTCGTGCGTGCCCCAGCCCATCTCGGCCGGCTGCCCGCCCTCCGAAACAAAGCCGTCGATCGACCAGGTGTTGACGAACTCGCCCACCTCCTTCGGCTTCGGCGAGACCTGGGTGTCGCGCTCGGCGATATGGATCACCTTGATGCCCAACCGCTGGGCAAGCCGGCCCCAGCCCTCGCGAGTCGTCGGCACGGCGGTCTTGAGGCCGGTGTCGCGCGCGATGTTGACCAGCGCCTGCTTCACGAAGTGCGACACCAGGCCCGGATTGGCGCCATGGGCGATCACCGCCGTCGGACCGCCACGATAGCGCGGCTTCAGCTTGAGCATGGCGTCCCTGAACGCGTAGTTCGAACGGCGCGACACCGAGAGGCCGGAGTCCGTGTACCCGCCCGGCCATGGCTCGATGCAGGTGTCGATGTAGAGCGCCCCCTTCTCCTGGCAGAGCTCGACCAGGGCGGTCGAGGCGACCTCGACCGAGAGATTGACGAGGAAGTCGCCCTTGTCGAGCCGGCCGGCCAGCACCTGGCGGTAATTGGACCGGGTGAGCCGCTTCTGGATGAATTCCACACCATAGCGCTGGATTTCGGGCAGTCCACCGCGCGCATCCTCGGCGATGATCGTGATCTGGCCCGGCTTGATGCCGATATGGCGGAAGATCAGCGGCAGCACGCCGTGGCCGATCGAGCCGAAGCCGATCATCACCATGCGGCCCTTGAAGCCGAGATACTTCCTGTTGGAAACCTTGCGCGCGGACCTCTTCGCCATTTCAGCGCTCTCCCTCTTTGATCGTTGGATGGTCGGTAAACGGCGACGGGGCCTTTCTCAAGGCCCCGTCGGTTCGCTCCAGCGTGGAAACGAGGACTTCAGATGCAGACCGCCTTGAGCGGTGCGAAGCCGTTGAAGGCGACCGACGAGTAGGTCGTCGTGTAGGCGCCGGTCGAAAGAATCTCGACCTTGTCGCCGGGCTTCAGCGAGAGCGGAAGCTTGTATTCCGTCTTCTCGTAGAGGATGTCGGCCGAATCGCAGGTCGGCCCGGCCAGCACCACCGGCCCCACCCGCGTGCCGTCGCGCGCGGTGCGCAGGCGGTATTTGATGCTCTCGCCCATGGTCTCGGCCAGGCCCGAGAACTTGCCGATGTCGAGGTAGACCCAGCGCTTGCGGTCGTTGGCCGCCTTGCGCGAGACCAGCACGACCTCGCTCTGGATCACGCCCGCGTCGCCCACCATGGAGCGGCCCGGTTCGATGATCACCTCGGGCATGCGGTTGCCGAAATGGCGCACCAGCGCGCGCCCGACCGCCTCGCAATAGGCCTCGATCGAGCTCACCTCGGCGCGATAACGGGCCGGGAAGCCGCCGCCCAGATTGACCATGCGCAGGTCCACACCCTCTTCGGCGAGGGCAAAGAACATCTGCGAGACCTGGGCCAGCGCCCGGTCCCACTGCTCGAGGTCCGTCTGTTGGCTGCCGACATGGAACGAAAGGCCGAAGGGGTCGAGTCCCCACTCCTTGGCCTTGCGCAGCAGGTCCTTGGCCATCTCCGGCGCGCAGCCGAACTTCTTGCTGAGCGGCCATTCGGCACCGCCGCAATCCACCAGGACACGGCAGAACACGCGGGCGCCCGGCGCCACGCGAGCCAGCTTCTGCAGCTCCATCTCGCTGTCGAAGGCGAACAGACGCACGCCCTGCTCGTAGGCCCAGGCGATATCTTTCTCCTTCTTGATGGTGTTGCCGAAGGAGATGCGGTCCGTCGACACGCCGCTGGCCTGCACCAGCTCGATCTCACCGCGCGACGCGGTGTCGAACTTCGAACCCAGGCCCGCGAGGCGCGACAGGACCTGCGCCGCCGGGTTGGCCTTCACGGCGTAGAAGATGTGAGCGGCCGGCAGCAGTTCCCGCATGCGGCGATAGTTGTTCTCGACCACGTCGAGGTCGACCACGAGGCACGGTGTCTCGGGCTGCTGCTCGCGGAGATAACGGAAAATACGCTCGGTCATCGCTGGGGGTTCCCCGTCTGAATGTCTGGCTGGTTCGAAGGGAGTAACGACAGTGACGTACGGCGCCCCGATACGGGGCGGCGCCGTCAGCCGATACTCGACGGAGACGTGTTCCGCTTGCGCGGAAGGTCGAACGAGGTGGCCCGGTCGAAATTTACCGGGCGACGGACACGATAGCGGGGATCTCGCCCCGCACAGCAAGCAACCATCTCAGAAGCTCCTTCCCGGACCCGGCGCAAGGCCGGCACTGCCAAAAAGGACGCTTTCCGTCGTTGCGTAACCACTATGGGCCAGCGGCACGTGCGTGGGCGTCTTGGTTTGCTATCTACAACTAATGTCCGCCGTTACAAGCGGATTCTTCCCTGTCAGCAAAATTTTTGACGATCTAGTGGTTCGGGGAACACACAGAGGTGCTGAGAAGTCCCGCTCAGAGACGCGGCGATGAAGCGCGTGGCAGCCGAATCGACGCCGCGAGCAGCGTGAGCGGCGCCAGTGACACAGCTGATACGATCAGCGCCGTCCGCACGCCCCAGAGGTCCGCGATCTTCCCCCACAGCAGCGAGCCTGCGACGATGGCGCCGAAGAACACCACTTGATTGACCGCCATGCCGCGCGCTCGCATGAAATTGGGCAGAATCATCTGCACTGCGGTGCTGTTGTTGGCGATCACAGTCATCCAGCAGGCGCCGGTGAGCGCGAGGCAGACTGCGAAGACAGCTGGTTGCATCACCAGAGCTGCCACCGTCATCGCTGCCGCATGCAGGGCCATTGCCCAGATGTTGGCGCGATCGGTACCCAGCACGCGATTGACGGTCGGCATCGACAGCGCACCCGTCACCGCACCGACACCGAAAGCGGCGTAGAGGAGGCCGAAGGAGAATTCGTCGAGGCCGAGCGAGAAGCGGCCGATCGCCGGCAAGAGCGTGCTGAGTGCAATGCCCGGCACGAAATAACAGAGCCCCCGCGCGAACACCGCCTTGAGTTCGCCGGAGTCTCGGACATAGGCAAGGCCGGCGCGCGCGGCTTCGACGAAGCCCTCGCGGCGCTGTTCGGCGTGGGCCTCGGGTGGCCGCTTCCAGGCCTGCATGGCGAAGATCACGCCGATATAGGTGACGGAATTGATGAAGAAGAGCAGGAAGACGCCCACCAGTCCCAGCAGGATCTGGCCGATCACCGGGCCGATCGTGCGCGCCAGGTTGAAGCCGGCGCTGTTCAGCGCGATGGCGGGACGGAGTTCGGATTGGGCGACGATCTCGGGCACCACGGCCTGCCAGGCCGGCGCATTCATGGCGTTGCCCAGCCCCATCAGGAAGCTCAGGACGAGCAGGTTCCAGGCGCTGAGCTGGCCCAGGAAGGCCAGCACCGCCAGCACCGCGGCCACTCCCATCATCCACCACTGGCAGATCATGATGTAGCGCCGACGCTCGAACCGGTCGGCCAGGATGCCGGCGAAGAAGCAGAACAGGAACATCGGCAGCGTCCCGGCGGCCGAGAGCAAAGCCACGAAGATCGGCTCGCGGGTGAGGCTCGTCATTTCCCACGCCGCCCCGGTGGTCTGCATCCAGCCGCCGACATTGGACAGGAGATTGGCGATCCAGAGCCCCAGGAAGGCGGGGTTGGCGAGTGGAGCGAAAGCCGAGGCGGGTCGCTTGGCGCCGCTGGGCGCCTCCGTCACGTCAGGGCTTTCTCGTAAATGCGATGCGTCTTGTAGTGCACCCCGCCCACCGTGCGGATGATGTTGTTGGTCGCCTTGTTGTCCTCGAGGATCCAGCCCAGCTCGGCCGAGGTCTTGCCCAACCGCTTGCCGTTCTCGCGCAGGGTGTCGATCGCCATCATGGCGAGGCCCGCCCCCATCAGCGGATGGTTGCGGTATTTCTTGCGCACGCCCATCAGGGGCACGCGAGTGCTGCCGACGCCGGCGATCTTGAGCCGCCACAGGAGCTTGGCGAGGTTCACCGGCCCCAGCCGCCCGCCGAACTCCTCGATCGCCTCGTTGATGTTGGTGAGGGCCACGATGAAGGCCACAGCCTCGTCGTCGACCTCGACGAAGACGCAAAGATCGGGAACGATCACCGGGCCGAACGCCTTGGAGGCGTGGTCGATCTCGGCCTGGGTGAAGGGCACGAAGCCCCAGTTGTCGCTCCAGGCGTCGTTGAAGATGTTCACCACCGTGCGCACCTCGGCATCGAACATCTTCATATTGGCGGTGCGGACCTTGACCCGGCCCGCCATGCCGGCGCGCGCCATGAGCTTCTTGCCGATCGTCTCCGGCGCGTTCTGGACATCATAGTCGTAGGAGAAGAGATCCTTGATCTTGACGTACCCTGAGGCCTCGACCCGCGCGCCCGCATAGGGCGGGTCGTAAGGCACGAGCAGCACCGGCCTGCTGTCGAAGCCCCAGACCAGGAGGCCCACCTCCTCGTTGACCGAGAGGCTGAACGGCCCGGTGACCCGCTTCATGCCCTTGCCGCGCAGCCAGCCCTCCGCTGCGGCAAACAGAGCGGCGAAGATCGCCGGATCGTCTTCGGCAGCCAGACAGCCGAAATGACCCGTGCTGTCGGCGTAGCGTTCGAGATAGGCGCCGTCGATCTGGGCCGTGATCCGCCCGACGACGCGCCCGGCGCGGCGCGCCAGGAAGAACTCCACCTGGACGTGCTTGAACAGCGGATTCTTCTTGGGCGAAAAGGCTTCCTGCCGCTCGACGTTGAGGTGGGGCGTATAGCCCTTGTGGCCGGCGAACAGCCGCTTGGGCAGATCGATGAAGGCCTTGAGATCAGCCTTGGAGGCGACCGGTGAGACGACGATGTCGGACGAAGCCATGTCTCCTCAACTTACCATGGCGGCGGCGCGCGCACTGTGGAAGACCAGCCGGCCGTCCGGTGCGCAGCCGCGGCTGTCTGCCGCGAGCGCCCGGAGCTCGACTTCGAGACGCCAGCCGTCACGGTCACGCTCGACATGGATCAGGTGATAGCGGGCGCGTCCGTATTTGCTGCCGGCTGCTGCCGACGCGGAGGCCACGCCCAGCACCGGCACGGGACCGTCGGGGCCGGCGATGCGGGCGATCTCGCTGCGGTGATTGTGGCCGTGCAGGATTGCTTCGCAGCCGACACGGCGGATCATGGTCTGGAACGCTGCAGCATCCGTGAGGTGCTTCCAGCGCGACTGATCGAGAAGCGGCGGATGATGGATCAGGACGATGCGGCAGAGATCGTCGCGCGCCGCCTCGGTGAGCAGGCGCTCTGCCCGGGCGATCTGCGCCGCCCCCAGATCTCCTGTCGCCAGGAATGGAAGCTTGGGCACGGCGGTCGAAAGCCCGATCAGCGCGATGGGCCCCCGTCGACGCAGCGTCGGAAAGACCGCGGTGCTGCTCGCCGACTGGCCGTCACTTGCGATGTAGGCGCCCCAAAGCCCGATGCCTTCAGCCCAGGGCACGGAAACGTAGGCATCGTGATTGCCCGGGACGACGGTCAGGCGATCCGGCCGGTCGAATGTCTCGAGCCAGTCCGCGGCTCGGCGGAATTCCTGCGGCAGGGCCACATTCACGAGATCGCCGGTGAGCGCGATGTGATCGGGCTTTTGCGCCTTGATGTCGGCAACGATGCCGGTCAGCGCCTCGGGCACATGGAGATGCACGCGATGGCGCCACCAGTTGTAGTAGCCCGTGGCGCGCTTGTTCAGGAGCTGTTCGGCACGGGCCGGCGGCATCGGCAGGTGCGGGTCGGAGAGGTGCGCCAGCGTGAACATGCAGGGCCTCCTCCGTCGTTGGTTGTCGTCGGCCGATCGGTGCCGGTTAGCGACTGCTCCCGACGACACGGAGCTTGGGGGTATTGCCCAGAACACCCAGCTGGCGACCAATGCCCGTCATGACGTCGATCATCTGCGCGATCTGCTCGTGACTGTGCGCGGCCGAGACCGAACAGCGCAGCAGCGATACGCCGTTGGGCGTGGCCGGCGGCACGGCGACGTTCACATAGACGCCGGCATCAAGCATCGCCCGCCAGAAGCCGATCGCCGTCATGCGGTCGGGAAGATGAACGCCCACCACCGGACCATGCTCGGGCCCGAGCTTGAAGCCCTGTGCCGCGAGGCCGTCATAGAGCGCGGCGACATTGTCCCAGAGCTTGGTGCGCAGCTCCGGATGCGCCTTCACGATCCTGAGCGCCTGGCGGACCGAGGCCACGATCGAGGGCGGCAGCGAGGCCGTGAACATGTAGGACCGCGTCGTGACGCGCAGGATGTCGAAATCCGGATCGTCCGAGACGCAATAGCCACCGATCGCGCCCAGCGTCTTGGAGAACGTGCCGACGATGAAATGGCAGTCGTCCAGCACACCCGCCGATTCGCAAAGACCACGGCCGTGTTCGCCCAGCGCGCCCAGCGAATGGGCTTCGTCGATCAGCACATAGGCGTTGTACTTTTTGCAGACGGCGATGAATTCCTTGAGCGGCGCACTGTCTCCCAGCATCGAATAGATGCCTTCCAGCACAACCAGCCGGTTGCCCGGCTTGTCACCCAGCCGGCGCAGGCGGGCATCGAGGCTCGACGGATCGTTGTGCTTGAAGCGAACCACCTCGGCCTGGGTCTGCTTGCAGGCGTCGTAGATCGAGGCGTGGCTGTCGGCATCGATCAGCAGGAAATCATCCGGACCGACCAGCGTGGAGATCACGCCGAGATTGGCCTGGTAGCCGGTCGTGAAGACCATGCAGTGCTTCTTGCCGTAGAACTCGGCGATCTCCTGCTCGAGCGCCACGTGCTCGCTGTAGCTGCCGTTGGCGATACGCGAGCCGGTGGTGCCGGTGCCTTCGGCACGGATCGCCTCGATTGCAGCCTCCATGCAGGACGGATCGAACGTCAGGCCAAAATAATTGTTGGTACCGACCAGCAGCGTCTTCTTGCCATTGATGATGGCTTCGGTCGGCGACAGGACCCGCTCCATGCGAATTTGGAACGGGTCGGCACCGGTCATGCGGACGTCGCGATAGGCGTCCAGCAGGCCGGCATGACGGTCAAACAGACCCATGATCTTTGACGGCTTAGCGGCGCGCGCTCAGTGCCAGGATCGTGTCGGCGAGTTCGTCGACCGTGTGAATCTCCGCCACGACATTCATCGGAATCGAAACGTCGAACTGGTCTTCGAGATCCATCACCATGTCCATGACGGCAAGAGAGTCGATCGACAGATCCTTGGAGATGACAGTGGCCCCGGTGATCGCACGACCGTCGTCGGCCTGGAATGGCTCAAGTTGACGGCAAATCTCGGCCATGACTTCGGCGCGCGCGGGCGGCCGCCGAAGGACAATCGTATCGGCGATGTCGTCGTTCTCGACGATCATGTTTTGGGCGGTACGCAACAAAGGGGGCTCCCCGGTATGGGTGTCAGACATGGCGCCTTGTGGCAGAAAAGGCGAATCCTTGTGAAATAACAAATTGTTACGGTGTGTTTCACAGCTTCTATAGCCACTTTTGGCTGCGATACCACAAGATCGTGTCATGAAACCCGGTCTCGAGATCGAAGTGCGGGGCGAAACCGACCATGCTGGCGAAGCGCCGGTCATGGACCACCCAATCCGGATGGAAGATCTCGCTCACCTTGTCTCGGGTCAGAATTCGCGCATCGCCACCCAGCGATTGGGCCATCTGGTTGGCAGCTGCAATCGCCACAATGAGAATACGGGGAATTCCCACAGTCCGTTCAGGGCGGCCAAGCGCTTGCCCGGCCGCCTTGGCCATGTCGGCGTAGCAATAGCCACCCTCGTGGCCGTCGTCGATCTCGTAGACCGCGGCGGGCACCGGTCGTTCGACCGCCAGAGCCACGGCTTCGGCGAGGTCGGCGACATGGATCAGGGACAGGCGGGCTCCTGGAACAGCCGGCTGCAAGGCGATCCCCCATCGCGCAGAGCGGAAATAGGCCAAGGTTTCCCGATCACCCGGTCCATAGACGGCGGGCGCCCGCAGGGCGAGCCATGGGCCGGACCGCGAGGCCAGGGCCTCCTCGGCGGCATGCTTGCTGGCGGCATAGGGTGAAAGATGAGGCTCACGGGCTGCCAGCGACGACAGAAGAATAAGAGGTGTCTCCGGCGCCAGCGCCGACAGCCGCGCCGTCCCGTCCCGATTGACCGTCGCGAAATCCTCCCGCCGCCCGGCTTTGATGAGGCCAGCCGCGTGGACCACGATGTCGATGCCGTTGACGAGGGCCCGCAGCGCCGTCTCATCCGCCAGGTCGCCCCAGACGATCTCGGCGTCCACGCCGGCCAGCGGCGGCAACGGCGACCAACGGCGGACCAGCAGTCGGAGTTTCCAGCCGCGCCGCGCCAGGGCCGCCACCAGATGCGGTCCAACGAAGCCGGTAGCGCCGGTGACCGCGATCCGCTTTTGCACCTTGGACCCTGGCCCTCAGGCTGCCGCCGGCTTTGCGGAGGACGACGCGTAAAGACCGGCGAGATAGTTCGTCTTGGTGCGCGAGCGGGAAAGCTTCCCCGACGAGGTCATTGGCAGCCCAAGCGTCGGCGGCACCAGCACGACATCGCAATCGACGGCGACGGCCTCGCGGACCGCGCCCGCGACGTCACGGACAAGAGCCTCACGGGCTTCATCGCTCGAGACGCGGGCCAGCACCGCCACGATCACCCGCTCCCCGTCCGTGGTGTCGATCGAGAAGGCGGCGGAGTCGCCGTTCTTCACCACGCGCCGAGCCTCGATTGCCCATTCGATGTCCTGCGGCCAGACATTGCGGCCGTTGACGATGATCAAATCCTTGGCGCGACCGGTGACGACGATCTCGCCATTCAGCAGGTAGCCAAGGTCGCCGGTGTCCAGCCAGCCGTCGGCCGAAAGAACGGCGTCCGTCGCCCCTGGATCTTCGAGATAGCCCGGCATGATGCTGGGCCCTCTCACGAAGATGCGTCCGACCTCGCGATCGGCCAGCACCCTGCCCGTCTCGTCGCGCACCTCGAGCTGGTGTTCCGGCAGGACGGTGCCGCAAATCACGAAGCGCCGGGTGCGATCCGCGTCGTGTGGATCGGTGGCGGGTTCGGCACGCTGGGCGTCGGCAAGCCTTGTCCGGTCGACCGAATCGGTCCGTGCACCGGTTCCATGGGCGCAGAAGGTGATCGCGAGGCAGACCTCGGCCATGCCGTAGCTCGGCAGGAAGGCCGAGCGATCGAACCCTTTCGGTGCAAAGGCCTCGACGAAGCGGTCGAGCACGTCAGGGCGCACCATGTCACCGCCGATGCCGGCCACGCGCCAGGTCGAAAGGTCGAGATCGGCCGGCGCCTGGGGAGCGCCGCGACGCGTGGCAAGGTCGTAGCCGAAGCTCGGGCTGTAGGCGATCGAGGCGCGATTGCGCGAGATGAGGTTCAGCCACTGCATCGGCCGGCGGGCGAAGTCGCGCGGCGTCAGATAGTCGATCGACATCTGCGTCGACAGCGGCGCCATGAGGAAGCCGATCAACCCCATGTCGTGATAGAGCGGCAGCCAGCTCACCGCCCGATCGCCGAGCCTGACATCGAGGCCGGCCGGGCCGGTGATGCCCGCAAGATTGGCCATCAATGCGGCTTGCGTGATCTGGATGCCGTGCGGCTGACGCGTACTGCCCGATGAGAACTGGACGTAGCAATGGTCGGCGGCGCCCAGCGGTCGCAAGTCGACCGGCTTCTCCACCAAGGTATCGATAGCCTCCAGCCCGCCATGCAAGCGCAGCGCCGGAAACTCCGTGGCCGCCTCGGCGAGAAAACCCACGAGATCGTCGATGCCAATGGCAGCGACGGCGCCGGAGGCCGCGAACTGGCGGCGAAGCTGGTCGAGATAGGCTTCCTTGCCGCCGATCCCGACCGGAATCGACACCGGTACCGGCAGCAGACCTGCATATTGGGCGCCGAAGAACGTGTCGAAGAAGCCGGGCCAGGTGTCGGCGGTGATGAGGAGCCGCTCGCCGCGCGCAAAGCCCGCTCCGATCAGCTTGCGGGCGACCACGTGCGCCCGCTCGCGCACCTCCCGCCACGACAGGGCCGACAGCTGTTCGCCGCGGGCGTTATAAAAGGTGGGCCCTGTCTCTCCCCGGGCGGCATAGTCCAGCATCTCCGGCACCGACCGGAAGGCGGCGCGACGCAAGGCAAGCTGACGATTGCGGGTGGGAAGCAGGATCATACCGTGATCTTGAGGGGGTCGCGGGTCTCCTAGCAGAGGGTTTTCGACCTCTCAAGGCGCGGAGAATGACCCGATCCTGCCAAAGTTGACACACCCCGACCCCGGTCCGATAGTGCCTCGTCCTCGCCAAAAACCGGTGTTTCCACCCCGGAATCGCCGGCTGGGCGAGGCTTTTTTACTTTGAAGGAGGTCTAGCTGTGATTACGGCTGTGATGCCGACGTACGGTCGCAAGGACGTCGTGTTCGAACGCGGAGAGGGCAACTATCTCTACGCGACGGACGGCCGACGTTATGTCGACTTTACCTCCGGCATCGCCGTGAACGCGCTGGGTCACTGCCATCCGGCGCTCGTGAAGGCGCTCGCCGAGCAGGGCGCAAGGCTCTGGCACACCTCGAACCTCTACCGGATCGGGAACGGCGAGAAGCTGGCGCAGCGGCTGGTCGACCTCACCTTCGCCGACACGATGTTCTTTTGCAATTCCGGCGCGGAGGCGATCGAGGGCGGCATCAAGCTGATTCGCAAGTACCAGTATGTGAACGGCAAGCCGCAGCGTTACAAGATCGTCTGCTTCCAGGCGGCCTTCCACGGCCGCTTGCTGAATGCGCTCGCCGCCACCGGCAACGAGAAGTACCTCGAAGGCTTCGGGCCGCCGGCGTCCGGCTACCGCCATGCACCGCTCAACAATGCCAATGTCGTGCGCGACATGATCGACGACGAGACGGCCGGCATCCTGGTCGAGCCGATCCAGGGCGAAGGCGGCATCCGCGAAACGACGCCGGAGTTCCTGAAGGCCCTGCGCGCCATCTGCGACGAGTTCGGCCTGCTGCTGTTCTACGACGAGATCCACACGGGTTTCGGCCGGACCGGCAAGCTCTTCGCCTACGAATGGTCGGGTGTCGCCCCCGACGTGATGGCGGTGGCCAAGGGCATGGGCGGCGGCTTCCCGATCGGCGCCTTCATGGCGACCGAGAAGGCGGCGGCCGGCATGGTACCGGGCACGCACGGCTCGACCTACGGCGGCAATCCGCTGGCCACGGGCGTCGCCAACGCGGTGCTCGACGTGCTCCTGCAGCCGGGCTTCATCGACGGCGTGCACGAACGCGGCACATACCTCAAGGGCCAACTCGAGGCGCTGGTGAGGAAGCATCCGAAGGTGTTCGCCGAAGCGCGTGGCACCGGCTTCCTGCAGGGGCTGCGTTGCGTCGTGCCGGCCGGCGAGATGGTCGATCGCCTGCTGTCGCTGGGGCTTCTGGTGCCGATCGCCGGCGAGAACGTGATCCGCATCTTCCCGGCGCTGATCGCCGACAAGGCCGCCCTCGACGAGGGTCTCGCGATCCTCGACAAGGCCGCGCAATCGTTCGCCGCGGCCAAAGCCGCCGAGTGACGTCATGGCGGCCCCCAAGCACTTCCTCGACCTTGACCAGGTCGACCCCAAGACGCTTCGCCAGATCCTGGATCACGGCAAGGCGATGAAGAAGGCGCGCGCCAACGGCGGTCACGACAAGCCGTTGGGCGGCAAGACGCTTGCCATGATCTTCGAGAAGCCCTCGACGCGCACCCGTGTGTCGTTCGAGGTCGGCATGCGCGAGCTGGGCGGCCAGACCATCATGCTCGGCCGCACCGACACGCAGCTCGGCCGCGGCGAGACCATCGCCGACACGGCGCGCGTGCTGTCGCGCTATGTCGACATCATCATGATGCGCACCACCGTCGAGGAGAAGCTCCTCGAGATGGCGAAATACGCGACCGTTCCGGTGATCAACGGCCTCACCGACAAGACGCACCCCTGCCAGCTCATGGCCGATGTCATGACCTACGAGGAGCATCGCGGGCCGATCCAGGGCAAGGCGATCGCCTGGTCGGGAGACGGCAACAACATGGCGACGTCGTGGATCCACGCCGCCGTGCAGTTCGACTTCGAGCTGCGCGTCGCCTGCCCGCCGGAGCTGACGCCGCCGGCCGAGGTCGTGCACTGGGCCGAGAAATCGCGCGGCCGCATCACCATCGGACACGATCCCGAGACGATCGTGCGCAATGCCGACTGCGTCGTTACCGATACCTGGGTGTCGATGGGCGACGAGGATCCGCAGAGTTCGAGCGCCGCGCGACGCCACAATCTCCTGCGCGGCTACCAGGTCGACGGACGGCTGATGAAGCAGGCCAAGCCGGACGCCATCTTCATGCATTGCCTGCCCGCCCATCGCGGCGAGGAGGTCACCGCCGACGTAATCGACGGGCCGCAGTCCGTCGTGTTCGACGAGGCGGAGAACCGCCTGCACGCGCAGAAGAGCATCCTCGCCTGGTGTCTGTCATGAGGTCCAACCCGTGAATATGCCGTCGGAAGGCTTCCCCCCGGCTTCCGACGACGATCATGCCTTGCCCTTCCAGCTCGATGCGCTGGGGGTTCGCGGTCGTCTGGTGCGATTGGGTCCCACGCTCGACGCAGTGATCGAGCGCCACGGCTATCCCCTGGCGGTGGCGCAGCCGCTCGCCGAGGCGATGGTGCTGTGCGCGGCCCTCGCGACGTCGCTGAAATACGACGGCATCTTCACGCTGCAGATCTCGGGCGACGGACCGATCCGGTTGCTCGTCACCGATCTCACGACCGACGGCGCGCTGCGCGGCTATGCCCAGTTCGACTCCTGGAAGCTCGCGGTGGCGCTGGGCGCGGGCAATAGCGAGGCGCCCGACGGCTATGTGCCGAAGCTGTTCGGCCGCGGCCGGCTCGCCTTCACCGTCGACCAGGGCCAGCACACCGAGCGCTACCAGGGCGTGGTGCCGCTGGAAGGCCCGACGCTGGCCGATTGCGCGCACACCTACTTCCGCCAGTCCGAACAGCTGCCCACCGGCATCAAGATCGCCGCGCGCCGCATCGTGCAGGACGGCGCACCGCATTGGCGGGCCGCCGCGCTGATGGTGCAGCAGATGCCGGAATTCGACGCCGGCCGGCTCGACGTCGATGCCGAGCAGCGCGAGGACGATTGGCGCAAGGCGGTGATCCTGATGGCCTCCGCCACCGAGGCCGAGATGCTGGACGCCGGCCTTCCCGCCACGCAGCTCCTGTACCGGCTGTTCCACCAGGAACGCCCGCGCGTCTTCGGGCGCCGGCCCTTCGCGGCACGCTGCCGTTGCAGCCGCGGCCGCATCGACCGCGTGCTGCGCTCGATCAAGCGCGAGGAACTGGGCGACCTGCGAGACCAGAACGGCCGCGTCGCGGTGAAGTGCGAGTTCTGCTCGACCGAATATATCTACGACGACACCGACCTCGACCGGATCTACGCCTCGGCGGCGTGACGTCGGCGCGGACATCCTCTCACCCGCTTCTCGCAAATTTCTCACCCGGGTGAGAAGCCTCCGATGCCGATGGCATCGGCATTTCAGGCCATTCTTCTCATTTTCTCGCCACACCCTTCGTTGAGGTAATAGGATACCGCGGAGACTTCACATCAGACTACCCGTGTAGATACAAAAAGGGCCACCCGTAGGTGGCCCTGCATTTTGTGCATCTTGCCGCTTTCGCGGCTCTGCTTGTTAACGGATGGCCCGCGATCATTCGGTAGGTAGGCTATCGTCTGAGCACCCGACACGCGTACGTTGCATTTCTTACAATTTAACGTCAACCCCTAAATTGCACATCAGCCGCAAAAGGTCGCATATTTGCCTTGCGCATGATGGGAGCGAGAGAGCCTGCGCCCAAAGGCTTCTTCCTAACCGAGGGCAAGAATGAACGACTCGACAACGCGCAAATCGCGCCCGTGGCGCCTGGGGTTGGATCTAGGCACGAATTCGTTGGGATGGTGCGCCTTTGACCTCAGTAAAGGCGACGATGGTCGGCAGCATCCTCGCGGCATTCGCCGGATGGGTGTGCGCATCTACACCGATGGGCGCGATCCGCAATCTGGCGCATCGCTCGCGCAGGAGCGGCGCGGTCCTCGTGGCGCCCGTCGCCGGCGGGACCGATATCTCGACCGGCGGGCCGATCTGCTGAAAGCCCTCATTCGGCACGGCCTTATGCCGGCCGATCCGACTGAACGCAAAAAGCTGGAAGGGATCGATCCCTGGCGTCTTCGCGGCGAAGGCCTTGACCGCTCACTGTCACTCCATGAGTTGGGCCGTGCGATCTTCCATCTCAACCAGCGACGCGGCTTCAAGAGCAATCGCAAGGCCGAGCGTGGAAGCGACGACAGGGAAGCCAAAGACGCGCAGGACATGAAGGCGGCGGCCAAAAAGCTCGATGCCGTCATCGGTCCGGGCCACAAGGATGCGCGCACCCTCGGCGAACATCTGTACAAATCTCGGCGGGCGCATTTCGACGATGGCGCGTGGAAGCCAACCACACCCGCAAAAGCCGAAACGGTCCGAGCGCGGCCAACCACGGTGAAAGGGCGCAACAACTACGAATTCTATCCGCTGCGATCGATGATCGAGGCCGAGTTCGACGCTTTGTGGGCCGCGCAGGCCCAACACCATCCGTCGCTGACGGAGACGGCACGCGCCGAGCTACGCGACATCGTCTTCTACCAGCGACCGCTGCGGCCGGTCGACCCGGGTCCCTGTACCCTCGATCCGGAAGAGGATCTCGACAAGCGGGATCGCCGCGCGCCGCTGGCGCTGCCCATCCAGCAGGATTTCCGAATCCTTCAGGAGCTCGCGAACCTCGAGCTGTCCCACAAGATCAACACGAATGTCCGCCGCCGGTTGACGCTCGCCGAGCGCGACGCGCTCTACGTCGCACTGAAGCGCAGTGAGAAGGTCAGCTTCAAGCGCATCCGCGTCCTGCTCAAGATCGAGGAGGTCTGGAGCTTCAACCTCGAGAGCAAGAAGCGAGACCATCTCAAAGGCGACACCGTCTCCGTGCGCCTGGCGCGGGAGGGCTTGTTCGGCAAGCGATGGCACGAAGGGCTGAGCGATGCCGAGCGACAGAATATTGTCCTGACGCTTCTGGACGAGGAGAGTTCCGAGGAAATCGTCCGCGTCGGCACAGAGGTATGGGGACTGACACGGGAGGAAGCGGAGAAAGTCGCCGATACGCCGTTACCTGTCGGCTACGGCCGCCTCGGGCTCAAGGCGCTATCCCGCATCGTGCCGATCCTGAAAGAACGTGTCGACGAGGACGGCGGTCCGATCCGTTATGCCGATGCAGTGCTGGCCGCCGGCTACAATCATCACTCCGACTTTCGCGATGGCGAGTTGCAGGAGGAACTGCCCTACTACGGCAAAGCCTTGCAGCGCTATACGGCGCCGGTGCGCAGCGGATCAGCTCCCGAATGGGAGCGCGAGTTCGGCCGTCTGGCGAATCCGACCGTCCATATCGGCCTGAATCAACTCCGCAAGGTCGTGAACGCGCTGATCGACAAGTATGGACCGCCCGAAGAGATCGTTGTCGAGCTGGCGCGCGACCTCAAGCGCACGCAGGAAGAACGCGAGGAAGTCCAGAAACAGCAGGCGGAAAACCAGAGAAAGAACGACCTGCGTCGCGAGACGCTCGACGAGATGCAAAAGAGCCAGCCCGGCTGGAAGCCGCCGCGGGACGCGATGTTGCGCCTGCGCCTGTGGGAGGAGCTCGATGTGGAGAATGTCGCCAACCGGCGGTGCATCTACACCGGCAAGGTGATTTCCCGACGCATGCTGTTCTCGGACGAGGTGGAAATCGAGCACATCCTGCCCTTCGTACAGTCGCTCGACGACAGCCCAGCCAACCTGACCGTATCGCTGCGCGGCGCCAATCGAGACAAGGGCAACCGGACGCCGTTCGAGGCCTTCGGCCACAGCCCGGCCGGCTACGACTGGGACGCAATCATGCTGCGCGTCTCGGCCCTGCCCCGGAACAAGCAGTGGCGGTTCCGGTCCGATGCTCTCGACCTCGTCAAGAGCCGCATTGCACGCGAGAATGCCCGGCTCGCAGGCAGCCTGCCCAAGGATGCGCTCGACGATATCGAGAAGACCGGTGGCTTCCTTGCCCGGCAGCTTGTGGATACCGCATACCTCGCGCGGGTCACGCGACAGTATCTCTGGAAAGTCTGCGAGCCCGACAAGACCTGGGTCATCCCCGGCCAGATGACCGCATTGTTGCGGCGCAAATGGGGACTCAATTCGCTGCTGAGCGACCACAACCGGAAGAACCGCGCCGACCATCGCCATCACGCCATCGACGCCCGTCGGCCTGACCGACCGCTCGATGCTGCAACGCATCCAGGGCGCACAAAGCACGAATCGCGAGCGCATCATCGACGATATGCCCGACCCATGGGACGGCTATCATGACGAGCTGAAAGCCGCCCTCCGTCGGATCATCGTCTCACATCGCCCCGACCATGGCATCGACCCGAACGGTGACGCCGCAAAGCGGCATTCGACCAGCGGCCGCCTGCACGAGGAAACGGCCTACGGTGTCGTGACGGACGCCGCCCGCGAAGGGGGAAATGTCGTCGCTCGCAAGCCGCTCGAGGCTCTGTCGGAAAACGAGATCGATCGTGTTCGCGATCCGCTGCTGCGCCAGAAGCTGCGCGACCATCTGGCACCTCTCCTCGGCGACGACAGAGCTTTGGAAGAGGCAAAGACAAGACTGATCGCCGTCCGAAAAGCGAAAGATGCCAAGGCGATCGAGCGCGCCAAGGCCGAGATCGACCGCCTCAAGAAGGAGAACAAAGACCGGAGGAAGTCGGGCGCCAAGGATTTCAGGGCCGCGCTCGCCGATTTCGGCAAGACCTATCGCGTCCGTCGCGTTCGGCTGGTTAAACCGGAGGCAGGTCTGATCACGATCCGTGACCGCGCAGGACACCCCTACAAGGCCTACAGTGCCGGAGACAATCTGCGGGTGGAGCTGTTCGAGCGCGCCGACAAAACATGGGGACGCGAAATAGTGACCGCGTTCGACGCCAACCGGCTGGACTTCCGGCCGGCCTGGCGCGACATCGTGCCGGAATCGAAGCTGCTTTGGTATGTCCACAAGAACGACCTCGTGAAGCTCCTGGTCGACGGCGAGGAACATGTGATGCGTGTCGTCTCGATCTGGGATCGCTATCTGCAATTGGCCGGCCACGAAGAGACCAACCTTGCCGAACGCTATCGCGACGGCGAATTCAAATGGGTCTTCGCCAACTACGACAAGCTCAAGGACCTGAAGTTTCGCCGCGTCACGGTCAGCGCAGCCGGTGAACTGAGGGACCCGGCCAAGAAGCCCTGAGGGAGATATGCCTGCCCGCATTGTCGAGGTCGCCGAGGACGAGCGCCATCTGGCGATCGATCGCGGTCTCATGACCGTCAGCAGCAAGGGCGTAGAGATTGGGCGCGTGCCCCTGGACGACATCGGCGCCCTCATCGTCAACGCCCATGGCGTCACCTACTCCAACAACCTCGTCGTCCGGCTGGCCGAGCGCGGAGCGGCCATCCTCGTTTGCGGCAACAACCACAACCCAGTGGCGTGGCTCTGGCCGGTGGTGATGCATCATGAGCAGCGTAGCCGGATCCAATCGCAGATCGAGGCGACCAAGCCGCTTGCCAAGCGCCTGTGGCAGTCGGTGGTGCAATCCAAGATTCGCCAGCAGGGCGCCGCGCTCGCCGCTCTCGGCCGAGAGGGCGCGGACGGCTTCGACCTCATGGCGCGGCGGGTCGGTTCCGGCGATCCGGACAACATGGAGGCTCAGGCAGCACGGCGCTATTGGCCGCTTCTTTTCGGCGAGCAGTTCCGCCGCGACCGTGACGCCCCCGGCATCAACGCAATGCTCAATTACGGCTACGCCGTCTTGCGGGCGATGACGGCACGCGCGGTCTGCAGCGCCGGCCTGCACCCCGCCCTTGGACTCAATCACAAGAGCGAGGACATGGCGCTGATCGACGATCTGATGGAGCCGTTCCGCCCCATGGTCGACCTCATGGTTGCCCGCGCTGTCGATGCCAGCCACACCGGCGTTACAAAAGAGACTAAGCGCTATCTGGCAAGTGTGGCCTCCGTCGACATGCAGACCGATCGCGGCCGCACGCCGGTCTTCACCTGCGCGGAACGGCTGGCGCAGTCGCTGGCGCAATCCTGCGCGACCGGCAAGCCGTTACTCGACTTTCCGTTGGCCCCCCTGCCCCTGGAGTTGCCGGTGCCGCCGGAACCGGCGACGTAACCGGTGCCGATGCTGAGCGGCTATCGCCTGATGTGGATGATCGTCCTCTTCGACCTGCCGGTCGGCACCAAGAAGGAGCGTCGGCTCGCCACGAAATTCCGGCAGTTCCTGCTCGATCAAGGGTTCGAAATGTCGCAATTCTCGGTCTATCTGCGTTTCTGCGCCGGCAAGGAACAGGCCGAAGCCTATACGAAGAAAGTCGAGCAGGCCGTGCCGTCGAGTGGCAAGGTCCATATCGTTTACATCACCGACAAGCAGTACGAGAATATTGTCAGCTTCGACGGCCGAACCAAGGAACCGCCGCGGAAAAATCCTGAGCAGTATGTGCTGTTTTAGTTAAATGTGCGCGAACGAATCGAGACTTCAGCAAAGAAAAAGGCCCTGTTTCCAGGGCCTTGAAAGTGTAACGAGCCTACCTACCGAATGATCGCGGGCCAACCGCAACGGCTGTGGACATTAGTATCCTCGTTATCTAGCCTACCTACCGAATGATCGCGGGCCAACCGCAACACCGCAGCAGGGCTTGCGATGATGTGCTGCAGCCTACCTACCGAATGATCGCGGGCCAACCGCAACGGCTGGACACTGGTTGGCTGGGTCGTGTCGAGCCTACCTACCGAATGATCGCGGGCCAACCGCAACGCCGCATGCTTTGCATTCATCGCGGGCGTGAGCCTACCTACCGAATGATCGCGGGCCAACCGCAACGAAGTCGAACATCCACATGTTCTGTGGTTGAGCCTACCTACCGAATGATCGCGGGCCAACCGCAACGAAGCCAGCCTTAACCACTATCTTGCATCCAGCCTACCTACCGAATGATCGCGGGCCAACCGCAACTAGGAGCGACCGGTCTCGGTCTGCAGCTCCAGCCTACCTACCGAATGATCGCGGGCCAACCGCAACCGAAGACGTTCAGGCCCCCGTCCCTCTCCCAGCCTACCTACCGAATGATCGCGGGCCAACCGCAACGGATCCAAAACAGGCTCGCCGTTGTCGGTCAGCCTACCTACCGAATGATCGCGGGCCAACCGCAACCTCTCGCAATTGCTCTAACCAACGAACTGGAGCCTACCTACCGAATGATCGCGGGCCAACCGCAACGGTTATGAGGCAGCCGAACCGCGTCCCCTTAGCCTACCTACCGAATGATCGCGGGCCAACCGCAACGCGGAGAACTTGAAGGCGTCGGAGCGGCGCAGCCTACCTACCGAATGATCGCGGGCCAACCGCAACGATGCGGATGGCAACGTCATTGTCACTATTAGCCTACCTACCGAATGATCGCGGGCCAACCGCAACAAATGGGGGAGCTTATCGACTATGCCGGCGCAGCCTACCTACCGAATGATCGCGGGCCAACCGCAACTGTTCTGCGCTTCGTACTCCGCTTCCCATAAGCCTACCTACCGAATGATCGCGGGCCAACCGCAACAACTCGCGCTGCAGGCGCGGGCCGGTCCAGAGCCTACCTACCGAATGATCGCGGGCCAACCGCAACAGCGGGCCACATAGGCCGCTGATTGATAGGAGCCTACCTACCGAATGATCGCGGGCCAACCGCAACGCGGGTGTGGACACGTCTCTCCTCGTTATCAGCCTACCTACCGAATGATCGCGGGCCAACCGCAACGCGCTTCATGGGTGAGCAGCCGAACCCGGGAGCCTACCTACCGAATGATCGCGGGCCAACCGCAACCCTACGGAACTGTTACAGCGAGTAGGCATGAGCCTACCTACCGAATGATCGCGGGCCAACCGCAACGGAGTTGCTGCAAACCGAGATGTTCGGCAGAGCCTACCTACCGAATGATCGCGGGCCAACCGCAACCAATTGGTGTGTCGATCGATGGCAGGAGTGAGCCTACCTACCGAATGATCGCGGGCCAACCGCAACAAAGTTGATAGCCGGGTCCCGTACCGATCTAGCCTACCTACCGAATGATCGCGGGCCAACCGCAACGCGCGGGAAGAGCGCCCACACCAGCAGCTGAGCCTACCTACCGAATGATCGCGGGCCAACCGCAACAGCTCGTTCGACGTAGCCGATCAGGTCGTTAGCCTACCTACCGAATGATCGCGGGCCAACCGCAACGACTATGTACGCTGACATGGC
>JAFEBU010000062.1 GCA_018242505.1 Pseudomonadota bacterium
CCGTGGATCCGCAACACGCTGGCGGTGGACAAGAACAGCAACCGCGACGACGCGCTGATCGACATCTACCGCGTGATGCGCCCGGGCGAGCCGCCGACGCCGGAGACCGCCGAGACGCTGTTCCGCGGCCTGTTCTTCGATCCTGACCGCTACGACCTGTCCGCCGTCGGCCGCGTGAAGATGAACATGCGGCTCGGCGCCGAGGCGCCGGACACGCTGCGCGTGCTGCGCAAGGAAGACATCCTGCGCACGGTGAAGATCCTGTGCGAGCTGAAGGACGGGCGCGGGCAGATCGACGACATCGACAACCTGGGCAATCGGCGCGTCCGTTCCGTTGGCGAATTGATGGAGAACCAGTATCGCGTCGGCCTGCTGCGCATGGAGCGGGCGATCCGCGAGCGCATGGGCTCGGTCGATATCGACACGGTGATGCCGCACGACCTGATCAACGCCAAGCCGGCAGCGGCGGCGGTGCGCGAGTTCTTCGGATCGAGCCAGCTTTCGCAGTTCATGGACCAGACCAACCCGCTGTCGGAGGTGACGCACAAGCGCCGCCTGTCGGCGCTGGGTCCGGGCGGCCTGACCCGCGAGCGCGCCGGCTTCGAGGTGCGCGACGTGCATCCGACGCATTACGGCCGCATCTGCCCGATCGAGACGCCGGAAGGGCCGAATATCGGCCTGATCAACAGCCTCGCGACCTACGCCAAGGTGAACAAGTACGGCTTCATCGAGACGCCGTACATGCTGGTGAAGGACGGCGTGGTGCAGCCGGGCGCGCACTACCTCTCCGCCATGCAGGAGGAGAAGCTGGTGGTGGCGCAGGCGGACGCGCCGATGGACACCGGCGGGCGCTTCACGCAGGAACTGGTTTCGGTCCGCAAGCAGGGCGATTTCCGCCTGGTGCGGCCGGAGGACGTGACGGCGATCGACGTCTCGCCGAAGCAGCTCGTCTCGGTCGCCGCGGCGCTGATCCCGTTCCTTGAGAACGACGACGCCAACCGCGCGCTGATGGGCTCGAACATGCAGCGCCAGGCGGTGCCGCTGATCCGCGCCGACGCGCCGCTGGTGGGCACGGGCATGGAAGCCGCGGTCGCGCGCGACTCGGGGGCGACCATCGTCGCGCGCCGCCCAGGCGTGGTCGATCAGATCGACGGCGCCCGCATCGTGGTGCGCGCCACCGCCGAGGACGGCACGACCAAGGGCGTCGATATCTACCGGCTGCGCAAGTTCATGCGGTCGAACCAGTCCACCTGCATCAACCAGCGTCCGCTGGTGAAGGTGGGCGACACGGTGGGCGAGGGCGACATCATCGCCGACGGGCCCTCGACCGAACTGGGCGAGCTGGCGCTGGGGCGCAACGTGCTGTGCGCGTTCATGCCCTGGAACGGCTACAACTTCGAGGACTCGATCCTGATCTCGGAGCGCATCGCGCGCGACGACGTGTTCACCTCCATCCACATCGAGGAATTCGAGGTGATGGCGCGCGACACGAAGCTGGGCCAGGAGGAGATCACGCGCGACATCCCCAACGTGGGCGAGGAAGCGCTGAAGAACCTCGACGAAGCCGGCATCGTCTATATCGGCGCCGAGGTGAACCCGGGCGACATCCTGGTGGGCAAGGTCACGCCCAAGGGCGAAAGCCCGATGACGCCCGAGGAGAAGCTGCTGCGCGCGATCTTCGGCGAGAAGGCGTCGGACGTGCGCGACACCTCGCTGAAGCTGCCGCCGGGCGTGACCGGCACGGTGGTGGATGTGCGCGTCTTCAGCCGCCGCGGCGTCGACAAGGACGAGCGCGCGATGGCGATCGAGCGCGCCGAGATCGAGCGGCTGGCGAAGGACCGCGACGACGAGCAGGCGATCCAGGAGCGCAGCTTCCTCAACCGGCTGCGCGAGAAGCTGCTGGGCCGCAAGGCGTCGGGCGGGTTCAAGGGCATCAAGTCCGGCACCGTGATCGACGACGAGATGCTGAACGAGCACCCGCGCGGGGCGTGGCGGCATATCGGCGTGCAGGACGACGCCGTGATGGCCGAGATCGAGACGCTGAAGCGCGAATACGACGCGGCCGTGGCGCGCCTGAAGGAGCGCTTCGACAGCAAGGTGGAGAAGCTGCAGCGCGGCGACGAGCTGCCGCCCGGCGTGATGAAGATGGTCAAGGTCTTCATCGCGGTGAAGCGCAAGCTGCAGCCCGGCGACAAGATGGCCGGCCGCCACGGCAACAAGGGCGTGGTCTCCCGCGTCGTGCCGGTGGAGGACATGCCGTTCCTTGAGGACGGCACCTCGGTCGATCTCGTGCTCAACCCGCTGGGCGTGCCGAGCCGGATGAACGTGGGGCAGATCCTGGAGACGCATCTGGGATGGGCCTGCGCCACGCTCGGCAAGCAGATCGGCGAGCTGGTGGACGAGTACCAGCGCACCGGGGCGGCCCGCGAGGAGCTGCTGACCCGCCTGCGCGAGGTGTACGGCGAGGAGGTGTTCGCCCAGCAGATCGCCAACCTGAACACCGAGCAGCTGGTCGAGCTGTGCGAGAACCTCAAGAAGGGCATTCCGATCGCGACCCCGGTGTTCGACGGCGCGCGGATGTCCGACATCGAGGGGATGTTGACGCGGGCCGGGCTGGATACGTCCGGGCAGGTGTCGCTGACCGACGGGCGCACGGGAGAGATCTTCGAGCGCAAGGTGACGGTCGGCTACATCTACATGCTGAAGCTGCACCACCTGGTGGACGACAAGATCCACGCCCGCTCGATCGGCCCCTACAGCCTGGTCACCCAGCAGCCGCTGGGCGGCAAGGCGCAGTTCGGCGGCCAGCGCTTCGGCGAGATGGAGGTCTGGGCGCTGGAAGCCTACGGCGCCGCCTACACGCTGCAGGAGATGCTGACGGTGAAGTCCGACGACGTGTCGGGCCGCACCAAGGTCTACGAGGCGATCGTGCGCGAGCAGGACACGTTCGAGGCCGGCATCCCCGAAAGCTTCAACGTGCTGGTCAAGGAACTGAAGTCGCTTGGCCTGAACGTCGATCTCGACAACGCAGCCTGACGGAACGCCGCCGTTTGGTCTTCCAACCGCCCCGCTTGACGAGCCCCCCACCCCCGGCCCCTCCCCACAAGGGGCAGGGGAGCCGGCATCGCTTCTCCCTCCCCCTTGTGGGGAGGGTTGGGGTGGGGGTCGCTGCGTTTTCCCCCTTTGAAGGGATGAGCCACGCATGAACGAGCTGATGAAGATCCTTGGCCAGACCGGCCAGGCGATGACCTTCGACCAGATCAAGATCCAGATGGCCAGCCCGGAGCAGATCCGCAGCTGGTCCTACGGCGAGATCAAGAAGCCCGAGACGATCAACTACCGCACCTTCAAGCCGGAGCGGGACGGGCTGTTCTGCGCGCGCATCTTCGGCCCGATCAAGGACTACGAGTGCCTGTGCGGCAAGTACAAGCGCATGAAGTTCCGCGGCATCATCTGCGAGAAGTGCGGCGTGGAGGTCACGCTCGCGAAGGTGCGGCGCGAGCGCATGGGCCATATCGAGCTGGCCTCGCCGGTCGCGCATATCTGGTTCCTGAAGTCGCTGCCGAGCCGCATCGGCCTGATGGTCGATCTCACGCTCAAGGAGCTTGAGAAGATCCTGTATTTCGAGAGCTACGTCGTTCTCGAGCCCGGCACGACCGACCTGAAGCTGCATCAGCTGCTGACCGAGGACCAGCTTCTGGCGAAGCAGGACGAGTTCGGCGACGACCAGTTCGAGGCCGGCATCGGTGCCGAGGCGATCAAGAAGATCCTCAACCGGATCGATCTGGACGCCGAGCGGGTGAACCTGCGCGCGGAACTGAAGGAAACCACCAGCGAGGCCAAGCGCAAGAAGCTGGTCAAGCGCCTGAAGCTGATCGAGGCGTTCGGCGAATCGGGCGCGCATCCGCAGTGGATGATCCTGGACGTGGTGCCGGTGATCCCGCCCGAGCTGCGCCCGCTGGTGCCGCTGGACGGCGGCCGCTTCGCGACGTCGGACCTGAACGACCTGTACCGCCGCGTCATCAACCGCAACAACCGCCTGAAGCGGCTGATCGAGCTGCGCGCGCCCGACATCATCGTGCGCAACGAGAAGCGCATGCTGCAGGAATCGGTCGATGCGCTGTTCGACAACGGCCGCCGCGGCCGCGCCATCACGGGCGCCAACAAGCGCCCGCTGAAGTCGCTGTCCGACATGCTGAAGGGCAAGCAGGGCCGCTTCCGGCAGAACCTGCTGGGCAAGCGCGTCGATTACTCCGGCCGTTCCGTCATCGTGGTGGGGCCGGAGCTGAAGCTGCACCAGTGCGGCCTGCCGAAGAAGATGGCGCTGGAGCTGTTCAAGCCCTTCATCTACTCGAAGCTGGAGAAGTACGGCCACGCCACCACCATCAAGGCCGCGAAGCGGATGGTGGAGAAGGAGCGTCCCGAGGTGTGGGACATCCTCGAGGAAGTGATCCGCGAGCATCCGGTGATGCTGAACCGCGCGCCGACGCTGCACCGCCTAGGCATCCAGGCCTTCGAGCCGGTGCTGATCGAGGGCAAGGCGATCCAGCTGCACCCGCTGGTCTGCACCGCCTTCAACGCCGACTTCGACGGCGACCAGATGGCGGTGCACGTGCCGCTGTCCCTGGAAGCGCAGCTCGAAGCCCGCGTGCTGATGATGTCCACCAATAACATCCTCAGCCCGGCGAACGGCAAGCCGATCATCGTGCCGAGCCAGGACATCGTGCTGGGCCTGTATTACCTGTCGCTGGAGACGCCGGCCTTCCGCGCGGTGGAGGACAAGGACGCGCCGACGCTCGGCAATATCGGCGAGATCGAGCACGCGCTGTTCGCGGGCGCGGTGACGCTGCACGACAAGATCCGCGGCCGGTTCGAAACGATCGACGCGGGCGGCAATCCGGTGCGCCAGATGGTGGTCACCACGCCGGGCCGGATGATGATCGCGCAGATCCTGCCCAAGCATCCGAACGTGCCGTTCAGCCTGATCAACAAGCAGCTGACGAAGAAGAACGTCTCCGACGTGATCGACGCGGTGTACCGCCACTGCGGCCAGAAGGAATGCGTGATCTTCGCCGACCGGCTGATGGGCCTGGGTTTCGGCCAGGCGGCGAAGGCGGGCATTTCCTTCGGCAAGGACGACCTGATCATCCCTGACAGCAAGCAGGACATGATCCGCGAGACCCAGGCCGAGGTGAAGGAGTTCGAGCAGCAGTACCAGGACGGCCTGATCACCGCGGGCGAACGCTACAACAAGGTTGTCGATGCCTGGTCGCGCTGCACGGACGAAGTCGCCAGCGCGATGATGAAGGAGATCAGCAAGCAGGAGGCGGGCAAGCCCACCAACTCTGTGTGGATGATGTCGCATTCCGGCGCGCGCGGCTCGCCCGCGCAGATGCGCCAGCTTGCCGGCATGCGCGGCCTGATGGCCAAGCCCTCGGGCGAGATCATCGAGCAGCCGATCATCGCGAACTTCAAGGAAGGGCTCTCGGTTCTCGAGTACTTCAACTCCACCCACGGCGCCCGCAAGGGGCTGGCGGACACGGCGCTGAAGACCGCGAACTCGGGCTACCTGACCCGCCGGCTGGTGGACGTGGCGCAGGACTGCATCATCGTCGAGGAGGATTGCGGCACCACGCGCGGCCTGACCGTGCGCGCCGTGATGGATGGCGGCGAGGTGGTCTCCAGCCTGTCCGAGCGCACGCTCGGCCGCACCACGGCCGAGGACGTGCTCGACCCGGCGAGCAACGCGGTGCTGGTGCCGGCCAACACGCTGATCGAGGAGCCCGAGGCCGAGCTGATCGAGAAGTCCGGCGTCGAGGCGGTGCGCATCCGTTCGGTGCTGACCTGCGAAAGCCCGGTCGGCGTCTGCGCGCATTGCTACGGGCGCGATCTGGCGCGCGGCACGCCGGTGAACATCGGCGAGGCGGTGGGCGTGATCGCCGCGCAGTCGATCGGCGAGCCCGGCACGCAGCTGACGATGCGGACGTTCCACATCGGCGGCGCGGCGCAGCGCGGCGCGGAGCAGTCCTCGGTGGAGGCCAGCCATGAAGGCGTGGTCGCCATCAAGAACCGCAACGTGGTGATGAACAGCCAGGGCGTTCCGGTGGTGATGAGCCGGAACTGCGAAATGGTGCTGGTGGACGACAAGCAGCGCGAACGCGCCCGCTTCCGCGTGCCCTACGGCGCCCGCCTGCTGATCGACGACGGCCAGGCGGTGACGCGCAACCAGAAGCTGGCGGAGTGGGACCCCTACACGCTGCCGATCATCACCGAGCAGGCCGGCAAGGTGGAGTACATCGACCTGCTGGAAGGCGCGACGCTGGTCGAGCGGATGGACGAGGTGACGGGCCTGACGTCGAAGGTGGTGGTGGACTACAAGCAGGGCGCCAAGAGCGTCGATCTGCGCCCCCGCCTGCAGCTGAAGGATGAGAAGGGCAACGTCGTCCAGCTGTCGAACAACACCGACGCGCGCTACTTCCTTTCGCCCGACTCCATCCTGTCGGTGGACAACGGCGCGCAGGTGGCGGCGGGCGACGTGCTGGCCCGCATCCCGCGCGAGGGCAGCAAGACCCGCGACATCACGGGCGGCCTGCCGCGCGTGGCGGAGCTGTTCGAGGCCCGCCGTCCGAAGGATCACGCGGTCATCGCGGAGACCGACGGGCGCGTGGAGTTCGGCAAGGACTACAAGGCCAAGCGCCGCATTATCGTGAAGAACGACG
>JAFEBU010000063.1 GCA_018242505.1 Pseudomonadota bacterium
AAACAAAATCCAATGCGGCACATATGAAGCAGCGTTACAGACAATACAACTCTGCTTTTCGAAAAAGATATGAGGCGCAAAAAAGACACAACAAACTGTCCCTCCAAAGAATGATTAAGCCGTGAACTTATGGCCCTTTTTGTCACTTGAATTCCCTTCGCAGGTGCACCATTGTTTGGGGGCAGCAAACGCCGCCTCGGCGGCCTCTTTGTTTGCTGTATGCCCGTCTTGGGCGTTTCCTCCCTAAACTTGGGCCGTGCCAGTCACGGCCCTTTTTTTTGGCACCCCTTTTTCAGCGCCCTTTTTCCTGCGCCCTATCGCTACGGCGTCCTATTCGGCAGCCAGCGGGCGCGGCAGCAATATCTCCAGGGCCTGCTGACCGATCTCTTCCAGAAACCCTGTCATCAGCCGCTGCATCGTGGCGGCGGCCGGCAACCTCTCATGGCGTGCCTCATCCATGTAGAGCGCACGGTTGATTTCGATCTGCAGGGCGTGGCGGCCAAGATCGGGCTGGCCGTAGCGCTGGGTCGTGAAACCGCCGGCATAAGGTTGATTGCGCCGGACCCGCAGGCCCTGGGCAGCGAGCCAGCGCTCGGCGATGTCGACGAGGCCGGAAGCGCAGGCTTCGCCGTGATTGTCGCCCAGGACGATGTCGATGCGCTGGTCGCGGTCGCGGATCCCGATGCTCGACGCCGAAGACGGCATCGAATGGGCGTCGATCAGCAGAGCGGCGCCGAACAGGCTGTAGGTCTGCTCGACCAGGCGCGACAAGGCGGTGTGATAGGGCCGCCAGCATCCCTTCAGCCGCCGCTCGATCTCGTCGGCCGGAACGCGGCCGCGATAGATCGCCTCGCCGCTCGCAGCAACACGCGGGATCATGCCGAGCCCCGCAGCGACCCGGGTGGTGCGGTGATTGAGCGGTCGCGGCAGGGGGCCTTCGAACATCCCCGGATCGAGTTCGTAGGGCTCGCGATTGGCGTCGACGTAGGAGCGGGGGAAGCGGGCCGCAAGCAGCGGGATGCCGAGAGCGGGCGCGCCGGCGAAAAGCTCGTCGACGAAGGCGTCCTCGGCCCGTCTCAGGGCGGCAAGCGGCACCGCGGCGGCCTTCAGGAAATCGGCGGGATAAAGATCGCCGCTATGGGGCGAGGCAACGACCACCGGCAGCGCCTGACGGGCCGGCAGCCGACAGTCGAGGGGGGCCTGTTCGGTCGAAGGCGCGGCGCTCTCCATCCCCACGTTCATAGCGTGCGATATGGGGCACGTCACCTGTCGTGCCCTTGCCAAGGCGTGGAGGTCGATGTAGACGACCGCACCCTTCGTTAAGGGACCGGCGATGGGCGCGTAGCTCAGCGGTAGAGCACTGTCTTGACATGGCAGGGGTCACAGGTTCAATCCCTGTCGCGCCCACCATCGCCGAACCACAATCCCTTGAGCAACTTCTTCTCCCTCTATTCACACGATTTCGTGCGTGTGGCGTGTTGCGTCCCGCGCACCCGCGTCGCCGATGCGGGCTACAATCTCGCCGAGACGCTGAAGCTCGCAGCCAGGGGCGACGCGTCGCGCGCGGCGGTCATGGTCTTTCCCGAACTCGGCCTGTCGTCCTATGCGATCGAGGACCTGCTCCTGCAGGACGCTCTGCTCGACGAGGTCGAGATGTCGGTCGGCCGGGTCGTCGAGGCATCGAAGTCGCTGTTCCCGGTGCTGATCGTCGGTGCGCCGTTGCGTGTCGCCGGGCGGCTCTACAACACCGCCATCGTCATCCATCGCGGCAAGATCCTGGGCGTGGTGCCCAAGACCTATCTGCCGAACTACCGCGAGTTCTACGAAAAGCGGCACTTCGTGTCGGGCGCCAACCTGATCCGTCACGAGATCGAGCTTGCAGGCCAGGTCGCGCCGTTCGGGACCGCGCTCCTGTTTCGCGCCACCGGCATCGAGCTCACATTCCATGTCGAGATCTGCGAGGACATCTGGGTGCCGGTGCCGCCGTCCAGCCATGCCGCGCTCGCCGGCGCCGAGCTGCTGGTCAACCTTTCGGCCAGCAACATCACCATCGGCAAGGCCGAGGCGCGGCATCTGCTCTGCGGCAGCCAGTCCATGCGCGCGGTCGCGGCCTATGCCTATTCGGCGGCCGGTCCGGGCGAGTCGACGACGGACCTTGCCTGGGACGGGCACGCCGCGATCTACGAGCTCGGTGACCAGCTTGCCTCGACGACGCGCTTCGAGAACGACTCGACGGTCGTGCAGGCCGACATCGATCTCGGCCGCATTCGCCAGGAGCGGCTGCGCAACAACGGTTTCGCCGACTGCGCCCTGCAGGAGCGCGAGCGTGTCTCGCCGTTCCGCGTGGTCGCGTTCCCGTTCGGGCCGCCGGCCGAGAGCGTCGCGCTCGAACGGGCGATCGAGCGTTTTCCCTATGTGCCGTCCGACCCAGCCAAGCTGCGCGACAATTGCTACGAGGCCTATAACATCCAGGTCCAGGGGCTGGCCCAGCGCCTGCGTTCGAGCGGCGTGCAGAATGCCGTCATCGGCGTTTCCGGCGGGCTCGATTCCACCCACGCCCTGATCGTGACCTGCCGCGCCATGGATCAGCTCGGGCTCGACCGCCGCAACGTGAAGGCGTTCACGATGCCGGGCTTCGGTACGTCCGACAAAACCCATACCAATGCCTGGCGACTGATGAAGGCGCTGGGGGTGACGGCCGAGGAGATCGACATCAAGCCTGCGGCCCGGCAGATGCTGGGCGATATCGGGCACGCCTTCGCCAAGGGCGAGAAGCTCTACGATGTCACGTTCGAGAACGTGCAGGCCGGCCTGCGCACCGACTATCTGTTCCGCCTGGCCAACCAGCATCGCGGGCTGGTGGTGGGCACCGGCGACCTTTCCGAGCTGGGGCTCGGCTGGTGCACCTACGGCGTGGGCGATCACATGTCCCACTACAATCCCAACGGCTCGGTCTCCAAGACGCTGATCCAGCACCTGATCCGTTTCGTCGCCGCGTCCGGCGATGTCGACCGCGAAACCGCCGCCATCCTGCACGACATCCTGAACACCGAGATCTCTCCGGAGTTGATCCCCGCCGGCGACAGCGGCGCCATCCAGGCGACGGAAAATTTCGTCGGGCCCTATTCGCTGCAGGACTTCAATCTCTTCTACCTGACCCGGCTGGGCTATCGGCCGTCGAAGATCGCCTTCCTGGCCTGGAATGCCTGGCACGACGTCGACAAGGGAGCGTGGCCGGCCAACCTCCCGCAGGGGACACGCCGCGCCTATACGCTCGAGGAGATCCGGCGCTGGCTGGAGCTGTTCCTGCGCCGCTTCTTCGGCAACCAGTTCAAACGTTCGGCGTTGCCCAATGGACCGAAGATTTCGTCGGGAGGGTCGCTCTCGCCGAGGGGCGATTGGCGGGCGCCCTCGGACGGCAGCCCCGACGTCTGGCTTGCGGAATTGGACGCCATCGTTCCGAAGGGTTGATCATCGGCTGCCGTCCTCCGGCCTTCGGTCAAGTCTGGAGGAGGAGCGACCCGATGCCGAACCTTTCCATCTCGTCCGAGCAGGTCTGCTACCTGATCATCAAGATGCGCGAATTCGACGTGCAGGACGTGAACACCGATCCTGGCGATTCGTCGAACGAATCGGACGACCGGGCGATGTCCGTCCTCGAGGACCACGCGGACAATCCGGTCGTCCAGGAAATCCAGGCCGTCATCGAGGTGATGGCGGATGACGAGCAAGCCGACCTCATTGCGCTGATGCAGCTTGGCCGCGGAGATCGCGAGATCGACGAATGGGAGGCCCTGCACAACGAGGCTGCGCGCGAATACATCGATCAGACGGCGGCCTACCTGCTCAGCCAACCGCTGGCGGGCGACTATCTCGAGGAAGGGTTGGCGCAGTTCGGGTTCTCGTGTGCGGAATTTGAGCGCAACCATCTCTGAGTACCGGCCGCGGCGGCATACGGCAGGGCTTCCGCGCCTCGTTTTCTGAAAGTACAAAGGGGCTTCGGGTCCGGAGGAAAGCTTATGCCGCTCAAGATCAAGAAGACCGTGCAGCAGATGGTCGACGAGGCCAATCGCGACATCGAGACGGTGACGGTCGACGAGGCGATGAAACTGGTGGGCCAGCCCGGCACCACCTTCATCGATATCCGCGATCCGCGGGAGCTGTGGCGCGAGGGCACGATTCCCGGCGCCATCAACGTAACGCGCGGCATGCTGGAGATGTGGATCGATCCCGGCAGTCCCTATGCCAAGGACTATTTCCAGACCGGCAACAAGTTCATCTTCTTCTGCGCCGGTGCGTGGCGGTCGGCGCTGGCGACCAAGACGGCGCAAGACATGGGCCTGACGCCCGTCGCCCACCTCGAGGGAGGCCTCGGTGCCTGGAAGAAGGCGGGCGGCCCGGTGGAAAAGGTCGAGCCCAAGAAAAAATAGACGAGACGGCCTCCGATGAGTCCGGATCAGACAGCCTCGCCCGCGTCGCTGATTCCCCAGCCGACGGAGGCTGACTTTCCGGAATTCGTCTCGATTCCGATCCGGGTGGCGCACAATGCCCGCCACTTCCCGAACAAGATCGCGGTGAAGTGCGGCGACGAGGTGCGGAGCTGGCACGACTTCGACCGTCGCATCAACAAGGTGGCGCGCACGCTGGCGACGATGGGGATCGGCAAGGGCGACAAGATCGCGATCCTGGCGGTCAACTCGATCGCCTATCTCGAGACCTTCATGGGCGGTCTGCGGGCAGGGGCATGTGTCGTGCCGCTGTCGACCATGGCGGCGGCCGATGCGCTCGAGAAGATGCTCGACGATTGCGACGCCAAGGTGCTGTTCCTGTCCGACCAGTATCGCGCCCTGGTCGAGCCGTACGAGGACAGGCTCGGCAAGCTCGTGCCGGGCGGCCGCATCGCCTGCGACTTCGAGCGCGCGGGCTGGCACGGCTTCGAGCATTGGCTGGCGCCGGCCAGCGAGATCGCCTTCGACCTGGCGATCGAACCGCTGGACGATTTCAACATCATCTACAGTTCCGGCACGACCGGCCTGCCGAAGGGCATCCTGCACAGCCATGCGATGCGGGACATCCTCGCCGTGCGCTTCCAGGCGTTCGACTACGGCCCCGATACGATCTCGCTCGCCTCGACGCCGCTCTACTCCAACACCACGCTGGTGGCGGTGCTGGCCACGATCGGTGTCGGCGGCACCACGATCCTGATGCCGAAGTTCGACGCAACGAGGTTCCTGGAGATCGCCCAACGCGAGCGCGTCACGCATGCCATGCTGGTTCCGGTGCAATACCAGCGTCTCCTCGCGCATCCCGATTTCGACAGCTACGACCTCGGCACCTTCAAGGCCAAGCTCTCCACGAGCGCCCCGCTGCGGGCGCAGGTGAAGGCCGATTGCCTGAAGCGCTGGCCGGGCCGGCTGATCGAGATCTACGGCCTGACCGAAGGCGGCGGAAGCTGCATGCTCGAGGCCAATCTCCACCCCGACAAGCTGCACACCGTGGGCAAGCCCGGCCTCGGCAGCGAGATCGTGGTGCTGGACGAGCAGGGCAGGGTGTTGCCGCAGGGCGAGGTGGGCGAGCTCGCCGGCCGCGCCCAGCTCATGATGAAGGGCTACTACAAGCAGGCCGACAAGACGCGCGACCTCTTCTGGTACGACAAGGACGGCCGCCTGTTCTTCAAGTCGGGCGACATGGGCCGGATCGACGAGGATGGATTCGTCGTCCTGCTCGATCGCAAGAAGGACATGATCATCTCCGGCGGCTTCAACGTCTATGCCGCCGACATCGAAGTGCTTCTGCTGAAGCATCCCGACATCGTCGACGCGGCGGTGATCGGCATTCCGAGCGAGCAGTGGGGCGAATCGCCGATGGCGCTCTGCGTGCGCCGCGAAGGCGCCGCGGTCACCGACGACGAGGTGAAAGCGTGGGCCAACGGCCAGCTCAGCAAGACGCAGCGCCTGGTCGCCGTCGAATTCCGCGATCAGTTGCCGCGCAACACCATCGGCAAGATCATGAAGCGCGAGCTGCGCGAGCCCTACTGGGCCGGACGCAGCGCGAGAATCTGAGGACACCGTGGCCGAACCGACGCTTCGCTCCGCTCATCTTTTCACCCTCACCCTCGAGGTCGATCCGAACTTCACGGATCTCGGCGAAACCCCGTACGGCCGGCGTCGCATCGCCACGGTGACTGGCGGGCGTTTCGAGGGCGAGGAGCTCAAGGGCATCGTGCTGCCGTCGCCCGGCGGCGACTGGCTGCTGCAGCGGCGCGACGGCATCCTGATGCTCGACGTCCGGCTGTCGCTCAAGACCCATGACGACCATCTGGTCTACATGAGCTATCGCGGGATGCGGCACGGGCCGCCCTGGGTGATCGATCAGCTCAACAAGGGCGAGAAGGTCGACCCCAGCCAGTACTATTTCCGCAGCACCCCGTGGTTTGAGACCTCGTCGGAGAAATACCGCTTTCTCAACCGCATCGTCTGCGTGGCGACGGGCCGGCGCGAGCCGGCTGGACCGATCTACGAGGTCTTCCAGGTGCTGTGATTTCTTGGTCGCGGTATCCTATTACCTCAAGCCGGAGGTGTGGCGAGAAATGAGAAATCGGCCGGAAGTGCCGATGCCACCGGCATCCGAGGCTTCTCACCCCGGTGAGAAATTTGCGAGAAACGCGCTTTGGCAGGCTGTTGAAAAAGAGCAGGCGGTTGAAAAGGGCTTTTGAGCCGCGCCTCCAGGCAATATCGATTCAAGAACAGCGCCGGCACCGCACATCAGGTCCAGGATTGTGCCGATCTCGATTTGATCGCGCGCATCGTGTCGCGGTTCCCGGCTTTTTCGACCAGCCTGTCAGGAGATCTTCGCCAGCACCGGCAGGATGTATTCGCGGAACCTGGCCGGGTTCTCGCTCATGGGGAAGTGGCCGACCTCCTTCATGATCTGCACCTCGACGCCGGGGATCTGCCGTGCGGTAAGCAGCGTGTCGTCGGGCGTGCAGGAGAAATCGTACTCGCCGGTCAGCAGGTAGAGCGGACAGACCTTGGTGTCGATCGCTTTCACCTTCTCGCGCAGGTCGCCGTCGACCCGATAGAAGTAGAGGTCGCCCTTGAACACGCCGGGGCCGCCCTGCATGTACATCCAGAGCGTCTCGTGGCGATGGACGGGTGGGCTCTGCGGCGCGATCAGGCCCGAGATGAGCGCGGCACAGACCTCGCCGCCATGGACGTCCGGCCGGTGCAGCCACGACGTGTCGTACCACGGCTGCTGGAAGTCGGCGGCTTCGAGCGCGATCAGCGCCCGGAACTCGGCGGCATGGGCGATCGCGAGATTGAGCACGATGCGCCCGCCGATCGAGCAGCCCATGACGACCGGCTTTTCGAGCTCCATCGCGCGGCAGAAGGCGCGGATCGCGGCGGTGTAGCTCTCGGTCGTGAGCCGATATTCGCCGCGCTCCCAGCCGTCCGGCGGCGTCGACTTGCCGTGCCAGGGCAGGTCGAAAGCGAGCACGCGAAAGCGCCGGGTGATCTCGGGATCGGCGAGCAGGTGGCGGTATTGCCGGTTGTCGGCGCCGGCGGTGTGCAGGCAGACCAGCGGAATGCCCTGGCCGGCCTCCTCGAAGTAGAGACGGTGGGGAACGCCGTCGATCTCCGTCCGCACATAGCGGCCGACCATGGGATCGAGCTTCGGGGCCATGTCAGGCTCCCTTCGCCGATTGGCGCGGCAACGCCAGCAGGTCCTTGAAGTATTGCAGGTTCTGCAGCAGCGGCCGCAGATCGCCCTCCAGGGACGCAGCACCTCGCTTGGTCAGGGCGAACAGGTCGTGCCAGCCCGGTTCGGGCATCGCCGCCCAGTGGCGGGTCCAGGCCTCGTCCGTCGCGCGAATGGTGAAGGCGGTGGAACGCATCAGCCTTGGTCCGCGATCGAGTGCGGTGAGGGCGCCGTCGTGGATCGAGAGGAAGAACGGCTCGGCGCCGACATCGACCCGGCAGTCGACGGAGAGCCAGCGGCCGCGGCGGCAGAGATCGGAGTCGCCCGACAGCAGCTCCGGCAGGGCGGCGAAGCGATCCGCGGGCGACATCTCAGACGACCCGGTCGGCGCGCAGCTTCTCTATGGCGTCGGGCCCGTAGCCCAGTTCGCGCAGGATCTGGTCGGTGTGCTCGCCGAGCTTGGGCGCCCGGGTCCGGATGGACAGCGGCGTGCGCGAAAGCTTCACCGGCTCCTGCAGCACCGGCACCGGCTTGTCGGCGCCGGGGAACTCCATCTGGTGGAAGAAGCCCGCCTGCCGGACATGCGGATCGTCGAGCGCCTGCTGCGGGGTATAGACGGCGCCGGCCGGAATGCGGTTGGCTTCGAGTTCCGCCAGCGCCTCGGCGACGGTGCGGCTGTCGCACCATTTCTGCATGATCGCCGACAGCGCCTCGCCGTTGTCGCCGCGCGCCAGATCGTCCTTGAAGCGCGGATCCTTGGCCAAGCCCTCGTCGCCCATCAGCTTGCACCAGCGCACGAACAGCGGCTGGCCGATGGTCATGGCGTAGATCCAGCCGTCCTTGCACTTGAAGGTGTCGGAGGGGCCGGCGGTGAAACCACGGTTGAGCGTGGCGACGCGGTTGAGGTTGAGCATCGCCTGCTCGATCAGATGCCCATTGCCGATGTTGATGGCCGTCCGCAGCAGCGCCGTTTCGACCTTCTGGCCCTTGCCGGTCTTGGCCCGATCCATGAGCGCCGCCAGCACGCCGACGGTCGCGAGCAAGGCCGAGCTGAAATCGACATAGGGCATGTTGGCGCGCGTCGGCACCTTGCCGTCGCCCGACAGATACATGCCGCCCGACATCGCCTGGCCGATCGTGTCGAAGCCGACGCGCGTGGCATAGGGGCCCTCGGAGCCGAAGGTCGAATTGGTGGCGAGGATGATGCGCGGATTGATCGCCGAGATGGCCTCGTAATCGATCCCCATCTTCTTCAGGTCTTCGTAGGGCAGGTTGGCGATCACCACGTCGGAGACCGCGGCCAGCTTCTTCACGATCTTGCGCCCGGCCGGCTTCATCGGGTTCAGGGTGAGGCCCAGCTTGTTGCGGCCCATCTGGAGGAACATCGCGCCTTCGCCGCCCTTTGTGACCGGCGTCACCCAGCGGTCCTCGCTGCCTTCGAGCTTCTCGATGCGAATCACCTCGGCGCCGAGGTCGCCCAGCATGGTGCCGCAGAACGGACCGGCGATATAGCGCCCGAAATCGAGAACGCGGATTCCCTCTAGAACGCCTGGCATCACACTCTCATTGCAGGAAGGATCAATCGAAGAACATATTCGGCTTCAGGAAGAACGCCAGCACGAGGCAGCCCTCGTCGGTCCAGGCGTCGTGACGGCTGCCGGCCCGGCGCCAGACATAATCGCCGGCGGTGCAGACACCGTCGCCGTCGGCGAGCGACCCTTCGAGGACGAAGCTCTGTTCGATGGCGACATGCTCGTGACGCGGCAGGCGTGCGCCGGGCGCCCAGCGCATCAGCACGGTCGACATGCCGGTCGCCTTGTCCTCCATTAGCGTCTTGGCCTCGATGCCGGGAAAACGGGTCGGCATCCATGGCAGGCCGGCGACATTGACATAGGTCGAGTCCTGCACGAGGCCGGCAGGACTCGCCCCGGCGTTCACGCCGCGGCTTTCTGCGCCGCTCGTTGCTTGGCGGCGCTGAGGGTGCCTCCGCGCATCACGTGGCCGGGCAGGGGACGGCCGACAACTTGCTCGGCGAGCTTGGCCACCTCGATCAGGTGCTCGACATCGAGTCCGGTCTCGACCCCCATCTCCTCGCACATGAAGGCGAAGTCCTCGGTGCAGATGTTGCCGGCGGCGCCGTCCGTGGCCGCGAACGGGCAACCGCCGAGGCCGGCGATCGAGGCATCGAAATCGGTGACGCCCAGCCGCAGCCCGGCATAAGCCGCCGGGAGGCCGGTGCCGCGCGTGTCGTGCAGGTGCAGCGACACCTCGAGCTCAGGCCACTTGCTGCGGACGGCGTCGATCAGGCGCTCGACCGAAAGCGGCGTCGCCCACCCCATGGCATCGGTGAGCTTAATGCCCTTGAGCTCGAAGCCGGCCAGCTCGGCTTCGTCGAGGACCTGCTGGCAGCGCTGCAGGATCAGCTCGGTCGAGAGGGCGCCTTCGTAGTTGCAGCCGAAGGCGCCCAGCACGACGCCCCATTTCACCGGCATGCCGCGGTCCTTGAAGGTCTTGAGCGACAGGCGCTGCTCGACCAGCGAATCGGCGACCGACTTGCCGATGTTCTTGCGGGAGAAAGTCTCCGACGCGGTGATGCGCACGCTGCCCTCGACATCGAGCGGCCCGCGCAATGCGCGCTCCAGCCCCTGCTGGTTGAGATAAAGGGCGCTGTAGTGAATGCCAGGCTTGCGATGGATCGCCGCCGCGACCTCCTCTGCGTCGGCCATGGTCGGCACGCGCTTGGGATTGACATAGGAGACGCAGGCGATGTGCGTGAGCCCGGTTTCCGCCAGGGCCTCGATCAGGCGGACCTTGTCGGCGACCGGGATCATCCTCTTTTCCGACTGGAAACCTTCGCGAGGGCCTTCCTCGTTGATGGTCACGCGCTTGGGCAGGTCGGACATGGCAATTACTCCTTCTGCGGATCAGCCTTCTTCTTCCTGGAACGCTTCCTCGCGAGCCCGCTTGATGCTCGGCAGCGCCATAAGCAGAAGCAGGATGGCAGTGGCGATCAACAGGCCAAGGCTGATCGGCCTTTGAATGAACACCGACGGATCGCCACGCGAAAGCAGCATGGCGCGTCGGAAATACTCCTCCATCTGCGGCCCGAGCACCAGCCCCAGCAGGAAGGGCGCGCCCTCGCAGCCGAGCCGCGAAAAGATGTAGCCCATGACGCCGAAGATCGCGACCTGATACACGTGGAAGGTACTGTTCGCGAGACTATAGGCGCCGATGGAGCAGAACAGCAGGATCGCTGGCGCCAGGAAGCGATAAGGCACGGTCAGCAGCTTCACCCACATGCCGATCATCGGCAGGTTGATGACGACCAGCATCAGATTGCCGATCCACATCGAGGCGATCATGCCCCAGAACAGGTCGGGCTTCTTGATCATGACCTCGGGGCCGGGCTGGATGCCCTGGATGATCATGGCGCCGACCATCAAGGCCATGACCGCGTTCGACGGAATGCCGAGCGTCAGCATCGGGATGAACGATGTCTGCGCCGCCGCATTGTTCGCCGATTCGGGCGCCGCCACGCCTTCCACCGCACCCTTGCCGAATTTTCCGGGAGTCCGGGAGATCCTCTTCTCGAGCGTGTAGGAGGAGAACGCGGCCAGCGTCGGGCCGCCGCCGGGCAGCACGCCGAGGATCGAGCCGAGCCCGGTTCCCCGGATGACGGCTGGAATCGCCTGGCGCATCTCCTCGCGGGTGGGCCACAGCGACGACACCTTGATCGCGCCGGACCGTGTCATCCGCCGTTCGAGGTTGACCACGATCTCGGCGATGCCGAACAGGCCCATGGCGATCGGCGCGAAATCGATGCCGTCGCTGAGTTCCGGAATGTCAAAAGTGAACCGCTGGGCGCCGGTATTGACGTCGGTGCCGACCAGCCCGAACAAAAGGCCGAGGAACACCATGGCGATCGCCTTCACGACCGAGCCGCTCGCCAGGACGACGGCGGCGACGAGGCCGAGCGCCATCAGCGAGCAATAGTCGGACGGCCCGAATTTCTGCGCCATCACGGTCAGGGGTTCGGCGAACAGCACGATGATGATCGTGCCGACGGTGCCGGCGAAGAAGGAGCCCACCGCTGAGATCGACAGGGCCGCACCCGCGCGTCCGTTGCGGGCCATCTGGTAGCCGTCGATACAGGTCACCACCGACGAGGCTTCGCCGGGCAGATTGACCAGGATCGACGTCGTCGAACCACCATACGCGGCGCCGTAGTAGATGCCCGCCAGCATGATGAGCGCGGCCGTGGGTGGCAGATGGAACGTGATCGGCAGCAGCATGGCGATCGTCGCCACCGGCCCGATGCCCGGCAGCACGCCGATCAGCGTGCCCACCATGCAGCCGATGAAGGCATAGAGCAGGTTCTGCAGGGAGAAGGCGACCGAGAAGCCCAGCGCGAGATGGTCAAGCATGGCCATTTCACCAAACTCCATTCAGGACGGTGATGTTCATGCCGAGGCCGACCTTGAACACGAGGATGCAAAGAATCGCCAGGACCACGATGTTGCCGAGGACCTCCACCAGCTTGAATTCGCTGCCGCCGAGCGACGTGAGCAAGACCAGGACGACCAGCGACGGGAGCAGGCCTGTCGTCTCGAACAGCAATCCAAAGGCGATGATGCCAATGGTCACCATCACGATCGGACGTAGCTGCGGGGCTTCGACCAGTTCACCGCCCTTGAGCAATGCGAAACCGGCGATGATCAAGCCGAGCACCAGCAGGATATAGGCCAGCATGTTCGGGACATAGCCCGGCCCCATGCGTACCGCGGTCCCGACCGCGAGATTTCGGCCGAAGTAGATGGTCACCAGGCCGAAGGCGATGAACATCACCCCGGACAAGAAGTCCTTGCTTAGGAACCGGTTCAAACAACGCCTCCCCGTAGCACTCGCATTCCAATTTCTTGGGCCCAACAGGCCAGCCTGTCTTGTCTTCAGATAACCACAAGTTCTTCAGATAACCACAAGTCGGCCGGTCCGCCCAAGCGCCAAGTTGAGTCCGGCATCGAGATGTGGAGATTCCAATTACGGTGTTCTCGTCGTCTTTTTCGGCCAGTGGACTGCGTGAGGCCACTCTTTATGTATCCTGAATATGTCCTGACGCCTTTCCCCTTCATTTTGCACTGAAGCATCCGGAAGATCGGTCTTCCGACCGGCGGTTACCCTGGCTTCGGCGTGTTGCACGCCCGCCACGGGACGAGCACACTCCGGTCGGGTAAACGCTCGTTCAGGAGCTCTTGGTGGCGCGAAAAGGCTCGGAATATATTGGCACAATGGCGGTGCAGGAGAAGCACCGCTTCGATCCCCAGCCCCTGGCCCGCTTCATGGCGGCCGAGGTTGCGGGCTTCGTCGAGCCGCTGCAGGTCGAGCAGTTCAAGGGCGGGCAATCGAACCCGACCTACCGTCTGTCCGACGGCGCCGGCCGTCGCTACGTGCTGCGCCGCAAGCCGCCGGGCAAGCTGCTGCCCTCGGCTCACGCCGTCGACCGCGAGTTCCGCGTCATCTCGGCCTTGAACAAGACCGACGTGCCGACGCCCCGCGCCTACGCGCTGTGCGAGGACGAGAGCATCGTGGGCACCGCGTTCTACATCATGGAATATTGCGACGGCCGCGTGCTTTGGGATCCATTGCTGCCCGAAGTCGCCAAGGAGGATCGGGGCGCGATCTACCAGGCGAAGATCGAAACGCTCGCCAAGCTGCATGCCGTCGACTACGTCGCGCTGGGCCTGGCTGATTTCGGCCGTCCGGGCAGCTATGTCGCGCGTCAGATCTCGCGCTGGGGCAAGCAGTACAAGGCGTCGGAGACGGAGAAGATCGAGGCCATGGACAGGCTCCTCGATTGGTTGCCGGCCCACCTCCCGGCAGGCGATGAAACCGTGCTGGTGCACGGCGACTACCGTCTCGACAACATGATCTACCACGCCACCGAGCCAAAGGTGCTGGGCGTTATCGATTGGGAGATCTCGACGCTGGGCGATCCGTTGGCGGAGCTGTCCTATCTCTGCATGCTGTGGCGAACGCCCAAGAATTGGGGCGGCCTCGCCGGCCACGATCTCGCGGACCTCGGCCTGCCGACGGAACAGGAGATGGTTGCCCGCTATTGCGATCTGTCAAAACGGGCCATGCCCGATCCTGCTCTCTGGGAATTCTACATGGCCTACAACCTCTTCCGCGTGTCGTGCATCCGCCAGGGCGTCTACGCACGCTCGCTCGACGGCACGGCATCGAACGTCCGCGCCAGCGAATCGGGCAAGCTGGTGCGGCCGGCCGCCGATCTCGCCTGGAAGCTGGTGCGCGACATGGCGGGGGCGGGACAATGACCAAACGCAAGACCTTGCGGTCCGCCGTTGCGGCGGTGATCGAGCGCGAGGGAAGGCCGCCGGTCGAGGCGATCCGCTCCGCTGCCTTCCGTCAGTTCGCCGAGCGCGGCTACCCGGTCGTGACGGTGCGCGACATCATGAAGGCCTGCGGGCTGACGCAGGGCGCGCTGTACAACCACTTCCGGTCGAAGGATGAGTTGCTGCACGACATCATCACCTCGACCCAGGCCGAGCTGGAACGGATCTGCCAACAGGCGGTGGCCGAGGCGGGCGACGATCCGAGCGCCAAGCTCGCGGCCTTCGTGCGCGCCTATGTCATGCGCCACTGCCGGCTGAGGGTCGAGGCGCTGGTTGCCAACCGCGAGATCAGCTGGCTGGACACGAGCCGCGTCGCCGATATCCGCCGCTCCCGGCGGGCGATCCGCGACGTGCTGGTGGGCGTCCTGGTCCAGGGCGTCGAGAAGGGCGTGTTTGATCCGCCCAAGGTCGACGGCCACGAAGATCTCAAGGCAATAGCGATGGCCCTGCTGGACCAGTGCACCCACGTCTCGATGTGGTACGGTCCGGGAGGCCGCCTGGCCGAGGAGCAGATGGCTGCCCTCTATGCGGAGATGGCGTTGCGCACGGTGGGGGCGAAGCGGCCGGCCGGTTGAGGGGTGCTCATTGAGGAAGGGAAGCGTCCGCATGTCGATGCGCGCCGCGGCGCTTGCCGTCGTCTTGCTGGTCGTCGCCTGTACGCCTCCGTCGAACGATCTGCCGCCGTCGGCGGCGCCCATGGCCAGCCGGCCGGCTTTGGCAGGGCCGGTCGCCCGCGTGCCGGCTTCGGGGTGGCATGCGATGCTGGTGGGCGGCGACGACAGCAGTCCCGCTTTCGACAATGCTGTGGACACGCTACGCGAGCGGCTGGGGTCGCTCGGTGTGAAGACCATCCGGGCCTTCACGGCCGATCGCGCATCAGGCGCCAGCCTCGCCACGTCGACGAATGTCCGGGAAGGGCTCAGGACCGTGGGCGGCGACGCCTGCTTCGTCTACATCACCAGCCACGGCGAGCCGCGCGGCTTCTTCCTGCGGGCCGACCAGCGCATCTTCGGTCCGGCGGTGCTCGACCGCGCCCTGACGGAAAGCTGCGGCGGGGTGCCCACCGTGCTGGTGGTTTCCGCCTGCCACAGCGGCGCCTTCATCAACGACGCAACGCGTCAGCCCAATCGCATCATCCTGACCGCCGCCGCCATCGATCGCACCAGCTTCGGCTGCGGCGCCGACGACGACTACACATATTATGACCAGTGTTTCCTGCAGCAGCTCGACACGGCCCGCACCTGGCGCGAGGTGTCGTCGAGGACGACGTCCTGCGTCGAGCGGCTCGAGCGCCAACTCGGCGTACGGCAGGAGTCGCGGCCGCAGGCCTTCTTCGGCGCGGCGGTCGCGAATCTGCGTCTGCCGGGCCGGTAAGCTACCCGCCGATCACCGCGACGAAGTCGCAGGTGAGATGGGTGGGGCTGTTGGCGCCGAGGGTGAGGGTGTGGCGCGCGGGCCGCGCATCGGCATCGGGAAACATCTTGGACCATTCGCCGTTCAGCGCCTTGCGGCCGGTTGCCGGGTCCTTCATCCAGAAATTGACCTTGATGATGTCGTCGACCGTGCCGCCGGCCGCCTCGACGCAGAGCCTGATCTGCTTGAAGACATTGACGACCTGCCCGTCGAGATCTGCCGGCATGGGACCACCCGCCGGATCGCGGCCGCTGATCACGCTCGACATCAGGATGTTGCCGATCCGGCTCGCATTGGGGATCGGGTTCTCGTGCTTGAAGCCGGGATAGTTGATGCTCTTGCGCCTGGCCATTGCGTGCTTCTCCTGTTGCGATCCTTGTCCACTACTTGACGCGCGCGCTCAAGAGCTCGCCGAACACCTCGAAGCGTTGACCGTTGAAGCGCTGCAGCAACATCTCCTCCATCGGCTGATAGTCGGTCGGACTCGTGTTTATGTTGATGCCCTTGAGCAGCATCGCCGGATGGAAGTCCCTGAGGTTGGCGGCCTGTTTCATCACGTTCTCGCGGGTGAGGATGTCGCCGCACTGTTTGAGGACCTGCACCATCGTCTGGCCCTGGACGTAACCCACCACGTTCTGCGGGTCCTCGAGGCTGCCCGCCGGATAGTACTTCTTCATCCAGGCAGCCCAGGCCTGGAACTCGGGGTCGTCCTTGTATTGCGGATCGGTCGGATCCTTCACGAAGGCGGCGGAGATGATGCCCTTCGCTGCCTCGATGCCGGCGGGCCGCATGACCACGCCCACCGAGGCCGCGGGATTGTCGATGAGCTGCAGCGGCTTCCAGCCGAGTTCGTGCGCCTTGCGGATCGCCTGCACGGCGAACTTGGGCGTGGTGATGTTCAGGAAGACGTTGGCCTTGGTCGAGGCAAGGTCGATGATCTGCGAGTCGACAGTGGGATCGGCGACTTCGTAGCTGACGGCCCGGACCATGATCTCCTTGGCTTTGTCGCCCAGCCGGTCGCTGAAGCCCTTGATGAAGTCCTTGCCGAAATCGTCGTTCTGATAAAGGACCGCGACCCGGGCATTGGGCACGTTCTTCATCACATACGCGGCATAGATGCTGGCTTCGGCCTGATAGATCGGCGTCAGCGTCATGGTGTAGGGGAAATGCTCGGGGTCGTTCCAGCGGCTCGCCCCCGACGCCAGGAAGAGCTGCGGCACCTTCTTCTGGTTGAGGTACCTCTGGACGGCAGCGTTGGTGGAGGTGCCGAGCGAGCCCGAGATGGCAAGGACCTTGTCGTTCTCGACGAGCTTGCGTGTCTGTTCGACGGTCTTGGGCGGACTGAAGCCATCGTCGAGCGAAATCAGGTTGATCTTGCGGCCGTTCACGCCGCCCTGGTCGTTGATCATCGCAAAGTAGGCGAGTTCGGCCTTGGCGAGTGTGATGAAGCCCGACAACGGCCCGCTGTAGGGCATCGTCTGCCCGAGCTTGATTTCGCTGTCCGAAGCACCGGGATCGTATTTCTTCTGCGCAAGTGCCGGCCCGGCAAGCAGTCCAATCGACAAGATCGCCGTCGCTACACGTATTGTTGGCATGGTTCCCTCCCGATCTTGTCGGCTAGCATGGCAGCAAGCGATCCGTGAAGCGACTGCAAAGGAGGAAGCGATGACACTCGTGGGCTACGAGCGGGATGGGGCGATCGTCACCTTGACGCTCAATCGGCCGGAGAAGCTCAACGCCTTCAGCGACGAACTGGTCGGCCTGCTGGGCGAGGCGCTGCATCGCTTCGACATGGACGACGAGGCCGAGATCGCGATCCTGCACGGCAGCGGCCGCGCCTTTTCCAGCGGCGCCGACGTTCATCAACGTCAACTGCGCAGCCGTGAGGAATTCCTGAAGCTCGGCGGACCGCAGGGACGCGGGACGCATTCGGCCGATCTGCTCACCAAGGCCGTGAACTGGAAGCCGGTGATCGCCGCGCCGCATGGCTATGTGCTCGGCCTGTCGGTCGGCATCGTGCTGGAGTGCGATCTGATCGTGGCGGAGGAGGGCACGCGTTTCCAGATCACGGAAACGTCGCGCGGCCTCGGCGCGGGCAAGTATTGGGGGTTGATGCAGTTCAGGGGCGGCGGCGCCTTCTCGATGGAAGCCGCCCTCACCGGGCGCTTCTTCACCGCCGAGGAAGCGTTCAAGGCCAACCTGATCAATCGGGTTGCGCCCAAGGGCAAGTATCTTGAAGTGGCGCGCGAGCTCGCAGAAGAGGTGATCAGGAACCCGCCGCTCAGCATACGCTCGACGGTGAGGCTTCGGCGCTGGTACATGGATCGCCTCAGCCGGGAGATCATGCATCAGACAGCGCCCGAGCGGCTCTATCTCACCGAGGATTTTCACGAGGCGGCGAAGGCGTTCACTGAGAAGCGCAAGCCGGCCAGGTTCAAGGGGCGGTAACCATGAAGAAAAGCAGCGATCGCATTCTCACCAGTCATGCCGGCAGCCTGCCGCGGCCCGACGACCTCATCGAGGCCAACAAGCGGCACGAGGACGGCAAGGCCGACGAGGCGGCCTTCCAGAAGGCGCTGCACCAGGGCGTGGCCGATGTCGTGCGCCGCCAGAAGGAGGCCGGCATCACCGTGCCCGGCGACGGCGAATACGGCAAGTCGATGGGACACAAGATCAACTACCGCGCCTGGTGGAGCTATTCATTCCAGCGCCTGGGCGGGCTGAAGGTCGCGGGCCTCGGTCTCTACGATTTCCCGGTGCGTCGCTCGAGCCCGGGCAATGTCGTGCTGTCGAGCTTCGGCGATCGCCGCGATCGCCTGCGCTTCGCCGCTGCCTACTCGGATCCGGAGTCCGGCGTTTCGACGGGACCGCGCACCACGGACTGGCCGGTCTGCGTCGGTCCGCTCACCTACACCGGCCAGGCCGCCATTGCCGCCGACATCGCCAACTTCAAGGCGGCGCTCGCGGCCAACGGGATCGACGAAGGCTTCATGACCTCGATCGGTCCGGGCAGCGCCTCGCGCATCGGCAACGAGCACTACAAGAGCGAGGAGGAGTTCGTGTTCGCCTGCGCCGAGGCGATGCGAGAGGAGTACAAGGCGATCATCGACGCAGGCCTCGTCCTGCAGATCGACGATCCGGCAATCGCCGAGAATTTCGATCAGATCAACCCCGAGCCCTCGGCCGAGGACTATCGCAAGTTCACCATGCCGCGGGTCGAGGCGCTGAACCATGCGTTGCGCGGCCTACCCCGCGATCGCATCCGCTTCCATCTCTGCTGGGGAAGCTGGCACGGCCCGCACACCACCGACATCGCCATGCGCGATATCGTCGAGGTGATGCTGAGAATCGACGCCGGCGCCTATTCCTTCGAGGCTGGCAATGTGCGCCACGAGCATGAATGGGCGGTGTGGAAGGACACGAAGCTGCCTGACGACAAGCTGATCCTGCCCGGCGTGGTGAGCCACGCCACCAATGTCGTCGAGCATCCCGAGCTGGTTGCCGAACGCATCGGCCGGTTCGCCAGGCTCGTCGGTCGCGAGCGCGTCATCGCCTCGACCGACTGCGGGCTGGGTGGCCGCGTCCACCGCGACATCGCCTGGGCCAAGCTCGAAACGCTGGCCCAGGGCGCGGCGATCGCGAGCCGGCAGCTATGGTAATTACTTAGCCGCCCCGGCGTCACTGGGAGGCTAAGAAGCCGCCTCGGCGTCGCCGGGGGAGGCTAAGAAGAAGACAAAAGGCCTTCGGCCATGTCGCGCAGTTTGTTGCGCTGGATCTTGAAGCCGTTGGGCGAGGGGGTCTTGGGGAAGTCGTCGATCGCGAAGACGCGCAGCGGCACCTTGTAGTTGGCGAGGCCCTGGCGGCAGTGGGTGATGACGGCGCCTTCGTCGAGCGCGGCGCCGGCGGCCAGAATCACGAACGAGACCGCGCGCACGCCATCGGGCCGGGCGAGCGCGATGGTCTGGCAGGCCTCGATGTTGCCGAGCTTCTGGATGTGGGTCTCGATCTCGAGCGGATTGACCAGGAAGCCCGAGAGCCGCAGCACGTCGCCCATGCGGCTCAGGAAGGTGAACCCGCCGTCCGGATCGAGCTCGCCGAGGTCGCCGGTGCGAACGTAGCCATCCGACGTGATCGTCTCGGCCGTCGCCTTGTCGTTGCCCCAGTAGCCAACCATCAGCGATGGGCCGGCGCATTCCAGCATGCCGGGCTGGCCGGGGCCCAGCAGGGCGCCGGTCTCGGGATCGCGCACACGCACATGGCCAAGCGGTGAGGTCGGGATGCCGCCACCCTTCTTGCGCCGCGCCGTCGGAGCATCGAGCGGCTGGGCCGCATAGAGCGCCTGCACCTCGCTCATCCCGTAGAGGCCGCGCAGGATGAGACCGCGGCGCTCGGCCATCTCGGCGATCGCCTCGAGCGCGGTATTGAAGCCACCGTAGCCGGCCCATCGCACCGACGGCATCGGCCGGTCTCCCGGCATGCGATCGAGCAGGCGGGCGAACATGTCGTCGCTGCCGAAGAGAGTGGTGGGGCGATGGCGCCCGATCAGGCCGGCGATCGTATCGATGTCATAGGACTCGACCAGGACGCTCGGCCTGCCGGCGGCGAGCGTCGTCAGGATCTGGTTGAAGCCGAACACGCCGCAGAGCGGCATGATGCCGAGCGAGAGCGTATCCTGTGCGGCAAAGCCGAAGATACGTGCCACCTGCTGGGCATGGCCCGCGATCGCACCTTGGCGATGGGCCACGAATTTCGGTGCGCTGGTCGTACCCGACGTCGTGAAGATGTTGCAGACGGCCCTGGCGCCGGCGTCGTTGGCGCCGCGTCGCGGTCGCGTCAGCAGGCGATCGAACGGCACGCGCTGCAGACGTTCGATCGCGGGCGGCGGCGTCGCCGGCGCTTCGCCGACGACCACCAGCGCCTTCAGCACATCGAGTGCCTGTGGTTCGATCTCGGCCAGGATCGAGAGAAAATCGATGTGCCGGAAGCCCGGCGCGCAGGCCAGCACCTTGGCGCCCGATCGACCGACGATGTCGGCGACCTCGACCGCTCGATAGCGCGTGTTGACGGCGACAGCGATGGCGCCGAGACGGGTGCAGGCGAAATAGAGCAGGAGATAGGCCGGGACGTTGGGCAGCCACAGTGCCACGCGATCACCCCGTCCCACGCCGAGATCGGCCAGGCCTTGCGCGACGCGCAGCGACCGTTCGGCAAGTTCGGCGAAGGAGATTGTGCGATCGCCGTGCAAAAGCGCTGGCGCGTCCGGCGTCTGCTCGGCCCAATCGGCCAGCAGGCTCCAGACGTCCGACACGGGCTTATCGAGAGGCATGCGCGCGGAGACTACCCGATGCGAGCGTCATCTCAAGCGCGGCTGCTTGACCCGGTCCGGCACTTGCTCGACGCTCGACCGACGGGGAACGGGGAGTTCACAATGCTGCGTCGAAGCCTGCTGGCGAGCCCGCTGCTGCTGGCCGCCGCCGCCGCGCGCGCCGACTGGGCGCCGAGCCAGCCCATCCATGTCATCGTGGGGTTCGCCCCCGGCGGCACGGCAGACATCGCGGCGCGCCTTGCCGGCGAGGCGATCCAGCGGCGGACGGGCCACACCGTGGTGGTCGAGAACAAGAGCGGCGCGCTGGGCTTCATCGCCCTGAAGGCGGTCGCCAATGCCGTGCCCGACGGTTACACAGTCGGCATCGGCATCATGGGGTCTCTGGCGGTGGCGCCGGTCGTGCCGGGATCGGTGATCCCGATCGATCTCGACAAGGAGATCCTGCCGATCTGCAATCTGGTCGGCGTGCCGATGGTCCTGATCGTGCGGCCCAGCGCGCCCTACAAGACCGTGGCCGAACTGGTCGCCTACGCCAGGGCCAATCCCGGCAAGGTCTCCTACGGCTCGACCGGCAACGGTTCGACCAACCAGCTCGCCGCGGAGTTCTTCGCCGCCGAGGCGGGCGGCCTCAAGCTCCTGCACGTGCCCTATCGCGGTGGCGCACCTGCAGTGGCCGATGTGGCGGCGGGGCAGATCGACATCTTCTTCGCCAACGTCTCGGAGATCGTGGGCCAGATCAAAGGCGGTCAGGTGCGCGCGCTCGCGCTGGCTTCGACGCGTCCCAATCCCATGGTTCCCGACCTGCCGCTCCTCACCAAGGATATTCCCGCGCTCGACATCGCCAACTGGTTCGGGCTCGTCGGACCGGCCGGCCTGCCAGCCGACATTGCATCGTCCCTGGCCAAGCTTTTCCTCGAGGCGGTGAGCGATCCGGCCAGCCAGCCGGTCCTGGCGGAGCGTGGTTTGCAGCCCATTCCGCAGGACGGCCCGGCCTTCAAGGCGGCGATCCTGAAGGATCGCGAGCGCTGGGCGCGTGTGGTGAAGCAGGGCAATATCCGCGCCGATTGATCGAAGAGGAAGCGTAATGGATGCCTCTCTCTCCCTCGGCATCGATATCGGGGGAACGTTCACCGATCTCGTGATCCACGATCCGCGTGATGGACGCGCCGTCATCTGGAAGGAGAGCACGACTCCCGACGATCCGGCGCGTGGCGCGCTCGACGGGACGCGCCACGTGCTGCAGCGGGCGAACGCGCGTCCGGATCAGATAGGGCGTGTGGTGCATGCAACAACGCTCTTCACCAACGCCCTGATCGAGCGCAAGGGTGCCAGGACCGGCCTGCTCACGACGGCAGGCTTCCGCGACGTGCTGGAGATCGGTCGCGAGCGCAAGTATGAGCTCTACGATCTCTTCATCGAGATGCCGAAGCCTTTGGTGCCGCGGCCGTGGCGGCGCGAGGCGAAGGAGCGACTGGCGCCGGACGGCTCGGTCGAGACGCCCATCGACATCGATGCAGCCCTTGCCGAGGTCGCAGATCTCGTCGAACAGGGCGTCGAGAGCCTCGCCATCTGCTTCCTGCACGCCTACGCCAATCCGGCCCACGAGCGCGCGATCGGCGCGGCGATCGCCGAGCGCTACCAGAACCTCTCGATCTCGCTGTCGTCCGACATCGCGCCCGAGATCCGCGAGTATCAGCGCGCCTCGACGACGGTGGCCAACGCCTACGTCCGGCCGCTCGCCGAAGTCTATCTCGAACGACTGGAGCAGGCCTTGCGCGCGGAGGGCATTCCCGGCGGTCTGTTCCTGATGCTGTCCAACGGCGGGCTGACGCATGTCAGTGAGGCCAAGCGCGCGCCAGTGCAGCTTCTGGAAAGCGGCCCTGCCGCCGGCGCGCTGGCGGGCGCGTGGTTCGGGCGCAATGCGGGGCTTGAGCGCGTGCTGGCCTTCGACATGGGCGGCACGACCGCGAAGCTCGCGCTGGTCGACGAGGGCGAGCCGCTGGTCGCCTACGGTTTCGAGGCAGCGCGCGAGAAGCGCTTCCTGCGCGGCTCGGGCTTGCCGATCCAGATCGCCACTGTCGAGCTGATCGAGATCGGCGCCGGCGGCGGCTCGATCGCGCATCGGAGCGATCTCGGCACGCTCAATGTCGGGCCGGAGAGCAGCGGCGCCCAACCGGGCCCGGCCTGCTATGGCCGCGGCGGCACCGAAGCCACGGTGACCGATGCCGACCTGACCCTGGGCTACCTCAATTCAGACTTCTTCCTCGGCGGCACGATGAAGATCGATCGTGCCGCGACCGACAAGGCCTTCGTGCAGCTCGGCGATGCGCTGAAGGTCGAGCCGTCTCGCGCGGCCTTCGGCGTGCACGACGTGGTGAACGAGAACATGGCCGGCGCCGCACGCGTCGCCATTGCCGAACGCGGCCGCATTCCAGCCGAATATGCGCTACTGGCGACCGGAGGCGCGGGGCCGGTCCATGCCTGGCACGTGGCGCGCAAGCTCGGCGTGAAGCGTGTCGTCTGTCCGCCGGGTGCGGGCGCCGGGAGCACGATCGGCATGCTGATGGCGCCGGCGCGCGTCGATCGCGTGGCGAGCTTTGCCCGGCCGCTCTCCGGCGCCGACATGACGGCGGCGGAGAGGATCTTCGCCGACCTGGAGAAGGAAGCGCTCGAAGTGCTGCGCCTCACCGGCGCCGACGTCGCGGCGCGCAGCGCCGGGCGGCTCGCGGACATGCGGTATATCGGGCAGGGGAGCGAGATCACGGTCGTCATGCCGACGCCGCTCGTCGAGGCAGATGTGCGCGCGGCGTTCGAGACGGCCTACAAGACGCTGTTCGCCAGGACGCCGCCGGGCGCTGCGATCCAGTTCGTGGCGCTGCGCCTGTCGCTCCGCGCGCCGATGCCGGGGACCGGCGGCAAGCTCGAGCTGACACGCCATGCGGCGGTGAAGGCGCAGAAGGGCATGCGCCCGGTCTTCTTTCCCGACCAGGGCAAGACGGTGCAGACCAGGGTCTGGGATCGCTACGCCCTGACGCCGGGCACCGACATCGAAGGGCCCGCCGTGTTCGAGGAGAACGAGAGCACCTTCATCGTCGGGCCGGGTGCGGTGGCGCGGCTGCTGCCCGACGGCTCCATCCTGGCGGAGGTGGCGTGATGGCGAGAACCTTCGATCCCATCGAGCTCGAGCTCCTGTGGCGCCGGCTGATCTCCATGGTCGACGAGGCGGCGGTGGCGATGGTGCGCACATCGTTCTCGACCCTGGTGCGCGAGAGCTACGACTTCTCCTGCGTCATCACCGATGCTTCGGGCCAGTCGCTGGTGCAGGCGAGCGAGAGCATCCCGAGCTTCATCGGCACGCTGCCGGAGACGGTGAAGCACTTCCTGCGCTTCTTTCCGCCCGGGAAGCTCGAGCCGGGCGATGTGCTGATCACCAACGACATCTGGCTCGGCACCGGCCATCTGCCCGACGTCACGATGGCGAAGCCGATCTTCCGCGACGGACGGCTGGTCGCCTTCAGCGCCACCACCGCGCACGCGCCCGACATCGGCGGCAAGATACGAAGCCCCGAGCCGCGTGAAGTCTTCGAGGAGGGGTTGCAAATCCCGCCGATGAAGATGATCGCGGCCGGCAAGACGGACGAGACGCTGGTCACCATCATCCGCAAGAACGTGCGCACGCCCGACCAGACGATGGGCGATCTCTATGCCCAGATCGTGGCGCTCGACCTGATGGAAGACCGGCTGCGAGTCCTGATGGAGAGCTACGGCCTGCCCGATCTCACCGACCTCGCGCGCGAGATCCAGGGCCGCTGCGAGACGGCGATGCGCTCCGCCATCCGCGAACTGCCCGACGGCACCTACACGAGCGAGCTCAAGACCGACGGCGTCCACGATACGCCGATTGCGCTCAGGCTTTCGCTCACCATCAAGGGCGACGAGATCGAGATGGATTTCGCCGGCACTGATCCGCAGGTCGACCGCGCGATCAACTGCGCGCTCTGCTACACCAACGCCATGGCGATGTACGGGGTCAAGGTCTGCACCAGCCCCAACCTGCCCAACAACGAGGGCGCATGGCGGCCGATCACGCTCAAGGCGCCGCCGGGCTCGATCGTCAATCCGGTGTTCCCGGCCTCGGGTGGCTCGCGCATGCTGATCGGCCACTACGTGCCGATGCTGGTGTTCGGCTGTTTGGGTCAGATCGTGCCTGAACGCGTGATGGCGGCCTGCGGTTCGCCGATGTGGGGCATGAACCAGTCGGGCGTTCGGGATGGCGGCAAGCCCTACGCCAACATGTTCTTCTACAACGGCGGAATGGGCGCCAACACGCAGCGCGACGGCGTGACGTGCCTGTCCTGGCCGTCGAACGTCTCCTCGACCTCGATCGAGATCAGCGAGCAGATCGCGCCGCTGCGCTTCCATCACAAGCGCCTGCGTCCCGATTCCGGCGGCGCCGGCCGCCATCGCGGCGGCCTGGGACAGGAGATCCTGATCGAAAGCCGCAGCGACACGCCGATCGCCGTCTCGTTCCTCGCCGAACGCACCGTCTTCCCGGCCTTCGGCATTGAGGGCGGCAAGGACGGCGCGCCGGGCGAGCTCAGGATCAACGGCAAGCAGACCGACCCCAAGAAGCAGTACGTATTGCAGAAGGGTGACACCGTCTCGCTCGGCACGCCCGGCGGCGGCGGGCATGGCGATCCGAAGCAGCGCCCTCGTGCCGCGCTCGCGGCGGATAGGGTGGCGGGCTATGTAATGGATCAGACCGCGTATCTCGGAGGAACAGTCAAATGAAACTCGCTTACTCGCCCGCCAGCCCCTATGTGCGCAAGGTTACGGCATGTGCCATCAAGCGCGGCATCAACGACAAGATCGAGCGACTGAAGATTGGCACCACCGATCCTGCGCTGCTGCAATACAATCCCCTCTCCAAGGTGCCGACGCTCGTCACCGACGACGGCATGTGCATCTACGACAGCCCGGTGATCTGCGAGTACATCGACAGTGTCGGCACGGCCCCCAGGCTGTTCCCGGCAGCCGGACCGGCGCGCTGGAAGGCACTCACCCAAATGTCGCTGGGCGACGGCATCCTCGATGCCACCCAGCCGCGGCGGCGTGAGCTCGCCTTGCCGCAGGACGACGGGCGCAAGAGCTATATCGAGCTGCAGCAAGGCAAGGTGAAGCGCGCGCTCGATTTCCTGGAGAAGGAAGCGGGTTCGTTGGGCGAGCTCGCGACCGTCGGCGAGATCACGATCGGTTGCGCACTGGGCTATCTCGATTTCCGTTACGCCAACGAGCCCTGGCGGCCAGGCCATCCGAAGCTGGAAGCCTGGTATGCAAAGGTGGTGAAGCTGCCACCGCTCGCGGAGACCATGCCGGTGGCCTGATCCCGAGCGACGGGCTGGCGGTCGGGGAGGGCTTTGTCCTAGGATCGGGCAGGATTTCGCCTCGGCATAGGAGCTGCCTATGAGCGACGACGTCGTCCTGAAGCCTGACACGATCGCCAAGCCCAAGATCCAGCAGCCGCGCCTCTACAAGGTGATCCTGCTGAACGACGACTACACGCCGCGCGAGTTCGTGGTGCAGGTCCTGAAGGCCGTCTTCCGCACCAGCGAGGACCAGGGCTATCGCATCATGATGACCGCGCACCAGAGGGGCGCCTGCGTGGTCGCCACCTTCACGCGTGACGTCGCCGAGAGCAAGGCGACGGAGGCCACCGACATGGGCCGCAGCAAGGGCTATCCGCTGGCCTTCTCGACCGAGCCGGAGGAGTGACCCTTTCTCTGACCTCCCCGCGGTTCAGACCAAAGGGAGGTGCCCGTGGAGCGGGCGGATGGATCATGAGCACGCGAATGAGTGTGTGATTTCCGACCCCTTCGTCGCCTCAGCCGTCTCCGTCGCCTCAGCCTTTGTCGCCTCAGCTGCTTTCGCCGCCGGGGGCGGCGAAACGGCGGGACGGCGTCACCTGCCCTGCTCGCGCAGGGGAGGGCCTGATCAGCGCAAATCGGTGCAGAATTCCTGGATGCGCTTGCAGCCCTCGCGCAGGCTGTCGATGTCGGTCGCGTAGGAGATGCGGAAGTAGGGACTCATGCCATAGGCGGCGCCCTGTACCGTCGCGACCTGACGCTCCTCAAGCAGCGCCGTCACGAAATCGGTGTCGGTCTCGATCTTGCGGCCGGCCTTGGTGGTCTTGCCGATGCAGCCCGCAATGTTGGGGAACACATAGAACGCGCCTTCGGGTTTGTGGCAGGTGATGCCGGGGGCCTCGCGCAGCCAACCCACGACGAGGTCGCGCCGGTTCTGGTAGTCGGCGACGCGCTCCTTGATCAGGTCCTGCGGCCCGTCGAGCGCTGCGACAACGGCGGCCTGGCCGACGGTCGAGACACCAGCGGTGGCCTGGCCCTGCATGTTCGTCATCGCAGCGATCATCGCTTTCGGGCCGCCGGCATAGCCGACGCGCCAGCCGGTCATCGCATAGGCCTTCGAGGCGCCGTTCACCGTGAGCGTACGGTCCTTGAGCTTCGGCTCGACCTCGGCGATCGAGCAGAACTCCTTCCCGTCGTAGGTGAGATGCTCGTAGATCTCGTCGGCCATGATGAGCACATGCGGGTGCTTCAGGAGCACGTCCGCAAGCTCGCGCATCCCGGCGCGCGTGCAGATCGCGCCGGTCGGATTGTTGGGGAAGTTCAACACCACCCACTTGGTGCGCGGCGTGATCGCGGAGTCGAGATCGGCGGCGCGCAGCCGGAACTGGTTGTTCTCGGGGCAGGAAACGGGGATCGGCACGCCGCCCGCGAGCCTCACCTGGTCGGCGTAGCTGATCCAGCCGGGCGAGGGGATGATCACCTCGTCGCCCGGGTTCACGCTCGCCATCGTGGCCCCGTACATGATCTGCTTGCTGCCGTTGGCGACCATGATCTCGTCGAGCGCGTAGTCGAGCCCGTTCTCGCGCTTGAACTTGCGCTGCACGGCCTCTTTCAGCGCGCGCGTGCCATCCTGCGCCGGATACTTGGTGTCGCCGGCAAGGGCGGCCTTGTAGGCCGCTTCAATGGCGTGCTTCGGCGTCGGGAAGTCGGGCTCGCCCGACGAGAGCCCCACGATCTTGACGCCCTGGGCACGCATCTCGCGCACCTTTCGGGTCATGGCGGCGGATGCGGAAACCTTGACGCTCTTCAGACGCTCGGCGGGCTCGAACATGGGTCCTTCCGGATAGGGCGGCGGACAATAGAGGAAGGGTCAGCCCGACACCAAGCCCGCAGCCGCGATACCCGCTATGCAAACCGCTTCGTCCTCGTCGCCCGTTCCGCCGCTGGCGCCCGCCGCCCCCAGGATGTTGCCGTCCTTGTCCTTGATCAGCACCGCGCCGGTCTGCGGCAGGAACCTGCCCTGCGCAGTGGCGGAGAGGGCGCCGTAAAAGTGCGGATTCTCCTTGGCGCGCTGCAGCAGCGTGCGGCTCGACGCGCCCATCCCGACGGCCGCCCAGGCCTTGCCGGTGGCCACATCGTTGCGGAACATGCTGGCGTTGTCCTCGCGCTGCAGCGACTTCACGTGGCCGGCCTCGTCGAGCACCGCGACCGCGAGCGGCTTCACCTTCATCTTCCGCGCCTCGGCGAAGGCCGCTTCGATGATTCTGTTGGCTTGGGCGAGTGTGAGCTTGGTCATCGGATTCCTCTTATGAAAACCCTGCACTTTGGGCGGTCTCTATAGCGGACCGGAACCCATATTTGTACATGCGCGTTGCCTTGCATGGCGTCTGACGTCCGCGTCGGCATCTCGGGCTGGACCTACAAGCCTTGGCGAGGCGCATTCTATCCGCCGGGCCTGCCTCAAAACCGCGAACTGGCTTATGCGGCGTCGATCTTTCGCAGCATCGAGATCAACGGCACGTTCTATTCCATGCAGCGTCCCGACAGCTTTGCGCAATGGGCCGATGACACACCCGACGATTTCGTCTTTGCGGTGAAGGGGTCGCGCTATCTCACGCACATGTTGAAGTTGCGCGAGGTCGAGGCGCCGCTCGGCAACTTCTTTGCCTCGGGTGTGCTTCGGCTCGGTCCCAAGCTCGGTCCGATCCTGTGGCAGTTTCCGCCCAGCTTTCCTTTCGATGCCGAGAAGCTCGAAGCCTTCTTCGCGCTTTTGCCGCGGGATACCGACGAGGCGGTGGAATGCGGGCGTCGCCACGACAATCGCCTGAAGGCGCGGGCGTGGCTGCGCAATGACCGGCGACGGCCGATCCGTCACGCCATGGAGATCCGCCACGAAAGCTTCCGGGATCCGGCTTTCATCGAGCTTCTACGCAAGCATGGCGTCGCGCTGGTCTGTGCCGACACGGTCGAGTGGCCGCTTCTGATGGATGTCACCTCGGACTTCGTCTATGTCCGTCTGCACGGCTCGACCGAGCTCTACAGGAGCGCCTACAGTCGGCCAGCCCTCAAGCGCTGGGCGGCTCGGATCGCGGCATGGCGAGACGGCCGGCCCATGACGGATGGCCATTTCATCGACGCCAGACCGCCGAGGCGGCGGCCGCGCGATGTCTTCGTCTACTTCGACAATACCGACAAGCTGCAGGCGCCAAAGGATGCGCTCTCGCTGATGCGCCTGCTGGGGCAGGCCTGACATGGCCGGCCAAAAGGCGTTGGCGGCCAAGCTTGCGAAGGTGGCGGAGGAGGCGAAAGGCTGCACGCGTTGCTCGCTCTACCGCAATGCCACGCAGACCGTGTTCGGCGAAGGACCGGTCGGCGCCAAGCTCATGCTGGTCGGAGAGCAGCCGGGCGACCAGGAAGATATTGCAGGCCATCCGTTCGTCGGCCCGGCAGGCAAGCTGCTCGATCGCGCGCTGGCCGATGCCGGGATCGACCGGACGCAAGTCTATGTCACCAACGCGGTGAAGCACTTCAAGAACGAACCGCGCGGCAAGAAGCGGCTGCACAAGAAGCCCAACCGCTACGAAGTCGAGGTGTGCAAGGTCTGGCTCGCCCAGGAAGTCTCGTTGGTGAAGCCTGCCCTCGTGCTGGCAATGGGTGTGACGGCGGCCGAGGCTCTGGCCGGGCGGCACGTGACACTTGCCCGTGAAAGGGGAAAGGAACTGGATTTTGGCGAAAGCCAGCCCGGCATGGTGACGGTCCATCCGTCGTCGATCCTGCGCGTCCCGGATCGTACCGCACGGCACGAGGCTTACGCGGAGCTGGTGAAAGACCTGAAATCGGCGCTGAAAGTGCTCCAAGCGGCTTGAATCATTGACGAATTTACCCTGGAGCCTGACCAGAACGGGGTTGACGGAAGGACAATCCGTCCCTATTTTCCGCCCGCTTTTGGAATTCACCCCGGCGCCGCCGGGGCTTTTTGTTGAGAAGAGCCATGAAGATCCGTCACTCGCTCAAGTCCGTGAAGGCCCGCCACAAGAACTGCCGCATCGTGCGTCGCAAGGGCCGCGTCTACGTGATCAACAAGACCAACCCCCGCTTCAAGGCGCGCCAAGGCTAGCCTGAAAGGGCGGGCGGCCGATTCCGGCGTCCAAAACGAAAAGAGAGCGGCGGAGGCTTTGGCTTCCGCCGCTTTTTTATTTGGCGTAAGGAATCGGCCATGCAGATGCCGTTGCTCGATCCCGATATCCTGCGCCGCCGTGGCGAGATCGTGGCGGCGTTGCGTGCGATCGTTCCCGGCGAGGGCGTGATCGACGATCTCGACAGCATGCGTCCCTACGAGTGCGATGCGCTGTCGGCCTATCGCCAGATGCCGCTGGTGGTCGTCCTGCCGGACACGGTCGCGCAGGTGTCGGCCATCCTGCGCTATTGCCAGGATCGGAAGGTGAAGGTCGTCCCGCGCGGCGCGGGAACATCGTTGTCCGGCGGTTCGATGCCGGTGGGCGACGCGATCCTGCTGGGCATGGGCAAGTTCAACCGCGTGCTCGAGATCGACTACGCCAACCGCTGCGTGCGCGTGCAGCCGGGCGTCACCAACCTCGGCGTCACCAAGGCGGTGGAGCACGAGGGCTTCTACTATGCGCCCGATCCCAGCTCGCAGATCGCCTGCTCGATCGGCGGCAACGTGGCGGAGAATTCCGGCGGCGTGCATTGCCTGAAGTACGGGCTCACCACCAACAATCTTCTGGGCATCGAGATGGTGCTCATGAACGGCGAGGTGGTGCGGCTGGGCGGCAAGCATCTCGACGCCGGCGGCTACGATCTCCTGGGGCTGATGACCGGCTCCGAAGGTCTGCTGGGTGTCGTCACCGAAGTCACCGTCCGGATCCTGCGCAAGCCGAGCACCGCGCGCGCCGTCCTGATCGGCTTCCCGACCGAGGCGGGAGCGGCGGATTGCGTTGCGGCCGTCATCGCCTCCGGCATCATCCCCGGCGGCATGGAGATGATGGACAGGGATGCCATCCAGTGTGCCGAGAACTACGTCGGCGCAGGCTATCCGCTCGATGCTGAGGGCCTGTTGATCGTCGAGCTCGACGGGCCGGCGGTCGAGGTCGATCACCTTGTGGCGCGGGTCGAGGAGATCGCCAAGGAGCGCGGCGCCACCACCTGCCGCGTGAGCCGCGACGAGCAGGAGCGAGCGCTGTTCTGGGCTGGCCGCAAGGCGGCCTTCCCGGCGGTGGGCCAGATCACGCCGGACTATATGTGCCTCGACGGCTCGGTGCCGCGCGGGCGGCTGGTCGAGGTGCTGGCCGAGATGCGCGAGATGTCGAAGACGCATCGCCTGCGCGTGGTCAACGTGTTCCACGCCGGCGACGGCAACCTGCACCCGCTGATCCTGTTCGATGCCAACGATCCCGAGGAGTTGCGCCGCGCCGAGGAGTTCGGCGCCGACATCCTGCGGCTTTGCGTGCGCGTGGGCGGCGTGCTGACCGGCGAACACGGCGTCGGCATCGAGAAGCGCGACCTGATGGGCGAGCAGTTCACCGAGATCGACCTCGACCAGCAGATGCGGGTGAAGTGCGCCTTCGATCCGGACCATCTGCTCAATCCCGGCAAGGTCTTCCCGAAGCTGCGCCGCTGTGCAGAGCTTGGTCGCGTGGTCGTGCACCACAACAAGATGCCGTTCCCCGACATCCCACGATTCTAGGACGTCACCGATCATGAGCGGCACGATCAAACCGCGCGACGCCAGGGAGCTGCGGCAGGCGATCGAGTGGGCGCTGAGCGAAGGCGCCACGCTCGACGTGCGCGGGGCCGGCAGCAAGCGGGCACTGGGCAAGCCGATGAGAGGCGATCACGTGCTGGACACGTCCGGCATCAGCGGCATCGTCGACTATGCGCCGGAGGAGCTGGTGGTGACGTTGCGTGCCGGCACGCCGATGCGCGAGGTCGAGGCCTTGCTCGCCCAGCGCAACCAGATGCTGGCCTTCGAGCCGCCGGATCTGGGGCCGTTGCTCGGTTGCGCGCCGGGCGAAGGCACGCTGGTCGGCACGCTCATGGGCAATTTCGCCGGACCACGCCGTCTCTCCGCCGGCGCCGCGCGCGACCACTTGCTGGGCTTCAGCGGCGTCAACGGCCGCGGCGAGGCCTTCAAGTCGGGCGGCCGGGTGATGAAGAACGTCACCGGCTACGATCTCTCCAAGCTGATCGCGGGATCGTGGGGCACGCTGGCGGTGCTCGACGAGGTCTCGGTCAAGGTCCTGCCGGCGCCCGATCAGACGCGAACGCTGATCCTGCGCGGTCTCGACGATGCCGCGGCGGCAAGGGCGATGTGCGCCGCCATGGGCAGCCCGCACGAGATCTCGGGGGCGGCGCATATCGGCGACCGGACGGCCCTGCGTGTCGAAGGTGTCGCACCTTCGGTCGAAGCGCGTCTCAAAGGTCTGCGCGAGTTGCTCGCCGACACGACTGCGGCGATGGAGGAACTCGGAACGTTCGAGAGCCGGGCCTTATGGCGCGATGTGCGGGACGCGGCGCCCCTCGAGGCCGACGCCGACTGGACCGTCTGGCGCCTGTCCTGCCCGCCGACCGCAGGGGCGGCGATTGTCGGCCGCATCCGCGGCCAACGGCCCGAAGCGAAAGCCTTCTATGACTGGTCGGGCGGCTTGATCTGGCTCGGCCTTCCGCCCCGTCCCGACGCGGATCATTTTCTAGTGCGCGGCGCCATCGGACCGACCGGCGGTCATGCGACCCTGATCCGGGCCTCGGAGGCGGTGCGCGCGGCCGTACCCGTCTTCCAGCCCCAGCCGCCCGCGCTCGCGGCACTGGCCACGCGGGTCAAGGAGAGCTTCGACCCCAGGGGCCTCTTCAATCCGGGGCGCATGGGGTAGGGCATGCAGACCAACTTCACCCTGGCCCAGTTGGCCGATCCGGAGACGGCGCGCAGCGAGCAGATCCTGCGCAAGTGCGTGCATTGCGGATTCTGCACGGCCACCTGTCCGACCTTCGTGCTGTTGGGAGACGAGTGCGATTCGCCCCGCGGGCGCATCTACCTCATGAAGGCGATGCTGGAGGGCGATCGCGCGCCGATGGCATCGGAAGTGCGCCACCTCGATCGCTGCCTCTCGTGCCTGTCCTGCATGACGACCTGCCCATCGGGCGTGAACTACATGCATCTGGTCGATCACGGCCGGCACCATATCGAGACGACCTACCGGCGCCCGCTGGCGGACCGCGCGTTGCGCCGGCTGCTGGGCTTCCTGATGCCGAGGCCGCAGATCTTCCGCTGGGCTACGATGCTTGGCTGGCTCGCCAAACCGGTGGCGGCGGCGCTGCCCGCGGTCAGCAACGATCCTGGCGGCGCCACCTTCCTGCGGCGCGTGAAGGCGATGATCGACGCCGTGCCGTTGCGCGTGCCGACGCCCTCGGCGGTCGATCGGCCGCAGACTTTCCCCGCCCGGGGCTCGCGCGTGAAGCGCGTGGCGTTGATGCCAGGCTGCGGCCAGCAGGTGCTGGCCCCCGAGGTGAACGAGGCGACGGTGCGATTGCTCACCCGGCACGGCGTCGAGGTGGTGAACGTCGCGGGATCGGGCTGCTGCGGCTCCTCGGTGCAGCATATCGGCGATACCGAACAGGCACTGGAGCTTGCCAAGCGCAACATCGTCGCCTGGCTGAAGGAAGCCGACGGCCAGGGGCTCGATGCCATTGTCATCAACGCCTCGGGCTGCGGCACGACGGTCAAGGACTATGGCTGCATGTTCGCCGACGATCCGCTGTGGCGCAGCAAGGCCGAGCGCGTGGCGGCGCTCGCCAGGGATGTGAGCGAGTTCATGGTCGAGGTCGGTCTCGCGAACGTGACTCCGCGGCCGCTCACCGTCGCCTATCATTCGGCCTGTTCCATGCAGCACGGCCAGAAGGTGAACGAGCAGCCCAGGAAGCTCTTGCGCGATGCCGGTTTCGTCGTGAAGGACGTGCCCGAAGGCCATCTTTGCTGCGGCTGGGCCGGCACCTACCAGGTGCTGCAGCCCGCGCTGTCGCGCCGATTGCGCGATCGCAAGGTGGCGAACATCGAAAGCGTGAAGCCCGACGTGATCGCGGCCGGCAATTTCGGCTGTATCGGCAACATCGCGGGCGGGACGGGCATTCCCGTCGTCCACACGGTCGAGCTGCTGGATTGGGCCACCGGAGGACCGGGGCCGGCGGCGATGAATTGACGGCATGGACCTCGTTCGCGCTTGCCTTGCCGGCCTGCTCGGCCTGATGCTGGCGGCGGGCGCCTGTGCACAGACCTCGAATAGCGACAATGGGAGGGCCGCCGTGCTCGATACCTTGTTCGCCAAGCTGCAATCCACCACCGATCCCGTGGCGGCCCAGGCGCTCGAACAGGCGATCTGGGAGCAATGGACCATGGTGCCCGATCCCGGCCAGCGCCAGCTCATGCTGCGCGGCATGGCCGAGATGCAGCAGCAGGACCTGCAGGGCGCCGTCGCGACCTTCACCAGGCTGATCGAGATCGCCCCCGACCTTTCGGAGGCATGGAACAAGCGGGCCACCGTCTACTGGCTGCTTGGCAACCTCGAGGCTTCCATCGCCGATATCTGCGAAACCGTGAAGCGCGAGCCGCGCCACTTCGGCGCCTATTCCGGGCTCGGCATGATCCGTGCGCAAATGGGCGAGCCGGCGCGAGCCGCCGCCGCCTTCGAGCTGGCGCGCAAGTACAATCCGCATATCGTCGGCCTCGACGAGGAGATCGCGCGGCTCAAGGCCCAGGCCGGTCCCGACAGTCCCGTCGACCCGCTGGGTTGCGGCCAGCGTACCGCCGGAAGATAGTGCCGGGTCTTTGCAACAGGAGTTGGGGTAATGGCGGCATTGTATGTCGGCGGCCGGTTGTTCGATGGCGAGAAGGTGCTGGACGGCCAGGCGGTCCTCGAGGAGGGCGGCAAGGTCAAGCGCATTGCGCCGGCTGGCGAATTCAAGGGATTTGCCGGCGAGAAGGTCGACACCTCCGGCGGCACGCTGATCCCCGGCATGATCGACTGCCACGTCCATTCGCTCTCCGGTGCGGAAGGCAATCCCGGCGCCGCCCAGGACCGTCTGAGCGCGGCCCAGCTCACCGTGCGCGGCATGGAATTCATGCGCGCGACTCTTGAAGGCGGCATCACCGCCGTGCGCGACTGCGGCGGCAAGGATTACATCGAGTTCGCTATTCGCGACGCATACAACAACGGCCGCTTCCTCGGACCGACGATGCGCTGCGCCGGCCGGATGATCTGCATGACGGGCGGCCATGGCAATCGCACCGGCCGGGTCGCCGATGGGCCCGACGAGGTCGTGAAGGCGGTGCGGGAGCAGATCCATGCGGGCTCCGACCTGATCAAGATCATGGCGACGGGCGGCGTGATGACGCCGGGCGTCAATCCCGAGGATGCGCACTATTCGGCCGAGGAGATGAAGGCGGGCATCACGGAGGCGCATCGCTTCCACAAGTGCTGCGCCAGCCACGCCCAGGGCGCGCTCGGCATCCTGAATGCGGTGCGCGGCGGCATCGATTCGATCGAGCACGGCATCTTCATGACCGACGAGTGCGTGAACGAGATGAAGGAGCGCGGCGTCTGGCTGGTGCCGACGCTCGCTGCCGTGAAGAACATCCTGAAAGGCTATGACGACGGCGATCGCTCGATCCCTGACTACGTGATCGAGAAGGCGCGCCGCGTATTCGACCGCCACATCGCCTCGATCAAGATGTACTACAAGGCGGGCGGCCGCATCGCCATGGGGACCGATGCCGGCACGCCGCACAACCGGCACGGCGAGAATGCGCGCGAGCTCGAGTTCATGTGCGAGATCGGCATTTCCTCGCGCGATTCGCTTTTCTTCGCGACGGCGAGTGCCGCCGACCTCATGCGGCTTGCCGACCAGGGGCGCGTCAAGGAGGGCAACTCCGCCGACTTCGTATTGTGCGACGGCGATCCTCTGGCCGACATCAAGCGCGCCGCCCGCAAGGAGAACCATCGCCTAGTGGTGAAGCGCGGGCAGGTCGCCAAGGATAATCGCGCCGCCTTCGTTCCGGCCGCTGTTCGCGCGGCGGCAGACTAGCGGCGACCGGTCGGAGGACCATCGGCAGGGGAGCCCTTGGACTACGTCTTCCTGATCCTGTTGGGGCTCGCCTGGGCGCTCGGCACGCCGATCGTGGCGATCATGGCGCTGGTCCGTACCTCGGGCCTGCGCGACCAGAATGCTCGGCTTGCGGCCGAGATCGCGGCGTTGCGGCGGCAGATCGCGGAGCCACCGTCATCTCCACCTGAAGAAGCGACGGCGGCATCGCCACTGGAGGCAGTTGCGCCGTCGTCCGAAACGCCCGCGCCGGTGCCCCCGCTATCCGAAGCGCCGGCGCCGCTGCCGCCGCCATTCGAGATCGAACCGGAGGCGGAAGGCGCGACGCCGTCTCCACCGCCATCTTTCGACAGCCCCGATACGGCGCCTGCCAAAGTCGGTTGGGAGCAGCGGCTGGGCGCGCGCGCCTTTGTCTGGGTCGGCGCGATCACGCTGGCGCTGGCTGCCGTCTTCCTCGTGCGCTACTCGATCGACGAAGGCTATCTCTCGCCTGAAGTGCGGGTGATCCTGGCGGCCCTGTTCGGCTTTGGCCTCATTGCGGGCGCGGAGAAGGTGCGGGCACGCGACGATCGCGTGGCGCAGGCGATGGCGGCAGCCGGCGTCGCCGCCCTTTACGGAGCTCTGTTCGCGGCGGTCGCGCTTTACGGGATGATTTCGCAGGTGGCGGCGGGCGGTGGGGCCGTGGCGCTTACCGCTTTCGCCATCGGCCTGTCGTTGCGCCATGGCATCTTCGTGGCCGGACTTGCTTTCGTCGGCGGCTTCGTCAGCCCGGCGATCATCGGCAGCGAGACGCCGAACGTGCCGGTGCTGTTCGGCTATCTGCTGGCGATCGCCGCCGGAACGCTGGGCGTGATCCGCCACCGGGGCTGGTGGCCGCTGGGGTGGGGCGTGCTTGCCGGTGCGGCGCTCTGGACGATCGTCTGGATGACGACCACGACCGACGGGCTGCCGTGGGTCGGCGCTTTCCTCGTGGCCGTGGCCGGCCTGTTCGTCTGGGCGAGCTGGAAGCGGCTTGGCGAAAACGAGAATCCGACAGTCGACGTCGTTGCGCTGATATGGGCGGCGTTGACCGGTACCGGCGTCCTCCTCGTTGCCGTCATCGTCCAGGACAGCGGACAGCAGGATGCCGGCTGGCTGGCGCTCGCCGCGCATGGCATCGGCACCTATGCGCTTGGGCGCTGGGCGCCACGCTTCCAGTACCAGGCTGTCCTCGCCCCGGTGCTGTCGCTGGCGGCGCTTGCCCTGTGGTGGCTCACCATGTCGGGCGCAAGCCTTGGCTGGGATGCCGATCGCTTCGCCACGATCGCGATCCTGCTCGGCGGGCTCTATGCGGCGGGTGCCTTCGCCCTGATGTGGAATGCGGCCCGGCCCGGCTTCTGGGCGGCGCTGTCGGTCGCGGCTGCCCTCGCGCATTTCCTGTTGTGTTGGTACGTCCTGCGTTCGCTGAAGACCGCAACGCCGTGGGGGCTCGTCAGCATCGGCCTTGCCGTGCCGTTCCTGGTCGGCGCGGAGCGGCTGGTGCACTGGCGGCAGCGTATGGCTGGCGCAACGGAAGCGCTGGGCTTCCTGGCCGCTGGCGTCTCCTTCTTCATCGCCGCCGCCATCCCCCTGGAACTCAGCCGCGAATGGATCACGGTCGCCTATGCCATCGAGCTTGCCGCAGTTGCCGCCATCGCTGCCATGCTCGATCTGGTCGCCATACGCCGGATCTGCTGGGGCCTGCTGGCGGTCGTGGTCGCGCGCTTCGTCCTCAATCCCTGGGTGCTCGATTATCCGCTGGGCGTGACGCCGATCCTGAACTGGATCCTCTGGGGCTATGGCATCGCGATAGCGGCGCTCGTGGTCGGGCTGCGCTATTTGCGGCAGATGCGTGACGAGCCGCTGGCACGCGCCACCGAGGCGGCCATCGCGCTCCTCGCCTTCATGCTGGCGACGCTCGAGGTGCGCAGCCTCTTCCAGCGCGGATCGATGGATGCGTTCGATACCTCGTTCATGGAGCGCGCCTTCTATGTGCTCGTGTGGGGAGCCTTCGCACTTGCAGCGCTGTGGATGGCGCGCGGGCGACGGGACGTCGTCGCGTTATGGGCGTGGCGCGCCAGCGGGCTCCTCGCCTTGGGCACGGTGTTGGTCGGGCAGGTGCTGATCGCCAATCCGATCTTCGAATCGGCCAATGTCGGCCGACTGCCGATCCTGAATGGCCTGCTGCTTGCCTATGCCGTTCCGGCGGCAATGGTGGCGGTGGCGCGTCGCTGGATGGTGGACGTGGAGAAGGACAGGGTTCCAGGCATGCTCGTGGCGGTGGCAGCCGGCATCCTTGCCTTCGTCTATCTCTCGCTCGAGGTGCGCCATTTCTTCGATCCCGATTTCGAGCGTCCGGGCCTGGAGGCGGAAGGTGTCGAGCTCTACGCCTATTCCATCGTCTGGCTGCTGTTCGGCGTGGCGCTGCTGGCCTTCGGCTTCGCGCGAGGCTCGGCGGTGTTCCGCCATACGGGCATGGCGCTGGTCTGCATCGTGGTGCTCAAGGTATTCCTGATCGACCTCGCCGGTCTGCAGGGGTTGCTGAGGGTCGTTTCCTTCCTCGGCCTCGGTGCAGCGCTGCTCGGCCTCGGTTTCGTCTATCGCCGCCTCGGTTTCGATCCAATGCCTGAGAAGAAGTAGATCATGCACTTTCCCGAGTTCGATTTCAGCCTCGACGCCCTGCGGGCGCTTCAACTCGACCGGCTGAAGGCCGCGCTGGCCCACGCCTATGCTCATCAGGCGCCATATCGGGCGAAGTGCGTGGCCGCCGGTGTCCAGCCCGACGACCTGCGCTCGCTGGCTGACTTGCGACATTTCCCCTTCACCGAGAAGGCCGACCTGCGCGAGGCCTATCCGTTCGGCATGTTCGCCATTCCGCGCGAGAAGTGCGTGCGCATCCACGCCTCGAGCGGCACGACGGGGCGACCGACGGTGGTGGGCTATTCGGCGAAGGACATCGATACCTGGAGCGAGCTGATGGCGCGCTCGCTCTATGCCGGCGGGGCGCGTCCAGGCGACATCCTGCACAATGCCTATGGCTACGGCCTGTTCACCGGCGGCCTCGGCTTCCACTACGGCGCCGAACGGTTGGGCTGCACGGTGGTGCCGATGTCGGGCGGCTTCGGCGAGCGCCAGGTCCAGCTCATCACCGATTTCGGTGCGCATGGCGTTCTGATGACACCCTCCTACATGATGGCGATCGCCGACGAGTTCGATCGCGCCGGCGTCGATCCGCGCAAGACGGCGCTCAGGTTCGGCTTCTTCGGCGCCGAGCCCTGGACCGAAGGCATGCGGGCGGAGATCGAGCAGCGCCTCGGCATCAACGCGATCGATGTCTATGGCCTGAGCGAGGTGATGGGACCAGGCGTCTCCTGCGAGTTCGCCGACGCCAAGGGCGGGCCCACGATCTGGGAAGATCACTTCCTGCCCGAGGCGGTCGATCCCGAAACCGGGATGCCGGTTCCGGACGGCCAGCCGGGCGAGCTTGTCTTCACCTCGCTCAGCAAGGAGGCGATGCCCGTCATCCGTTACCGCACGCGCGACCTCACGCGCCTGCTGCCGGGCGAGGCCACGGTGATGCGCCGCATGGCCAAGATCACCGGCCGCAGCGACGACATGCTGATCGTGCGCGGCGTCAACCTGTTCCCGAGCCAGGTCGAGGAGCAGATCCTGCGCGACCCCGCGCTGACGGGGCACTACGTGATCGAGCTCACGCGCACCGGCGCGCTGGACGATCTCGTGGTGAGGGTCGAAAGCCGGACCAGCCTCGTGGGCGACGACATCGTCCGAAGCACCACCGAGCTGGTGCGGCGCCTCAAAGGCATGTGCGGGCTGTCGGCGATGATCGAGATCGTGACTCCCGGCGCCATCGAGCGGTCGATGGGCAAGGCGCGGCGGGTGATCGACCGGCGACCGAAGGCGTGAACCGGCTGTCGGATTCCTTCGTTACAGTTGCCCGGTGGCGAGCTTGATCCTGGCGCCGATCAGCGCCGGATCGACCGGCGCACGGCCCGCATGATCCGGCCATTGCGAAGAAGAGATCAGCGCTGCTGTGTCCTGGGCGCGGGCGTTGTGAGGGTTGTGGGCCGCAACGACGGCCAAAAACGCCAGAATCGTGGCAGCGAGAACGAGATAGTCCACCCAGTTCAAGGCTGCTCCTCTGGAGCGGTTGACAGCTTTCGATCGGTCGCTTTCCACGTCGCCTCGCAGTGCCTTCTGAAAGGACTACGACGGAACCTTTTCGGCCATCCCCGAACTTTCGGCGCCTACACGTAGGCGATGCGCAGCGTGTTGGTGGCGCCGGGCGTGCCGAACGGCACGCCGGCGGTGATGACCAGCCGCTGGCCCTGTTCGGCAAGCTTCTCCTTGCGGGCAATCCTTACAGCTCGCTGAACCATGTCGGAGAAGGAGTGCGCATCCTCGGTCCGCACCGGATGGACGCCCCAGGCGAGCGTCAGGCGGCGCGACGTGTCGAGGTTGGGCGTCAGGCAGAGGATGTGCACGCCAGGCCGCTCGCGCGCAGCGCGCAACGCCGTCGAGCCGGTATTGGTGAAAGTGACGATCGCTGCCGCCGCCAGCGTGTGGGCGCATTGGCGCGCGGCCGCGCTGATGGCATCGGCGGTCGTCGCCTCGGGCTCGCGGCGGCTGGCATCCATCAGGCGGCGATAGAGCGGATCGACTTCGACGCTCTTCAGGATGCGGTCCATGATCGTGACCGCCTCGATCGGATAGTCGCCGGAGGCCGACTCGGCCGAGAGCATGACGGCGTCCGCGCCATCATAGACGGCGGTTGCCACGTCCGAGGCCTCGGCGCGTGTGGGCGTCGGGGAGTGGACCATCGAGTCGAGCATTTGTGTGGCGACGATCGCCGGCCGGCCGGCGGCGCGGCAGGCGGCGAGGATGCGCTTCTGCAAGGGCGGTACCGCTTCGGGCGGCAGCTCGACGCCGAGATCGCCGCGCGCCACCATGATGCCGTCGCTCTGCTCGATGATCTCGTCGAGATGTTCGATCGCCTGCGGCTTCTCGAGCTTGGCCATCACCGCCGCGCGTCCGGCGACCAGTTTCTTGAGCTCGGCGATATCGTCGGCCCGCTGCACAAAAGAGAGCGCCACCCAGTCGACGCCGAGCGACAGGCCATAGTCGAGATCTCGCCGGTCCTTCACCGTCATCGGCGACAGCGGCAGCACGAGGTTGGGAAGGTTCACGCCCTTGCGATCGCTGATCGGGCCGGCCACTTCGACGGTGGCATCGATCGTCGTCTCGGTGTGGGCGAAGATGCGCAGCCGCACCTTGCCGTCGTCGATCAACAGCAACCCGTCGGACCTGGCGGCCTTGAAGATCTCGGGATGGGGCAGGGGGATGCGCTTCGCCGTCCCGGGCTCCGGATCCAGATCGAAGTGCAGCTTTTGGCCCTTCTTTAGCTCCATCGGTCCCTTGGCGAAGGTGCCGAGCCTGAGCTTCGGGCCCTGCAGGTCCATCAGGATGGCGATCGGATGCTTGTATTGCTTCTCGAGCGCCCTCAGGAGCTCGACGCGCTGCTTGTGATCGTCCGGCGTGCCGTGGCTGAAGTTCAGCCGGAAGACGTCGGCACCGGCCTCGAACAATGCACGCAGCCGTTCGGGGCTGGACGAGGCCGGGCCCAGAGTAGCGACGATCTTGGTGAAACGCTCGCGCCTCATACTGTCAGTCTAACGCCGGGGTGACGACACTTTGAAGTCGCCTGCCTGTTCGTAGACCTTTACGACGGCCGCGTCATCGAGCCGCCCCCAGCCGGCGCCCGCCGCGGCGAGGAAGAGCTGATGTGCCGCCGCCGCCATGGGCAGGGGCAGGCGATGCTCATGGCCGGTGCCCAGCACCAGGCCGAGATCCTTGACGAAGATCTCGATGGCGGAGAGCGGCGTGTAATCGTCATCGAGCATGTGCGGCACGCGGTTGCCGAACATCCACGAATTGCCGGCGCTGGCGGAAATCACGTCGTAGACCGCGCGCGTGTCGGCACCTGCCTTGGCGGCGAGCGCCATGGCTTCGGCGGCGGTCGCGATATGCACGCCGGCCAGCAGCTGGTTCACGGTCTTCACCAGCGAGCCGATGCCGGGCGTATCGCCGAGGCGGAAGACCTTGGCCGAAGTGGCGGCGAAGAGGCTTTCGGCTGCGGCGAACGCCTTGGGCGAGCCGGAGGCCATGAAGGTGAGCTCACCCGATTCTGCGCGTACCCGCCCGCCCGACATCGGCGCGTCGATCAGGTCATGGCCGCTTTTGGCAAGACGTTCGCCAAGGGAGCGGGCGAAGGCCGCCGGCACGGTCGCACACTGCACCACCACGCCGCCCTTGCGCAGCGCGGAGGCGGCGCCGTTCTCGCCATAGAGCACCGTCTCGACCTGCTTGTCGTTCACCACCGCGATCGCGACGATGTCCGCCGCGGCGGACGCGGCCGCCGGCGTATCGGCGACCGAACCGCCCGCGGCCCTGAAGGCCTCGCGTGCCACGGCGCTGGGATCGACGCCCACGACCTTGTGGCCTCCCTTCAGCAGGTTCTTGGCCATGCCGAGCCCCATCGAGCCCAGCCCGATGAAAGCGATGGCGGGCGTGTTCTTGTCGCTCATGGTCAAACCTTGATGCCGTATTTCGCCGCCCAGCCGAGACCGGCGGCGGTCGTCGTCCTGGGTTTGTATTCCAGTCCGACATAGCCCTGGTAGCCCAGCCGGTCGAGCACATCGAGGAGATAAAGGTGATTGGCCTCGCCGAGATCGGGTTCGTTGCGGTCGGGGTTGCCGGCGATCTGCACATGCGCGGTGAGCGGGAACAGCCGTTCGGTACGCCTGGTAAGATCGCCCTCCGTCACCTGCATGTGATAGAGATCGAGCTGCAGCTTGAGATGCGGCGCGCCGACTTCGTCGATGATCTTCCTCACTTGGTCGGTGGTGTTGGTGAAGTAGCCGGGAATGTCGCGATGGTTGATCGGCTCCAGCACCAGCGTGATGCTGCCGCTAGCCGTCCGGTCGCAGGCCTTCTTGAGGTTCGACACGAAAGTGCGATGCATGGCAGCGGTATCGGCGCCGGGCGCGATCATGCCCGACATGACATGCAGCGTGCGGCACTCCAGGACCTTGGCATAGTCCAGCGCCGTGTCGAGCGCGGCCGCGAAATCCGCTTCGCGGCCAGGCAATGCCGCCATGCCGCGCTCGCCCTTGCTCGCATCTCCTGGCGGAAGGTTGAACAGGGCTTGCGTGAGCTTGTGCTTCTTGAGTTCGGCCGCGATTTCGGCCGCCGATACCTCGTAGGGGAAGAGCATTTCGACGGCCTTGAAGCCGTGGCTGGCGGCGGCGCCGAAGCGCTGCAGGAGGGGTACCTCCTGGTAGATCCAGGACAGGTTGGCGGCGAGCTTGGGCATTCGATCTCCGGTCAGGACGGAAAGGCTTCTTCTATCTCTCGGACCTGGATGTCGGAGAGCGTACGGGTCTTGAGGCCGTGCAGCAGCAGGTGAAGCCTGGCGGTTTCCTCCAGCTCCTCGATCGAGGCGGATGCAGCCGAGAGCGACGTGCCGGCGACGACCGGTCCGTGATTGGCCAGCAACACGGCGCGATGGCCCTTGGCGTATTCGCGGATGGCGTCGGCAAGCTTGGGGTCGCCCGGCTTGAAGTAGGGCACCAGAGGCAGCTTGCCCACGCGCATCACGAAGTACGGTGTGATCGGCGGCAGCGTCGTCTCGGCATTGTGGTGGCACGACGGGTCGAGGCAGGAGATGGCGACGGCATGCGTCGAGTGGAGATGCACGATCGCACCGTCCTTGGGCCGCACGTCGTACACCGACCGATGCAGCAGGGCTTCCTTTGTCGGCGGGTCGCCGGCGATGTGCTTGCCCGTTGCGTCGAGCCTGGAAAGTCGCGCCGGATCGAGTTCGCCCAACGACGAGTTGGTGGGCGTCATCAGCCAACCGTCATCGACGCGGGCACTGATATTGCCCGACGTGCCGGGACAGAGGCCGCGCGCCGCGAGCTTGGCGCCGAGCGTGCAGATCGCCTCGCGCGATGTTGCTTCCTTGCTCATAACCTGGCGAAGGCCCTGGTGAAGAAATCGGGCGCGCCGAAATTGCCGGACTTCAGCGCCAGCAGAAGCGGCTTCTTGCCGACCGAGGCGGTCCACGGCACGCCGGGGTCGATCTCGGGCCCGATGCGCAATGCCGTGACATCGAGGGCGCCCACAACCGCGCCCGAGGTCTCGCCGCCGGCGACCACCAAGCGGCCGACGCCTGCATCGACCAGACCGCGGGCGAGCATGGCCATTGTCTTCTCGATCGCCTGGCTCGATGCTTCGACGCCATACTTCGCCTGCAGCGCCTTCACGGCCTCGGGCTTGCCGCTGGCCGAGAGAAGGATGGGTCCGTCGCCAAGCTTGCCCCTGGCCCAGTCGAGCGCCCTTTCGCCGACGGGCTCGCCGCGGCAAATCGCGTCGGTATCGAGCGCCAGGTGCGCGCCCTTGAAGTTGGCGATCTGTCCCAAGGTGGCGGCCGAGCAGGAGCCGGCGAGCACGGCGGCGGCACCCTCGGCCTTGGGCAAGGCATCGGCGCCGGACCTGTGGGCCAGCAGCTTACGACGGCGGTAGGCGGCCGGCAGACCGAGCGCCACACCCGAGCCGCCGGTGACCAACGGATCGTCGCCGACGGCCTCGCCGATGATGCCGAGATCGGTATCGGCCACGGCGTCGACAACCACATGCCGCACGCCGTCGGCCGCCAGCGCGTCGAGCGCAGCGCGCAGGCTCGCCGAACCCGCCTGCACCTGCTTGAGCGGCACCAGCCCGACCTTGTGCTTCGTTTGCCTCGCCAACACGCGCACCAGGCTGGCGTCCGTCATCGGCGTCAGCGGATGGTGGCGCATGTGCGTGTCCGACAACAGCAGCTCGCCGACGAACAGGTGACCGAAGAAGATCGTTCGGCCGTTCTCGGGAAAGGCGGGACAATAGATCGCCTGCTTTGCCTTCAACGCATCGAGCAGCGCATCACCGACCGGCCCGATGTTGCCCCGGTCCGTGGAATCGAACGTCGAGCAGTATTTGAAGAAGAAGCGCTTGCAGCCTGCCGCCTGCAGGGCCTTCAGCGCGTCGAGCGACTGCGCGACAGCCTCCCCGGCGGCAATCGAGCGCGTCTTGAGGGCGACAACCACGGCATCGACGTCGTCGGGAATCAAGCCCTTCGCCGGTATGCCGATCGTCTGCAGGGTACGCATGCCGCCTTTGACCAGCATGCCGGCAATATCCGTGGCGCCGGTGAAATCGTCGGCGATGATGCCCAGAATGGCCATGGCCGGACGTTAGGCGATCATGACCGCGCGCATCCAGAACTTTCGACGCCGCGCGCGCCGGCGTTCCTCATTCTCGCCGTCGTAATGATGGAGCGGCGGCGCAGCGTCGAAAGTGTCGCGGATGTCGAGCGCGTTCACATTGAGCGTCGCGATGAGGCGGCCTTCATCCTCCATCACCGCGCCGACATAGGCGCCGCATTTTGCGCACAAGAGATAGTCGGTGATGCCGAGACCGAACCGATAGCGGACGATGTCCTTGGCGGCACCCCGGAACTCGACCGACCCGGCTGGGTCGCCCATCGTGCGAGCACCGTGGCGGCGGCAGAAGGAGCAGGCGCAGCGGCCGACGCGCATCTCCTCGGGCCGCTTCGGCGACTCGAAGCGGATCTGGATGGCGCCGCAATGGCAGGAGCCGGTGTATTGGGTCATGTGTACTGGGTCAGGGCACGATCAGGGTGGCGCGGAAATCGTTGACGTTGGTGCGGGTCGGGCCGGTGACCAGACTGTCGCCAAGCATCTCGAAGAAACTGTGGCCATCATTGTCGTCCAGCATCGCCTTCGGGTCACGGCCATTTGCGCGGGCGCGAGCCAGCGTGTCAGGCGTGAAGATCGCGCCGGCGATGTCCTCGGCTCCGTCGACACCGTCGGTATCGGCGGCAAGCCCCCATACCTGGGGTGCGCCATTGGCCGTGATGGCTTCGCTCAGCAGATATTCGACATTGCGTCCGCCGCGTCCCTGGCCGCGTACCGTTACGGTCGTCTCTCCGCCCGAAAGGATGACGGTCGGCTTGTCCTGCGTCTTCGCCAGATTGAGCGCCTGCCGGGCGTGCGCTGCGCCGAGGTCGCGCGCCTCGCCTTCGAGATTGTCGCCCAGCATGACGACGTCGCAGCCGCGTCGACGTGCAACCTCGGCCGCCGCCTCGAGCGAGCGCCTGGGGGTCGCCACCAGGATGGTCTCGACTTTCGCCAACCGGGGGTCGCCGGGTTTCGGAGTCTCTTCGATCCTGCCCGAGGCGCCGGCTTCGAGATGCGCACGAATCGAGTCTGGCGGATCGATCCTATATCGTGCCAGCACCGCCAGCGCGTCGGCGAAGGTGGTGCGATCGGGCACGGTCGGGCCGGAGCCGATCACGCCGGGGTCGTCGTTGGGCACATCGGAGATCAGCCAGCTCAATACGCGCGCTGGCTGGGCCGTGACCGCCAGCCGGCCGCCCTTGATCGCGGAGAGATGCTTTCGCACCGTGTTCATCTCGACGATGTTCGCGCCCGATCTCAGCAGCGCACGATTGACCGCCTGCTTGTCCGCCAGGGGGATGCCGGAGGCGGGAAGCGCGAGCAACGCCGATGCGCCACCGGAGACCAGGCAGAGGACAAGATCGTCGGCCGACAGACCCTTCACCTTGTCGAGGATGCGGCCGGCGGCGGCGCGTCCCTTGTCGTCCGGCACGGGGTGCGCCGCTTCGACGATCTCGATCCGCGCGCAGGGCTCGCCGTAGCCGTAGCGAGTCACCACCAGCCCTTCGAGCGGGTGCGGCCAGCGATCCTCGACCGCGCGCGCCATCGCAGCGCTCGCCTTGCCGGCGCCGATCACGACCGTCCGGCCCTTCGGCGGCTTCAGCTCGTCGATATAGGGGGCGAGGCAGGTTGCAGGGCGGGCGGCAGCGAGTGCTGCATCGAACATGTCGCGCAGGAGCGCGCGGGCGTCGGCATCTTTCATTTGCACAGTGTTCGCATTATAGCGACGCGATGCAACCGCTGCTGGGACCGGAAGATCCGCCGCCTTTCTCCGTTCACAATGAAAATGGCAAGGCGCCGCTTCTCCTGCTCTGCGATCATGCAAGCAAGGCTGTCCCCAAGAAGCTCGATGGTCTGGGCCTCCCGGCGAGCGAACTCGCGCGCCATATCGGCTGGGACATCGGCGGTCTCGATGCTGCGCTCGAGCTCTCGTCGCGCCTCGATGCGCCGCTGGTCGCGTCCGGCTACTCGCGCCTGGTGATCGACTGCAATCGCTGGCCGGGCGGCGAAGGATCGACGCCTGAAGTCAGCGACGGTACCGAAGTGCCGGCGAACAAGGGGCTGGCGCAAGCCGATATCGACCAGCGGGCCCGGGCCTGTTTCTGGCCTTACCATCAGGAAGTCGACCGCCAGCTCGACCGCATGACCAAGGACGGGCGTAAAGTCTGCCTGCTGGTGGTGCACAGCTTCACGCCGGCCATGAACGGCTTCAAGCGGCCGTGGCATGTCGGCGTCCTGTGGAATGACGATCCACGCCTGCCGTATCCCTTGTTGGCGGAATTGCGTCGCGATCCGTCCCTCGTCGTAGGGGACAATGAGCCCTATTCGGCACGCGCGTCCTACGAATATACACTTACGGCGCACGCGCGGCCGCGGACCCTTCCGCACTGCTCGCTGGAGGTGCGCCAGGATCTGATGGGCACGTCCGACGAGGCACGGACCTGGGCGCGGCGGCTCGCGCCGGCGATCGGCGCTGCAGTTGCGACGGCTCTGGCCTGAGCCTATATCCGGTCGAAGGAGTTTTCCCATGGACGATAAGACCCGCACCGAACTCGAGGCCGCCGCATTCCGCCGGCTGGTGGCGCATCTGCAGGAACGCACCGACGTCCAGAACATCGACCTGATGAACCTGGCCGGCTTTTGCCGCAATTGCCTGTCGCGCTGGTATCGCGAGGAGGCCGGCAAGAAGGGCATCGAGATCGCCGATCCCAAGGCGCGCGAGATCGTCTACGGCATGCCGTACGAGGAGTGGAAGGCCAAGTACCACAAGGAAGCGTCGAGCGAGCAGAAGAAGGCCTTCGACAAGGCCCAGCACAAGCACGGCTGAGGCCCTCCAGGCTCGTCCCCGTTATCCCCATCTTTCATTGCCTCGATGTCATTGAGCCGACGCGGCCTCTGCTCTTATGGTCCGCCCGACGCGATCAGGGAGTGGTGGACATGCCGGACGGAAGTGCTGTTTCGAACAAGGTCAAGGCTGGACCGATCTCGGCTGATCGGCTGAAGAGCTTCGTCGAGCGCATCGAGAAGCTCGAGGAAGAGCGCAAGGCAATCGGCGGCGACATCCGTGACGTCTACAGTGAAGCCAAGGGCGTGGGCTACGACGTCAAGACCATGCGCAAGATCGTGTCGCTGCGGAAGATGGATGCCGCCGACCGCGACGAGCAGGAAGCGCTGCTCGACACCTACAAACACGCTCTGGGAATGATCTGACGTCCAGCGAGCCTTGCCTCCCTTGGGGAGCGGGTGACGAGCGGTCTGACGATAAAGTGCGGCCGCCACATCTCCGGATGAGAAAGGCCGGGGGGCTGTTCCTGCAGGCGGCCGGCGTCAAGCCCGAATAGCGTTCATTTCCCGGTCGGTGGCGGGCCGATGGCCTGTGCCAGGACGGCGGCCGTTGGCGGCGCGTTGAACATCGCCGTTGCGTCGTGCCCCACACCCGGCACTTCGACCAGCGTCCAGCCAAAAGACCAGGTGTGCTGTGCGGCGACCGCCTGCGCTGCCTTGAAGGCATTGCGGCCACGTGCCAGCCGATAAGGCCCTTGCGCCATTGCCTCCCGGCTCATCGCGAGATTGTGCGTGCCGGTATCCTCGCCTCCCAGCAGCACGAGCAGCGGTCGCGCGAGATAGGCGCGCAATGCCGCTTCGGCGGAGGCCGGCGGTCCAACGCCGCCAAAGCCGAAGGGGGCGAGCTCCGTCAGGCTCGGCATGACCCAGGTGGACGGATTGGCAACGACGAGACGGAGGGCATCGGTCGATGTGAAGGCGGCAACGCGGTCGACGAACTGTGCGCCGGCGGAGTGGCCGAGCAGGACGTAGGGCATGCGCTGCAAACCGACTGCCGACCGTGCCCAGGCCGCCAGCGGCGAGACGAGGTCCACGGTGCGGCTGCCTGCGCGTGCCGCGGCGCCGTTCCGCATGACGCCGCCATACTGGTAGAGATCGCGCGGGAAGCGCCCCTTGTCGAACAATGGCGCAACCACGACGGCGCAGAGCTTGTCCGCCAGAGGACGCGCACGGTCGCGATAGGGGCCGGCGTCGCGATTGACGCCATGGAACACCAACAGGAGAAGGCGGGGCGAGCAGCCGGTCGGCCGGTACGTGAAAAGTTCGAGCGTTGCCCCCGCCAGTGCGGCCGATTGCCGGCCATTGCCGGGGCCGATGGTTTGTCCGCTGGCGGTCTGGGCGAACAGCGCACTGGCCATCGCGAGCGGTGCAAGAATCCTCCGCATGGTCAGAACCAGATGTTCATCGGAAGGCCGTAGCGGTCGCGGGCTTTGGCCGGACCGAGACGCGTCGCGGCGCCGCTGGCGATCAGCGTTGCCGTGCGGCAGACGGCGACGGCGTCGAGGATGTCGTCGCGCGCCGCCCCGGGCAACCGATCCACGGCGCAGGGGAAGCCGTGCCGTTCGAGCAGCTTCAGCCGCTGTTTGTAGCCGTCGGGGGTGCGTTTTTTCGACAGGACCGGCAGCCCGCCGTTCATGCGGGCGAAGGCAAGCTCCGGATGCGCCTCGTACACGACGCGGCGCAGCTTGCGGTTGGTGCGCAGGAGCTCGTCGACCTCGCGCATCTTCGGAAACAGATGGAAGGTCTGCTGGTTGAGGCCCATGCCCAGCGTCCGGCTGGTCGCGTTCGCCTGTGCATGAGTCGTACAGGCCAGCGCAGGGCGGCACGGCGTCGGGAAGACGGAACTCGCCTTGCCCGGCAGCAGGGCGCGGGCTTCGCCCTCACAGGCGCGGCCGGGCCGTGGCGTGTCGCAGAGCCCGATCGGCATGTCGACGGCCAAAATGGAAAGGCCCTCGCACGCATCGGCGAGGGCCTTCACAACCTTTATATCGAGGGCGCCGTTGGCTTCGCGCCGGCAGATCACCCAGCCGGTGCGGCAGCCATCGGCGCCGGCGACGATCAAGCGTCTGCTACCACTTGGCCATCTTGGCCTTGAGGTTGGCGTCGAGCGTGTCCAGGAAGTCCTGGGTGTTGAGGAAGGGATGCTTGGGATCGATCAGGATCGCGAGATCCTTGGTCATCTTGCCGCTCTCCACCGTCTCGACGCAGACCTTCTCGAGCGTGTCGGCAAACTTCACGACGTCGGGCGTGCCGTCGAAGTTGCCGCGATACTTGAGCCCCTGCGTCCAGGCGAAGATCGAGGCGATCGGATTGGTCGACGTCGGCTTGCCCTTCTGGTGCTCGCGGTAGTGGCGGGTCACCGTGCCGTGCGCCGCCTCGGCCTCGATGGTCTTGCCGTCGGGCGTCATCAGCACCGAGGTCATGAGGCCGAGCGAGCCGAAGCCCTGGGCCACCGTGTCGGACTGCACGTCGCCATCGTAGTTCTTGCAGGCCCAGATGAACGCGCCCTCCCACTTCAGGGCCGAAGCGACCATGTCGTCGATCAACCGGTGTTCGTAGGTGATGCCCTTGGCCTTGAACCTGTCGGCGAACTCCTTGTCGAACACCTCCTGGAACAGGTCCTTGAAACGGCCGTCGTAGCGCTTGAGGATGGTGTTCTTGGTCGAGAGGTAGACCGGCCAGCCCCGCATCAGGCCGTAGTTGAACGAGCTGCGCGCGAAGCCGATGATCGACTCGTCGATGTTGTACATGGCGAGCGCCACGCCGCCGCCGGGGAAGTCGTAGACGTCGTGCTCGATCTTCTTGCCGTCGACACCCTCGAAGGTGATCGTGAGCTTGCCCTTGCCCGGCACCACGAAATCGGTGGCGCGATACTGATCGCCGAAGGCATGACGGCCGATCACGATCGGCTTGGTCCAGCCCGGTACCAGCCGCGGCACGTTCTTGCACACGATCGGCTCGCGGAAAATCGTGCCGCCGATGATGTTGCGGATCGTGCCGTTGGGCGAACGCCACATCTCTTTGAGGTTGAATTCCTTCACCCGCGCCTCGTCGGGCGTGATGGTCGCGCACTTGACGGCAACGCCATACTTCTGCGTTGCCTTGGCCGAGTCGATCGTCACCTGGTCGTTGGTCTTGTCGCGGTGTTCGATGCCGAGATCGTAATACTTCAGGTCGATGTCGAGGTAGGGCAGGATCAGCTTGTCCTTGATGAATTTCCAGATGATGCGGGTCATCTCGTCGCCATCCATCTCGACGACCGGATTCTTCACCTTGATCTTCGCCATCGTGCTTCCTTTCGGGCCTCAAGCTTCTCGATGCACGCAGGGTTTCAGCAAGCCGCCCCGGGGCGGTGCCATCCGACGCCGCGTCAAAGAGCGGCGAGAGCCGCGTTCAACGTCGCACTCGGCCGCATCGCCGCCGATGTCTTGGCCCGCTCGGGCAGATAATAGCCGCCCGTATCCACGGGCTTGCCCTGCGCGGCGATCAGCTCGGCATCGATCTTTGCTTCGTTGGCCGCCAGCGTCTCTGCCAGCGGCTTGAAGCGGGCCGACAGGGCCGTGCTGTTGTCGCGCCGGGCCAGCGCCTGCGCCCAATACAGGGCCAGGTAGAAATGGCTGCCACGATTATCGATTTCGCCGACCTTGCGTGCCGGCGAACGGTTGTTCTCGAGGATCTTGCCGTTGGCCTCATCGAGCGTCTCGGCCAAGACCTTCACGTCCTCATTCCCGGTCGTCTGCGCCAGATGTTCCAGCGAAGCGCCCAGCGCCAGGAATTCGCCCAGCGAATCCCAGCGCAGATATCCTTCGTGCTGGAACTGCTCGACATGCTTGGGCGCCGAACCACCGGCCCCGGTCTCGAACAACCCGCCGCCCGCCAGCAGCGGAACGATCGACAGCATCTTGGCTGACGTCCCCAGCTCCATGATCGGGAAGAGATCGGTCAGGTAGTCCCGCAGCACATTGCCTGTGACGGAAATGGTGTCGAGACCCCTGCGAATCCGATCGAGCGAGAACTTCATGGCCTCGACTGGCGCCAAGATGCGGATATCCAGGCCCGACGTGTCCTCGTTCTTGAGGTACTTCTCGACCTTGGCGATCAGCTGCGCGTCGTGCGCGCGCTTGGCGTCGAGCCAGAACACTGCCGGCGTGTTGGTCAGGCGCGCGCGGCGCACCCCGAGCTTGACCCAGTCCTGGATCGGCTCGTCCTTGACCTGACACATCCGGAAGATGTCGCCGGCCTCGACCGGCCGTGACAGCAGCACCGTGCCGTCATCGGCGACCACGCGTACCGTTCCAGCGGTCGCGACCTCGAACGTCTTGTCATGTGAGCCGTACTCCTCGGCCTGCTGCGCCATCAATCCGACGTTCGGCACCGATCCCATCGTCTTCGGGTCGAAGGCGCCATGCGCCTTGCAGTCCTCGATGACGGCCTGGAACAGCGTCGAGTAGCAACGATCGGGGATCGCGGCGATCACGTCGTGCAGCTTGCCGTCGGCGCCCCACATCTTCCCCGATTCGCGGATCATCGCCGGCATCGACGCATCGACGATCACGTCGCTCGGCACGTGGAGGTTGGTGATTCCCCGGTCGGAATTGACCATGGCCAGACCGGGCCGCTTCGCATAGGCGGCCTGGATGTCGGCCTTGATCGCCGCCCTTTCAGCCTCCGGCAACGTCTCGATCCGTGTCAGCATGTCGGCCACGCCGTTGTCGGGATCGACGCCGAGGCGCGCCAGCGTGGCTTGATGCTTCTCGAACACGTCGGCGAAGAATACGGAAACGCAATGACCGAACAGGATGGGATCGGAGATCTTCATCATGGTCGTCTTGACGTGCAGCGAGAACAGGATGCCGTCCTTCTTCGCAGCGTCGATCTGTGCGGCGAAGAAGGCGCGCAATGCCTTACGGTTCATCACCGACGCATCGATGATCTCGCCGGCCTTGAGCGGGATCTTAGCCTTCAGCACCGTGGCTGCGCCGTCGCTGCCGACCAGCTCGATACGAGCATTGGTTGGTGCCGCAATGGTCGTCGCGACCTCCGAGCCGTAGAAGTCACCGCCCGACATGTACGCCACGCGCGTTTTCGAGTCCTTGCTCCAGACGCCCATCTTGTGCGGATGTTTGCGCGCATACTGCTTCACGGCGCCGGCGGCACGGCGGTCGGAATTGCCCTCGCGCAGCACGGGATTGACGGCGCTTCCGAGCACTTTGCCGTAGCGGGCTCGAATCTCCTTGTCCGCCGGGGTCGCGTCGCTGTCCGGATAGTTCGGCACGTCGTAACCCTTGCTCTGCAACTCCTTGATCGCGGCCTTCAGCTGCGGAATCGAGGCGGAGATGTTGGGCAGCTTGATGATGTTGGCCTCGGGGCGCATCGCAAGCTTGCCGAGTTCGGTGAGCTCGTCGTTGATCCTTTGCGCGGGCGTCAGTTTTTCGGGGAAGTTGGCGATGATGCGGCCGGTCAGCGAAATGTCCTTCAGCTTCACCTTCACGCCGGCTGTTCCGACGAAGGCCTCGACGATCGGCAGCAGGGAAAACGTCGCAAGCCCGGGCGCTTCATCGACCTTCGTCCAGACGATTTCGAGATCTGACATACTTGCACCTCCGTGCGCCGCTTTCGCTTCGGCCGAGTTGATCCGTTGCTGATTATGGCCCGTCTTGTTGCATCGCCGTGAGGCAAAGGCAATCTTCGGCACGACGTCACCAGGGCACGCGGCCGCGCGATCGCGCAGCAGGGCCGACACGGCTTAAAGGCGATCAAGCTCCTTCTGCGGCCCATTGACCCGTGGCGCCGACGCCAGGGCCGGCAGCACATCGGCCAGATCGTCCACGAACACGACGTGGTCGAGATGGGTCGGGGCGGCGAAGCCGCCGTCGACGACGCCGCGCAGCAAGGCGGCCAGCGGCTTCCAGTAGCCCTCGATGTCCAGGATGGCGATGGGCTTGGCGTGCAATCCCAGCGTTCGCCACGACAGCACTTCGAAAAATTCCTCGAGTGTGCCAATTCCGCCCGGCAGGACGACGAATGCATCGGCGCGTTCAAACATCTGCCGTTTGCGCTCGTGCATAGTTTCCACGACCACCGTCTCGTTGAGCGCCGGATGGCCTGCTTCGCGCTGCAACAGAAACCGGGGAATGACCCCGACCACCCGAGCGCCCGCCTTGAGGGCGGCGTTGGCAAGAACGCCCATGAGACCGACACCGCCGCCGCCGTAGACCAGCGTTATCCGCTCGCGGGCCAGGATTTCGCCGAATTTGGCCGCCAGATCGCGCGCCTGGCGATGGTTGCCGAAACGGGCGCCGCAAAAAACGCAGATGGAGGAGGGAAAGGGCTCGGACACGGTCGGTTTGATCAATTATGAGGGATCCGACACCTTTCCGGACCCGAGCGACATGGTATCATTTCGCCCAAGAAAGGGACGGCGCCAATAGCGGTCGGTCGTCGCACCGCTGGGAGTCAAATGTCACGCACTGTTTTCGCGCTGGTGGCGATTGGCGCGGCGGTCATTGCCATCGCCCTCGGGGTCGCTTGGCAGAGGAAGATGAGCGACCGCGAGGCCATGAACCAAGCCAAGGCCACGCAGCCGGTAACTCCGGCTGTGCCAACCATCACGTCTCCGCCGGAAGCCAAGGCGGCGGAATCCGCCAGTCCCGGCCCGACATCGGCTGTCATGGCGCCGAGCTTCGACGTCGCGCGCATCGACCCTGACGGTCGGGCGGTTATTGCCGGCCGCGCCGCGTCTGGGGCCAAGATTGTCCTGCTCGATGGCGGCAAGGAGATCGCCCGCGGCGAGGCCGACGCCCGTGGCGAATGGGTTCTGCTGGTACAGGAGCCGCCGCTCGGTCCGGGGCAGCATGAGTTGCGTGTGGTGCAGCATATCGAAGGGCGTGCACCCGTGACGTCTGAGCAGGTCGTCGTCGCTGTCGTGCCAAAGCCGGCACCGGGTTCGACCGAGCAGACCCTGGTCATGATCGCGCCCCCCGGTTCCGCCCCGACGTTGGTGCAGCCGCCGACCGTGGCCGGAACGCCGAAGTCGGGCGACCTGCAACTCTCGACACTCGATTACGATCAGCACGGCCAGGTGACGGTGACCGGAAAGGCTGCCCCCGGGGGCCATGTCCGGGCCTATATCGACGACAAGATGGTGGGCGAGGGGATCGCGGGCAAGGACGGCCGCTGGCGGCTGACGCCAAACGTGCCGGTAGACACTGGAAAACATACGCTTCGGCTCGATAAGCTCGGCAAGGACGGCAAGCCGACGGCGCGCCTCGAATTGCCGTTCGATCGGCAAGAAACGGTCGCGACGACCGGCGATGGCCGGCAGCTCCATGTCGTGCGCGGCGACAACCTCTGGAATATCGCGCGCGCCCATTATGGCGAAGGGCTGCGCTATACCCTCATCTTCAACGCCAACAAGGACCAGATTCGCGACCCGAATCTGATATATCCCGGTCAGGTTTTCAGCTTGCCCAAGGCCGACTGAGGTCGCCGGGCGCGGACGAGCGGACTCATGTTGGCCAATTTCCTGATCCCTGTGATCGATGACGGCTGGCGCTTCATCGCGCTTTTTGCCGCCGTGACCTTCCTTGCGGCGCTGACGGGCATTGCCTGGCTTTTCTGGCCGCTGATGCTGCTGACGCTCTGGTCGATCTATTTCTTTCGCGATCCGCCGCGGGCCGTGCCACAGGAGGACAGCCTGCTGATCGCTCCGGCCGACGGTCTGGTGCAAATGGTTACCGAGGCCGTGCCGCCGGTCGAACTGGGTCTGGGCGAGCAGCCTCTGACCCGTGTCTCGATCTTCCTGAGTGTGTTCGACGTCCACATCAACCGTGCGCCCTGCTCGGGGACAGTCGAGGCCATGGCCTATCGGCCGGGGAAATTCCTGAACGCCGCGGCGGAGAAGGCGAGCGAGGACAATGAGCGCATGGCGCTCGCCTTCCGCCGCGCCGATGGCCGGACGATCGCCTGCGTCCAGATCGCCGGCTGGGTGGCGCGCCGCATTGTCTGCTACGTCAAGCCCGGGCAAGCGGTTGTCGCAGGCGAGCGGTTTGGCCATATCCGCTTCGGCAGCCGCACCGATCTCTACCTGCCGCCCGGCGCCCGCCTCCTGGTCGCGGCCGGCCAACGCATGATCGGCGGTGAAACGGTGATGGCGGACCTGGATCCCGCTGCCGGCACGCCGAGACCCGCGATTGAATTCTGAATTCTAGGACCCTTACGGAGACCGCCATGGAGAGCGACTATCGCGACCGCCGCGGACTGCGGGGCTTTTCCGTCAACCGGCTCATTCCCAACGTGCTGACGCTGGCCGCCCTGTGTTCGGGGCTGACCGCCATCAGGTTTGCCTTGCGGGGCGAATTCCGCCTCGCCGTCATCGCTATCTTCGTCGCTGCGATTTTCGACGCCCTCGACGGGCGGGTGGCGCGCCGGCTCGGGGTGACGAGCCAGTTCGGCGCCGAGCTCGATTCCTTGTCGGACTTCCTGTGCTTCGGCGTCGCGCCGGCCCTGGTGCTCTATCTGGCGTCCTTGAAGGACGGCGGCGCGCTCGGCTGGGTGGTGACCCTCATGTTCCCGGTTTGCTCGGCGCTGCGGCTCGCGCGCTTCAATACCGCATTGGTCGCCGACACCCCGTCGCCGGCCTGGGCCGGCTCGTACTTCACCGGTGTGCCTGCGCCGGCGGGTGCCTTGCTGGCACTCATCCCATTGCTGGTGAGCTTCGAGGCGGAAGCGGCATGGCCGCGCCACCCCCTGGTTGTCGGCGTGACGTTGGTTCTGGTCGGCGGCCTTATGGTGAGCCGGCTGCCGACTTTTTCCTTCAAGAAAGGCCGGGTCCCACGCCATCTGGTCCTGCCGTCGTTGCTCGGCGCCGCACTGGTCATGGGGGTCGTCGTCAGTTCGCCGTGGATTGGCCTCTCGCTGCTGGGCCTGGTCTATCTCGGCCTCATTCCCTTCAGCTGGTTGGCGTATCGGCGTCAGATGTTGCAGGAGCGGAAGCCATCCTCGACTGGGGTGATCCCACTGCGCAGCGTCGACGGCCGAGCGGAGATCGACTAAGAAAATACAGCTATATCAATACGATATTTATCGTTCTTCGTGTTTTGGCGGAGATTTTGTTGACCCTGAAATATGTCTTAAGTAAACTCCCTAAGTCTAAGAATAATCAAATAAAAGTGGAGACCCCCTCATGCTGTCTCTTTTTCGTCGAATAATGAAGAACACCGACGGCGCCACAGCGATCGAATACACTCTTATTATTTCTTTGATCGCAGTCGCGGCGATCGCCTCGATGCGGACGGTCGGCGGTAAGGTCAGTAATGTCCTGAGCAATACCACCACTGCGATGAGCTGAACTTGGCCACAGTGCCAACGGTAAAGGGGTGTCCGGCGATGGGACACCCTTTTTCCTGGGCCGCAATTAGAAATGTATCAATTAATTTTTCTATTTAGAATGAATGGATTGGCTTCTTGATTTAAGGTTTACCGAGAGATATTCTTTGTAACGAACTTGTTTGTTGTTTCAGCCTCCGATTGAATTTGTGCATTTATTAAAGATCTAACTTAGGTAGACTCTGTAAGATATTAATAAAGCACAATAATAATCTGGGGTGAGGTGGGACCGTGAATGGCGGCCGCTCTTGGACTTGGGGGTCGGATGTCGCTGCTGGCGCTTCTGCAGGTTTGTTGCGTGGCAGCCTTTGCGCTCCTCCTGATTGCCGCTGGCTGGCAAGACCTGCGCACGATGCGCATCGCCAACGGCCTGTCGATCGCAGTGGTGGCAAGTTTCATCCCTTGGGCGGCTGCAGGCTTGGGCCTGGGCCGGATGACTGTGGCTGAGATCGGCTGGTCGGTGGGCTGCGCTTTGGCCGTCTTCGCCATCAGCATCCTTGTCTTTGCTGCGGGCGCGATCGGCGGTGGGGACGTGAAATTACTGTCCGCAGCCAGCTTGTTTGCCGGTCCCACGCATCAGTTCGACTTCCTTGCCATAACCGCCTTTGTCGGCGGACTCCTTGGCCTTGCCTTGCTCGCAGGCGTGCCCATCGGTCCTGCGCGGCAATTCGAAGGCAGCACTCCCTTGCGGAGCGGCCTGCCGTATGGCCCGGCGATCGCCGCCGGCGGCCTATGGGTCGCCGCGTCGCTGGTGAGGGCGGCTTGATCGCGAGGGACCGGGCATGAATAGCAAGCGCATCGTCTTCTTGTTGCTGGCCGTGATCGTCGCCGGCACCACTGCGTTCCTCGCGCGAGCCTGGATGCAGAGCGAGCGCGCCGCCATCCTCGCCCAGGCGCAGTCGGGGGTCAGTCGCGCCCAGCCGGCAGTAGTTAACAAGGTTCTGGTCGCCAAGACCACGATCCGGACCGGCCATATCGTCAAGCCCGACGATATGCGCTGGCAGGTCTGGCCTGCGGGCGATCTGGCGCAGGCTTATGTGATCGAGGGAAAGCGGCCGCTGACGGACTTCGTCGGCGCCGTCGCCCGCGGCTCAATCGGAGCGGGTGAGCCGATCACGGAGACCAAGCTGGTGCTGGTCGGTACCCGTGGCTTCATGTCGGCGGTGTTGCAGCCGGGAATGCGAGCGGTCAGCGTGGCCGTCTCGGCGACCTCCGCTGTTTCGGGCTTCATCTACGCGGGCGACCGCGTCGATGTCCTTCTCACGCACACGCTCGCCAACCAGCAAGGCTGGCAGCACAAGGCGACCGAGACCATCCTGCGCAATGCACGGGTGATCGCGATGGATCAGAAGGTCGACGCGGCGCCGACCGACAAGCCCGACGTCGCCAAGACCGCAACGCTCGAGCTTACCCCCAAGCAGACCGAGATCATCACGCTCGCGGTCAAGATGGGCGACCTCTCGCTGGTTTTGCGGAGTCTGCAGGAGAATGCCGACAGCGACTCGGCCACGACCGAGGATGCGCCGGCTGAACCGGGCGACAGCTATACGCGCGACGTACAGGTCAGCCGGCTGATCGCCGACGGTCCGGGGCCACAGCAAACCACGCATGTGGTGCTCGTGCTGCGCGGTGGCTCCCAGAGCAAACAAACCCTCGACGACGGCAACGGCGACGGCGACGGGGACGAGACCAAGCCCGCCGAAAACAAGACTCAGCGCACGACGACCTTCACTCGAACCCCCAGCGTGTCGCCATGATCGTCATCCCCTCTGCCGTTCCGATATTTCGACGCGGGCGCCACGCAAGCGCTTCTCTTGCGCTTGTGGCGTCGCTTGCTTTCGTCGTGCAGCCCTACCTTGCGTTTGCACAGGTACCGGAGGCCGAGCCGCCCGCCCAGAGCCAGACCGCAAAGCCGAAGACTCATCCCAAGTACGCCAAGAAGGCCTCGCGGCATACGCCGACCGACATGGTCTCCGACGATCTCAACCGGCGCGAGGCCGAGCGCGCCGCGCAGATCGTGCGTGAAATGACCGGCGCCGCAGCGGCCGCCGCTACCTCGGCGGCGAAGACCGTCGCGCCGACGACCGCCGAGGCTGGGACGACGCCGGCGTCGACCGTGGCCCCCGCCGCCGGGCCGCCGACCGTTGCGGCCATCCCGCCGCGGTTGCCGATCGTGGCGGCGTCGTTGACACCGGAAGTCACCGCCGGCAGCACGCATGGCACGCCGTCCGTTGCGGTGCCGCAGCCCAGCAGCCCGCAGTTCGCGCAGGCGCCGCGGCAGGCGCCGGTCCCGATTCCGCCGTCGCCCCCGAGCACCACGCCTCCCACCACGCCTCCCGTTGTCGGTGGCGCACCCGGGCGGGCGTTCGGCCAGAGTCAGGTCGTTTCTCCGCAGCAGCCGACGCTGCGGCTCGAAGTCAACAAGGGGACCGCCATCAAACTGTCCGGTGCGGCCGCGACGGTCTTCGTGGCCGCGCCCGATATCGCCGACGTCCAGGTGAAATCGCCAGGCATGATCTATGTCTTCGCCAAGAAGCCGGGCGATACCGTCCTCTATGCCGTCGACGACCAGGATCGTGTGCTCCTCAACACCATCGTCAGCGTGACCTCGCCGCTTAGCCGCATCAAGGCGGCGCTCGATCAGATTCACCCCAACAACGGCGTTACCTTCGACAATCAGGGTGAGACGATCGTGCTGGGCGGCACGGTCCGCTCGGCTCAGGTCGCGGAAGATGCGCGCCGGCTGGCGCTGCAGCAGGTCAACAACAATGCCGCCAAGGTGATCAGCAACATCCAGATCGATGCTCCGACCCAGGTCCAGCTTCAGGTGAAGGTCGCCGAGGTGAACCGCAACGCGCTGAAGCGAGTCGGGATCAACTGGCAGAACATCAACAACATCGCGTTGTTCGGCACGGGCTGGCTCTCGGCCGGCTTCGCTGTCAACACCATCCTGAATACTGGCGGCACCGGATCGGGCGCGATCGCGCTGCAGACGAACGGCGGCCTGTCGTCGATGATCGATTTTCTCGCGACTCAGAGTCAGGCCACGGTCCTTGCAGAGCCCAACCTGATCGCCATGTCGGGCGAGACTGCGAGCTTCCTGGCGGGTGGCGAGATTCCCGTCATCGCGCCGCAAGGTGGCCTGACCAACACGATCGCGGTGACCTACAAGCAGGTCGGCGTCAGCCTTGCCTTCACGCCGACCATCATCGGCGATCGCATCAACCTCAAGGTTTCGCCCGAGGTGAGCCAGGTCACCACCACCGGCCAGGTCAGCGTGCCGATCAGCAACACGGCATCGATCATCATTCCGGCCATCCAGACGCGTCGCGCCTCGACCACGGTCGAACTGGCGAGCGGCCAGAGCTTCGCGATCGCCGGCCTGATGCAGCGAAGCTCGCAGCAGGACGTCCAGAAGATGCCTTGGCTCGGTGATGTCCCGGTCCTGGGAGCGCTCTTCAAGTCCGACGCCTATCAACGCAACGAGTCCGAGCTGGTCATCATCGTCACGCCGTATTTCGTCGAGCCGGTGAGCGCGCCCTTGCGCACACCCCTCACTCGCCGTGTGCCACCGACCGATGCCGACCGTATCGTCTACGGCCGCTTCAACCATCCCACGCCACCGCAGCGTTTGACGGTGGGCCAGCAGACCTCGGGCCCGACGGCGGGCTTCAAGCTGAACTAGGAGCTTCGATGCGTTCCGTTCTCCTCGTCCTCCTTGCCGCCTCGGCGCTTGCCGCTTGCAACAATCCGGTGGCCCAGCAGGCCCAGGTCGAAACGCGCATGGACCCGACGCGGGCCGACACCATGCTCGCCGTTGGCTTCCGTCCTGGCACAGGCCAGATCGATTCGAGCCAGGCTCATGAACTGCAGGCCATGGTCGCGGCCGGTCGCGCGGCCGAGCGCGACGAGTTCGTGGTGGTGACGGACGGCTCGGGCGGGCCGATGCAGCAGGCTCGCGCCCAGCAGGTGGTGCGCAGCCTGTCCAGCGCCGGCGCGCGCTGGGTCGGGTCGACTGTGGAGCCGGCAATGGCGATGGGCCCCGATAAGGTTGTTGTCGTGCGCTCGGAGTATCGGATCGCCGAGCGCAATTGTCCCGACTACAACCCGACCAACATCGGCAACGTCAACGAAGCCACCACGGGTGGCTTCGGCTGCGCGACTGCCTACAATTTCGGCCAGATGTTGGCCCGGCCGCGGGACGCCGCCTACGGTCGCACGCCGGGGCCCGCCGATGCGACGGTGAACGCAGCCGCTATCCAGCGCTACCGCGACGGCAAGGTTCGCACGGCGGTCGCCGCATCGACCAGCGGCGCAAGAGGCGGCGGTTCGGGCGGAAGCACAGGCAACTGACGAGGGCGCGATGGCTTCCGCTTCTGCAAGCGTGCAACAGATATCGGCCTCTGCCGGTGAGGAAAGACCGGCCGTCACCGCGATGGCCTTTGTCACGGACGCGGTCGCCCAGGGACGAGTGTCGGCCGACCTCTTCAACATGACCTTGGGCAAGGCCAATATCCGGGAAGGCTCGATCGCGACGGCACTTGCGATCACGGAATGGCCGCGCGACCTCGATCTGCTGGTCGTTGACCTCGGCGACGCTGCCGATCCGATAGCCGATGCGGCCGCGCTGAAGACTGCGGTGCCAGGGGGGTGTGTCGTGATCGGCGTTGGCCGGATCAACGATGTGGCACTCTACCGGGATCTGATGGCTGTCGGCTTCAACGACTACCTCGCTCTGCCGCTTGTCGAGGGCGTTGCGCGCCGCGCCGTCGAGCGCGCCTTCGAGGCGCGCGAGCGCGGCACTGTGACAGGAAACGTTGCCGCGGCGAAGGACGCGAGGCCCCGTACCCTGGCGGTCATCGGATCGCGCGGCGGCGTCGGCGCCACCACCCTGGCCATTGCTGTTGCCGACATGCTGGGCAACCGTCTCAAGGAAGAGGTGGTGCTGATCGACTTCGACCTGCATTACGGGTCGCTCATGCTGGCGCTCGACCTCGAGGCGATCGAAGCCCTGCGCGAGGCGCTCGACCAGCCGGACCGTGTCGATGCCCTGTTCATCCAGCAGGTGGCACAGAAGAAGACCGAATACCTCTATGCCATCGGCGCGGAAGAGGCGCCGACCGGCGGCTTCCAGGCGCGTCCGCACGCGGCCGGTGATTTCCTTCGCTCCGTGCATCGGCGGTTCCGTTGGGTGGTGGCCGACGTGCCGCGCGGGAACCCGGCGCTTCAGCGGCAGGTGATCGAGGCCTCGACCGACATCCTCCTCGTCACGGATCTGTCGCTGCCGGGTGTGCGCGACGCGATGCGCCTGCAGCAACTCGTCCACGATATCGCGCCGCATGTGCATCTGCATCTGGCGACCAGCGGCGTGATCGAGGCGCGGCGGTCGGCGGTCAAGGTCGCCGATGTCGAGCGGACCCTGAACTGCAAGGTCGATTGCCAGATTCCGACCGACATGGCGGCGGCGCTTGCGGCAGTGAATCTCGGCAAGCCGGTTTCCGGCGCCGCGCCCAACAGCGGTATCGTGAAGGCGCTCAAGCCTCTCGTCGCGACTCTGGACAGTGAGCCCGGCTCCGCACGTTCGCCAGCCGGTTCAGCCGGCACACTTATGCGCTTGGCCCGGTCGTTCAAAGACCGCAAGGCCAAGAAGTAGGGCAGCATGTTCGGTTTGCGCGGCAAGAACTCGGCCAGAACTGCGGACGTCGCGACGGGTGCACTGGATCGATTGGGTCGCCGCACGCCGGCCGGCGAGCCTGGTGTCGACCGCGCCCCCGCCGCGCCGGTCGATCGCGCCACCCGCATTGCAGGCGCCGCGGCCACTCTCGCCAAGGCCGTCGCGCCTCGTCTGCAGGACTTGCTCAAGGCTGGCACCTCCGCCGGCGAGATCACGCGCCAGGCCGGGCTTCAGACGCAAAGTCATTTCCACGGCCACGGCGTGATCCTCTCGCCGCTCGAACTGCGCGGCTTCGTTGCAGACGTGCTGCGGCCGGTGCTGCCGGCCACCACGTTCAGTGCGCCCACGCCGGCTGCCGCGCTGGATAACACGCCCGATGCACTGCCGGCAGCCGCAAAGGAAGCTCTACCGCCGATCGCCGCCGCAGCCGCATCTCCACCCGATGTGCCGCGCCCGCCGGCTGCCGCTGCCTGGGCAGGAGCGCCGGTCCAGCCTCTCGAATCGTCACGTCCGGACTCTACCGACAAGGGGGCGGGGCGGCTGTCGCGCAGCAAGGTGGACAAGGCCCGGCGCACCATCCAGGCGCTGGTGATCAGCCGCATCGATCTCGCCGCCGCCGTCAGCTTGCCGCGCCTGGAACTGGTTCGCCAGCTCGAGGGCCTGGTTTCGGAGTTGCTGGTCGAGCAGCGCATGCAGCTCAACCGCCCCGAGCAGGACGACCTCGTCTACCAACTCGTGAACGACATGTTGGGGCTGGGGCCGCTCGAGCCGCTGCTCGAAGACGACAGCATCACCGACATCATGATCAATGGGCCCAAGCAGATCTACATAGAGAAGCGCGGCAAGATCGAGATGACGCCGGTGACGTTCGAGGACAACGCGCACCTGCTCAATATCTGCAACCGTATCGTTAGCCGCATCGGCCGCCGCGTCGACGAATCGAGTCCGATCTGCGACGCGCGCCTGCTCGACGGCAGCCGCGTCAACATCATCATCCCGCCGCTGGCGATCGATGGCGCCTCGGTGTCGATCCGCAAGTTCGGCAAGCGCCAGATCGGTTTCGACCAGATGGTGCAACAGGGCAACATCTCGCCGGCCATGGCGACGCTGATGCGCGTCGCCGCGCGATGCCGTCTGAACATGGTGGTGTCGGGCGGCACGGGGTCGGGCAAGACGACCATGCTGAACGCGCTCTCGGGCATGATCGATCACGGCGAGCGTGTCGTCACCATCGAGGATGCGGCCGAGCTTCGCCTGCAGCAACCGCATGTCGTCCGCCTGGAAACGCGGCCGGCCAATCTCGAAGGCAACGGCGAAGTGACGATGCGCGATCTGGTGAAGAATGCGCTGCGCATGCGACCCGACCGGATCATCCTGGGCGAGGTTCGTGGCCCCGAGGCGATCGACCTCCTGCAGGCAATGAACACCGGCCATGACGGCTCGATGGGTACGCTGCACGCCAACCGGCCGCGCGAGACCCTGACCCGGCTCGAGAACATGGTGACCATGGGCGTCGCCAGCCTGCCGCCGAAGGCGATCCGCACCCAGATCGCGGGTTCGTTGCAGATGATCGTTCAGATCAGCCGCATGCGCGATGGCGTGCGGCGGGTGACGCATATCACCGAGGTGATGGGCATGGAGGGCGATGTCATCATCACCCAGGATCTCTTCACCTACGAGTTCAAGGGCGAGGGGCCCGACGGCAAGCTGACCGGCGCGTTCAAGAGCTCCGGCCTGCGTCCCAATTTCCTGCCGCGCGCAGCCTACTACGGCCTCGACAAGGTCCTGATGGAGGCGATCGCTTGAGTGCGCTCGTCAGTCACGGCCTCAGTATCGACCAGGTGATGCTCTGCATCGCCGGCGGCATCGGCGTGACGATCTTGTCGCTTGGCATGGTGTTCGGCGGCTTCTTTGCCGAGCGGCGGCTGCATGATCGTCTCGAAGACCTCAGATCGCGCACGCGCTCCGGGCATCGCGCGATGCAGTTGGCGACGCTGCGTCGCGTCGAGAAGGCAGGCCGGCTGGCGATGCTCGACCGGCTGCTCTGGCGCTGGTTCCCCAACGCCAGCAGCATCCGTCAGCGGCTGCTGGCCTCGGGCATGAATGTGAGCCTGGGCGAATTTGCGTTTGCCACCCTTGGCCTTGCCCTCGTGCTGGGCTTCGTGTTCTTCGTCCTCCTGGGTCTGCCGGCCATCATGGCGCTTGGTCTTGCGATGGTGATCGGGTTGGGCGTGCCGAACTTCGTCGTCGGCTGGAAGGCCCGCAGACGGGGCCAGAAATTCAACTTGCTGTTCCCCGAAGCGATCGATCTGGTCGTCCGCGCGCTGCGCGCCGGCCTGCCTGTCCAGGAAGCGCTCGGCAACGTCGCCCGCGACATCAAGGATCCGGTAGGGTCGATCTTCCAGCAGGCCCAGCATGAAATCCAGCTCGGCGTGCCGATCGAGGCAGCGCTGCGGCGCGTCTCGAAGACGGTACAGACCGACGAGTTCAACTTCCTGATTATTGCCATGTCGATCCAGCGCGACACCGGCGGCAATCTCGCCGAGACGCTGGCCAATCTGAGCGCGATGCTGCGCGCCCGCCAGCAGCTCAGGCTCAAGATCCGCGCCTTCACATCCGAGGCGCGGGCGACGATGCTGATCATGGTCGGCCTGCCGTTCGTGGTCGTGGCGCTCCTGTTCGCCGTATCGCCGAACTATATCAAGCCGCTGTTCACGACCAACGCCGGCCTCATGGTGACGGTCGGCGCCGGCTGCAGCATGGCGCTGGGTGTGTTCATCATGAACAAGATCGCGACCATCAAGGTGTAGAGACATGCTCCCGGCCTGGTCGGAACAGAATTTCACCATTGTCCTTGCGGTCGCGGCGTTCGCCGCCTTTTGGGCGCTGTGGCTGGCGGTCACCTGGCAGCCACCCATGGAGGCCCGGCTCAGGGCACTGCGCACGCGCCGCATGCGGACGCGCAGCGAGCAGGCGGGCAGTCGGCCGTCGCCCAAGGCGGCCTCGATCGGTTTCATGCGTGAGATCGCCGACAAGCTCAATCTGCTGCGCGGCGCCGCGGCCGATCAGACGACACGCAAGCTGCGTCTCGCCGGCTTCCTGTCACGTGACGCCTCGGTGATCTACGTCTTCGTCAAGCTGGCGCTGCCCCTGACGTTGGGCTTCGTCATGATCTTCCTGACGTCGGTGACCGGCGTCCTGGAGGTGCCTGAGAACCTGCAGCTGCTGACCAGCATGGGCGGCGTCCTGGCGGGCTTCCTGTTGCCCGACCTCTACATCAAGAACGTCACGAACAAGCGCCGGGATATCCTGAACTACGTCCTGCCCGAGGGACTGGATCTCCTGACCATCTGCGTCGAGGCGGGCCTCAGCATTGACGCCGCCTTCCGGCGGGTGTCGAAAGAGATGGCAGGATCGATGCCGGAATTGACGGCAGAATTCGAGATGACGGCCATTGAGCTCACTTATCTGCCCGACCGCCAACAGGCGCTCGAGAACATGGCCGAGCGCTCCGATTCGGCCGCCATGGCGGCTTTGGTGAATGCGCTCCGCCAGACTGAAAAATATGGCACGCCGCTTGCCAACTCGTTGCGGATCCTGAGCCAGGAGTTCCGGCAAACCCGCGCTGCGAAGGCCGAGGAGAAGGGCGCTCGCATGCCCGCCCTGATGACCGTGCCGCTCATGATCTTCATCCTGCCGACCCTCGTCACAGTGCTCCTGGCGCCCGCCCTCATGTCGATTTTCAGCTTGACATAATTGGCAACAATTCTTACCCTTTAGCGTATATTTCTATTTTTTTAATTCAAGTTCGATTTTGTGCCTCTCGAAGGCACGCATTTATTGGGGGCAGAGATGTGGCGAGCGATTTCGCGCACGCTGGGGGCTGTGCGCGCGAAGGCCAAGAGCGTTGGCCGCGATGAAGCCGGCACGGTTGTGATGTATGTGGTTGCCGTTCCGGTGTTTGCCGGGATGGTCGCGGCAGGCGCGGAGACCGGCAACTTCTACCGCATGAAGCGAC
>JAFEBU010000064.1 GCA_018242505.1 Pseudomonadota bacterium
GTAGGTGTCGAGCAGGGGCAGCGGTGCCTGGCCCTGCAGATGAAGCGCGAGCTTCCAGGCCAGATTGTGGGCGTCCTCGATCGCCGAATTCATGCCGCGCACGCCGAAGATCGGCACCAAATGCGCGGCGTCGCCGGCGAACAGAACGCGGTCGTAGCGATAACGCGGCAGTGTCAGCGCGCTCGCCCGATACAGGCTGAGCCACACGGGTTCCCACGGTTTGTCGACCCCGATCATCTTCAGATGAGATCGGACCCTCTCCAGGACGCGCTCGGGTTCCATCGCCTCGGCCGTCGGCTCGTCCTCGCGCAGCTGGTAGTCGAAGCGAAGCATGCCCCCGGGCTTCTTGAACATGATGAGGGTGCCACCCGGGTTGGAGGGTGGATCGAACCACCACCGGCGGCCGACCGGGAAATCGGAAGTATCGATCCGGACGTCGATGATGGCGTACCTGCCCGCATGGCGCTTGCCTTCCATCACCAGCCCGAGCTGCTCGCGCACGGTGCTGCGGCCACCGTCGCACGCGACCAGCCAGTCGGCATGCATGCGATAGCCGCCGTGAGGATGGTCGACCTCGAGCTCGACGCCCTCTGGGCCGTTCTCCACCTGTTTGATTCGCGTGTGCCAGCGAATGTCGATCAGATCCGGATAGTCCGCTGCGCGCTTGACCAGGCATTCCTCGATATAGTTCTGCAGCTGGCTCAGGGTGGCGGGAAAGCGCTGCCCTTCGCCATCGGGGATGTTGGTCTGCGCGATCTCGACGTTGCCGAGATAAGTCCAGCCCTTGTTCCAGCCGAGGCCGCTGCGGACGATCTCGTCGGCCACGCCGAGGCTTGCCATGATCTCCAGCGTGCGACGGGTGAAAGCGCCGGCGCGGCTGCCGGTGCAGACCGTCGGATCGGCCTCCAGCACCACCGAGGGGATTCCCTGTACGGCGAGATCGAGTGCGAGGGCCAGGCCAGTGGGACCGCCACCTGCGATTGCCACGCGATGGTGCGCAGTGTCGCGTGCTTCCGCCACCGTCGCCGGCAGCTGCGGTGGATGTTGCGAGTAAGGGAAATACTCCGAGAAAATCACCTCGTAGCTTGGCTGAGGCGCAATCGTATCGGGTGGCAGATTGTGGTTGATCGTGGCGGAAGCAGAGCTGGCCATTGGTACCCGCAAGATTGAACTGGAATGCCGCCATAACTCGTTCCGTCGACGGATCTGAAGGGATCAGTCTTCCAAAAAGAGCCTCGTTTGAAACATTCCCGTTTACAAAATGACTATAAGGCGACAAATAGTTTCTGTTCAATAGCGTTTGCGTAGCTGTCGTCTATCTTGGCGCGTTCGATATTGGCGCGCGTCGTCGGAGAGGCCGGATGCCGTACTTCATGCAGCTTGGGACAGTTCCTCGGAAGCGGTTCTCCCAATTCCGTAAAGAAGATGGATCTCTGTTCCATACCGAAGTGATGGGTGAGGAGGGCTTTTCCTCGAATTTTTCCTTGCTTCATCACATCCATCCGCCGGCAGCGATCGTTGCGCACGAGGCTGTGCAGCACCCGCCTGTTGAATTGGTCGACAATCACCCACTGTTGCCGCGCCTGCTTCAAACCAAAGGCATTCCGGCTGACGGAAATGCTGTCGACTCCCGATTTGCGGTGTGCGGCAATGAGGATGTGGTCGCATCCTTTGTGGCGGCCGATCGGGCATCGCCGCTGTATCGCAACGCCAACGGTGACGAGCTGTTCTTCATCCACGACGGCTCAGCCAGGCTCGATACGGTGCTGGGGGCATTGGAAGTCGGATCGGGCGATTACGTCGTGATCCCCAAGGGGCTCACCCACCGTTGGGTGCCCGGCCCGTCGATGCGTGGCTTGGTTTTTGAAACGCGCGGCCACATCCGGTCGCCCGACCGGTACCTGTCACCGCAGGGCCAATATCTGCAGATGGCGCCCTACAGCGAGCTCGACCTGCGTCGTCCTCAGGAGCCGCTGCTGGTGGAAGGACGCGATGTCGATGTACTGGTGCGGAGTCGCAACGGCATGACGCGCTACACCTATGCACAGCATCCGTTCGATGTCGTGGGCTGGTTCGGCTGCAACTATCCCTATGCATTGAACGTCAGCGACTTCTCGCCCATGACGGGAAGCTTTCATCGCCCGCCGCCCGTGCATCAGGTCTTCGAGGCGCCAAATCTCGTTTTCTGCAACTTTGTTCCGCGCGTCCTGGACTACGATCCGCGCGCCATGCCCATCCCGTCATTCCATCAGAACGTCGATTCCGACGAGATGATTTTCTACGCCGAGGGAAATTTCTTCTCGCGCAAGGGTTCCGGCATCGAAAGAGGGGCAATCTCGCTGCATCCCGCCGGTCATATCCACGGCCCGCATCCCGGCAGCACGGACAATGCCGCCGACCGCGTCGGCAAGCGAACGGAGGAGGTTGCGATCATGCTCGACACGTTCCGGCCGCTCCAACTCGGCAAGGAGATTGGACGGATCGAGCAACCCGGCTACCTCTACTCGTGGCGTGGCAAGGCTGGGCAATGAGTGGACGTGAACTTCTCGCGGTGCCGATGCAGCCGCTCAAAGCGGCTCCCGGGCTCAGCATCCAGTCCGGCGTTGCGCGCCGTGCCGGCATTCTGTGGTGTACCCGCCATCGCGCCGCCGGCGGGCCGGCTGACACTGTCTTCGTGTTCGTGCATCCGTCCTCGAACTTCATGGCGCACTACGCGCTTTCGACCATGGCCGAGCTCGGCGCAGACGCCGTAGGCATGACCACGCGCTATATCGGCAACGAATCGACGCTCCTGCTCGAAGACTGCGTTGTCGATATCGGCTCGATCATCGGACATCTGCGCAACGACGGCTATCGGCGTATCGTGCTGGTCGGCAATTCGGGTGGCGGCGGGCTGGCAGCACTCTACCAGAACCAGGCGGAGGCACCCACGATCCGGTCGGCACCATGCGGAGGTGGCCCCGATCTGACGCAGGCAAGCCTGCCGCCGGCCGACGCATTGATCATGCTGATGGCGCATCCCGGCCGGAACACGGTGCTGACCGAGAAGCTCGATCCGGCCATCCGCAACGAAAACGATCCCTTCGATCGCGACGCCGCGCTGGACATGTTCGCGCCTGAGAACGGGCCGCCCTATTCGCCGGATTTCATGAAGAGGTATCGGGCGGCACAGATCGCGCGCAACGAGCGCATCACCGACTGGGTGTTGGAGCGGTTGAGTTTCCTCACGAAGACGACTGACGGGAAGGTCCATGACCTGCCGTTCGTTGTGCACGGCACGATGGCCGATCCGCGCAACCTCGATTTGACCATCGAGCCGTCGGATCGCAAGGCGACGACCCAATGGGGTGAACCCTACGTTGCCAACCTGATTCCAGCGTCGATCGGCCACTATACGAGCCTGCGCTCCTGGCTGTCGCAGTGGAGCACACGCTGCTCCAACGGCAACGGGCCAGAGCGGCTGCGCACCGTGCGCGCCCCGGTCCATGTCATCTACGGCACCGCTGATCCAGGTTGCTATCCAACCTACGCGCAGGCGCTATATGACGGCGTGATGCATGACCGCCGCCAGTTGACCGGCATCAAAGGCGGCGGGCACTACCTCGACAACCAGCCCGAGCAGAAGCGCATCGCCTGCGAAACGATGGTGTGCTGGGCGCAATCTCTCGCATCCTGATGCTGGTTCGACTCTTTCGATCTAGCATCCAACTATCGGCGTGGAGTAACCGATGAAGGCCTTGGTCCTCGACAAGCATGGCGATCTCGACAGTTTGAAGATCGTGACCTATCACCCCAAGCCCGAGGTGAAGGAGGGCCATGTCGTCATCCGCGTCCGGGCCTCCTCGTTCAACTATCACGACGTCTTCACAGTGCGCGGCATGCCTGGAATCAAGGTGCCGATGCCCGTGGTGATCGGGCTGGACATGGCCGGCGAGATCGACACCGTCGGCCCCGGCGTTCAGGGTTGGAAGGCCGGAGATCGCGTGCTCGTCAATCCGCTGAACAAGAAGCGTGGCCTGATGGGCGAGATGATGGATGGTGGCATGGAGGAGTATTGTCTCGTCGCCGCAGACCAGCTCATCCGCATGCCAGACAAAGTGAGCTTCGTCGACGCTGCTGCGTTGCCGGTCGCCTACGGTACTGCGCATCGCATGTTGATCACGCACAAGACCGTCAAGTCGGGTGACCGTGTGATGGTGCTGGGCGCCAGCGGGGGCGTGGGCACCGGTTGTGTGTTGCTGGCCAAGATGCTCGGAGCCGAGGTGATTGCCTGTGCTGGCAGCGAGGACAAGCTGCAGCGGCTCAAGGAACTCGGTGCCGACCATGTCGTCAACTACAAGACCACCGACTTCTCGAAGTGGGCGCTCGAAAAGTACGGCAAACCGCAGCGCCGTACCTACGAAGGCGGCCTCGACGTGCTGATCAACTTCACGGGTGGCGACACCTGGGCGCCGTCGCTGCGCTGCGTCAAGCGCGGTGGCATGATTCTCGTGTGCGGTGCGACGGCTGGCCACGATCCAAAGGAGGATCTGCGTTACATTTGGAGCTTCGAACTCAAGGTCGTGGGCTCCAACAGCTTCTACGACGACGACCTGTCGGCGCTCATGACACTCATCTCCGAGGGCCGCATGAAACCGGTCGTCGATAAGGTCTTTCCTCTGGAGCAGGCCGTCGAGGGGTTGCGGTTGATCCGTGACCGAGAGGTCATGGGCAAGGTCGTGGTAACTCCTTGATCCAGGGCGAAAGATGGAAACCGAATTGAACGTCGAAAAGGTCCAGGCGCTGCTTCTGCGCGGACCCTATCACCAGTGGCTGGGCCTGCAGGTGCTAAGCGTGGGCAAGGGCACGATCGAGATCAAAGCCAAGTGGCGCGAGGAATGGATCGTCAATCCAGACGGCCGCTACACACATGGCGGGATCCTTGCTGCATTGGTGGATCTCACGGCGGATTGGGCATTGTTCTCCAGTACCGGGCGCGGTGTGCCCACCATCGACATGCGTGTCGACTATCATCGCGCAGCGATGCCAGGAGACTTGACCTGCCGTGGCTCGGTCGTCAGAGCCGGCAAGCAGTTCTCGGTCAGCGAAGCACGTATCTTCGACGCCGAGGGAAATCTGCTGGCGAGCGGCCGCGGCGTTTATTCCACTCCAGCACAGAAGAGTTGACGTGTCCGGGAGCCTGTACCGACACTACCCATCCGTCAGCTATCGCGGCGACCTTGTCGCATGAAGAAGAATAGTGTCTCAGCGGTTGGCGATGAGGTCCAGCTTCCCAAGCTGGACGATACCGATCGCAGGATCCTGAATGTTTTACAGGACGATGCCAGCCTCTCGGTAAGCGAGGTGGCTGCAAAGATCGGCCTGTCGGCCACGCCATGCTGGAAGCGTATCCAGCGGTTGCGTGAAGAGGGCATCATCCGCAAGCAGGTCGTGCTGTGCGACCCAATGAAGGTGGGATTCGGCACGACGGTGTTCGTAAAGATCTCGACCAACCAGCACAATGAAGCCTGGCTCCGGCAATTCGCCAAGGTGGTCCAGAAAATTCCCGAGATCGTCGAGGTCTACCGGATGAGCGGTGATGTCGACTATCTTCTACGTGTCGTGGTGAACGATATCCGTGGTTACGACGACGTATACAAGAGGCTCATCAGGGCCTGCGAACTCTATGACGTCAGCTCCAGCTTTGCCATGGAGCAGATCAAGTATTCGACGGCGCTACCGATCACTTTCAAAAATTAGAACCCCAAGGAAGCGACCACACGAGTGACCTAGGGGCGCCTCGACAAGTTGTGTGGGGCGCAAATGGTGTGGTCAAATAACCTCGGCTTGACAACGAAGTCTCGTTGGCCGTGCTGTCGGTTGCTTTATCCTTGATTCTCGGCGTGCGGGGGATGACGTTGTCGCGGGGATTCTTGGCGCTTGCACGGGCGTGTCATCGATGTTGGACATCATGCACGACGTCCCTGTTCGATCAGCGTTACCCACACGCACGCTGTGCGAGCACGAGATCCATGATTCTCCTCGAAGGGCCGCCGGGTTGGGCGCGCATCGATGTGCCCGCTATGGGCCGGAAGCGGATTGTCCGGCTGTGCCAGTGATGAAGTTCATCAAGCCTGGGACCCGGCGGCGTGTCCGAACTCGGGACAAAGTGCCCGCGATCGAATTTCCCGAGCGGCGGAACGCCCGATGGAATGGAGCAAATTTCATCATGATCAGCTGACCATGGGGTATTCGCCACGGATGCCAAACATTGGGCCAGCTGGGGAGAAGGAAGAGCGGTGCCGGCTGGAGTGGCCGACAGACAGCCCAGATTCACTCGGTTGACGCCATGTCCGCGGAACGACCTTCCTGGCTAGCGCTGTGCGTCCGCTCGCCGGCACCCGTTCCGCGGGTTCGTCGAAGAGGTCGATCATTGTCGTCGAGCAAGACGCGTGCGGCCGCGCCTTCGATATCATCATACTGCCCGCTGGAGAGCGCCCACATGAAGGCGGCGAGGCCCATTCCACCGAGCACCAGGGCGATAGGGACGAGGAAGAGAAAATCGGCCATCACACACCGATGCCGAGCAGTTCGACGGACCTGATGGAGGTCGTCGGCGACCGGCCTCCGGTCGATGCGACCGGACCGAGCCGTAGGGCGTTGGCGACGACAATCAACGACGACAGCGACATGGCAATGGCGGCGACAAGAGGCGTCACGTGGCCCAGGATCGCAATCGGGACGGCGATCATATTGTACGTGACGGCGAGCACAAGATTCTGGCGCACAAGCGCCCTGCTTGAACGCGCGATCTTGATTGCATCCGGCACAGCCTCGAGCGTCTCGTGGAGAAAGACGAGATCGGCGGCATTGCGTCCGATGTCGGCTGCGGTGGCGGGCGCCATGGAGACGTAGGCCGCGGCGAGCGCCGGGGCGTCGTTGATTCCGTCACCCACCATTAGAACCTTGCGTTTATCGGCCTTGAGGGTCGCGATACGGGCAGTTTTTTCGGCGGGTGTGACGTTCGCACGAAAAGGAATGTCGAGCCGGCCTGCGATCTGCTTTACGGCCTCCTCCCGGTCCCCTGACAGGATTTCCATCGATAGCCCCGCGCGGCGTAGCGCGGAGATTGCCAGTTCCGCTCCGGAGCGCAGTTGGTCGTCGAAGTGGAACGACGCCAGAAGGCAGCCGTCCCGTGCTAGTACAACGCTGGCGGTGGGTGCGTCCTCGATGCTGCCCTGGGAAAGTGCCCAGGCAGCCCGTCCCAGGCGATAGGTGCTGGAACCTAGACGTGCCTCAAGGCCAGAAGCCGGGTGTTCGGCGATGCTTGCCGAGGCGATTTCGATTGGCAGGGCGGGATCAATGGCGTCGGCCAGGGATCGGGAATAGGGATGGCTCGAATGTGCCGCGATGCTGGCCGCGATCCGCAGAGCCGAGGGATCGATGGCGCACCTGTTTGCAAGGCACGGCGTTCCGAGCGTCAGTGTCCCCGTCTTATCGAAGACGACGACGTCGACCTCCGCAAGCCGCTCGAGTGCGCCGCCATCCTTCAGCAGGATGCCACGCTCGAAAAGACGTCGTGCGGCGACGACTTGAACCATGGGAACGGCAAGACCAAGCGCGCACGGACAGGTAATGATCAGGACGGCAATGGCGGCCGTGATGGACCGATGCAGGTCGCCGGTCGACAGCAGCCAGCCAGCAAAAGTCAGCGCGGCGGTCAAATGGACGGCTGGCGCGTAGAATCGCGCCGCACGGTCGGCGATCCGCCGATGCACCGCCCGGCCGGCCTCCGCGCGCTCCATCAATCGGATCATATCGGCAAGGAATGAGTCCCTCGCCGCCGCGGTCGCGACGATCGTCAAGGGAGCCGTAAGATTGAGCATACCGGCCTGCAGCGTGGTGCCTTCGCTTGCCGGACACGGCACGCTCTCGCCGGTGACCAGGGAGCAGTCGAGCCCGGACTCTCCGCTGACGACGCGGGCATCGACGGGAACGCGCTCGCCTGCTGCCAGGAGAATCGTCATTCCGGGTTCCAGTTCATCGATCGACAGATATGCCCGCGTCCCGTCCGGTTTCAGGACGAAGGCGCCGCGCGCGGCCAGGCGGGCAAGGCCTCGGATGGCCTGGCGGGCGCGGCCGCGCATCATATGGTCGAGCGTACGGCCGATCAGCAGGAAGAAGAGAAGAGAGACGGCGGCATCGAAATAGGCATGCTGACCGTGATCGACCGTTTCATAGAGACTCATGCCGAAGGCAGCGAGAACACCGATCGATATGGGAACGTCCATATTGGTATGCCCGTGTTTCAGCACGCCCCACGCCGAGCGAAAGAAGATGCGCCCGGAATAGACGAGGGCAACACTGCCGATCAGTGCCGACAGCCAGTGAAAAAGGTCGCGCGTGACGACATCGGCTCCTGACCATATTGCGACCGACAGCATCATGATGTTGGCGGCCGCGAATCCTGCCACAGCGAGCGCGCGCACGAGCTCGCGCAGCGTGCCATCCTCGTTGTCTTCGGTGATGTCGTGGAGATGGGATGGATAACCTAGCTCGGCAAGGATCGCAACGAAGGGAGGCGGCGTAGCGCATTCGCGCCATCGGATCGTCACGCGCTTGGTCGACAAGTTTACTCTGGCGGTCTCTACGCTCGGCAGCTCCCCGAGCGCTCGCTCGATTCTCTGAATGCACGCGCCGCAATGGATGGTCGGCACCGATAGTTCGGTCTGCCGCGCATTGGGCCCCACGGTCCGGCTGGCGAGCAGCACTTCGTCGACGCGGCCTGCCGGCTCCGCTGTCGCTAAAGCGCGTTCGACTGACGGTGCACAACGGCTCATCGAACTCTCCGGAGATCGCGGCGGGCGGAGCTGGAGGATCTCAAACGATTGTCCGGATCTCTCTCCAGTTTATGCGCCCACCGAGATCACGTTGCAGTGGCCGGCCTCAGTGCTCGATACGCATGCCATGTTCCGTGCCCGAGGACCGGAAAGGCGACGATCAGCCCGAGCAGCCCGGTGCCCAGGCTCAGCAGGAAGAGCACGAGCACGATCGCACCCCAAGCCAGAACCGGCCTCAGATTTTGCCCGGCCACCGCGACGCTCGTTCCCATTGCAGTGAGCGCATCGACACGCTCTTCGAGCAACATCGGAATCGAATAGACACTGATGGCGAATGACAATGCCGCAAACAGCGCGCCGACCAGGGAGCCCACGATCAGCATGGCCCAGCCGGTGGATGTCATGAACAGCATCGACGAAATGTGGGAAAGGCCGGGAAACGGCCGCAGTCCAAAGAACAGAGCGTAGATAATGACGGCGGCGCGCATCCAGAGCAGGATCAACAGGCATAGGAGCACGCCCGTGAACAGGATCTGGGCCCCGGATCGTGCCTGCACGAGAATCATCTGCGACAGGCTGACCGGTTCGCCCATCGCGATACGTCGGCTCTTCTCGTACAGGCCGATCGCGCCGATCGGCCCGACCACCATGAAGCCGGCCAGGGCAGGGAACAGGATATAATCCAACCCAAACCGGAACAGACCGCCGATGATCACGAGCGAGACCAGGAAGACAAGCACGCCATAGGCCAGGCTGGCCGCGGGGTTGATCCAGAAATCCCTCCATCCTGACCGAAGCCAGGTTATGGCGGCGACTGCCGGCAGGTCGCGCTTCCACCGCTCGACGTGCGGCAGCGGCGGCAGGACGGGGGGGATGACCACAGGATGGTTTTGCTCGCTCATCTTGCCTCCGACCGATTCGCCGCAGGGCTGCAGGCAGATTGCGCGGCACTGTACCGACCTGCCGCTCCGTCGCCGTCGCCCGGGCGCAGGTGCGCGACACAGTCCGGCTGCGACATGTTCGCGACACTGACCAAATGCCAGTTGGCAACGCCGACGATGGCAAGCCCGACGGCGATCATAAGCCATACCCCACCGTAGCGTCGGACGGCTGCCCGGCTCATGGCGTCGCCTTGCGCAGGTCGATCAGATAGAGGACGAGGATCTTTCTATCGAGTGGCGACAGTCGGGATTCCCAAGTCGGCATGTGACCCTGCCGGCCGCCCCATATCGTCGTATAGACCGAATTTGCGTCGCCGCCGTAGATCCAGACCGCATCGGTGAGATCGGGCGCACCGACATCGGTCTTGCCCTTGGCATCGTCACCGTGACACGAAGCGCAATTGGTGGCGAAAACGGTCTTGCCGGCGGCAATCTGGTTGGCCGACGCATCGGATGTCGTCTTGCCGGACAGGCTGAGAACGTATGCGAGGACGTTCTCCATGTCCGGGCGCTGAAGCATTCCATCGCGCCCGAACGCAAGCATCTGCGATGTCCGGGTCTCCGGATGGGTGGAGTTGACGCCGACGCGAATGGTTTCGGCGATCGCTTCGGGTGAGCCACCCCACAGCCACGCGTTCGTCGTCAAGTTCGGAAAGCCCTTGCCGCCCTTGGCCTCTCGTCCATGGCAGGCAGCGCAGTTGTCTCCAAACAAAGTCCGACCAGTCGTTCGCACGGTCTCCATGAGCTGCGGATTACCCTGGATTTGGGCATAGCCCTCCTTTTCAATCAGATTCGTCCAGGTGGCGTGATCGAGCGCCGCCTGTTTCAGGGACTGGCTGACGGCTGTGCGTTGATCGGCGCCGAGCAGGCCCTTGGTGAAGGTCGTACCGAGCGGCCAGGTTGGCATCAGCACCCAGTAGCCTAGGGAGAACAGCACGGCCGCGATCAGGAAGACGTAAATGATGCGCGGAACAGGCGTGTTCAGTTCGATGATGCCGTTCCACTCGTGGCCTGTCGTGAGATACCCGGTATGGGGATCGCGTTCGAATTTCTCCATTTTACTTCACGCCTTCGGTGGGCCTGTCCTCATCGTGCAGGATCGCGCTGGCAGCGCGGTCGAACCGCTTCTTGTTCGAGGGCCAGTAGACATAGACCATGACGGCCACGGAAAGCCCGATCAGATAGAACAGGCCAATCGATTTGGAGAGCCAGAGCAAAGTATCGTGCTCGACGGTCATGATCATTCTCCGGCCGCAGAGGCAGGATGGGTCGCAACGTCTGTGAGTCGGCCCAGGATCTGCAGATAGGCGATCAGGGCGTCCATCTCGGTGAGTTCGGCCGGATTGCCGTCGAAGGAGCGAACCGTCGTCGCTTCGCCGTAACGCTTGGTCAGGCCCTCGACGAGGGGCGATTCGGGAGCAGACTGCGCGGCGGCGTCGGCGGCTGCATTCGCGATCATTTCGTCGGTGTAGGGGACGCCGACGGCACGCTGGGCCCTGAGATGGGCGCTCAGGTCGTCGGTCCGCAGTGCCGTGTGCGAGAGCCAATTGTAGCGTGGCATGATGGACTCGGGCACCACGTCGCGCGGATTGATGAGATGGGCAACGTGCCATTCGTCGGAATACTTTCCGCCGATTCGCGCGAGGTCCGGTCCGGTTCGCTTGGAGCCCCACAGCATGGGATGGTCGTATTTCGATTCGACGGCGAGCGAGTACGGACCATACCTCTCGACCTCGTCACGAAGGGTCCGGATCATCTGCGAATGGCAGGCATAGCAGCCTTCGCGCGTGTAGATGTTCCGGCCCGCCAGCTCGAGCGGCGTATAAACACGCATGTTCGGAGCGTCCTCGACCGTCTGATGGATCGTGAACAGCGGTGCGATCTCGAAGATGCCGCCGATGCTGGCGACGAAGATAATGCCCAGGACGAGGCCGATGGCTTTGCGTTCCAGCCGATAGTGAAACCCGAACATGGCTTCACTCTCCCGGCTGGAGGAGCGGTTGCTCCGCCAGTGCCGGCTCCGCGCCCGTTGTGCTGGTGCGCGGCGCTGTACGGATGGTCATCCATACATTGTAGCAGCCCACAAGCGTGCCGGTCAGGAACAGCAGGCCGCCAACAGTGCGTGCGATGTAATAGGGATGCATCGCAATCAGCGAGTCGACGAAGCTGTACGCGAGCGTTCCGCTGTCATTGTAGGTCCGCCACATCAGCCCCTGGATGATGCCGGAGTTCCACATCGCGAAGACGTAGACGATGGTTCCGGCAATCGCGAACCAGAAGTGCGTCTCGACGAGTTGTGTCGAATACATGGCCGGCCGCTTCCACAGCCAGGGTACGGACGCATAGATGGCGCCGAAAGTGATCATCGATACCCAGCCGAGGGTGCCGGCATGGACGTGCCCGATCGTCCAATCGGTATAATGCGACAGTGAATTAACCGTCCGGATCGCCATGAACGATCCTTCGAAAGTCGTCAACCCGTAGAAGACCGCGGCCACCATCATGAAGCGCAGCACGGCATCGTCGCGGACTTTGTGCCAGGCGCCGTTCAGGGTCATCAGCGCGTTGCCCGCGGACACCCAGGACGGAATCAGCAGCATGATCGAAAAGGTCATGCCAAGCGACTGCACCCATTGCGGTAGAGCAGTGTAGTGCAGGTGGTGCGAGCCTGCCCACATATAGAAGAAGGTGATGCCCCAGAAGCTGATGATCGACATCCGGTAGGAATAGATCGGCCGTCCAGCGCGCTTGGGCATGTAATAGTAGAGCATGCCGAGAAAGCCGGATGTCAGGAAGAAGGCGACGGCGTTGTGGCCATACCACCATTGCGTCATCGCATCCTGGACACCGGAGAACAGCGAGTAGCTCTTGGCGCTGCCGAAGGAGACCGGCACGGCGAGGTTATTGACGATATGCAGCATCGCCACGACCAGAATGAACGCCAGATAATACCAGTTCGCGACATAGATGTGCGGTTCGTTGCGCCGCGCGAGCGTGCGCAGGTATATGACAAAATAGACCACCCACACGACGACCAGCCATATGTCGGCATACCATTCGGGCTCGGCATATTCCTTGGACTGGGTGATGCCCATCATGTAGCCGCTTACGGCAAGCAAACAGAAGAGATTGTAGCCGAACAGCACGAATAGCGGACTAAGCTGGTCAGGTAATCGAGCCCGCGATGTGCGCTGCATGACGTAGAATGAGGTGGCGATCAGCGCATTGCCGCCAAAGCCGAAGATGACGCCAGTTGTGTGGACGGGGCGGATGCGTCCGAAGCTCGCCCAGCCGGCGTCAAAGGTAAGATCGGGCCATGCCAGCAGCGCAGCCACCCATACGCCGAAGAACATCCCGACGGCGGCCCACGCCATTGCCAGCACCAGGCCGATCTTGCTCGGCTCGTCATAGTAATGGTCGAGGCGTTCATCGCCCGGCTCCGGCGTGAAATAGCCGGATATCACTGCGAATATCGCCGCGAGCGCGGCAATCATCACAAGTGCTCCGTGTCCTGCCAGCGGATCGTTCCGCCCGGCGGCCATCAGTGCTAGCCCGAGAGCGAAAAGGACCAGAAGGATGATGAGCGCCCATTGCCGCTCGCTTCTGGTGAGAGTCGCAATCACTTGCATCGCCTTTACCCCCCGGTCCGGCGAAACTTCGGCGCCAGTCACCACGACAGCGACGCCGCGTACAGAGAATTTAGAGGATCGCGAAAGAGATGGCGAGCCGCATTCGCTATGGCGGAGTGTCGCCGTTTGCATTTGAGCTCACTCGATTTGGCAACGACGACTTGACGCATGGATAAAGATATAGATTGAAAGTATGTTAATAAATCTAGCCGTCGTCGAAAGGTCGACGAATGGAAATGCGATGATGGGTTTTGCCATTTTCCGCTGGACGATGCTCCACCTTGGGGCAGCGTTGACCTTCTTCTTCTTCGCACGGCCTGCCCTGGTTGGGGGATCTCTGTTCCGGTCACCTTACTCCCTGCGCCAATGACGCTTGCCGCCGTGCATCTGCTGACCATGAGTTGGCGATGATCGGCGCCTTGGGCCATCTCTTTCTGCTCGGCTGGTTTTCGGGTCTCGGCTGGAGCCAGTTCTGCAAAGTCGTACCGTTCCTCGCTTGGCTCGGGCGCTATGGCGGCATCCTCGGCAAGCAGGTTGTGCCGCGGGCAGGGAATATGTTGGTCGGGCATGGGAAGTCTGGCGAGTATGCATCTCGCGCAAAAAAACAGCATAGCGCGCTCTGCACACGCGCGCCGGCAGGCTGCAAAGCCGATCTGTCAGATCGGCTTTGCAGCCTCACCCTTGGCGCTTGGGCGCCGTAACACATTTCCGTACAAGACTGCGAACAGACCGAATGCCAACACCCACGCAGCGCCCGCCACCGTTACCGTGAGGAGTTGCCAGTCTTCCGCAAGTGGTGAAAGGATTCGCAAAACGGCGGAGGCTGTGATCAGCGCGTAGATGGCCTTTGTCCCCGGGCCGGCCGAGAGCGAACGGCCGGTATGACCCAGTGATGCCCGTGTCATGACTGCGAGCGTCATCGTGCCAATGGCGCCCACCGTGAGGGAGTGCAAGGCCGCTGCTGTCGGCAAGAATTCGAGGACGCCGTTGAGGCCGACCAGCAGAAGGCCGAACGCAAGCCAACCGTATCCGACATGAAGAATGAGCAGTAGCGGTTCCCTTGCTGTGCCCAAGCCGCGCCAGCGCGACAGCCGCACACTGACGGCGAGGCCGCCGACCAACAGCGCCCAGGACGTGGCCTGTGCGTCAGGCGCAACCGTCCAGGCCGCGAGCGCCAGTCCTGTCACGCCAAGGGCCGCAAGATCAAGATGCCCGGCCGGCGTCGGCAGAGCCGTCTCCGGGCGCATCTTTACCAGCCAGTTGCGCGTGAAGCTTGGAATGATCCGACCGCCTACCAGCGAGATCAGCATGAGCAGGGTGGCGAGACCGATTCGGTTACCGAGTTCTGCCCCATTGCCGATCCCGAGAGCCTCGAGATGAACCAGCAGATTGCCGCCAAGAAGCAGGCCGAGCGCCCCAAGCATCGGCAGATTGCGCCAGTTGCTGCCAGCGAGAATCTCCCTCGCGACGACGAGGGCGAATACTAGGGGAAAGCTCAGATCTGCGACGGCGGCCATCGGTTCGCCGATCGCGCCAGAGAATAGGACTCCAAGACGGCCGGCAGCCCACAGACCGACAAGAGCCGCCAGCGATATGCCCTGAAGCGGCAAGCGTCCGGTCCAGTTTGGAATGGCGGTCAGAAGAAAGCCGGCCACTACCGCCGCGGCAAAGCCGAAGATCATTTCGTGGGCATGCCAGACGATCGCAGGGAGCTGCGTTGGAATTGCTAGTCCTCCGGCATAGGCAGCCAGCCAAAGGGGGACGGCGACGGCGGCCCAGATTGATGCAGCGAGAAAGAAAGGCCGGAACCCGGCGGAGAAGAGGGCGATGCCCGCTTGGGCGTGATAACGCGGGATGGCAGTCATGGCGTTTCAAGGTCGGCGTGGTTGTCGCTTTTGTTCCGGATCGGCAGCATGACCGGCTCGCTGGCGAATCAAGGTAGCTATATCATATATGTATACTATGTCTTTTCGTTCTTGAACGTACGTTCCGGCAAATCTGACGAGAGAAGGGTTTTCCCATGCGCCTCACCCTCCATACGGACTATGCGCTACGCGTACTGATGTATGCAGGGGTTAAGGACGATGCCTTGACCACGATCGGGGAGATCGTCGAGCATTTCGACATTTCCAGAGGCCATCTCATGAAGGTGGTGCATGGCCTCGGGCGGCTTGGGTACCTGGAGACGGTTCGCGGCAAGCGAGGCGGGATATCGCTTGCCCGGAAGCCGGCTCAGATCAATGTCGGAGCGGTTGTCCGTGACATGGAAGAAGAGCTGGGCGTGCTGGGCTGTCTGCAGGGAGACAAGGGCTATTGTCGCATCGAGAGCTGTTGCGTATTGCGAAGCGCATTGCGCGACGCGACGAACGCATTCCTTGCCACTCTCGACGGATACACGCTCGCGGACCTGGTGAAGCCGCGGCAGTCGCTCAGTCGATTGCTGGGCCTGGACGGCGCTGTTCATGTGTTACGGACGCAAAAGAAGACGGGGCCTCGAGCAGCGCTATCGTGACGAGCCTCCCCAGAGCGTTGGGTACATCCGGATCGCCGTTACGGTGATCTTCCTGGCTTGGGTGAGAAGAAGCGGGTGAATTTATCGGGCGTATCCTTCCATTGATCGGCGTCCGCAGGCGCTTCGTCCTTACGGCTGATGTTCGGCCACTGGGTGGAGTAGGTCCTGTTAAGCTCCAGCCACCTCTCCACGCCCTTCTCGGTATCCGCGACGATCGCCGCTGGCGGGCATTCCGGTTCGCATACACCACAGTCGATGCATTCGTCGGGGTTGATGACCAGCATGTTGTCGCCTTCGTAGAAGCAATCAACAGGGCAAACCTCGACGCAATCCATGTACTTGCACTTGATGCAAGCTTCCGTAACCACATAGGTCATTGTCCACTCCAGGCGTCACGGCATCGGCATGGTTCGGCCAAGGCTGCCGGGATCCTCTAATATATATGTAATATATTTAATTAGTGATGCTCGGAAAGCAATGGCTGCGTTAAGTTGACCGCCGGTACTGGCGCATATCCATCGGTGCCAGGAGAAGCATGGGGGGGGGACACGCTTGACTCAAGACGTATATCCACCCTCGACTCGAGAACTCGTGTAGGTATGCCGGGCACTTGCTCCAGGGACCGAGAAGGCCTTCCAGGCGTTCAGCTGGCAGGTGTTCGCGGAAGGAACGCTGCCTGCGAAGGCCAAGCAGCTCATTGCTGTCGCCGTGGCGCATGTCACGCAATGTCCTTATTGCATCCGAGGGCATACGAAAGCAGCGCTTCGTCATGGTGCGACGCGCCAGGAGCTGATGGAGGCCAATTGGGTCGCTGCCGAGATGCGGGCTGGAGGCGCCTATGCCCATGCCGCGCTCGCGCTTGCAGCGATGGACGAAGAGGGACAACCGCATCGGAGGATGACAATCGCGATGCACCTGGCCGTGTCGATGTCGTAGCGCTTGATGCAGGGGATGCTATCTTTAACGTGACCGCGCCTCGATGGTGATTGCCGGGCAGGGCAGATTGCCTCGCAGAGTTTGGAGTGCTGCATTGCTCCTTGCCGACTGGACAGCGGCTCAACGCAGGTTCGTTGCGGCATCGTCAAGTGGGTGGCCGTCGATCCGACTGCTCAAAGAGTGGAGACCTCGACCATGAAGCTCGGCATCATTTCGGATACGCATGGTCTTCTGAGGCCCGAGGTGGTCCAACGACTCGTGGGCGTCCACGGCATCATTCATGCGGGCGATATCGGCCACCCTGAAGTGATTTCGGGATTGCGAAAGATTGCGCCGACTACGGCAATAAGAGGAAACATCGATAGAGGCGGGTGGGCATCGGAGTACCCGCACACCGTGCTCTTGAAGCTCGATGGCCGGTCCATCTATGTGCTTCACGACCTCAAAGAGCTGGATATCGATCCCGCGGCAGCCGGAATCGATATCGTTGTATCAGGTCATTCACATCGTCCGAAAATCGAAACCGTCGGCGGTGTGCTTTACCTCAATCCGGGAAGTGCCGGACCACGGCGTTTCTCCTTACCCATTGCGCTTGCGACGCTTGAGCTCGCGGGCGAGGCGCTCAGGCCGAGCATCCATGAGATCGGCGCCGGCCGGAACGTCACGGGTTGCGTTCAGTCACCGGTACGGTGACGTTCTCTTGTCGCAGCCGCGTGAGTTCGGCGGCAGTCATCCCCAACAGTTCGCTCAGGACATCTTCGGTATGCTGCCCTAACGTTGGCGCCGGCCGGTGGATCTCTGCCTTGCCGCCAGCGTGGAGGCGAATCGGCGAGATCGGAACACGTGTGCGGCCGCGCCTCGGATGGTCGACATCGACCCAGAAGCCGCGTGCCTCGAGATGACGATCGTACGCTACCTCGCGCGCTGTCTTTACTGGCGCACACGGTACATGCGCTTCATTGAGGAGCCGCAGGACCTCGTCCTTGCTGCGCGTGATCGTCCAGGCACCCACGATGTCGTCGATCTCCGCCATGTGCTTGGCCCGACCAGGCGTGGTCGAATAGTTCGCATTCTCGAGCAGATCCGAGCGCCCCAATATCTGGCACATGGAATGCCAGTGTCGCTCCGCCGAGGTGAAGATCGCAACGTAGCCGTCGGTACAGGGGTAGGTGTTGTATGGCGCCATGGCGAGCGCGGGATGTCGGTTGCCGGTGCGATCCGGCACATTCTTGTCGCCGTCCATCACCGCGCCCAGTGCCGAGGCGAGGGAGATCGCGGCGGCCTCGTGCATGGCGACTTCTACCCTTTGGCCAAAACCGGTGCGTTCACGCTGCACCAGTGCGCCGAGGATGCCAGCGCAGAGGTGGATACCTGCGAGGAAGTCGCAAACGGCGGCACCCGCCTTGGTCGGTGGTCCGTCGGCATGGCCGGTGGCGTTGGTGATCCCGCTCATCGCCTGGATCGTTACGTCCATGGCGGCCAGATTGCGGTAGGGGCCGTCAAGACCGAAGCCCGAGCTGCCCCCATAGACCAGGCGAGGATTGAGCTTGTGCAACACCTCCCAGCCCAGGCCCAAGCGGTCCATGACGCCAGCGGCAAAATTCTCGATCAGAACGTCTGCTTTGGCGGCCAGCGCAAGGAAGATCTCCTTGCCACGCGGCTGCTTGAGGTCGAGCACCACCGATTCCTTGTTGGAGTTCAGCATAACCAGCGGGTAGGGCTCGACGTCGCGCTTGCGGCGACGGACGACGTCACCCTCCGGCGGTTCGATCTTCAGCACCCGGGCACCCATGAAGGCGAGCTGCAGCCCGCAGTAAGGACCATTGTAGATCTGCCCCAAATCAAGAACGAGCATTCCATCCAGTGGACGGCGGATGGTCATCGAGGTCTCCTCTTCAATCTTTTCCGATCGCCAATACCGGGCGTGGGCCGTCAGGCAGAGGGTTGTCGTCAGGCAGAGGGTATCGCGACTTCTCCGTGAATCCACGTATCTTCGGCGCGATGCTCACGCCTCAATGCACGATCTTGGGCAGGGATTCTCCTGCGCGAAACTGTTGGAGGCCGATCTGGTTGAGAAGGGCGCGTCTACGGTAGCTGGCATCGCAGTCGATGTGGCACCGAACCGGGGCGACGGCCAGCGGCTCGTTGTGCCCGATTCTTTGGAACCGGAAGAATTCACGCCGCCAGCCTTCCGCGGTGCTGTTGCCTTTTATCCTTGATGCGATCTCGTAGGTTCAAGTGCAAAGCTTGTGATACCTGTCCCGGTCTTCAGCGGTGGTCGCGGCAACCGAGTCGCGGGACGCGAATGCGCCAATGTCGAAGTCGCGCGCGCCGAATATACGGTGCAGCCTATCCTCAGGCAGCCCATTCGTACGATCTCGATATCCTGGTGCAGCATTATGTCGGGCTCCTGATCGGCAACAGTCCCGATGCCGCCGCGGACAGCCGCAAACGAATGATTGCCTTCCTTGACCATCGCCAGTTGGAAACGCAGCAGGCTGCTGTCCGATAGAGCATCGCTCGTTCCGATTGGCTCTGTGAGCGGATCACTGACAACCAACATCAGGCACCGGCGGCACTCGGTGAATGATACCTGAGCAGTTTAGGTTCGCTGCAGGACCTGCCTGATAAAAGCCACCGGCTATCTGTATGCGGGTATGCCGCAGCATCTCGCCACGAAAGAAGAAGCGCCCCGGCCTTTCGGCGGGGCGCTGTCATACGCTATTGAGGGAACTAAATCGTCTTCTTCTTCTTTGCTGCCTTCCTCTTCGCCGCTTTCTTCACGACGCTCTTCTTCGCAGCTTTCTTGGCGGTCTTCTTCTTGGCGACCTTCTTCTTGGTTGCTCGCTTTTTCGTGCTGATTCTTCCAGCCAAAATGATTCTCCTTTCCTAGGTGTGTTTGGGTGTCGCCACCCATTGACTGACGTAGCAATGTTTCCGTGATGAGCAAATTGTGGTTTGGGGATAACTTGCGGGCGAATGTGCGTTGAAAGGTTCCCGATGTGCCTGATCGTGCCGGTGTTTGAACGATTCGTCGCCGACGATCGCGAGTTTGCGAAGATGTGCGAGTGCCGAGATAACCGCCACAAAATTAACTGCGCGGGCTTTTGCTCTTGGACATCATGCTCACGAACATGCCCTCGCGTGGAACAGCCACATCGCCCGGGCACCGATATTCATCATCTGGTTTGGCCTCGTTGAGAGCTCGAAAGTGGCGCTCGCCGTCAGCCTCGTGTTCTTCATTCCTATGCTGAACACCGAAGCAGACATCCGCTCGCTTGGCCGCGAACCGATCCTGACCATGCGTGCGCAGGGTGCCACCGACCGCCAACACTTTTGGAGGGGATGTTGCCGGGCGTGGTCCCGGCAATCTTCGGCGGTATGCGATTGGGGCTGGTCTACTCGTTGCCGGGCGTCGTCGTAGGCGAGATGATTCGGGCGCGCACGGGGCTCGACCGGCGCATCTCGTTTTACGCTGCCTGTTTTCCCGCCGGAGGCGTGCCGGGCACGATCCTGGCACTCGCCGTCATCGGGCTGACGCTGAATTTCCTCGTCGTCCGTACCGAAGCCATTCTGCTGCGTTGGAAGGATGGCCCGACTTGACCTTGCAAGGCCGTTTCGGTGGTGCGAGCGGCATCAGCACTGCACAGGTCCAACCCGAATAAAAGCTGCGGCGGAGAGACTCTATCCCTTCGCTGAAGGGGGAGGGCGTTCCCAAGGTCTATCGATCACGCAACGTTGTAGAGCGGGTGTGCTCGACTACAGCGCGCTTCTACAACACGACACGCAGGCATCCGACGATCGGCTGCGCCAACCCATGCAGCCTGACCGAGGCCGCCACCCCTGAAGGGCCTCGCGGATGAGGCCGCTCTTTGAAGGCAACACTTCCAACTCTGGGTGCCGCACGATTGTCCCCTCCCTCTTGCGAATCCGCAGCGCGAACGGCAGTTCCAGTTGATCGAAAATTTGACAGTCCTCCAACTCGTCACTCATGCTGGGCAAAGAAATCTCCAGAGGAAAGCCACATGTCATCGTCGACTCAGGATCCGAGTGGCATCGTTGTCACCCCGCTGACGCTGCATATTGGCGCCGAGATCAGCAATCTGGACCTCAAGAAGCCGCTCCCGCCGGCGCAGCTGAAGGCCGTGCGGGCCGCGCTGCTGAAATGGAAGGTGGTGTTCTTCCGTGGCCAACACCTGGACCACGCGCAGCATGTCGCGATGGCTCGGCAGTTCGGAGAGTGCACGATCGGCCATGCCGTGTTCGGTCATATCGATCAGTATCCGGAGATCTACTCGGTCGCCAAGAATCGTACCGCCAATTCCGATCGCGGATCGATGATGGTGACGCCCTGGTCCGGCTGGCACACCGACATCACCGCCGCGGTGAACCCGCCTGCCGGCTCGATCCTGCGCGGTGTGACGATCCCGCCCTATGGTGGCGACACGTTCTGGACCAACCTCGTTGTGGCTTATGCCGGGCTGTCGGAGCCCATGCGGGCTTTTATCGATGGCTTACGGGCCATTCACGCCTTTGAGCCACGGGGAAACGCGAATGCCACAGCCGAGTATAACGAACGAGTGAGGCGGCGCGCACTGCGCAGCGAGCATCCACTGGTGACCGTTCATCCGGAAACCGGGGAGCGGGTACTGTTCGTCAGTCCGTCGTTTTTGAAGTCGATCGTCGGCATGACCCCACGCGAAAGCCAGAAGATACTGGAACTGCTGTGGGAGCATATAGCGCGGCCGGAGTATACCGTCCGCTTCAAGTGGAACGCCGGCGATATCGCGTTCTGGGACAATCGTGCCACCTCGCATCTGGCACCGACGGACATTTTCTCCTCCGACTTCGACCGGCAACTCTACCGCATCACCCTTGTGGGCGAACCCTGCGTCGGTGTCGATGGACGGAAGTCTGTCTCCATCGAAGGCTTTCCGATCCTCTCCGTCGACCACGAGCTCCGCATGCAGACTCGGGCGGCGGACTAACCAGGAGTGGAGAGAGCGTCCGGCCCGGGTCAGTCGCGTGGCGATTGGAGCAGTCGGAGCATGGCCATGACGGCCTTTTCGCCGGTTGTCGCGGTAGTTTGTTGTCCCTGTCGAAAAGGCGAAGGCGCCGAGAGCCGGAAATTTCTCAAGTTTCGTTCGCCAGCATCATGGTGTTGCTGGCATCGGGACGGCCGAGAGAATCGGCTTATAGAATCGGCGCCATCATACCCACAGCATTTTGGACCAGCCGTTTGCGAAACGGCCATGCTTGCACAACGTCGATGGCTATCGGCCGGGAGGCAGCGAGATACCCGAGCTGCCGTTCGCGGATGACCTTGGTTGTGTCCTTGTCGGCGATGAGTAGGTTGTTCTCATAGTTCAGTTCCAGGCTGCGACGATCCATGTTGGCCGATCCGACCAGTGCGATCTCGTTGTCCAAAGTCATCGACTTGGTGTGCAGCAATCCCAACGGATATTGGTATACGGCGACGCCGGAGGCGAGCAAGGCTGGATACATACTGCGGGACGCGTTGCCGACCAGCCAGGAATCGTTGCGCGCCGGGAAGACAATGGTGGTCTTGACCCCGCGCTTGGGTGCGGCGCACAGAGCGCGCAGGATGGCTTCGTCCGGTACGAAGTAAGGCGTAGTGATCAACAGATCCTGGCGAGCTGCATAGATGCAGGCTGCGAACATGTCGGACATGGCATTGCTCTGGCTGGTTGGCCCGGTGCCGAACATCTGCGCTGTCACATTGTCATCGAAGCGTTCGGGTAGGGGAGCGGCGGTCGGCAGCTGCTCCAATGCTTCCCCGGTCTCGTCGATCCATGCGGCCAGGAACAGGTATTGCTGTTGCCGCACCACCGGGCCTTCGCATCGCAGGAAGATGTCTACCCACGGCGCGAACTTCGGTTTCACCCGAAATTGTGGATCGGCACAATTTTGGCTGCCGCAGTAGGCGATCCGGTTGTCGATCACCACGATCTTGCGGTGATTGCGAAGGTCGGGCCGTCCCACGGCGAGATGACCGAGCCGCGGGACGTCGTTGAGTGTCGCGACCGTCTGTGCGCCGGCCTCGCGCAGTTGCCGCCAGCGCGGGCAGCGGGTAAACGCTCGCGAGCCAAGCGCATCCACCATCACGCGGCAACGCACGCCTCGCTGCGCGGCGGCCGCCACCGCATCGGCCACCTTGCCACCGCTATGGTCGTCCAACCAGATGTAGAAGCTTATATGAACGTGCTCGTGCGCCGTTTCGATATCGGCAACGAGCGCATCGATGGCGATATCGGAATTGACCATCGGCATGTCCGGTGGCGCGTGCGCATCGCCCAACAGCGTGATGCGGTTGCCGGCGACCGGAAAGAATCCGTTGATCGAACGGCACAGGTCGAACAGGTTGGCTGCCTCGCGTTCAATGGTGGCAGGCGCATATGAAGCATCGTGCGGCAGCGGCATCCGCGCCTCGATCGCGCGAAGGCGTCTGATCCGTCTCTGGCCAATGCTGGTCTCACCCAGCAGCAGATAGGCCACCACACCCAGCAGCGGCAGCAACATGATCACGGCTATCCAGGCCACGCGCGAGACCGGGATGCGATTGGGTCGGGTGATTGCGCGCGCGACGACCAGCAGGTGCACGACGTACAGAGCGACGGTGAGCAACAGACTGACCGGGTGATGCGGCCAAGTTAGGGTGAACGCCACGACTGGGCCCCAGGATGAACGACCATGCTTCGACTTAACGCAGGTGAGGCTGCGCCGCCAGCAGCCGCGCGTTTGTGGAATTGATGCCCGGTCGACGAGTGGAGGCGGCGATGGTCGAAAGAGTCCGGCAGTATCGGAACGGTTTGACCGTCAATACACGCGGCAGGGGTCGGAACGTCATCCCGAGTGAAATTCACGGGGCCAGGACCAGCCGGCCGACAACATCTCGGTTCTCGAGTGCACTCAATGCCTGTGGCACATCGTGGAGTCCTACTGTCTTTGCGACGGCAGGTCGGATGAGGCCCTGCTCGTATAGATCGATGATTTCCTTGTGCGCCGCCGCGACGACCGGTCGGTCGTGGGCGGTGTAGGCGGACCAGTGCACGCCAAGTACGGTGTAGTTCTTCACCAGGACGTGGTTGGCGGGAAAGGCCGGGATCTGGCCGCCAGCGAATCCAATGACGAGATGTCTGCCTTCCCACGCAAGGCGGCGTCGCACGATCTCAGTCAACGACCCGCCGACAGGATCGAACACCACGTCGACCCCATGACCCGCTGTAATTTCGGCCAGGCGCCGAGCGACATCCTCATTGCGGTGATCAATCACGTGACTGGCGCCGATCTGCCGGCAGAGATCGAGCTTTTCTGCAGATCCTGCTGTCGCGATCACCCGCGCCTTGGCGGCGGCACCGAGTTGGATGGCGGCAGAGCCCACGCCGCTGGCCCCGGCAAGCACCAGCAGCCATTCGCCGGCACGCAGGTGGCCGCGATGGTGCAGGGCGACATGCGCCGTCTGATAGGTCGAATAGAGGACAGTGGCGTCCGGGAAGGAGATGTGGCGTGGAAAGACCACGGCTGCATGTGCGCGAACGAGCGCTTGTTCGGCAAAGCCACCTGACGGCAATGCCGACATGGCGGCGACATGTTGGCCTACATCGAGATCGACACCAGGTCCGACGGCTTCGACGACGCCTGAGGTTTCCAGTCCGGGCGTGAAGGGGACCGGAGGCCGGTCCTGGTATACGCCTTGGCACAGCAGAATATCGGCGAAATTGATGGTGCCTGCGCGAACACGGATGCGGGCTTGGCCGGCAGCAGGCTCGGGAAGAGGGATATCTTCCAGCACAAGGGCCTTCGAGTGGTGGCCCTTCTCGTAGATACGCCAAGCTTTCATGCCGCTGCACCCAGATTGCTTTCGCTATCCGATCACAGCCCGAGCCCGCCTGTCCGTCAACATATCTTCTATTCGCGATTAGAATTGAGCGCCTCGCATGGCCGGCCCATTTGACTCTCATTTCTAAAAGAAATTAGAATATATACTATTGGCTTCTGCTTCCACGGAGTGCGCCCATGCATGTCGGCCTCGCGCTCAGCTTCCAGAATCTGATTTCCGGCCAGACGGACACCGAGGTGTACCGGAACGAGCTGCAACTGGCGGCTCAGGCCGAGGCGAACGGCTTCGAATCGGTTTGGACGCCAGAGCACCATTTTACCGACTACATGTTGACGCCCAACGTCTCGCAGTTCCTGGCCTGGGTCGCGGGCCAGACGCGGAGAGTGAAGCTCGGCACCATGGTGACGGTACTTCCCTGGCATGACCCGTTACGGGTTGCTGAGAATTTCTGTCTGCTGGATCATCTGTCGGAAGGACGGGCGATCCTCGGAATCGGCCGTGGTCTCGGTCGGGTGGAGTTCGAGGCATTTCGGACGCCGATGGGCGAGTCTCGCCGCCGCTTCACGGAGTATACCGAGGCCATCCTGAATGGGCTGGAAACCGGCACGATGGAATACGACGGAGAGCTGTACAAGCAACCGCGCACGCAGATCAGACCGGCGCCTTACGCCAGTTTCAAGGGGCGCACTTTCGCGTCGGCGATCTCGCCATATTCCATCGATCTGATGGCAAAGCTCGGCGTTGGCTTGATGATCATTGCCCAGAAGCCGTGGGAGATGGTCAAGACAGAGGTCGAAGGGTATCGCCAACGCTATCTCGCATTGAATGGTATGCCGGCGCCCAAGCCGATACTGACCATCTTTGTCGCCGTGCATGAGGATCGGAACGAAGCCGTGCGGATGCGCGAGGTCTATCTGCAGCGGTATGCGCGTTCGACGGTCGAGCACTACGAGTTCGGCAATGTCGCGTTCGCTTCGATCGAGGGCTACGAATACTATGCGGGCCTTGCCCGCAATATCCAGAAGCACGGATTGGAGAAGTTCAACGGATTCCTTGCAGACCTTCAGGTCTGGGGAACGCCAGACGAGGTGCTGCAGAAGCTGATTGGCTACGTGGACTACATCGATGCCGGTGCGATGCTCGTGATGCTGAACTACGGTGGCATGCCCGCGGACGTGGCACGCAGGAATCACGATCTCTTCGTGTCCTCGGTGCTGCCGCGACTCAAGCAATACGACGTCGGCGGCGATATCGGCGTTCGGCACACGACGCCGGCGCAGGCGGCTGAGTAGTGGCCGCGACGGCGCCGATACCTGCCCCAGTCAAAATGTGGACTCGCCGACCGCGGCGTTGATCGAGGCGTGCAGATGGACGAGGGCCGGCTCGATCCGGCCATAGACCACCTCCGGCAGGGCACCGGAAGCGAGATTTGCCTGTACCTTTTCCTGCAGCGGGAAGTCTTCCTTGCCCGTCACGTCGAGCAGGAGGTCGAGATTGTGCTTCCAGTAGTTGCGGGCCTTGTCCGTGGCCGGCGCATCGGGGGCGAAGATGCTGGTCGATATCCGGCACGATCCGACGTCGGTCGGTGTGACCCGCCACACCTCGACATGGTCGAGCTGGTAGACGAGCAGGCCATTGGGCACGAGAAAGTACTGGGCCGTCGAATAGGGTAGCAGGCGCCACTCGTCACGTGGCTTTCGGGTGAACTGATCGACAACGTCCTTGCGCAGGCCAATCGCCCGCGGATGCGGCCCGAACGCATCGAAAAGAAGGTCGGGGAGGAAGTAGGGCGCGATCGAATTCTTGTGCAGCCAGCGTATGTGATAGGCCTCGGTGAATGTGTCGAGAAAGAGCTTCCAGTTCATCTTCCAGCTGTTGACCCGGGTCTCGATATGGACGTAGTCGGCCAAGCCATAATCGGCGATCTCGTCCTCGGCACCACAGAGGACGTCGTCGACGTCGAACGGCTCGTTGCTGGTTGGGTGAACGAAGATCAGCCCATGCTTTTCAGCAACGGCTCTCCGGTGCAGGTCGCAATTCGCGGCGAGATCGTCGAATCCGCCGGCGGAGCCCGGCTGGTTCAGCAGCTTCCCGTCGATATCGTAGGTCCAGCCATGATACGGGCAGACGATGCGGCGCATCCCGCCTTGGCCACTGCCTTCCAGCAGGGGAGCGCCGCGATGGCGGCAGGCATTGACCATTGCGTGCAGGCTGCCATCGAGCTGGCGGACAACGGCAATGGGGACGCCTCCCAAGGTCTGTGCAATGAAGGCCCCCGGCAGCCTGCATTCCCCGGTGAGGCCGACGAACTGCGGCCGGTCCCGGAAGAGAACCTTGATCTCGCGGGCGAAACGGTCGGCATCGGTATAGGCGGACGCCGGATTGCGCATGCTGGCCGGTGCGAAACTCCAGGGTCGATCGATATCGGCCCCGATCAGCCGATCGAGCAGTTCGAGCTGCCGTGAAACACGCATTGCCGTCTCCTGGCCCTACCGTGGCATCTGGAAGCCGCCCGAGACGCTCACGACTTGGCCTGTGAGCTGGCGCGCGCGCTCGGACGCGAGGAAAAGCACCGACCAGGCGATATCGATCGCCTCCGACCGCCGCCTGAGGGGAATGCCCGATTCGATGTTCCGGATCTCCTTGGGGCCCATGCCGATATCGGTCTTCCACAGGCTGCCGTCGCCGATGTCGTCATCTGCCGGAATGACGAGGCCAGGAGCGACGGCGTTGGCGCGGATGCCGTATCGTCCGTACTCCTTCGCGATCGTGCGAGTGAAGGCCAGAACGCCAGCCTTCATGGCACCGTAATCGGCCATGCGGAACTCGCCGAAGCCCGCATCGCTTGCAATCGACACGATTGAGCCGGTGCGTCGTTCGACCATGCGTGCCAGCACGGGCTGCGTCACATTGAAGGTCGAGAAGAGATTGAGTTCGTAGGCCTTCTGCCATCGGTCCGGTGTGAGGCCGAGGAAGAATTCGGCCTTCCCGTTCCAGCCTACGTTGTTCACCAGAACGGCCACGGGGCCGAGATCGGCTTCGACCTTCTGCACGGCCGCGCGCGTGGCTTCGACGTCGGTGACGTCCAGCTGATAGGCTGTCGCCCTGCCGCCGGAAGCCTTGATCTCGTTGCTCGTCCTGTCGGCCTGATCGATGTCGCGGTCGAGGATCGCAACCATGGCGTCTTCGGCCGCGAACTCACGCGAGATGGCACGTCCGATGTTGGAAGCGCCACCGGTAACGATCACGACCTTGTTGGCAAAGCCCAGGTCCATATGTCAGCGCCCCGCCGATGGCTTGTCGGACGTGCCCAGCCGGCGTTTGGCCATCTCGATCAGCTGGAACTTCTGGACCTTTCCGGTCGCGGTCGTCGGCAACTCCGAGGCTTCGAGGAAGAACACATGCTTGGGCACCTTGAAGCGCGCCAACCGATCCTTGGTCAGGGCGATGACCTGCTCCTCGTCCATGGAGGCGTTCGGCGTCCGCACGATCCAGGCGCAACCGATCTCGCCCCAGCGATCGTCCGGAACGCCGACCACATAGGCCTGGGCGACGGCGTCCTGGCCCGTCAGAAGCTCTTCGATTTCCTTGGGTGACACCAGTTCGCCACCCGATTTGTAAAGTTCCTTGGATCGACCAGTGAGTTCGATATAGCCGTCGGGACGGATGCGGCCGAGATCGCCGGACCTGACCCAGCCCTCGGGCAGCAGAAGCTCGGAAGTCTCCTTAGGCTTGGCATAGTACCCGGCGGTCGTGACCGGGCCGCGGGCACAGAGTTCGCCTTCTGCGCCCGGCGGCTGGTCGGCTCCGGTGAGCGGATCGATGGTCTTGTACTCGGCGATCAGCCCGCCGAGGTTCTCGATGCCGGCAGCGCCGGCTTCGAACGGACGGCCGACCGTGGTCGCCACCCGCTCCAGCGGATCGTCTGGTGCCGTGAAGGTCGTCGCGGACGACACCTCGGTCATGCCGTAGCCAGTGAAGACTTCCTTCAATCCCAGTCGGTCCTTCATCGACTGCCAGGTCCAGACCGGCGATGGTGCAGCCGCCATGAGCACAGCGATCAGCGATGACAAGTCGTATTTGTCGATGTCGGGGTGTTCGAGCAGGGCTACCCCCATCGTCGGTACCAGCATGAGGTAGCTCGCGCGATGCCGCTGGATGCCGGCGAAGGTCTGGGTCGCATCGAAGGTGAGTTGGGGAACGACGGCGCCACCCACGAACAGGGCAGCCAGGAGGCCCTGCACGAGCGCGAAGGCATGGTAGAGAGGAAGCGCCGACAGGATGCGGCGACCGTCTTCGAAAGCCAGATAGTAGGCGCCGCCGAAACCGGAGCGCGCCAGATTGTCATGGCTCTGGATGACTCCCTTCGGTAGCCCGGTGGTGCCGGAGGTGTACATGATGACAGCCGGGTCGGTGGCCTTGACCGGATTGGGGGGTAGCGGTGTTGCGTCGGCCGCGCCGCGGCCGACAATGCCGTCGAGCGTCAGAAGATCGGATCGGTCGCCCTCGAGGACGGCGATAAAGGAGAGGTTGGGAAAGGGTGCGAAGTTGCCCTTACGCCAGTCCGGCACGATCTCGTCCAGGGCGGCGAGGTAATCGAGTCCGCGGAACGAGCACATGGTGATGACGGCGCGGCATTGCGACTGGCCGATCACATAGGCCAACTCCTTGGCCTTGAAGAGATAGTTGACCGGGATTGCCGTCGCGCCCAACCGCCATATCGCGAAAACAAGCGGCACGAACTCGGGAACGTTTGCCACCACAAGGGCCACCCGATCGCCCGGACCGACGCCCAACGCGCGGAGCCCTTTCGCGATCTGGTCTGACTGTCGCACGACATCGGCATAAGAGAGCGTCACTTGGTCCGTCAGCACATACGGCCGATCCGGATAGGCCGCTCCAACGTCGACCAAATGAGCGTCCAGGGTCTTGGAAATCCACCTGGGATACCGCGCCGCCAGTGCCGCCCGTCGCTGCTGGTATGGAGCCAAAGGCTGTGCGGACGACTTTGCGGCGGATACCGTGCCGTGCATGCGTTGCCTCCCATATTCTTCCACCCGAATTCTATATTTGATTAGAAAAAGCAGGCAACTGGTTTGATGGGACTTGGTGTGCAGGATGCTATACCGGCGTCGTACGCTTTTGGGCCGTTCAGGGGAGCAGCGATTTGGTAGCTGGCCAGACGAATAGGATCGCGCGCCTTAGGGCACGGGACGGTCATGGAGGAAAGGATTCGCCCCGCGGCCGTAAGTCCAGGAAAGCGAATCCGGCCAATCCGCGAAAGTCGGATCTTACACGCCAGCGAATCTTGCAGGCGGCTGCACGCGTGTTTCGTGAACAGGGCTATTCTGGGACCCGCCTGACCGATATTGCCGAAGCAGCCAGTATGAAGGCCGGCAGCCTCTATTACCATTTCGATTCGCGGGAAGCCCTTGTCGAAGAAGTGGTATTGGAAGGGGTGCGGCGAGCGAAAGATGCTGTTCAGGATCGATTGAATTCGCTTCCGCCCGATACCACCGCGCTGCGCAAGCTCGAGGCAATGATCGAGACGCATCTGACCTTTGTGTTGTCGCAGGGCGATATCACTTCAGCGAGCATTCAGCTGATTTGGCAGATTCCCCTGGAAATCCGGGAAAGGACCCTTGTGGTCCAACGCGCCTATGGCGCCCTGTGGCGACGCGTCCTGGAGGCGGCGCGGGATGCAGGCGAAATCCGTTCCGACACTAGCCTTTCGGCAATCCGCATGTCCATTCTGGGAGCCTTGAACTGGGCGGCCGACTGGTTCCATCCGGCCGGCGCTCCGCCCAAGCAGATCGCCCGAGACATCACAGCGATGGTTCTGCATGGCCTCGCCACTCGCCCTGAAACCAAAGGCCGCCGCTAGTCGAACGCAACCATGTCGACGCCGCGCGTGTTGGGAGCGGTCGCCATGTCACATTCGGCAGCTGCAACGCTGACGACGCTGGTGCGGCATGCGGGCGGGATCGCGCGTCGTGAGATTGTCGTAGCCGCCGTCCAGCGACAAGGCTCGATGGGCACGGGTCCACGCAGCGCCGTATTTGGCAGCCTGACTTCTTTGCCGTTGGTCGGAATCAAGGCTACCGCTCGGGCCCGGATCGTTCTTCGATCAGCTTCGATGCTCGGGAAACGCAATCCGCCTTGCCGCCATATCGTCGATCTCGGCTTGGCCGTACCCGGCCGCTGCGAGGATCTCCCTCGTATGCTGTCCCAGTCGTGGTGCAAATCGATCGGAAGGCGGGGGCGTTTCCGACCAGGTGCTAGGCTCGCGCATGGTGCGGATCCGACCCTCTGAGGGGTGCTCCCGCAACTGAAAGAAGTCGCGATCCTTCAAGTGGGGATCTTCCAGCAACGTCTCCAAGGTATGTGGCACCATGCACGGGATGTCGGCGTCGTGCAGCAGCTTCAGCCACTCCGCGGTCGGTCGCGTCTTCAGTTCATCGGCGATCATGTCGTACAGTGCATCGATGTTGGTTGTGCGGGCGGCGATGTCGGCGAAACGTGGATCCTCGACGAAGATGTGCCCTTTGCCGACCGCTTCGAAGAATCGCCGCCACTGGCCGTCGTTGTAGGGCAGCACCGCCAGAAAGCCGTCCCGAGTTGCGTAGGGCCGGCGCGAGCGCGATAGGGTGCGAGCATAGCCTGGGGCACTCGTCGGCGGATCGAAGGTCGCACCTTGCATATGCTCGGACAGCACGAACTGCACCATCGTCTCGAACATCGGCACTTCGATCTTCTGGCCGACGCCCGTGCGCGCCTTCGCCAGCAATCCGGCCAGCAGGGAATTGGCTGCCGCCGTCCCCACGATGCGGTCGATCGCCGCCATCGGGATGAAGCGCGGCTCTCCGGTCGAGCGTTGCAGCAGCATAGGAATTGCCGAAGCCGCCTGGATCAGGTCGTCATAGGCCGGCCGCCCGGCGTAGCGGCCGCCGCTACCGTAGCCGACCATGCCGAGATAGATGATCGACGGATTGGCCTTGCGGACGGCCTCGTAGCCCAGCCCAAGGCGGTCAAGAGCAGCCGGACGAATGTTGGAGACGAAGGCATCCGCGCCGGCAGACAGTCGCAGAATCGCGTCCCGCGCTTCGGGCTTCTTGAGATCGAGTGCAATCGACCGCTTGCCGCGCGCATTGTGCTGGAAGCCACCGCTCATTCCACGGTTGCGCGAATTGCTTCCATAGCGGCTGGAATCGCCCTCGGGTGCCTCAACCTTGATCACCTCGGCGCCCAGGTCGGCGACGATGCGGGTGCACCACGGCCCCATCTGGACGGTCGTGAGGTCGAGAATTCGAAGGCCGGCGAGAGGTCCGGTCATCGCGCTACACTCCTTTATAGGTTCCTTTGCGTCTTTCCCTGAAGGCGGCCACAGCTTCCTTGTGATCGTCGGTCGTCGTCATCAGTGCGGCCTGGGACGAGGCCAGCTCGAGCGCGGTGATCATCTCGCTCTGGAAGCTCTCATAGGTGAGCCGTTTCGTCGTTTGGACGCCGAGGGGCGGTAGAGCCGCAATTCTTCGCGCGATCCCGTAGGCCGTCTCTTCCAAGTCTTCATGCCGGACGCAATGATTGACGAGCCCGATCCTTTCAGCTCTTTGCGCATCGATAAAGTCGCCGGTAAGAAGCAACTCGAGCGCCCGCCCAAGGCCGATCAGCCGTGCAAGAAAGAAGGCACCGCCATCACCCGGTGCGAGGCCCAGCCTGACATATGCTTGTGAGAATCTCGCCTTTTCGGAGGCCACGCGGATGTCGCACATCAACGCAATGTCCATCCCGCCACCGACGGCGTCACCGTTGATCATCGCGATCACCGGCTTGTCTACGGTCGCAAGCGTCTTGGGGACCGACTGCATGCGTTTCCAGAGGTCGGACTTACGTTGAATGACCGAAGTGGCCTGCCCCATCTTCTTCACGTCGCCGCCGGAACAGAAAGATTCTCCGGCGCCGGTCAGCACGATCACCCTGATTTCAGGGGCGTCGCGGAAGCTGGCCAGGATGCTCGAACATTCCTCCAGCATTTCCAGGGTGAAGGCGTTCCGGCTTTCGGGACGATTGAAGACAATCGTGCCGATATGATCCTTGATCGAGACTTTGATCGCGTCACTCACACTCTGCGTTCCTGCTGCTGCTAAGGGTCAATCGATGGCACCGCCAGCGCGTAGACTTGCCACTTCGGTGGGGCTGAAGCCCCAGTCGCAAAGCACATCGTCTGTCTGCTGTTCTGTCGACCCAGCGGAGTGCCGAATTTCAGGCTTGGTGCGGCTGAAGCGAGGAGCCGGCGCCGGCTGCACGACGCCGTCCAGTTCGACGAAAGTGCCACGAGCCTTCATGTGTGGATGTCGGGGCGCTTCGGCCATAGACAGCACGGGCGCGAAGCAGACCTCACGGCCCGCCATGATTTCGCACCATTCATCCCGTGTCTTCTCGCGGAACTTCTGGGTGAAGCATTCCCGGATGGCCGGCCAGCCCTGCCGGTCGTGACGGTCGACCGGCAGGGTGGCGCGATCGACGCCGAGACGGTCGAGCAGGGCTTCATAGAACTGTGGCTCGTTGCAGCCCACCGATATCCATTTGCCATCCAACGTCTCGTAGACGTCGTACCACGGTGTGCCTGAGTCGAGCCGATTTGAGCCGCGAGTGTCGGTCCAGAGTGCAGCGGCGTGCATGCCATACATCAGTGTCATCAGACTCGAAACGCCGTCGACCATCGCGGCATCGACAATCTGCCCCTTTCCGGACGATCGGGCTTCGAGGATGGCGCAGACCATGCCGAACGCCAAGTAAAGGGCGCCGCCGCCGAAATCGCCGACCAGATTGAGTGGTGGGACAGGCGGCCCGTTCTTGCGGCCGATGGCATGGAGTGCTCCTGTCAACGCGATGTAGTTGATGTCATGGCCTGGCTCGGCGGCAAGCGGACCGTCCTGGCCCCAGCCAGTGATGCGGCCGAAGACAAGTTTCGGATTGAGGCGCAGGCACTCATCGGGGGCGAGCCCCAGCCGTTCGACAACGCCCGGCCGGAATCCTTCGATGACCGCGTCCGACTTTGCGATCAACCCTTTCACCACCTCGAGGGCGCGCGGATTCTTCAAATCCATCGCGACGGAGCGACGACCCCGATTGAGTAGTTGATAGCGCTTGTCGAACCCTTTGATGCCTCTGTCCGCACCTTGATGACGGCTGATGCGCAGCACATCTGCACCCATCTCCGAGAAGAGCATGGATGCGAAAGGGCCGGGGCCGATACCCCCGAGCTCCACAATTCGGACGCCAGCCAGCGGTCCCATCTTTGTCTCCCTGCTTGTGCTCGTCAGTAGGCCGCTTCGAGAAGTCGAAGTGCGTCGGCGATCTGGGCCTCGCGCAAGCGCAGGTCGGCATTTGCATTGAAGTTCTTCACGGTGTCGGCCGCGAGCCTCGGAAAGTCTTCGCGTGGAATGTCGAGCCGGCGCAGGCATGTCGGCATCCCGGCGCGCGTGTAGAGTTGCTCGAGTTTATCCGCCACCGCGAGGACGGCCTCCCGGCTCTCCATGCCGTCATGCCAGACTTCGAGCGCCTGGGCGACCTGCCGGGCCATGCGCAGATCCACCGACTCCACGAGCCTGATCTTCGCGCCATGGACGGCCGACGTCGCTTCACCCTGGCCGACGCGGGGATAGTGGATATGGAGTGCCGTCGCGACCGCATAGTTGCCGGAGAAGGGGCCGCCGCGAAGCAGACGGCCCATTCCGTCGTCCTCGGCGCGGTTGCGCAGGAAGGCGGCGATGCCAAGATCGATCAGCAGTGATGCGTTGCCTGGTTCGTCGGGTAGCCGTTGATAGGCATGATAAGCCAACCGGAACGCCTGTTCGTCGTCGCCGGCGACCAATGGATTGGAATCGAGCAGGCCTTTCGCGGCGATAAGGCTGGCGATGATGGTCGTCGCCGTCGAGCGGATCAGGCCCGGCGGCGTGGCAAGCAGGGCCTCTTCGTCGAGGAAGATCGAGTGGGGGCGCGTCTTGGGATCGAAATATTCCATGCGATGATCGAGATTCGGGTTTTTCAGCGCCGTTCCCGCCCGGTTCATTGCGCTGTTCGGTGTCGTCGGCACATTGATGATCGGTGTCTTGGCAGCCATCAAGCGCGGGCTGAACGCCGGCCTGCCTTCCGGATACTGCGTCATGATCTCGAACGGATCACCTGGCTCGGCCATGAAGATCGCCACGCCACGCACTGCCATGATGACGCTGCCACCGCCGACTGCGACAAGGAGATCCGCCCCGGCCGCAACGGCGGCTTCCTTGGCTGCACAGACTGAAGTGTAGGTGGAGTCATTCTCGATTTCGTCGAAGACGCCGGCATAGAGATCGCCCAGAGCCGTGGCGATGCGGGCGACACAGTCGGTTCGCCGCGTTATCGACGGCGAGCACACGACGAAGGCCCGCCGAGCGCCTGCTCGCTTCACCGCATCCTTGAGACTTTCCTCAAGCACTCTTCTGCCGCAGTAGAGACGCCATGGAAAACCTGCAGCCCTGAATCCGTTTGTGCTCATCGGTTCACTCTTCGATCCATTCAAGCCGCTCTTCGCGCGCAGGCTCATAGGGCGCTCCGCTTCCATTCCATGAATCGGAATAAATCGGCGCATATGTGTATACAAGCCTATCGATATGCGACAAGGTATATTTCCGAAATAAGGATAGGAATTCCTATATATGAATTAAGATCGTCACATAGGGTCAGACCCATCCCGGGTTTGGCATAGTTACTTCGGGACAAGATGACGGTCAGAACTGCCGATCGCACGCTCGATATCTTCGAAAACTTCGCGCACCGCCAGCGTCCGATCACAGTCGCGGATCTTGCGCGCGAGTTGTCGCTGCCGACCTCGACCTGCTTCGCTCTGGTGCGAACGCTGGTTGATCGGGGATTCCTCTACTATCTGCGTCCGCGCGGCGCTTTCTACCCGACCCGCCGACTGGGATGGGTGGCCGAGGCGATCGGGCATCACGTCCCGATCGCCCAGAACGTCCGCCCGCTCCTCGAAGCCTTGCGCGATGCGACGGGTGAAACCGTCATCCTTGGTAAGCTGCAAGGGCAGGGCGTCATCTATCTTGAGATCATCGAATCCCGCCTGGCCATCCGTTACACCATGACAGTCGGCGCCGTTCGCGAGCTTCATGCCTCATCGATCGGGAAGGCCATTGTTGCCGCGATGGACGAAGAGCCGCGGGAGCGCCTCCTGGCCAAGCTCAAGTATCCGAAACTCACCGAACACACGATCCGCAATCGCGCTCAATACATGAAGAGCCTCGATGAGGGCCGCAAGCGGGGGTACTGGACCAATGTCGGCGAAAGTTCTCCGGACGTCATGGGAGTCGCGCTTTCCGTCCGCATCTTTGGCGATCTGTACGGCATCAACCTCGTTGGCCCGCAGTCACGCTTCGATCGGCATCTCAAGTCGTATGTCGATGCCTTGAAAGCAACTGTCCGTAAAGTCGGCGCCGTTCGGATGGCGCTGTGCAGCGATTGACGGCCTGTAGACCTTGTCCTCCGCACGAAGAAAGGAAGTTGAGTGATGCCCCGTGATTTGCTGTCGGAGCGGAAATTGTCGAGACTTGGCCGGCTTGTGGTCGCCTTGCTCACGGTGGCATTAGGGTTCAGCAGCACCGTTCATGCGCAGAAGGCCGGAGGCACGCTGCGCGTGTTGCTCGCGGACACACCACCCAGTCCATCGCTCCTCGAGGAGATCACGGTTTCTGCCGCCGTGCCATTCATGGGCCTTTTCAACAATCTGGTGATTTACGACCAGTCAGTGGCGCGCAATACCTTCGACAGCATCCGGCCCGAGCTGGCGACGGAGTGGACCGTCAGCGAGGACGGTCGGCAGGTACGCTTCGACCTGCGCAGGGGCGTCAGGTGGCATGACGGCAAGCCTTTCACTGCGGCTGACGTGCGCTGCACATTCGACCTGCTGATGGACAAAGGCGAGACCAAGCTGCGTCGCAATCCCAGAGGCATCTGGTATGCGAACGTTCAGGAGGTCACGGTCGACAACGACTTCCAGGTCACCTTCCATCTCAAGGAACCGCAGCCGTCGCTTCTGGCATTCCTGGCTGCAGGCTGGTCGGCGATTTATCCCTGCCACGTATCGCCGACCCAGATGCGTCGGCATCCGATCGGCACGGGTCCATTCAAATTCATCGAGCTGAAGAGCAACGAGCGCGTGCGTTTGGAGAAGAACCAAGACTACTGGAAGCCCGGCCGGCCCTACCTCGATGGCATCGAATTCCCAATTATTGCCAATCGCGCAACGCGCATGCTGACCTTCATCGTCGGTCGTGCCGACATGACATTCCCGACAGACGTGACCGTGCCGTTGCTGAAAGACATCAAACAACAGGCGCCGGATGCGCAATGCACATTGCGGCCGCTTGGCGTGACCTACAATCTGATCATCAACCGCGACACACCACCATTCAACGACGAACGGGTCCGTGCGGCCGTTGCGATGACACTCGACCGCAAATCCTTCGTCGACATCACGAGTGAAGGACATGACATTATCGGTGGCTCGATGCTGCCGCCACCGGCTGGCGTCTGGGGTGTCGGTCCGGACGCCTTGAAAGACCTGCCCGGTTATGGCGGCGATGTCGAGGCGGCACGTGAGAAGGGGCGGGCCCTGATGCGCGATGCCGGCTACGGTCCGGACAAGCGCCTGAAGATCAAGGTCAGCACCCGCAACATCGCGTCCTATAGCGACCTGGCGGTCATCATGACCGACCAGCTGCGTCACATCTACATCGACGGCGAATTGGAGTTGATCGACAGTGCGGTCTATTTCAATCGCCTGTACCAGAAGCGCTACGCCCTGGTGGTCAACGCGACCGGCAGTTCGCTCGACGATCCCGATCAGCATTATGCCGAGAACTACGGCTGCGGCGCCCCGCGCAACTTCAACGGCTATTGTGATCCCGCACTTACGACGCTGATCGCCGCCCAGTCTCGCGAGCGCGATGTTGGGAAGCGCCGGGCCATCGTGCGGGACATCGAACGCAAGTTGGCCGCAGATACTGTGCGACCCATCATCTCGCATACTGTCGCCGCCGCCTGTCAACAGGCGCAGGTTCGTGGACTGACGATCATGGTCAACAGCATCTACAACGGTTGGAGGTTCGAGGACGTCTGGTTGGACCGCTAGCCGCTGCTCGGGTGAATGCCGCTATTGTCTGGCAGGTGTGGGCGACAATTGGCCTGACCCGATCCGGGGCAGGCTGTTTGGCCTATGGCGATGGCGTACGACCTGAAAGGGCGTGTCTTGGCGACTGTCGGCCTGGTCCCGGTGCGGGCCTGGTACGGGCCGCGCCGGTTGGTCGCAACGCCAGGGCATTGGAATTGACATCACGGTGACAAGATTGAGCGGTATCGATACCCACGGTGCCTTTTGGGAGGACTGCAGAGATGCCCACCGAACGCACGCCAATCGAGCACGCCCCACAATTCTTCGTTCGTGAACACAACATCCGGTTCTTGCAGCGAGCCCTCCGGAGTGAAGCTGACCCCGACGCCCGACGCGTTATACGAAGGCTCCTGAGGGAGCAGGAGAGGGTGTATGCCGCTGCAGATACGCAGGAACTGCACAACGCCGCTAGCCCGATAGGCTGAGCAGGGACAACCACTCGTCTTGCCCAGGGTCTGCGCCAGTTTCTTTTTGTTGCATTCCGTTGACGTGGCGCGCTTGTCGGGCCGGTCTTGCGAGCGGCTGACCCGCGCGCCGCAGTGGGAAGTCATTTCACTCGCAGGCCGACGATAGGCAGAGAGAAGGGCGGCCCGGATGGGCGTCGGCGATGGCCTATGCCAGTCGGGGGATCCAGTGATGATTCCCGGCTATTGCGGCACTTCGGTCGCACTGGATGAGACGATCGGCAAATTTGCGCCGGGCCTATGCCAAGCAAACCGAGAAGGACCACGAAGTATCGACGAGGCCTGGCGCACGGGAGAATCCAGGTGGCATCGGCGGCCGGTTGTGGAATGAAGCTCCAACTGCGCTACAATAAGCGCACGTCGGGCGAACCACGTATCCGGTTTGCTCCTAGCCCAAATGAACAGGCCGATCCGATCGATCCCCTTCAATATCACCATTTTGGCGCTCATGGCGCTGATCATGGTGCCACTCGCTTCGACTTTGCTATGGCTCGGCTGGAGGGCCGTCGGTTCTCTGGAAGAGCGTAGCGCTGATCAGAAGATGACCGCGCTCCATACTGCGGTGTCGACCTTTATGACCGATGGAGTGCGCCTCATCGTTTCCGTGGGCCTCACTCTTGTGGCGCAACCGAGTTTTGCCGCACCGGCCGATCGTCCGGCGGACGAAGAGCGTCTCCGTCAGCTCGTTGGCCTTTTGAACAGACATCCATACGTGTCGGCCGCCTACGTTGGTTACGACGATGGCCGTTTTCTCTATGCCGGTCGTGTCTCGTTATTGTCGCCGGCACAGAAAATCGAGTTTGCGGCGCCTCGGTCTAACGTAATCATCGAGCGTATTATCGAGGCGGGATCGGCGACACGCCGGGAAGCATGGCGCTTCGTGATGCCCGACGGTTCGATGAGTCCCGAACGTGAGCACACGACCAATTTCGATCCTCGAGGGCGGCCATGGTATATCGAAGCGATCCGCACGCACGCACCCACCCTGACGCAGCCTTACCACTTCGCCTCATCCAACGAGCTCGGCATTTCGGTCGGCCTTTCGTTGAAAGCGGGCGGTGCTCTCGGACTGGATTTCACCTTGGGGACGTTGTCGCGACTGCTTTCCGAATACAAGATAACGCCAAATTCGATCGTGATGCTTTCGACGGGAATATCGGAGGTTCTGGTCGAGTCGGAGCCATGCAGGACGCCAGCTGGCATCTGCTTCCCCGACGATGACAAGGTACGCAAGGCCCTGCGCGAGGTCCTTGCCGCCCGGAACTCGCCTGGCGCTGGTGTAGATCTTGAATCCGAAATTGGCGGCAGGTTCTACAGGATCATCGTGCGACCAATGCCGGCTGTCCTCGGCAAGTCGTTTTCCGTTGCCGCGGCAGTACCGAAGGAAGAACTGACGGCGGAGTCGCGCGGTTTGATAGAACACTCGGCGGTATTGGCGGCCGGCGCCGTCATAGTTGCTGCGCTGGCTGTGTTTGGAGTGTCGCTTGGGCTCTCGCGGGCGCTGTTGCGCATTACGGCCAAGACGGAAAGCATCCGCCAGCTCGATTTTTCCGACACGGTGCCCGCCAGGAGCCGAATCAGCGAGATTTCGAAGCTGTCGAATGCCATCGAGCGCATGCGGGAGGGGCTGCAGGTGTTTGGCCGCTACGTGTCGAAAGATCTCGTGAGCGAGATCATGCGGGCACCGGCCAACACGGGGCTTGGTGGAACGCGACGACAGCTCACCGTCATGTTCACTGATATTGAGGGGTTCTCCCGCATCAGCGAAGACATCGAGCCAGAGCTTCTGATGAGTCGTCTGTCGCGCTACTATGAGATGCTGGGTGCCGCCATTTCCGCCAATCACGGCATGATCGACAAGTATATCGGCGACAGCATCATGGCATTCTGGAACGCTCCGCAGCCTGATCCGGACCATATCGCCAACGCCTGTCGAGCCGCTCTTCAGGCTGCAGCGGCAAGCCGTACTCTTGCAGAAAAGTGGCGACAGCTCGATCGCCCGGTCTTTCACACGCGCATCGGCCTTCATACCGGTCTGGCAGTTGTCGGCAATGTCGGCGCACGAGAACGGATCAACTATACGCTGGTCGGCAAGGTTGCAAACCAAGCCTCCCGCCTGGAAAGTCTCAACAAGGTCTATGGCACGAAGATCCTTGCAAGCTCCGAGGTAGCTCTGGCCACGACTCAGCAGTTCGTCTGGCGTCACATCGATCGCATTGTGGCTGCTGGCACGACGGAAGTTCTCGAGATCTATGAGCCGCTGGGCGAGATCGCCCACGCCGCGGAATATGCAAACTTCCTTGCACAATGGCAGACCGGTCGCGAAGCCTATGTCGAAGGCCGCTTTGGTGCTGCGATCGTCTGCTTCCGAGCTGCCTTGGCATTGAGACCAGATGACGGGCCGAGTCGCGCTTTCATCGATCGCTGTAGCGCGTTTGTACGCGAGGGGCAGCCGAAGGATTGGGACGGCGCGTGGCATTTCGACAAAAAATAGTGCCAATTCTTTTCGCGCCAGATGCACTGGCACCGCTTCGATCAGAAGCGATTTACCGCAGTTCTTTTGCGATGAGCCGATAAAACTTATGCGGGCATTCCGGCTCTTTAGCGTGCCGGTTGGCTAAGTTCGTTTCGGAAACGACAGCGTAACTTGAAAGCAAAGCTGCCAGTCGGCCGCGCCGTCGGGATGGACGACGTTGTAGAGGGTGCCCAGAGTGAGCTGCTTCGGCTGGTGACCTGGCGTCAATACCTGTGGGGCAGACCTACTGGCGGCACCGTTGCCGACCTTTGGGTTGAGTGCCTTCTCTGGCCATCTGAGAGACCGGGGCGAGGTCCTCGCCATGGTACCGAGCATGGCTTGCGGCAGTGCCGGGTTCTTTCTGTTGAAATGGCCGTTTGTCTGCGTCCAGATCGCAAGGATGAAATGGAAAAGCTGAACACCGAGCCGATGCGATCCCTGCTGTCGTGACCTCCATTGTGATGGCGTCGTTGGGGGAGGGCCGATCCGATCCCGGCGCATCGACAGGGCCCGGTGAGTGAACGCCGCTGTCGAACTCCATAGAAATGGCGGATTGCGGCCCCGAGGTGAGATCGAGAAAAGGCGAGAGACTCCAGTGGCCCTGCTCTCGGCCATGGCGGGAACATCCTGGCAAAGCCCGCTCGAAGCAGCATTCCATCAGGTGAGGCTGCAACTCTATACTGTCCGGGTGCTATTGGACCGAGATTTCATACAAGTTATTTCATGCCTCTGAGCCGCAGGAGATTGCGCCAGACTCGGCCAGCGCGTCGATGGCTTTGTCGCTATAGCCGGCGAGCGTTTTCAGCACGTCGCGCGTATCCTGGCCTAGGCGCCGTCCGCTCCATCGGATCGCACCGGGGCTGCCTGAGAGCTTCGGAACGACGTTCGCAAGCTTCACATTGCCGATATCCTGCTCCGCGATTTCCTTGATCATGTCGCGGGCCTTGAAGTGAGCATCCCGGAAAATGTCCGCGACTGTATAGACTCGTGCTGCAGGCACCTCGGCCTCGTCGACCAGTATGCTTTCTATCTCCTCGACAGTATGGCTTCCCGTCCAGGCACCGATGATTGCGTCCAGCGCTTCGCTGTTCTGGCCGCGCAAAACGGGTGTATTGAACCGCTCGTCATCGACAAGCTCGCTGTGGCCCATGGCGCCGGCCAGCCGGCGGAACAGGCTTTGGCTTGCGGCGGCGATATGAACATAGCCGCCGTCGCCAGCCCGATAGAGCGTATTCGGCGCATGGCCGGGTAGCGTGGCTCCTGCTCGGTTGGGGATGTCGCCGAGCTTGTCGAAGGCGGGAACGAATGGCTCCATGAAGCTGAAAGCCGATTCGAACAAAGTGGCGTCGATCAACTGTCCCTTTCCCGTCGACTTTCTTTCGAGGACGCCCATCACGATACCGAACGCGGCATAAAGTCCCGTGATGTAGTCGGTCAAGGAAACGGCCACGCGGGCGGGCGGTCGATCGGGATCGCCCGTCAGATGCCGTAGCCCACTCACGGCTTCGCCGATGATGCCGAACCCCGGCCGATGACTGTAAGGACCGTCCTGTCCAAAGCCGGAGATACGCGCCATGATGAGGTCCGGCCGGACGCACCGTAGATGCTCGTAGCCGATGCCCCATTTCTCCAGGCCGCCGGGCCGAAAGTTTTCCACGACGATATCGCAGTGCGCGGCCAACTTGCGGATCGCTGCCTGACTCTCGCGGCGCCTGAGGTCCAAGGCGATCAGGCGCTTGTTGCGGAAGATGCTCGCTGCATAGAGCGAGACGCCTTCGTAGCGCTTTCCCATCGATCTCACGGGATCGCCGGCAAGGTCCTCCACTTTGAGGACTTCGGCGCCGAAATCGGCAAGGAGCCTCCCGCAGAAGGGGCCTGCGATTGTCGAGCCGAGCTCGAGCACGCGGCAACCACGCAAAGGCCCCTGCGGTTCGCTCGTCGCTTCATCTTCCATTGCGATCTCACTTTGATGCCGGGCATTTTAAGATGCTATCAAACACATTGTTGACAATCCGACAATAATGTCCCTACTGTCGACCTGCAACAACGAGTGCCGGCGAGTCGGGGAGAACCGGTCAGCAAACCAATGCCGCGAGGGAAAATTGTCGGAGCAGCCAGTCAAAAGCGAGATCACCGGAACCGTTTGGAAGATCCTGTCAAACGCCGGCGACAAGGTCGCGGAAGAGGATCAGATCATGATCCTGGAATCGATGAAGATGGAAATCCCGGTGCTGGCGCCTGACGCAGGGACGATCCGGAAGATCCTGGTCCAGGAAGGCGAAGCGGTGAGCGAAGGGCAGGTCGTTGCTGTCCTCGGTTGACCATCGGTCCTGTCAGGCAAGGACGCGATCGTCAGCGCGTCCGGGACGTGCGGACCTTCGGCGCTTCATGGCGCTGCTCGGTCAACAACTTGATGGCGGCGTCGCGTGACATGAGGACCATGTACTCGACCGTCTCTTGTGCGGTCAGTGAATCGCCTTTCTGGAGGGCGCGAATCAGCTTGCCGTGAAACTTTGCAGACTGCAGTCGCCTCTCCTCGGTGGAGAGGCCCAAGCGCGTATAGCGCAGTGTCTGGTGCGCCAATGAGTAGATCATATCCTGCAGGCGCTCGTTGCCGCAGCCGCTGGCCATCGCCAGGTTGAAGTAATAGCTCTCCTTTACGTACTGGTCAGGATCGGCATGGGAGCGTGTGAATTCGCTGAGCCTCTCCGCGCGTAGCTTGAGTTCGGCGATCAGACTGGCGTTGGGCTTCTCGGCAATCAGTCGCACGGCCAGGCGAACCAGACTGGCGCGAATGGCGAAGATGTCGTTGACCTCGTCGATGCTAAGGTAAGTGACCTGTGCTCCTCGTCGCGGCAGGATCTGGACCATTCCATCGCGTTCCAGGATCCGCAGCGCCTCGCGAACGGGGCCTCGGCTCACCTCGAATTGGCTGGCAATTCCCTGTTCCTGGATGCGTTGTCCAGGCTCCAGATTGCCGGTGATGATGGCATTGCCAATTGCTTCGGCAATCTGCTCGGGCAGGGACAGCATCTGTGCGGATCGGTTTGGCGACCATCTGAACCTAGTGTCAAGTTCACGATCCCCGAGAGCCAGTTTAAGCGATGAACCAGATAGTTTCTTCAAGCTTCGGGCGCCCCACATCGCATGGCGATGGTTTGAGAACGGGAAGGTCTTTACACGCTCGGTTGACAATATTCAATCCGACTTCAGCTAGTGTTGACCAATTAGGACGATCAGAGCGTCGTTGGCCATCCAGCGAGGGCATGTCGGCCGATGCCGCGCGTCGGCCGACGACGATGAACCTTGAGAAGACGCTTCAGGTATTGGCGTGTCTCGCGTGGATCGATTACAGCCTGCGCCGAATAGATGCTGGCGAGGTCGTAGGCCGAACTATCGCGTTCGAAGCTGCGCCGCAACTCTTCGAAGCGCTCCGGCTGCTGGTCGCGTTGCACGCCGTGCACCACGTTTACTGCGACCGTCGGGTCCATGAAGCCTACGTCTGCGGTGAACCAGGCTCCCATCTCGTCCGAGTTCCGAGTGCCGCCCATGTTCAGGTACGCCTGCCCGTAGCTTTTGCGCAGCACAATCGAGATCTTGGGTACGCTGCACATCTGCAGAGCGCTCATGAAGTTCATAATCTTTCCGGGCGCGCGCCGCCGCTCGCCTTCCACGCCGACCAGGAATCCCGGCGTATCGACGAGGATAACGAGCGGGATGTTGAACGAGTCACAGAGCACCAGAAAGCTTGCAATTTTGTCGCACGAGTCTGAGTCGAGCGCACCTGCCTTGAACATCGGATTGCTGGCGACGAAGCCGACGACCTGGCCGTCGATACGGGCGAGAGCTGTCACCGCCGTCCTGGCGAACCGCTCCTTGAGTTGCAGGACGCTTCCCTTGTCGGCGATGGCGGCGATCACCTTGCGCATGTCGTAGACCTTGCTGCGATCCTCCGGCACCAGGTCCAGCAGGGACCCTGCCGCGTCGTCGGATCCCTTCGGCGCATCGATTGTCGGCGGCTGTTCGTTGTGGTGGCTTGGCATGTACGACAGGAACGTCTTGACGAGATCGAGCGCATCTTCGTCGGTGTCGACGGCGAAGTCCACCTTACCGGTCGTCTCGGTCTGCATGCGCCAGCCGCCAAGGTCGCCGGGCTCGATCACCTGGTTGATCGCAATCGAGGTGACCTTGGGACTCGAGATCGCCAGGATCGCGCTCTTCTTCATGACCACGAAATCGGACAGCATGGTGAACCAGCAGGCGGTGCCGAAAGCCGGCCCGAGGACTGCGGCGACGTAGGGAACTTTGCGCATCCGCACGAACTGCTGCGGATCCTGACCGACTGTTCCGGTGCCGATGGCTCCCATCGTATCGGGAATGCGTGCGCCGGTGCTTTCGTTCAACAGAACCAGCGGCATGCCGTTGGTGATGGCTGTACGGCGCATATGGCCCATCTTGCGCACGTTGATGGGACTGCTGGAGGCGCCCTTGACAGTCAGGTCGTGCGAGACAACGGCGACCTCACGGCCGTTGATGAGACCGTAGCCGCAGATCTTGCCGTCAGCCGGTGTGTCATCACGCGCATCGGGACGATCGGACGTGGCAAACATGCCAGACTCGAGAAAGCTGCCAGGGTCGCACAGATAGTCGATTCGCTGCCGGGCATTCAGTGCCCCCGCGCTGGCGAGCTTGGCGAGCTTCGCCGGACCGCCCATCGCCAATACCTTGCTGCGCCGCCGCTGATACTCGTCAATCTTCTCCTCGAAACTCATTGTCGTCCAATCCCGTGCTGTGAGTGCGGCCTGCGTTCGCGTAAAGCAGCAGGATCCAGTGAATGGTACCATTGTAATATTGTCAACAATATTTGGTCGCGACACTGTCTGGCGTCGAAAGTGCAGGGCCCAGGGCCGGCAATACAGGATGCAATCGCTCCGGCACAAGGCGCGACCCGGCGACCAGCGGCGGGCCGGGTCCCCGAACGGTTGCATGGATTGAAGTGCATGAGCTGGAAGTTGGCGGTTGACTGGATAGAGCGCCGCAAGCCAGTTCGCTTGCGAACTCGTCGGCGTAGGCAGCACGAAGTAGGACCGGTTGACGGCACTTGAAAGGATTGATCGGCTAATAGATGGGAGATCGGGGAACGAGTTCGGGGTTCTCGCCGGCAAAGCCGAGTGCCGAGTACAGCATCGCCGCTGGCGACAAGGTGTACGTAACCGCCGCTGGCGGCAGGATAAAGGTTGTTCGGGCGAAATCGGAAGCCGGAGCCGGCACGCATCGGCACGAGTTCTGCCTTCTCATAGGCGGGAACATAGGGTTCCATCAGTGAGAGCGAGCACTCATACAGGGCAGCATGATCACCTTGCCACAACCTGGTCGTGTCGCGTCGACACAATGCCATCATCGCAGCGAAGGCAGCGTAGATGACGGTGAGTTGGTCGGTCATACCATGCCGCGGCGGTGGATGGTCGGGGCACCAGTCGCGTGCCGGTCGATTACGCCAATATCGATACGGTCGAGATGCTTTACGATATCGATCCGGGTTTTAGTTCTCTGGGAATGAGCACGAAGCCGCAGGTAGAGCACGTTATACGGAGGAAGTGGCTGGATAGTTAGGAAGTGGCTGGCCTCGATCTCGTCCAGTCGCAGGTGCTCCTCACGGCAGCCGTTTTCTTGATATTGTCGGATTCGATTGCGATCGACGGTCACGCCATCGAAGCGCGTCTATGCCGAAGATTCCAAGCGCCTCTTTCCGTCACCCGGTCTGCTTAAAGCTCGTCACCCGGTCTGCTTAAAGCGTTCAGGCCACCATCGGGCGAGGCATCCCCGCCGAGGCGGGTCATGCGGAAGGCAGGGGCGGTCGCGCCGTGCCACGATTCGATCATCGCGAAAGGAATCGCTCGCGGACTCACGCGCGACGCGGCACTCGACCGACCACTGGAGAGTTTTGTCGTGGAAGGCGTGAAGACGAATACTCCGTTTGTCCTTGCTGTTCTATCGGATGAGTCAATTCGTGTTGGGTGCATATCTACATCGCCGGCAGCCAGGGTCCTCGCGCGAGCTGATAAGCACGTGCGAGATAGAACGAGAGCGCCCGCGCACAATGGAAATCCATATCGATAAGCAGAAGCGGTAAAAATTTTGGCTCGTGCCGACAATGATGTCCGTTCGAGATCGCCGCGAGATCGTTTGCATTTGGCGCGAGGTCGCCTTGACAGGCGTCGTGCGATACGCCTTAATTTGTATTCTTGTGTGATTGTTAACATTACGCGAATTAAAAAATCTGGGAGCGAACGACGAAATGAAGCTCGACGCGGGCGCAACGGTGCCCCACACGACGGCCGCGGCCGGGGCGGTTTGGGCACCTTCGGCGCAAACAGGTATCTGGGTCGAGAACCTTTCGCATCGCTTCGTCGGCGGCCTGTTGGCCGTGAAGGATGCAAAGTTTGCCGTGACGGCTGGCGAATTCGTGGTCATCGTCGGGCCGAGCGGCTGCGGCAAGACCACGATCCTCAATATCATCGCCGGCCTCGAAGCACAGCAGATCGGGTCGGTCTCCGTGGCGGGCAAGGCTCCGAAGGCCGGGCGCTTCGACATCGCCTACATGTTCGCGCAAGACGCACTGCTGCCGTGGCGAACCGTGATGGGCAACGTGCTGTTCGGTGTCGAGGTCCGTTCCGAGGGGGGGCAACTTCCGAAACACGTGTACGAAGAGGCACGCGAGCTGATCGCGATGGTCGGACTGAGCGGTTTCGAGAACGCCTACCCGCGGCAGCTCTCGCACGGCATGCGGCAAAGGACGGCATTGGCTCGCACCTTCCTGATGCCGAGTCCGGTGCTGCTGATGGACGAGCCATTTGGCGCACTGGATGCGCACACCAAGCTTATGCTCGAGCAGGGACTGCTTCGCCTGTGGGAACGTGACAAGCGGACCGTGCTGTTCATCACCCACGATCTCGCCGAGGCGATCGCACTTGCCGACAAGATCCTCGTCTGCACGGCCCGCCCGGGCTCGATCAAGTGCGAGATCCCGATCGAGATGGAACGTCCGCGCAACATTGGTGCTCTCCAGAACGACGCCCGATATCATGACTACCATCGGCGAATCTGGACCGAGCTCGCCGCCGAGATGGTCGTATGAGCGCGATGGAAACCGGTTCAGACCGTGCTTCGCATCCGCAGCTCTCGAAGAGCATTCCGGGCGAACAGGCGCGGGCGCGCCGGATCGGAGCGTTCCTGAACGCCTGCCGTCTCAATATCAATCGGTTCCTCATCCTGGCCGGGTTTGCGGCAGTCTGGTGGGCCGCGGTCGAATTCAAATGGCTCGATCGATTCTTCTTCAGCAGTCCTGTCGACATTGCTCGCTTCCTGCGTGAGCAATTCGTCAACGAGATTCTCCCCAATTCGCTGGAGACCCTGTTGGCGATGCTGATCGCTTTCGCCCTGTCCGGCGTGGCGGGGGTAGCGGCTGGGTTGGTGCTCTTCGAGCTTCCCCGGGTTAAGCGCACGATCGATCCGATCCTGACCGCACTCAACAGCATGCCACGTATTGCGCTGGCGCCGATCTTCATCCTGTGGTTCGGCATCGGTCTGGCCTCCAAGGTGGCGCTGGCCTTCAGCCTCGGCTTCTTCATTGTCCTGATCAGCACCTATGGCGGTATTCGAAATGTCGATCCGACCCTCATCAGGCTCAGCCGCTCTCTTGGCTGCACGTCGCGACAGCAATTCACGAAGATCATGCTGCCCTGGGCAATCCCCAGTGTCTTCGCCGGCCTCAAGCTCGCCCTGATCTATTGTTTTCTCGGCGTCGTCACCAGCGAGATGCTCGCTTCCAAGGCCGGCTTGGGCCAACTCATCATGTACTACTCCGGCATCCTCAGGATGGATGCCGTCCTCGGCATCCTCTTCGTGATGGCGATCTTCGCCGTCTTGCTGACTTTCATCGCCGATTGGATCGAGGCTGCTCTCCTTGGCGGATGGGCAGAGACCAACACCCAGAAGGGGCTGTGAAAAAGCGTATTTCCGAATCGGACGAAAGGGAGGGAAGCGAATGAAGTCTGCCAAGAATCTGCGCCAAAAGGGGGCCGCCGGTATCGCTGTGGCAATTTTGGCTCTCTTTATGGCCGCGAATGGCGCGGTCGCTCAGGACAAGACTGATGTCAAGATCGGCGTCTATCCGGGGCAGACCTTCCATATGAATGTCTACGTTGCCGACGTAAAAGGCTTCTACAAGGAAGCTGGCCTCAATCCGACGTTTATCACCGTCGGTACCGGTCCGCTGATGAACTCGATGTTGGGCAGCGGCTCGATCGATTTCGCCTTCCAGCCGCCGAACAATGTCGGTGTCGCGAAGGAGCAAGGACTCGACGAGGTCATCGTGACGGGCAACATCGGCATGCCCTACAGCGTCATTGGCAAGACGGGACTCAAGCTGCCGCACAAAGGCCAATACCCCGGCGTCATAGGCGACCTCAAGGGATTGACCTGGGGCGTTACGGGGCGTGGCGCGGACAGCGAAATGTTCATGCGCGCCATGGCGGCGGATGCCAAGATCGATCCGGACAAGGACGTGACTTGGCTGGCTGTGGGGCTGTCACCCACCGCCATACCAACCCTCAAGGCTGGTCGGGTCGATGCCTTCATCACATTGTCACCCGGTCCCACCGTTGCAAAGGCGTTGGGCCTGGGCGAGGTGCTGGTTGATCTGCGCAAAGGTGAAGGACCAGGAAATTTCAAGGGAATCACGTACCAGGGGGTCGCGACGCTGCGCAAGACGGCGATCGCCAAGCCCAAGGTCGTTGACGCAATAATTGCCGCCCACACGAAGGCATATTGCTGGGTGCGGGATCCGAAGAACTTCGAAGAGTTGCTGGGCATTCTCAAGACCAAGCTTGCGGTCAGCGAATTGACCGACGAGCAATTTCGCGAGTTGGTAAAAGACGAAATTCCCGTTCTGAAGATGACGTTCCCGAAGTCCAATTTTCCTGTCTGGAATGAATTTCTTCTGAAATCGAAGATGCTGAAAGCGCCGCTGAACGCCGACGAACTGCTGTGGAAGACTGTGCCGCAGTCAGAACCGGCTTGCTGAGGCAGGGCCTCCACGGAACGGCTCTACGCCTCCCGCAAGGAGCCGTTCCGCTTCTCCAATGATCGAGTACGAGAGCGTTGGCGAATGATCGCTGTCGGAGACTACAGAATCGACCGGGCAGTCGAATACGAGGGCCCGTTCCTTCGTCCGGAAGAGCTTCTGATCGGATACGATCCGGTGGTACTCGAGCGAAGCCGCGACTGGCTGGGACACACGATCGATCCGGCCAGCGGGCAGATGCGCATGAGCTTCCACAGCTTTGTATTGCGTACCGGTCGCCACACCATCCTGATCGACACCTGCATGGGCAACGACAAGGAGCGTCCATTGCGGCCGATCGGGCATCGGCGAAGGACCGACTTCCTGGGTAGTCTTTTAGGGCGTGGCGTGAAGCCCGAAGAAGTCGACTTTGTCATGTGCACGCACTTGCACTGGGACCATGTTGGCTGGAATACGAGACTACAGGACGGACGCTGGGTGCCGACTTTCCCCAATGCACGCTATGTCATGGCTCGCACGGAATACGAGCATCGGGATGCCTTGCATGCGAAAGGTGATCGATCCATGCACGGCCTGGCGTTCGCCGACAGCATCCTGCCTCTGGTCCATGCGGAGCGCGCCGTCGTCGTCGACGACGACCATGCGTTGGAGGATGGCGTGTGGTTGCAACCTTATCCTGGGCATACGCCCGGCACCGTTGTCATCAACATCCAGTCGCGCGGCGATCGCGGTGTCTTCGCAGGCGACGTTCTGCACACGCCGCTGCAACTGGCTTGCCCCGAACTGTCCAGCATCGCTTGCCACGACCCTGATCTCTCTTACGTCTCGCGGCGGCGCTTCATCGAGCAACACGCCGACACCGGAAATCTCGTTATGCCTGCTCACTTCCTGGCGCCATCGGCCGGCCACATCGTCAGCCGCGATGGCGCTTTCGGTTTCGTCGATGCCGTCATGCCGGGCGACCAAAGGGTGTCGTGATGGATACGATCAGCGACAAGTTGCCGGACGTTGAAAGCGTCCGAGGCCTGTTCAGTCTTGCCGGCAAGGTGGCGCTTGTGACCGGGAGCGGCTCGGGCCTCTGCCGCGCCATCGCGTGGGGAATGGCCTGCAATGGCGCTGATATCGCGATCGTAGATCGAGACGGGAAGGCCGCAGCCACCTGCGCGGCTGAGCTGCGAAACGGCACGGGGCGGCATATCGAGTCTTTTCAGGCAGACGTGAGCAACGAATCTGAGGTGGCGAATGCCGTCAGCGGCGCGCTTGAAACATTCGGTCACATCGACGTCCTGCTGAACGGCGCCGGCCACAACATACGCAAGCCTCTTGTCGAATTCACACAAGCAGAGTTCGACTCACTTATGCAGGTGCATGTACGCGGTGCGTTTTTCTTCTGCCGCGCCATCGCTCCCGGTATGCGGGAGAGAAAATCCGGCAGCATCATCAATGTCGCATCCATCGCGGCTTTCGTCGGGATCCGAGAAATCGCTCCCTATTCTGCTGCCAAGGCAGCCCTGCTGCAGTTCTCGCGAGCATTCGCGCTCGAGATGGCGCCCTTCGGAGTCAGGGTCAACGCCATCGCTCCAGGCTTCATCGATACGCCGCTTACCCGGCAGCATTCGACCGAAAAACGCCGGAAAATTGAGGAGATCTCGCCCACAGGCAGATTTGGCGGCGCCGACGAACTGATCGGGCCGGCCATCTTCCTGGCGTCGGACGCGTCGAGTTTTGTCACGGGGACGTCCGTGGTGGTCGATGGAGCGTGGAGTGCTCAGTGAACTGGGAAGATCCAGGAAGGAACAGGCAATGGATACGCTGAGCGACCCTCATCTCATGGATGTACGTGAGTCGAAGACGCGGAGATTCGCCGTGATCGGCGCCGGGGCCGCTGGTCTGTGCATCGCCAAGTACCTGATCCAGAACGGCTTTGAGGATGTGACTGTTTTCGAGATCGGAACCCAGATCGGCGGGCTGTGGTGTTACCGCAACGACAGCCAGCGGTCGGCCGCTTACCGAACGCTTCACATCAATACGGCCCGCAACGTTACGAATTTCAGCGACTTCAAGTTCGACGAGACGGTTCAGCTCTTTCCCAATCACTGGGACATGCACCGTTACCTGGTGGCCTATGCGGAACATTTCGATGTATCGCGGCGGATCAGGTTCAATTCCAGGGTCGCCGATGTCCGCCCGACTGAACGGTACCGATCCGATGCGCCGGAATGGCAGGTCACTCTCGAGAATGGTCATGTCGAGGTATTTGACCGGGTGATTGTCGCTTCGGGACATCTGTCGGTCCCGCTTCACGTGCCGGAGTTTCGCAACAATTTCACCGGTCAATATCTTCACTCGCACGACTACCGTGAGCCGGAACCTTTCGTCGGAAAGAAGATCTGCGTGGTCGGCGTCGGCAATAGTGCGTGCGACATCGCCAGTGATATCTGCGTGTTGTCTCCGCTTACGGTGATGGTCGCGCGATCGGGCGTGATGATCGCACCAAAGCTGATTTTCGGTCGCCCATTCACCGACGTAACGATGAAGCTCTATAAGCCATGGGTGCCGGACAGGCTGCGACGGTGGATCATCAAGACGCTGGTCCACATTTTGCATGGCCGGATGAGCGATTTCGGTTTCAAGCCACTCACCCAGCGCGCGCATCCCACGACGTCCGCCGTCCTGATCCAGCACGTCGCGTATCGTCGGATCATTGTCAAACAGGGCATCGAGAAGATCGAGGGAAAGCGGATCTTCTTCAGTGACGGTTCCAGCGACGAGTTCGATGTGATGATCGCCGCGACGGGATACCTGATCGACCTGCCTTTCATCTCGTCGTCAATCGTGCCGATCGAGAACAATGCGGTCGATCTCTACAAACGCATTTGCCCGCCGGATTGGAAGGGCCTCTATTTCGTGGGCATGCTCAATTCGACGGCGCACTCGCTGAACATGATCTTCGAGTATCAGTCGCGGTGGATTTGCGCTGTTGAGAAAGGGCAGGCGAACCTGCCGTCGGCTGACGAGATGCGGTCGGATATCGAAGCGAAGAAGCAGTACATCAGAATGTATTTCAAGGATTCGCCACGCCATACGATCGAGGAGGAATCGCTGCTTTATCTCAAGGATCTCGATCGACGGATCAAGACCGCCAGCAAGCGACCGACCGCCGTGAACTGAATGCGACTGGTCAACGTTGATCGACTTTTGCCGAACAGCCAGGTGCGCGTTGGGGTATCGAATGTCGACGTCGGTGCTATTTACGAAGTTTGCCGTGTAAGCTGTGGCTCAATCTGCGTGGGAGAGCTCGGAAAGGGCAGGAGCACCAAATGGCAGTCGTGGGATTAAACCGTCTTCCCGCGAAGATGGCCGCAGATCGTGTTGGGACCCAAAGCAGTGCCTGATCTGATGGCATGAGTGCCGGCAACGCCCGCAACGACAGCACCTGCGCAGCAGAATCCTTCAATGATCGAGCCATTGCTTCCAATGATCGAGCCATTGCTTCGAAAAGCTTTGCCAGTGGCCGTAGCCCTGACGCCGCCTTTGATCCCAAAATGGAGCGATTCAAGCGAATGACGCGGATAGGGGCGAGCCAACAAGCTTGGACCCGCCAATCTTTCTTGCAATCGCCGCTTCTTATGCTGATTCACCCCTGAAATCCCGGTCAAACTTGCCCGGCAGAACGCATTACAGTGAGCGACGGTGTCACTGAGGTCTTGCGGCATCACGCCGGGTTTGGATGCCAGACCGTTAGATGCCAGACCGTTGATCGTCGGGGCTGTTATGGCGGATCGTTCCTTCCGTACCACCTTGTCATCAGCAATCTGCGCAGCAGGTCGGCATTGCTAATCAGCCACGCCGGTTAAGGACGCGCCAGCAACTACGCCGGTCAGAGACGCCAGAGAGTGACGGCGGTTGGGGTGGAGGAGCGGTCGAGAAGGGCAGGCACGTCCGCCACAAAGCCGCCGGCTGGTTTTAGCAGAGGCTTCACGAGGTTCCAGCCGCCTTCGCGGTAGCACTGGTGGGCCACAGCCAGAACGACCGCATCGGCGGGCTTCAGGGCGTCGATAGGAGTCAGCTTTCGGTTGAATTCTTGTTGCAGCAGGTCGCCATCAGCCATCGGATCGTGCAGTTGAACGGCGATGCCGAAATCTTCGAGCTCGCCCGCGATGTCGATCACTCGTGTATTGCGAATGTCGGGTACGTTCTCCTTGAAGGTCACGCCCAGGATCGTGACGATCGGGTTACCATTGCCGAAATGGCGCATGACACTGCGCGCCACCCGATTGGCAATGTATGTGCCCATTCCATCGTTCACCCGACGGCCGGAATGGATGACGTGCGGGTGGTAGCCTACCTCTTCGGCCTTGTGGGCGATGTAGAACGGATCGACACCAATACAGTGACCACCCACTAGACCCGGTCTGAAGGGCAAGAAATTCCACTTCGTGCCTGCCGCGGCCAACACGTCCCGGGTATCCATCTGGAGGCGGTCGCATATGAGTGAGATTTCGTTGATCAAGGCGATATTGATATCGCGCTGGGTGTTCTCCAGCACCTTGGCAAACTCGGCGACCCGGATCGACGGTGCGCGGTGGGTGCCAGCGGTCACGACACTTCGATACACCGTGTCGACAATTTCCAGCGTTTCGGATGTGTCTGCCGAGACGACCTTCAGGATGTTGTCGAAGCGTCGCTCCTTGTCCCCAGGATTGATGCGCTCCGGTGAGTACCCGACGTTGAAGTCTGTCTTCCACTTCAGGGTTGAGATTTCCTCCAGGACAGGAATGCATACGTCTTCTGTGACACCAGGATAGACGGTCGACTCGTACACAACGATATCGCCCTTCTTCAGTATGGATCCGATCATTGCGGAAGCTCGCTGCAGCGGCCCCAAGTCCGGCTGTTTACTGGCGTTGATCGGAGTAGGCACGGTGACGATATGGAAGTCGGCACTTCGCAAATCTTCAACCTTGTTGGTGAAGTGCAGGTTCTTGGTGACAAGTCTATCGGCCTCGACTTCCCCAGTTCGGTCATGGCCTTTCGAGAGTTCAGCGATGCGGCGTGCATCGATATCGAAACTCACAACCGGCATGCCTGCCCGCGCGAATGTTGTAGCAACCGGCAGACCGACATATCCCAATCCGATGACGGAAATGCGCCTATTCATTGGAATACAATAGCAGAACGCGTCGGCTCACCGGAGCGCGAACTTTGGAGAGGCACGGGACCCAAGGAGGAGAGGCACAGGATCCAAGGACAGGGACTGGTCGATACCGATGTGCCTCGCATCCCGGTCGACTATGCCAGGCTTCACGACTTCACGATCTTGCCGATACCAGAAGGCACATATATCTCCCAGCTGGATGCGAAGTGGTGCGCCGAGGCGGCGATCTTCAACTGGCGTCACCTTGTATCGTCCTGCTTCACGCCTCGCAAAGGCGTCGAGCCTGGTACCTTCGACAATCTCATGGTGGCGTGAGTTCCGGCAGCGGCCCGATGCGGGTCAGGACCGGGCGAAATCGGGGTATACGTAGTGGCCTGCGCAATCTGTCGCCCCGATCTCCATGTCGTCGACAGTGAACTGCCCAGCCCAAAGACCCCCATCATGCCTGGCCATGGGAATCGCCGGCATCGTCGAAAGTATGGGCGAGGCGAGGCGACGGTTCGGCACGGTGATCGAGTGGGAATCCCATGGCTCGATCATACGTGCGGCTGCTGTGCCTCTTGCCGGTCAGGCCAGGAGAACCATTGCAATCGACCGACTTTGCCGGTTACGCGCGATGGCGGCTTTGTGAATTCCTGCATGCGAGCTCGAGAGTCCACTTCTGCAAATTGGCCTGCTGCAGGCATTGTTGGTCGATCTCTATGACCGGGCAGGAGAAACACGTCCTGCCATTCGCCGAGACGTAGAAAAATTATGTCAACGCTGCATGGCCATTTCACGCCAGGCAATGAGCTTTTCCAGCGGCAGCTTGACCTATATCCCTACCCAGATTTACTTGATCTCGATCCGCCGTGGCACAGCCTCCTGCACCTTCTTGAGGGTCAAGGTCAGCACGCCGTCATCCAGCGCGGCGGTGATCTGCTGCTGGTCGATCTTTTGCGACAGTGAAAAGGTTCGGCTGAAGTGGCCGATATTGTATTCGGTGTAGAGTGGCTCCATGCCGTCGTACTTGGAGACATCGAGTCGCGCTTCGACATGCAATTCGTCGTTCTCGAGTCGCACCTCGACATCCTTGCGGTCGACGCCAGGCACTTCCATTACCACCGTAAGGGCGTCATCGGCTTCATAGATATCGGTGGCTGGCACATAGTAACGGGCGGGCACGGTCTTCTCGCCTTTCTGTGCCAACTCTTTCTTCTCCTGCACCTGGAGCGCCTGCTCAGTCATCTTCGACTCCGTTGCTTTCTTCGGTTGAGGTGGAGTTGCCAACATGCGCCGCACCGCAGTCTCGTGCGCTGCATTGAGCTTTTCAGGATGAGGCTTGGCCGTATGATCCTGCATCTCTGGCGATCGTTCCTGGGGCACGGCTGCCTCCCTCAGTTGATCGCAATCGCGCGCGGCTTGTCGCGCTCGGCGCGCGGCAGGAAAATCGCGAGGATGCCATCGCGACATTCTGCCTTGATCTTTTCGGCATCGACCTCGATCGGCAAGGTAACGGTGCGATCGAACCGGCCGTTGCGGCGCTCGCGCCGGTGCACACTCGTCCCGTCTCTAAAGGCAATGCGCTTGGTGCCGGCAATCCGGATCGCGTTTCCCTTGGCTTCGATACTAAGGTCTTCCTTTCCCACGCCCGGGACCTCGGCGATCACGACGATGTCGTGGTCTTTGCGGAAGACGTTGAGTGGCGGGAAGGCACCCTGACCACTCACTCCCGCTTCCAGCCAGGCACTGGCCCGCAACTGGTCGAGTGCCTGCTGGAAATTGAAGAGCGTCTCGAATGGATCGGTGAATGCAAATGCCATCGCAACCTCCAGTGATGAGGACCGACCAGCGCATGGCGACTCGGCGTCAACAGCACCAGTTGGCCGGCCAGGGATCGATTGTCAGAGCTGAGGAAAGATCCGCGGCCAGGGAGCAGGCGGTGGCGAGACATAGGGAGAGGGTTCATCGGTCCCGGCCGGATCGTCCGGGCAGCAGTTCGGCTCTCCCTGCGAATTCGTTGTACTCAACTCATCGCGCCCGGCCAGATCATCAGACCGGGGGTCGAGTGGCCGACCTTTCACCTTCAATTGAATCATCACGTCCTCCGTTGAGCAACATGCCGATGCAATCGTCGCGGGATCCGGACTTCCAGCTTCCCGCGGCAGGGAATTTAGGTGCCGCGGAGAAGGCGTCAAGGGGTTCCAGCCGAGTCTGAGAGCCATGGCAGCAGTCCGACTGCCACGTGCATTCACATTGGGATTGCAACCAGATCTTGAAATTGCCGCAACTAGGTCGATGCCCGCGGGCCAGAAGGCCGCGCTCTTTTCATTGTCGATGCTTCGCTCATACGAGGAGGTTTTTGCTGGTGAAGATCGCGCAGATTGCTCCGCTCAGCGAAAGCGTGCCGCCCAGGCTCTACGGGGGCACCGAGCGGGTTGTGTCCTACCTGACGGAGGAACTGGTCCGGCAAGGGCATGAGGTTACCTTATTCGCCAGCGGTGATTCGAGAACCGCGGCACGGCTTGTGCGCTGCAGCGACATGGCCCTGCGCCTCAACCCGATAGTGAAGGATCACATCCCCTACCACCTCGTCATGCTGGACGAGGTTCGGCGCCGGGCGGACGATTTCGACGTTCTGCACTTTCACACCGACCTTCTGCATTTCCCGCTGATTCAAGACTTTTCCGGCCGGACCGTCACCACGGTCCATGGACGGCTCGACCTGCCGGACCTGAGGCCGTTCTTTGTCGCCTTCCAGGATGTCCCACTGGTCTCGATCTCCCGCGACCAGCGACGACTCCTGCCACGGCACCTCAACTGGGTTGGCAACGTCTATCACGGGCAGCCGCGAGACCTGTTACCCTTCAAGTGCGAGTCGAGCGGTGGCTATCTCGCGTTCCTGGGGCGTATCTCGCCTGAGAAGCGGCCCGACCGGGCGATCGAGATCGCCGTGCGGGCCGGCCTGCCCCTGAAGATGGCGGCCAAGGTTGATCGGGCCGATCAGGCTTATTGGGATGCGGTCATCGAGCCGATGGTCAAAGCCCACCCCAATGTCGAGTTCGTGGGCGAGATCAACGAGCACCAGAAGGCGGACTTCCTGGGCAACGCCCGGGCTCTCGTTTTCCCCATCGACTGGCCCGAACCGTTTGGATTGGTGACAATCGAGGCCATGGCCTGTGGCACGCCCGTCGTTGCCTTCCGCGCCGGCGCGGTGCCAGAAGTGATCGACGACGGCCTGACGGGCTTCGTTGTCCGCACTATCGACGAAGCGGTCGAGGCTCTGTCCCGCCTCGATACGCTCGACCGCCGGAAGATCCGGGCTGTGTTCGAGCATCGCTTCACGGTCGAGCGCATGGCCAAGGACTATCTGCGGATCTACGCCGGCCTGCCCGAAGTGCGAACCGAAGCGGCCCGCCTGCGACGCGAGCACGGCGAGAAGGTGGAGTTGTATGCCGTCGCCTGACCTTCGCAACGGGGACTCGTCGCACCTCCAAGATGCCGGCGAGTCCGCGAAGCCACCTGACGCGGCCAGCCCAAAAGTTGCCGTGATGAACGCTGCGCCGGATACGGCCGCCATCGAACATTTGCGGCAACTTGGTCGAGGGCTGGACAAGCTCGTCGAGGACGTCGACGAACTCAAGCGGCGGCTCACGTCGATTGAAGCCCTTGTAGCGATTGTCCATCGCGACCTTGTCGGTCACTCCGACCGAATCGATCGCGTCGATGCGCGGCTCGAACAGATCGAGCGCTGCCTCGAGTTTCGCCGCATCTGACGCGATCGTGAACGGCATATTTACCATTCAGACACCCGCCAACTCGAACGGACAGAAAGGAGGTTAAACGTGGTGGACTTCATGTCTCTGGTCTCTCGGCGTGCTCATCCGTCGATCTGCAGCGACCCAGTCGTAGGATCAGGGATGCAGGTCGGGTGAGTTCGCATGTCACGCACATTCGAGCTGACTTACCAAGGCCGTATTCTGTCAGTGCGGGTACAACCGATCGACAATGCGTGGGAGCTGTGGATTTGCGAGAACGAGCGCCGACTCGTCAGGGCAGACGTGGTGTCCATCGATGACGCCACGCTCGCTCGACGTGACGGGACGTCGGACCCCGTGGCGGACGCGGTTGGCCACATCCGCCAACGCCTTGCTAGCGGTGAGATCGACGTGCCCTGACTGGCGCTGGTTCAACTGCGTCTCGGCCATCAGCTCGCCCGACAAGTAACGCGATATGGATGCAGCCGTCATAGATAGCGCTTCAGCGTTGGCAGAGCCTGTTCGACGCAGGCGCGGCCCTCGGCGATAGCTTCCTCGGCGCGGTTGAATTCCATCAGTCCGATGCTGCGCAGCCGCGGCACCAACATCACGTGGGGCGGCTCACCGGCAAGGCGTGTACGGGTTATATGATCCTGCATGATGTTGATGGCGGTGGCCAGCACATCGAAATATCCGGGCGCAGGTGGCGCATCACGCTTCGAGACCGAACTCGCGGCCCGTCTCCGCTGCAAGGGCAGGGGAAACTGGCCCAACATTCGCCGAACCACCTCGACCGAGATGCGCGAGGGTTGGGTGCCGGCGGCCGGCTCAGGTTCGATGTAGCGTCTACCCAAAAGTTCGCCGTTGAGATTGACCGCGATGATGACGTCAGCTCCCAGCGCGCGACAGACCGAGACCGGAATAGGGTTGGCGAGCCCGCCATCGAGCAGCCATTTGCCACCCGTCCAGGTCGGAGCAAAAATGCCAGGAAGCGCAATCGAAGCACGTACGGCCTCATGAATGGGCCCAGCCTGCAGCCAGATCTCCCGGCCTGTTGCCATGTCGGTGGCGACGGCAGCGTATTGTGTGGCGTAGCTCTCGATCGGAGCATCGATGCCGAGACCCTGTAGAAAAGCGACGACTTGGCGACCGCTGATGAGCCCGCCCCCAGAAAGGCGGAGGTCCGTCAGCCGGGCAATTTTGCGCCATGTCGCTGTTATGGCCCATTGACGCAACTCAGCCATCCGGCCAGCCACGTGGGCTGCACCGACGAGCGCCCCCATTGATGTACCGCAGACGATGTCGGGTTCGATGCCGGCCTCGATCAGAGAATCGATGACTCCGACATGCGCCCAGCCGCGGGCAGAACCGCTGCCAAGGGCAAGACCGATCCGAAGAGCCATTCCTGTTTTTCCTCACGTGATTTGGACTGCTACCTCACCCTGCTTTATGGCGAAGGTTCTTTTGGCCTCTTCGAGCACTTCGCTACATCCGATTTGAAGTTCTACCTCCCGGCTGCTGACGCCTCTGGATTGATCTGATTGTGCTACCGAGCCGTCCCAGGATCGATTCAATCGATCGTTTCAACGAGGCCCAGACCGTTACCTCCTGTCAGCACGAGTGGGGACAGCGGGGCGCCGGACGCGACCACGAGCACCATACCGTCCTCTTCCACGCAAGCGAACGCCAGAAGCGTGATGAAAAATGCGGAAGCGGGATGGTCGGCACCGGCGATACCGGCGGCAGGTCCGACAGCAGTATGACAAGCGCAGTCTTATGCCGGCAGCGGGGTCAGGCCGGCATACTTCCTCCCAGGCCATTCTCGCCGCCACCCCCTTGACCGGAGCCGATCTGACGAAGCCCGAAAGGCATGGAGCTGGATCGCTCTGCTCTGGCCAACTGGGGGGAAGGTGTTGCCTGGCGGCTGGGGCTGCTGCAGGATCGGCTGGTACAGCACATCTTTAGCGCGCAGAAGCTGTTCGTCGACGACACGCTCGATGGCCTAATGGCTCGATGGCCGCTTCGCTTTTTTGATTTTCTGCCGGCTGCGGCGGTGGCGACAGACCCGGCAATGGCCCGGTACCCGGCACGCCATTGGAAGGCGGTGGTTTGGGGAGGCTGTCCCCTGATCCTCGAACCATCCCATCATCCTCGGCCGTGTCCTAATCCTCTATCGGTGGCGGCTTGATTCGAAAGCGCAACCTCATGTGGATCGAACTCGTTCACCTATAACGACGGCCAGCACAAGGGGTGTTTCCATGGCGAAGGCAGGCAAGGATCAGTTACGGCAACCCCCAAAGCAGAGCACCGGCTCGGGTGGAGAAACGCACCAGGCGTCCACCTCCCGCGACACGACGCTCACGACCAATCAGGGCGTTGCGATCTCCGACAACCAGAACAGCCTCAGGAGTGGAGCGCGGGGCCCCGCGCTCCTCGAGGACTTTGTGCTGCGCGAGAAGATTACGCATTTCGACCACGAGCGTATTCCCGAGCGCGTCGTGCACGCTCGCGGCTCGGCGGCGCACGGTTACTTTGAAGCTTCCCGCAATGCCTCCAGGCTCAGTAAGGCAGCCTTCCTCAGGCCAGGCTCGCGCACCAAGGTTTTCGCCCGCTTCTCGACGGTGGCGGGCGGCGCAGGCTCGATCGACACGCCGCGCGACGTGCGCGGCTTCGCGGTGAAGTTCTACACTGAGGAGGGCAACTTCGACCTGGTCGGCAACAATATCCCGGTCTTCTTCATCCAGGACGCGATGAAGTTCCCTGACCTCGTGCATGCCGTAAAAATGGAACCCGATCGCGGCTTTCCGCAATCGGCGACGGCGCACGACACGTTCTGGGACTTCATCTCGCTCATGCCGGAGAGCATGAACATGGTGATGTGGATCATGTCGGACCGTACGATCCCATATTCGCTCCGTCACATTGAAGGCTTCGGCGTCCATACCTTCCGGTTGATCAATGGGGCGGGCGAGTCGACCTTCGTGAAATTCCACTGGCGACCGACTGTCGGAGCAATGTCGAACGTTTGGGACGAGGCAGTGAAGATCGCCGGTGCCGATCCCGACCATCAGCGGCGTGATCTGTTCGAGACGATCCAGGCAGGCAATTTCCCGGAATGGACACTGTCGGTACAGACCTTCAACCAGCAGACCGCCGACAGCCTCGACTTCGACATCCTGGATGCAACGAAGATCATTCCAGAAGAGGTGATCCCCCTCACACCCCTCGGCCGCATGGTTCTGGACCGCTGGCCGGACAATTTTTTCGCCGAGACTGAGCAGGTTGCCTTTCATCCCGGCAACCTCGTGCCCGGCATCGACGTCACGCCCGATCCGCTGTTGCAGGGACGGCTTTTCTCCTACCAGGACACGCAGCTCATTCGGCTCGGCGGCCCGAATTTCCACGAACTGCCAGTCAACCGACCGGTCTGTCCGTTCCACAATCTTCAACGCGACGGCTATATGCGCTCGACCATCGCCAAGGGCCGCGTCGCCTACGAGCCGAACTCGCTCGACCCAAAGGGTGTGCGCGAGAACCCCAAGACGGGCTATCGCAGCTTCCCCGATCCTGATTCCGGCCCGAAGGTGCGCCAGCGTGCGGAGAGCTTCGCCGACCATTATTCACAGGCGCGGCAGTTCTATCGGTCGATGACCCCGCCGGAGAAGACCAACATCGTGCGCGCATTGACCTTCGAGCTGGGTAAGGTCCAGACGCTTGCGATACGCACGCGCATGCTGGGCCATCTCGATCTGATCGAGCCGGAGCTCGGCAAGCGCGTTGCCGAAGCACTCGGTATGGCAGGCCAGGCCGACCATATCGCGCCCGAAGTCGAGCCCCGCGACGATCTCGATCCTTCCCCTGCGCTTAGCCTGGTCGCCAAGGCCCCCAAGACGCTGCAGGGCCGCACGGTCGCGGTGCTGGTGACGGAGGGGAGTGATGCCAAGCTGCGCGACACGGTGCGCAAAGCGCTCGAAAAGGAGAAGGCGACTGTGAAGATGGTCGCGCCCAAGGCCGGCAAGATGAAGATCGGCGTGCTACCGGACATGACCATAGAGGGCGGTCCGTCTTGCCTGTTCGACGCCGTCGTGTTGCTGCCGTCGATCGGTGGTGCCGAAATGCTGCTCGACATGGCATCTGCCGTCGATTGGCTGCGTGACGCCTACGCGCATCTGAAGGCCATCGGGTATGTCGCGGCCGCGTTGCCGTTGTTTGAGAAAGCGGCTCTCAACATTGACGATGATCCCGGCATCGTCGATGTCGGCGGCAAGGGCGGACTGGATAGATTCATCGAGGCGGCCGAGCAGCACAAGATTTGGGACCGCGATACGAAGGTCCGACCACCAGTTTGATGGAGGAATCTCCCTCAAAGGGAACAGCAGCCTGCGGCCAATTCGCCGCCGGCGCCGCCTTCGTCGCCGCGGCAACCGCAGGCGTCAGCATGACCGCTGTTGCATCGTTCGACAGGGAGACGGCCACTACAATGCCGACATCGTATACTAGGTGGAAAAGGCGGCTGGCCGACCTCGCACCATGACGCGTGGCGTGTGCGGCGAGCCAATCGAACAGGCCTTTCTCGCGCGCGACCTCCGATAGGAACGTTATGCCGATCATGAACAGGTAAACATCCGTCCCCTCCGCAACGCCTGCCAAGGAACGAAGAGAAACCGCAGGGAGACCGGCAGCAGCACGCTAGCCGCGGCCCAGCCCGCGCCTCTGGCTAACGGAATGGCCGGAGGATGACGCCAGCCGCGGCAAAAGCCGCAATGAGCCAGGTCATCAAGGCAGGAGACACCAGTCGGCCGCTTTCTGTTCGATAGACGAAGGACCGCCACTGTCCAGTGTCATGCTGGGGCTCCAGAGCTAGCGACGGTCGGATCTCCAATGTCCGGTGGCTTATCACCAGCCTTGCGCAGGAGGGCCGCATGGGCGAACCACAGGCTGATCGAGCCCAAGGCAAAACTGCCAAGGATCGCGAATGTGGCACTGTACCCGAGTCCCTCGGCGATCCAGCCACCGATGGCCGGGCTGAGGGACGCGCCAATGCCCTGGGCTGTCATCACCGCGCCTTGGCCGACATTGATGCGCCCCGTGCCGTTCAGGATGCGCGCAACCAACCCGGGCACGGCGACGCTCTGCAGGCCAGCACCGATTCCGTCAAGGATCTGCACCGGATAGACACCCCATTGGCCGACGAAGCAGGCCGCGATCAGGCCTCTGATGGGAAGTGCCGCGAAGGAAACGAGCAATACGAGCCAGTAGCCGTCCTTCTCGGCCATCCGCATCGCCACGATAGAGGCACCGATCATCACCGACTGGGCCACGACAATCGTGATGGCGACGAAACCCGGCCCATTGGTATGATTGATGGAGACCACGGCCAGCCCGTAGAGCGGCAGCATGGCGGCATTGCCAAGATGGAACAGGGCCAGCGATGCCGCCAGCACGAGCAGCGGCTTGCATTCGAAAAGAACTCGCCATGCACTGGCTTTATCGGACCGGTCCTCCGCCAAGCCGCGCGCCACCCGATCGTCGATTGCCGAGCTGGGAATCATTAGCACAGAGATGATCGACAGAAGGCCGAACAGCGCGGCAAGAAGGAACACGAAGGCATATCCGAACTGCCACCCCAGGAAGCCCGAGAGACCGGCGCCAACCATATTGCCCGCATGATTGAAAGCCTGGTTGCGGCCGAGCTGCCGGTTGAAGCCGGCCTGGCGGACCAGGCCGAGCGTGATGCCAGCCACTGCCGGCCCTATGGCTGCACCAGCGACGGCCGTAATGATCTGCGACATCGCGACGAGGAAGAGGTTCTGCGAGTAGAGGATGATTGCTGACGCCGCGACGGTGCAGATCCCTGGGATGATGACGTAAAGGCGCTTGTGCGACGTGGCGTCAATCAATGCGCCTGCAGGCGTCGTCATAAGCATGCCAGCGACGCCGCCGATCGTCATGACGGTGCCGATCCAGCCGCTTTGCCAGCCATGGGCAAGCAAGAACACGCCCAGGAAAGGGCCGATGCCGGCCTGCATGTCGGCCATGAAGAAGTTCAGTGCCTCAAGCGACCGACCTGTGCGGCGATCCATGGATCCCTCCGTTAGCCTGGTTCGGTGCGCGGCATGGTCACCACGACCCTGAGGCCGCCCAGCGGTGCGCATGCGAAATCGAGCGTGCCGCCATAGAGCTCGACCAGCTCGCGCGTGATCGACAGGCCGAACCCGAAGCCCGGCGCCACCTCGTCGAGGCGCTGGCCGGGCCGCAATACGAATTCGACGTCGGCTGCCTGCAGTCCCGGGCCGTCGTCGTCGATAGTGAGAGACAGCAGGTGGCTGACATCGGTGCGCGCCTGCACCGCCACGTTGGCGTGCGCCCATTTGAAGGCGTTCTCGAGCAGATTGCCGGCGATCTCGTCGAAGTCCTGTTGCTCGCAGGCGACGGCGGCCAATGCCGGCACGTCCAAGGTGAGTGCGATACCGCGATCCGCATTCACTTTTGACAGTACATCGCCCAGCGCCTCGAGTCGTGGCGAGATCATCGTCCGCGCACGGACCGGCCCGGCCAGCGCGGCGGCTCGGGCACGACCAAGATGATGGCGGATCCGCCGCTCCATTACCTCGACCAGGGGAGCGAGCTCGTGCGGCATTGCCTTGTCGCGCGACAAGGCGATGCCGAGCGTAGCAAGTGGTGTCTTCAGCCCATGCGCCAGGTTGGCGACATGGCCGCGTGCTCGTTCGAGGCTCGCGGCGTTCTGTGCCAGAAGCGCGTTCAACTCCTCGGCGAGTGGCCGGACTTCGGTTGGTTGGTCGGCCGGCAGTCGCTCGCGGCGGCCGGCGCGGATATCGGCAATCGCTGCCCGCATGAGCGTGAGCGGGCGCAGGCCGAGCCGCACTTGAAGGAGGATCGCCAGCAGCAGCACAATTTCGAGCGCGCCGAGACACAAACCGAGGGTGATCAGCGCATCAGCCAGCGGATCACGGATGGCCGCGCGGGGCGCCGCGGCGACGACTTCGGCCGGCACACCGTCAACGGTCAGCGTCTGGATGCGGAAATGCAGCGCCTCGCCGCCAGGTCCGGGACCGTCGGCCGGGCGAGGCGGTGGAAGCGACGGCGGTGGCGGCGATCCCCGTCCCGGCGGGGGTAGCGGTGCTGGTGGCGCCGGTGGCGGCAGCGGCAAACCAGAGAGGTCGAGCGTGTCGTCACGCAGCGCTCGGGCACGCAGCGTGTTGACAGGCCCGCGCACCTGCCAATACCAGCCATGGTCTGGACGATCGAACGGCGGGCCGTCGGCACTGCCGGCAAGAGACAGGCGGTCAGCCGCATCGGCATGCAGCATCGAAGCTAGAAAGACGATCTGCGTGTCGAGCCGCTCGTCGACGGTGCGCTGGATAAAGTGGTGCAGCACCAGGCCGATCGCCACCCCCGCGACGATCAGCACGGCAGTGATCGAGAGCGCGGCAACCGCCAGCAGCCGTGCCGCGAGAGAGGGTGATCGCTTCATGCCGCTCCGACGCAGACCAGCCGGTAACCACGCCCGCGCACCGTCTCGATCGCGTCACGGCCGATCTTGCGGCGCAACCGGCCGACGATCACTTCCAGAGAGTTGGAGTCGGTGCCGGCGTCGCCTTCGTAGACCTTCTCGGCGAGGGCAAGCCGCTCGACCACTGCGTTCTTGTGCAGCATCAGGCATTCGAGCACCCGCCATTCGAGCGCCGTCAGTTTGATCGGAAGGCCGTCGTGTTCGAACACGCCGGTCTGTGCGTCGAAGGCAACGCGACCACAGACGATGCGCGGCGCAGCATGTCCGGCCGAGCGCCGCACCAGGGCGCGCAGGCGCATGATCAGCTCCTCGATTCGGAACGGCTTGGTCAGGTAGTCGTCGGCTCCGGCCTTGAAGCCATCGACTTTGTCGCTCCAGCCGCCGCGCGCAGTCAGGATCAGTACGGGGAGTTGCCGGCCGGCTCGGCGCCAGGCGCGCAGCACGGTGGGACCCGGCACCTTGGGCAGCCCAAGGTCGAGCACTGCGGCATCGTAGGCTTCGTTCTCGCCGAGGTGCTGTCCGTCTTCGCCATTCATGGCGGTGTCGACGGCGAAGTTCTCATCGCGCAACGCTTGAGCGATCTGCCGCGACAGGAGAGGGTCATCTTCAACCAGGAGGATCTTCATGGGTGCGGCGAGGTTCGGTGCCCGGCATCGGTAACGGGACGAACCTTAACGTACGCTGAACGATTCGGTTCAGGGCAAGTTGGGCGGTGGTGGCTACCTTTCGCCCCATCGCAACACTTCAGAGGAAACGAAAATGTCAATCCAACGCGCGCTGCCGGCCGCCTTGGCCGCACTCGTCCTGGGCGCAGCCTCGGCTGCCTTTGCCCAAGCGCCGCCGCCTCCGCCGCCCCCACCGCCTCTTGCTGGTGCCCCCGGCCAGCCCCAGCCGGTCCTCCTGCTAACACCGATCGCGATCAACCGGATGCAGGTCGACAACGTCGTCGCCATTAAGGGCACGGTGGCCGAGATCTTCGGCAACAAGTTCATCCTTCAGGACGACACCGGCCGCGCGCTGGTTGAGCTCGGGCGGCAGGGTGAGGACGGCACTGCCGTTACCAGGGGCGAGGCGTTGACGGTACAGGGAGTGTTTGAAGGCGGCTTCATCCACGCCTATCTTGTGTCGCATGCCGATGGTCGAAACCAGGCCTTCGGCCCGCTGGGCCTGCCCCGCCCGCCGCGCGAAGCTGATCGCGGCCCGGGCGGCTGCCTACCTCCGCCCCCGCCAGCACCGCCGCCCCCGCCAGCGCCGCGCTGACCGTCGTTTCGGTAGGGCCGGTATTCCGGCCTTACCGCTATTTCGGCCTTACCCCTATTTCGGTAGGGCTGGCTACTCCGGTCTTATGCCTGCTCCGGTTTCCCTCGCCGCTCGACATCATCGTCCATGTGATGCGAGCGGCTTTGGCAAGCGCAACGGTCGCGGGGTTGAGCGGGCTCTGCCGCAGGTCTCCAGGTCGACGACACAGTGCGGGCACTGCGAGAAGAACTCGAGGATCCTTTCGTACGCCAGCTTCCGGCGAATGATCTCGCCATCCTCGCTGACACCGTGGACCTGAAGCCAACTCTGTCGGACCTGGCCGACAAATGGGGAGGGGGCGGCTCTGCGGCGGTTGGCATCAGATCGATGCGTGGCGGTAACGGGAGCCTGCATGTCCAATGGGTCGCTCCGGCATGATCTTTCCTTGGCTTCGTCAACCATGGCACGTCAGGACATCCTTAGGGACGACATGGGGACGACTCGAGGTTCCGTACAGATGCAGGAGCACAGGTTACAGCGATCCTGTGCGCAGACGTGGCAGTTATATTCGCGCCCCATGGAAGCCGGGCGGGGACGGGACCTCGCCACGCTACAGGCCCTGCGCCAGACCGTCGTCGACCGCGTATTCGGGGACAATGGGGACGGGTGCTTTTTCAACGCCCTGCTAAAGGCTGTTTGCAGATGACTTCGGCGTAGAGGTGTACCGGGCGCCGATGTCTAATGTTTCTTCGTTGAAATGTCAGGGCGAACGCCGAGGCGAGCGAGCGCACGTTCGAGGTCGTGGGGTTGGAAGGGTTTGCTGACAAGCTGCAGCATCGTATCCTGCAAAATCCGCTGCTGGAGCGCGGCATCGGCATAGCCGGTTGTGAGAATGATCGGTACGGTGGGATGTCGCAAACGGATTTCGGCGATCAATTCCTCGCCCGGCCGATCAGGCAGGCCAAGGTCGACTATCGTGACGGTAAGGGAATCGCCAAGGTGATCCATCTTGGTGCATGCTTCTTGGAATGTACCTGCTTCTTCGACTGCAAATCCGAGCGCGCCAAGCGTCTGTGCCGCGTACATGCGCACCAGAACCTCGTCCTCGACCAGAAGGATGTGGAGGGTTCGATTGTCACGCTGCTCGTTGCGGTCCAGGAGTTCGCGGACACGGTTGGCAAGGGTCTCCCGCGTAAAGGGTTTGGTCAGGAGATCGACATCGGCATCGACTCGCCCGTCATGTATGAGAGAACTCGCGGCATAGGCCGTCATGATCAATACGGGTAGTGACGGGCGAAGCATCCGGACCCGCTTGCCCAGTACTTTGCCATCGAGCCCGCCCGGCAGACCAAGATCGGTGAGAACGAGGTGTAGAGTCGTCTCGTGATCGACGATCTGCAGCGCTTGCAAAGCATCAACCGCTTCCAGCACGGTGTACCCGAGGTCGCGTAGGACGCCGACTGTATGCTGACGCACACCTTCGTCGTCCTCGACGACTAGGATCGTCTCACCATGCCGGGCGCGGGCCACGCCGGTGGCAATCGGCGATCGCAGTATCTGACGCTCGGGAATTGGCACCTCGGCCTTTGGCAAGTATATGCGCACGGTCGTTCCCCGCTGCGGTTCGCTTTGCAAGGTGGCGGTGCCGCCGCTTTGAGTCGCAAAGCCATGGACCTGGCTCAGCCCCAAGCCGGTGCCATGCCCGCCCTTGGTCGTAAAGAAGGGCTCGAACACCTGCTTGAGCAGCTCGGTACTGATTCCGATGCCCGAGTCCTCGACGTCGATTGCAACGTAGGCATTCGGCTTGAGACCGAATTCGGCTGCCTGGGCTTCGTCGAGCGGGCCGACATTCGCCGTCATGATCTTGAGTTGACCACCGTGAGGCATTGCATCGCGCGCATTGACCGCGAGGTTCAAGATAGCCGCTTCAAGCTCCGTAGGGTCGGCATGCACTGCCCACAAGTCACCGGCAAGTATGGTACGGACGCCTATCTCCTCTCCCAGGGTCCGCCTTAGAAGGTCCGACATGCCGGTGACAAGTGCGTTGACATCGATCGATCTCGGTTCGAGTGGCTGACGGCGAGCGAAAGCCAGCAGCCGTTTCGTGAGATCCGCTGCACGCTCCGCTCCGCGCACTGCATTATCAACCGCTTGCTCCAAAGGCGGCATTTTCCCAGAGGGGAGATGATGGCGTGCGCTTTCCAGATTACCCAGAACCACGGTCAAGAGGTTGTTGAAGTCATGTGCAATGCCGGCCGTCAATCGTCCAAGCGCCTCCATCTTTGCGGTGTGCCGAAGGCGCTCTTCGATCACTTTGCGAGCCGAGACGTCGCGCAAAGTTGCAAGTCGTGCCGATCTTTGGCCCCAGACTGTGTCGACGACCCGGATCTCCGCTTCGACCAGTCGGCCGTCGGGCCGGGGAATGGCGATCTCGGTCGCCTCGTCGGCGGTGAAGGGGATGCCAATTGGCGAGCCGATCAGAACCGCGAGCGGTCGGCCGAAGATTTGCTCGGCTGCCGGATTGGCGAACAGCACGACACCATCACCGTCGAGGACGATGATTCCATCCGCATTCTTCTCGACAAGAAACCGAATCTCGGTTTGATTGAAGCTATTGTCGACTGTGCTCATCGGCTATATTCGCCGTCACTCCCAAACACGTTCGGTACCTTCTTGAAGGGCTCTCCGAGATGCATGCCTGCATCATCGATTGTGAAGCGGCGGATTTCCTTCGCATGCTCGCTGCCGCGCATCTTCAGGACCATTAGGCCGCGATGCATCGTGTCTTCCTCTTGAATGTAGCGGAGCAGGATGATCGAGTCGGTGAGCGTCGAGATGTGCTGTTCGCTGGCGCTTTGGCCGCCGATCAAGGACTTGCTGGTGGCGGTACAGAGGCCCGCAATCTCACGTTTCTTGATGAAGGAAGTGAGACTGATCAAGAACTCGCGGAAGCCGGTCTCGGGCGCGATGCGTTCGAGTGCCGAGAGGCTGTCTATGGCAATGCGATTGGGCTGGAATTCATCGACCAGCGCCTGGATCGTCAGGAGGTGGTCGGGAAGCCCTTGCGCCTCGGGGTAGAGGCAGACCACTCTGAGCTTGCCTTCCTCCTCCATGCGCGCAAAGTCGACTCCCCATCCGCTGGCGTTGCGAAAGAGCTGGCCGCGGCTCTCCTCGTAACCAAACAGGATCGCCTTCTCGCCTGCCGCTACACCGCCGGCGAGGAAGTTGGTGACCAGGAGAGTTTTGCCGGTGCCTGTCGCACCGCTTACCAGCGTCACGCTATCGCGGAAGAAGCCCCCGCCGCACATATCGTCTATCGCGCGATTGCCACTTGTCACCCGCACCGTGCTCGACTGTTGCTCAAGTCGAAGCGAGGAGAGGGGAACCGCAACCACACCCTGGTTGGCAAGCAGCGTAAACGGCGCCTCGCCCTCGGCGTGATGGCTGCCGCGCATCTTCAGAACTTCGATGGTGCGCCGGCGCTTCTCGCGCTGCAAGACGTTGCGCAGGATGACGACGTTGTCGGCGACGAACTCCTCCAGCCGATGGCGTGTAATCTCGCCATACTCGCTGTTACGCTCGGCTGTCATCAGCACCGTAAGGCCCGCTTTCTTTAGAGCGTTGCTGATGTGGAATAACTCCCGGCGCAGAATCTTGGGATCGCCGATGAAATGGTCGAAGAGCTGTGTGAGCGAGTCGAGGACGACGCGGCGGGCATTGATTGTTTTCACAGAATGGAGGATGCGCGACATTAGCGCGCTCAGGTCGAAGTCACCGATGACCATCTCTTCGTTCGCAGGCGGACTTGCGTCAACGAAGGCGAGCTTGGCCTGACGTCGCCAGCCCGCTAGATCCCAGCCGAAGCCACGCATGTTGGCTTCGATGTCGTGCGGCGGCTCTTCGAAGGTCACGAGCACGCCTGTCTCGCCGTACATGGTAATACCGTGGGCGAGAAATTGTGTGGCGAACACGGTCTTGCCGCTGCCTGGTGTGCCGCCGACGATGGTGGTCCGTGCACGCGGGAGTCCGCCCATTACGAGATCGTCAAAGGCTTTCACCCCAGTCTGTACTCGTTCCAGGATTTCGGAAGTGTCAGTGTCTTGAAGAGTCATGCAGTGTCACCGTTCGTTCGGCTCGATGCCAAGAAAAGCCAGGACTCGCCTCGTGTCGCTGAGATCACCAATGATCCGGCGTGGTCGGGCGGGCAGGTCGTAGGACAGTGTGGGGGTAGCGAGAATGCCGGCCTTCTCGGCAAGTTCCGGTTTGAGCAGGACGTCGATGACCTCGATCTTCCAGTCGGGTTTCATCAGCTTCCGCAACCGGGCAAGATTCTCTTCGGCTCGTCGTGAACTTGGTGAATTGCCGGCAATATAGAGGCGGAACATTGCTCATCGAACCGTCATTGGTCGACAGCGGCAAGAGAGACAAAAGTACTAAAAAATACTAGTCATCCCGCCGTCCGTTACGACGGTTGATGCCAGGGTCGCGTAATCGCATGGCGCGGCCCATGACAATGCTGCTGCAACCGGTAATGCCGCGCTCCCGCGCCCAAATGATCGCGGCCGAGCGGCGATTGACCCCGATCTTGCGATAGAGCGAAGCTATGTGGTTGCGGACCGTATTTTCGGAAAGTTGCAGAATCTCGCCGATAATCGCACTGCTCTTCCCCTCGCAGATGAGGCCTAGAACCTCTCGCTCGCGGTCGCTTAGGGCGTCGAGATCGTGCGCCAGCCCGTTCTCAGGGGGGACGGGTTTTCCAATCGCTTTAAGCTTCTCCATTACTGTACGTGAGAACCACGAAGCGCTGTCGGCCATGATGGTCTCGATTGCAGCCATCAGATCCTGTCCGTTGCCTTCTTTGGGCGGTTCTGTTTGCTGAAGCACGCACACGTTGACATGTTGCCCGTTGATGATGAGCTCGACCGGCGCAGCAAAGCAATCGACTGCATTTTCATACGGCTTCCGCAACGGCAGCGGTAGGTTTCCCAGTTCGCCGTTTGCGCGCTGGCGCGCCGTACGGTCCATCCACAAAACGTCGCCTTGGGTGTCGACCATAACAACACCGCTACTTAACGCGTCGGCAACTGCTTCCAACGCCTCACGATCTTGGATACGCACATCGCCAATGTGATCCATGCGAACCTCAGTCCACGTTCGTTTCGATCAAAAGGAAAACGCGGCTGTGTGCGAGTGGTTGCTATCTACTAGTCATTGGTAGTTTCACATTGTGCGGCGCTGAACGAAAGGAGAGCGACACGGCAGATGCTGCCAAGGAGATACGGAGGGACGGGCCTCACTCTCTTTCGAATTCGGTGGCTTCTTGAGCTTGGGGCTGAACGACGAAAATCGAAGATTTGGAGGGTCGTCGAAACAAACTGGCCAAGCTGCAGTCTTCTGATCCAAACGGTTTCAGGAACTCCGCGAATCATCTACATCCGACAGTAGGACTGTAGCGATCTCGAAAATCGGATGAGGATTGTTCCGAGTATTTTCTGCGGAACTTTTCTCGGCAGCTTTACTAGTGGAAGATTACTAATTGGCAGTAGGGCTGCACTATTGCGCCTACGCCACAGCTTGGCGCGAAAGCAGCTGACCTCGCATTTTGGGGTCAACACGTGGCAGCATTTTCGGGCAACTTCTTACGGCTTCGTACTATCGGTCTTAGCCCTAAGAGGAGCTTCCTATGAAGAAAGTACTACTAGGCGCGGCGGCCTTCATTGTCCTACCGATGACGGCGGCCAATGCGCAATCGGATATGTTTACGTCTCGCTATCAACCATTCCCGGGTTTCTATGTCGGTGTTGAAGGCGGTGCCAACTGGATGCTTAACCGAGGCATGGGCTCTGCCTATGCCATGCCTACCACGGGATGGGCTGCCGGTGGCGTGATTGGCTACGATTTCGTCGGTCCCCGCATCGAATTGGAAGGCGCGTTTCGGCAAAATGACACGTATTTCACCGGCCTCGGAACAACGGGCGGGTTCAATGCGAGCCGCAACGTCAACCAGGTCAACGTTATGGCGAACCTTTTATACGACTTCCTGCCTGGGGCGATGATAACGCCGTACGTTGGCGCGGGCGCAGGCGTGGGCTTCGTCGACGGTGTCGACGTCTTCGGTACAACCACCTCGCTCAGCAACACCGTGTTTGCCTATCAGGGCATCATCGGTATCGGCTGGAATGTCGATAGCAACCTGCGCGTCAATATCGATGGCCGTTACATGGGAACGACCGATCCTGCCTCGGCCTATGGCAACTGGAAGAACAACAACTTTACCGCCATGCTTGGCATTACCTACAAGTTCGGCCAGCCTGCAGTGGCCGCGGCACCGCCGCCGGCGCCTGCTGCACCCAGCGCGCCGTCGTTCATGGTGTTCTTCGACTGGGATCGCTCGAACCTCTCGCAGCAGGCCCTGAGCA
>JAFEBU010000065.1 GCA_018242505.1 Pseudomonadota bacterium
AATTCACCCACGGCTCGGTCGCGAGCGTCGGATCCCTGTTCTGCGGCACACAATAGCGATAGCCCTTGCGGTCCATGCGATTGAGCAGCCGGCAGACATATTCGCAGACGAGATCGGCTTTCAGCGTCCATGAGGCGTTGGTGTAGCCGAACACGGAAGCGAGATTCGGCACATCCGAATACATCATACCTTTGTAGATGAAGGTCCGCGATGGCTCGACAGGCCGGCCGTCGACCGTGAGCTTGACGCCGCCCAGCGGGATCAGCACCAGCCCCGTCGCCGTGACGATCAGATCCGCCGGCAACTCGGCGCCCGATTTCAGTTTGAGGCCCGTTTCCGTGAAGGTCTCGATGTGGTCGGTAGCGACCGAGACCTTGCCCTGGCGGATGGCACGGAAGAAGTCGGCGTCAGGCACCAGGCAAAGCCGCTGGTCCCAGGGATTGTAGCGCGGCGTGAAGTGCGTGGTGACATCGTAGTCCGGCCCCAGCGCCTTGCGCACGCCGCCAATCAGCAGACGCTTCACCTTCTCCGGCTGGCGCTTGCACATTTGATAGACGTACATGCCGTAGAGGACGTTGCGCCAGCGCGTGATTGAATAGGCGAGCTTGAGCGGCAAACGCTGGCGCATCCTGGTGGCGAAGGGGTCCTTCGATGGGCGCATCGCCATGTAGGTGGGCGAGCGTTGCAGCATGGTGACGTGCGCCGCACCGGAATCGGCCATCGCCGGCACCAGCGTGACCGCCGTGGCGCCGCTGCCGATCACCACCACGCGCTTGCCTGCATAGTCGATGTCGTCGGTCCATTTCTGCGGATGGACGATGCGGCCCTTGAAACGGTCCATGCCCGGGAAATCCGGCAGGTAGCCGCCGGCATAGTCGTAATAGCCGCTGCACATCCAGAGGAAGTTGCAGCTCAACCTCCGCCGTTCGCGCTGCGGCCCGCATTCGACCTCAACGATCCAGCGCGCCTCAGGCGTCGACCAGGAAGCAGCAACGACACGATGCTCGTAACGGATCCTGGCATCGATGCCGTGATCGCTCGCGACCTCGCGGATGTACTTCAGGATTGCCGGCCCGTCAGCGATCGCCTTGGCGTCCTTCCACGGCCGGAACCGGTAGCCGAGCGTATACATGTCCGAATCCGAGCGTATGCCGGGATAGCGGAAGAGATCCCACGTGCCGCCGCTCGCTGCCCGGCCCTCCAGGATGGCGTAGCTCTTGTGCGGGCATTCCTTCTGGAGATGCCAGGCAGCGCCGATGCCGGACAGGCCCGCGCCCACGATCAGGACGTCGAAATACTCCACCACGGTGGCTGCGGCGGAAACTCGATTCAGGACTGTATCCATCACTCCTTCATGAACGCGTTCAGGTCCGGTGTCGAGACCGACTTGTCGAGAAAGCCGAAGGTTCCCTGCTCCTTCACTTCCTTGGCTGCGTCCAGGAGCCCGGTCATCGCCGCACGGTACAACGACGTGGCGAGGCTGATGCGCTTCACGCCGGCGACTTCGAGCTCGGCTTTCGAGAACGACTTTCCCTTGATGCCGACCATGAAGTTGAACGGCCTCTTCAAGGAACCGCAGACCTTCTTCACCGCCGCGAGATCGGGCAGGCCGGGTGCGAACAGGACATCGGCGCCCGCTGCCTCGTAGGCCTGCAGCCGCTTGATCACGTCGTCGAGGTCCGGCCGTCCGCGCAGGAAGCCCTCGGCGCGCGCTGTCAGGACGAAGGGGATGGACAGCGAACGGGCTGCCTGCACCGCCGCCTTCACCCGTACCGCTGCAGTATCGAGATCATAGAGAGGTGCGTCCTTGCCGCCGGTCGCATCCTCGATCGAGCCCCCGACGAGGCCGACCGCGGCGGCCTGCCGTATCGTCTCGGCTGTAGCGTCCGGGCTGTCCCCGAAGCCCTTTTCGAGATCGGCCGCCACCGGAAGGTCGGTCGCGTCGACGATCATCCTGGCGTTGGCGAGCGACTCCTCGCGCGTCACCTTGCCGTCGCGCTTGCCGAGCACCCCGGCCTTGGCGCCGCTCGATGTCGCCAGCGCCTCGAAGCCAAGCCCTTGCAACAGGCGGGCGGAGCCGCCGTCCCAGGGATTGGGGATCACGAAAGCACCCGGCCTTTCATGCAGGGCACGGAACTTCGCGGCCTTGTCGGCCTGACTCACTGCCATGACGATACTCCCAGAATGCCCTAGAGGCTGCGGCCGTCGTACTGGCGCGGCGCAAGCTTTCCGACATCGACGCCTTCGAGGCAACGCAGGTTGATGCCGACGGTTGACGTGCCGTCAGGTGCAGTCCCTTCGGCAAAGCACTCGATGCCGCACTGCCGGCACATTCGATGATGCAGCCGCTTCTTGCCGAACTGATAATCGCCCAAGGCCTCGGCGCCGGACTTGAGAGTCATCTTGGTCCTGGGCGCAAACGCCCAGACCGCACCGAGCTTGGTGCAGATCGAACAATTGCACTGCAACGCCTGGTCGAGGTCGAGGTCGGCCGCGAACGAGACAGCCTGGCAGTGACAGCTTCCGGTGTAGGTTTGCGTGCTCATGGCACGAAGCCTACCACCTTCAGGTGACGAGGTTCAGCCCCAGATCGAACGCATCGAAGTTGCGCCAGCGGCGGGACGGTATGCCTGGCGCCAGCGTCCTGTTGCAGATCAACGGCACCTTCTGCTCGGAGACACCGCCATGGCTGCGCAACGGCTCGGTCAATCCTGACAGATCATGCCGCGACGCCGATGTGCCCAGCACCTTCTGCCGCGTCGCGATGACCACGAGATCGCCCAGCCGGTCCGCCGGCAACTCAAAGCGCGCGGCGGCTTCCTGCCTGGTCAATGCAGCCTCGATCCCCGGCAAATCCCGCAGCTTCTTCGCCATCTCCTCCGCCGATGCGCTCTCGGGGAGATAGACGACGGCAAACGAGCCGAGCGCGCCATGATGCACGACATAGGGATCGGTGATCGGCAGGATCACGCGCGCCTTGGCCGCGCCGAGCCAATCGTCGAACAAATCCTGCAGGTAGAGAACGTCAGGTCGACCAGCCGCATCGTGCTTGTCGTTCATGCCATGGTCGGCCGTGAGAACGATCGTGCATCCCAGCGCGTCGAGCCGTGCGAGGTAGCCGTCCATCATGGCGTAGAAATCATTGGCTGCGGCGCTGCCGGGAGCGTGCTTGTGCTGGATATAGTCCGTGGTCGAGAGGTACATGATCTCGGGCCGGTCGCGTTCCATCAGCCTGACGCCGGCGGCAAAGACGAAAGCCGACAGGGCGGCGCTATAGACGTCCGGCACCGGCAGGCCGACCAGCTCCGGCACGTCGGCAATGCCGTTCTCGCCGAGCGTCGCCTGATCCGCCTTCTCCGACGAGAAGCTGCACGCCTTGCCGGGCCCCAAGGCGAGCCCCTTGCCCAGCAGGCCGCGCAGCTTGTCCTTTGCGGTGATCACGGCAATCCGGCAGCCGGCGCGCTGAAATGCCGGAAACAACGTCTCGACCCGCAGGAACTTCGGGTCGTTCATCATCACCTCGCGGCCGGTTTCGGGATCGAGGAAATAGTTGCCGCAAATACCGTGCACGGCCGGCGGCTGGCCGGTGACGATCGAAAGGTTGTTGGGATTGGTGAAGGACGGCACGACGCAATCGGCAATCAGGCTGGTGCCCGTTTCGAGGACCTTGCCGAACCACGGCGCCCGCCCCATTTCGATAGCGCGCTCGATGTAGCCCGGCTCCGAGCCGTCGATACAAATGACGACAGTGGGCTGTCGAGGCAGGCGATAGCGCCGGCCGTTCACATCCACTTCGCCGTCGATCGCACGTGCACTGTCTGGAGACATGCGGACCCTTTCGCGTTGTCGGCTCGATGATCGGCGCATGCGGAGATGACGTCCAGCACGCCCGGACGAGACTGTCAAAAAACTTTCATCATCCGCTTTCGAGGCGTAGGTTGCCCACACTATGCATGGCGTTGACACGATCCTGAATATCCTTGGCAGCGTGACCCTGCTGCTATGGGGCGTTCGCATGGTGCGGACCGGGTTGACGCGAGCCTTCGGCGCGACGCTGCGCCGGGCGATCGGCGCCTGCTCGCGCAACCGCTTCACCGCCTTCATGGGCGGCCTCGGGCTGACCGGCCTGCTGCAGTCGAGTACGGCGACGGCCCTGCTGCTGGCATCCTTCGCCGGGCGCGGGCTGATCTCGCTGCCGATCGCGCTGGCGGTGATGCTCGGCGCCAATGTCGGGACAACGCTCACCTCCCAGGTCCTTTCGTTCGACCTCGGCTGGCTGTCGCCGCTCCTGATCGCGGCCGGCGTCATCTCTTTCATGACGATCGACGGCAACAAGCCGCATCACCTCGGCCGGGTCGGCATCGGTCTCGGCCTGATGCTGCTGTCGCTGAAGCTGCTCACCACCGCCATCGAGCCGCTCAGGACCTCGCCCTCCTTCATTGCAGCGCTTGCCGGCATGCAGGATGAATATGTGATCGCGGCCATCCTGGCGACGGTGGCGACATGGTTCATCCACTCCAGCCTGTCGGCGGTGCTGCTGGTGATGTCCTTTGCCGCCAGCGGCATCATCAGCCCGCCGCTGGCGCTCGCCATGGTCGTTGGCGCCAACGTGGGCGGTGCGCTGGCGCCCTACATGGACCAGTCGGCAACCGACATCGACGCCCGCCGCGTGCCCCTGGCCAATTTGATCTCGCGCCTGGTGATCGGCATCGCCTTCCTGCCGTTCCTCGCGCCAATCGCGCATTGGCTGGCCTTGCTGGAGCCCTCCGCGGCCCGCGTCGCCGTCAACTTCCATTCCGTCTTCAGCATCGTGGCGGCGGTCGTCTTCCTGCCGCTGATCGAGCCGGTCGCCAGCCTCTGCCGTCGCCTGCTGCCGGCAAAGCCCGTGGTCGACGATCCCGGCAAGCCGCGCCATCTCGACCCGAATGTGCTCGACACGCCGGCCGAGGCGCTGGCCTGCGCGATGCGTGAGACGCTGGCGCTGGGCGATCGGGTGGCCGACATGCTGCGCCAGTCGATCGATGTATTCGAGCATTCCGACCCCAAGGCGGTTCGCGCCATCGAGCATGCCGACAATGCAGTCGATCGTCTCTACGAGGCGATCAAGCTCTACCTGATCCAGACCTCCCGCACCGACCTCAGCGAGGAGGAAGGGCAGCGCTATGTCGAGATCCTGACCTTCACCACCAATCTCGAGCATATCGGCGACATCATCGACAAGAACCTGATGGAGCTCGCGGCCAAGAAGATCAAGAACCGGTACGCCTTCTCGACCGAGGGCCTGGCGGAGCTCAAGGCCTTCCACGCCCGCATATCGGAAAACCTGAGGCTGGCCCTCAACGTCTTCACCACCCGCGACATTGCGCTGGCGCGACGTCTGGTCGCCGAGAAGACCGCTATTCGCGAAGCCGAGAGCAAGGCCGCCGACAGCCATTTCGCCCGTCTCCGCGAGGGCCGGCCCGAATCGATCGAGACCAGCTCGATCCACATGGATGTGATCCGCGACCTGAAGCGGATCAATGGCCACCTGACCTCCGTCGCCTACCCCATCCTCGAGGCCGTCGGTGAACTGGCCGACACGCGACTCAAAGTCCAGCCCCTGCGCGACGCCCACGCCGGACCTTGACGCGGAAGCCTCGGAACCCGGGGCCTTCGTCTCGTTGCCATTCCAGGGCCAAGCCGCCTAAGGTCGGTCCGTGGCGGCAACGACTTCGACCTTGCGTGCACGCGTCCATGCAACGCTGCGGCATTCCGACGACAGCCCAGGCGGCCGGCGTTGGCGCGCTTTCCATCTCTTCGTGCTGGGTGCGGGCTTGCTCGCGGTCGCGATATCATCGGTCGAGAACCTGCCTGACTTCATCGACTGGCTGCTGGCCGCGATCATTGCGCTCGTGGCCGCGGTCTTCCTGGTCGAATACGCGCTGAGACTGTGGTCTGCCCCGGAATCGCCGCGCTACGGAGGCCTGTCCGAAGGACGTGCCAGGCTGAAATGGGCCCTTTCCGCCACCGGCCTGATCGGACTCCTGGCTATCGTTCCTGCCTTCGCCATCACAACGCGCACCGTCAGCGCAGACAGCGACCTTGCCGCCATCTTCTGCATCCTCTGGATCCTGAAGCTCGGTGTCCACGCGCCGGCAATGGGCACCCTCGCCAGGGTCATTTCCAACGAACGCGCGACGCTTTCGAGCGTGCTGATCGTCTTCATCATCGTGCTCGTGGCGGCGGCAACAGCGACGCATCTCTTCGAGCGCGACGGCCAGCCCAAGCTGTTCGGCAGCCTTCCCGCCTCCCTCTGGTGGGCCGTGGTGACATTGACCACGACCGGCTACGGCGATGTCGTGCCCCATACGGTGGGCGGCAAGATGGTGGGGGCAGTCGTCATGGTGAGCGGGATCCTGGTGCTGGCCCTGATGACCGGTATCCTCGCCACTGGGTTCGCCGAAGAGGAGCGCCGGCGCGAGTACCTGCGGGTGTGGGGACAGGTGGTCAAGGTGCCGATGTTCACCGAACTCGGCACCGTCACCCTGTCGGAGATTGTGGGCAAGCTCCGGGTCCGTCACTATCCGCCGCGCTTCGTCGTCGTGCGCCGCGACGAACCCGGCGATTCGATGTTCTTCATCGCCGATGGCGAGGTCGAGGTGCGCTTGCCGCGTGAGCCGGTACGCCTTGGCCAGGGCGGATTCTTCGGCGAAATGGCGCTGCTTGACCGCCTCCCCCGCAGCGCCACCATCGTCACTACCCAGCCGACGACCTTGCTCGTCCTCTACGCCAGCGACTTCTACGATGTCGCCGCCCACATCCCCTCCCTCGTCGCTGCGGTGGAAAAGGAAGCGCGCCGCCGTCGTCAGGAGAATGAGGGGAGCCGCGCGATACCGAGCGACGGCGAATGACACCAACCGGCGTGCACGACGAATGGAGCCGGCTGCGCGAGGCGATCGTCGGCATCGCCCCGGCGGACGAGATCGTGGTGTCCTACGAGGAATCGCAACGTTGGCTCCTGCCGGATGCTGCCGCGTTCTGTCGGACTCACAGCGGCCGTCGCCTGATCGAGATCGATGCGGTGCGTGCCCGGCGGATCGAGACCCAGATCGATGGCCTGGCGAAGTTGCTGGAACACGAGGGCGTCACCATTCGGAGGCCCGAACGGCTGCACGATGCCGAGCGATGCTTTCTGGCACCCAATGGCGAAGGAGGGCAGCTTTTCGCGCGCGGCCCGATGATCGTCGTCGGCAACCATGTCATCGACGCCTCCCTGCGCCTGCAGTGCCGCCAGCGCGAGCGCTTCGGCCTGCGCCCCCACCTCAAGCGGCTGATCGCCGGCGGCGCATCCTGGTCAAGCGTGCCGTTGGGCTCGCCCTCGGCCGTCGATGGTCCCTTTCTCGAAGGAGGTGATGTCCTCCTGAACGGCCGAGAGATCTATGTCGGCATGTCGGGTTGCGCCACCGACATGGCAGGCGTCGATTGGCTGCAGGCGCTGCTGGGCGAGAACCATCGCGTGATCCCGGTCGCCCTGCGATCGAATGTCCTGCATCTCGATTGCGCGCTTGGCCTCGTCAGGCCGGGATTGCTGGTCTTTTGCCCCGAACGGTTGATCGACGGATTGCCGATGTCCTTGCGCACCTGGGACAAGATCGCGCTGTCGGTTGCCGAGGCCGAAAAGCTCCAGACGAATGTCCTCGTGCTCGAGGAAGGCCGCGTGATCGTCGAGTCCGCGAACGAACGGCTGGCCGAGGAACTGCGGCGGCGGCGCGTCGAGACGATCCCTTTCCCGTTCGACGGGCCGATCGGCCTGGGCGGCGGCTTGCGTTCGGCCTATCAGGCGTTGCGACGCGAAGGTTAACTTCCGCGCTTGGGCGTCCGATCGAAGACAATCGGCTTGGGTGGCGCTATGGCCTTCCTGAGGTGCACGAACAGGCTGCGCGCGACCGTTGCGGCCTGACCGCCAACGAAGCGCAGCAGCACAATCGCAAAGCGCAGTGGCCTCATCTCGCCGTCGCGGATGAAATTGTGGCCCGCGCGCAGGAATGTCGTGGCGCAGACCAGCACCCAGACTAGGGTCACGAAGAACACCGCGAGCAGCAACGGCACCAGAGTCGGCGCCAACAGACCCGCCAGCACGCCGCACACCACGCCGACCAGCAGCACCGGCTGGTTGAGCGACATGCAGAGATGCAGGAGCGCCGCGCCCTTGGCCGCCAGGGACATGTCGCGGCTCCTGAGGATCACCGGAAACATGCGCATCGACACATGCCGGAAGCCGTCCTGCCAACGCTGCTGCTGGCGAAGCCAGGTTTTGGTGTCGGCCGGAAGTTCGCCGGGCACGGCGACACTGGTCAGGAACACCGCGCGCCAGCCCTTGACCCAGCCACGATAGGTAAGATCCAGATCCTCGGTGACGGTGTCGCCCTTCCAGCCGCCGCCTGCCTCGACGGCGGCACGCTGCCAGATCCCGCAGGTGCCGTTGAAGGGCAGCGGATGGCCGGCCCAGTAACGTGTCGCCTGTTCGATGCCGAGATGAGCGTCGAGCGTCACCATCTGCATCTCGGTGAGCGCGTTCTCGTGCGGATTCAGGAAATCGAAGCGCGCCTGCACGAAGGCGGTTTTCGGCTCGGCCACGAAGACCCGCATGCAGCGTCGCAGGAAGTCGGCCGGCGGCACGTAGTCGACGTCGAAGATGGCGAAATAGTCGTAAGGCGTCTGTTGCATCGCCTCATGCAGCGCCCCGCCCTTGAAGCCGCTGCGGTCGGTGCGCTGCAGGGCGACGATATCGAAGCCTCTGTCCCTCAGCTCGGCGACCACCGTGCGTGCAAGTTCGGCGGTCTCGTCGGTGCTGTCATCGAGGACCTGGATATGCAGCTTGTCGCGCGGCCAGTCTAGATTGGCCGCAGCCTCGATGCCGCGCCGCAGGACGGGACCTTCGTTGAAGGACGGGATCTGGACAACGACATGCGGCAACTCGCTGTCCGGGGGCAGCGGCGTACGGAGAAGCCCCTCTTCGTGCTCCAGCCCCTCCCACTTCAGCCGATGATGCAGCATCACCATGTAGAGCAGGCTGCCGATGAAGGCGGCGAGAAGCAGACAGCAGACGCCGAACACGGCGGCGAAGAAAAGAGCCAGGAAGGCGATGATGGCAGTCATCGATCGATCAAGAGCCGGTCTTGGGGGTGCGCTTGAATTCGGTTTCCCGCCCCAGGCCCGCCGCCACGATAGCTCCGGCATTGGCGGCGGCAAGATAGACGATCAGCGCCGGCACGGTCGCCGCGGTGACGAGATAGTCCAGCACGCCGCCCCGCTTCAGGCGCCGATAGGCGCCCCAGGTCATGCCGACCAGCACGACCAGCATCAACACCAGCCACATCCACAACAAGGAGCCGAACATCGGCAGAAGCCGGCCATGGCCGATCATCGACAGGATCAGCGCGGCGATGCCAACGGCCAAGACGGGAAAGATGAGCTGCTGGCCCAAGGCCACTGAAGTGACGAACTTGGCTTCGTTTGACCAGGAGGACTTCCAGACCTGGGGCAGGAGCTTGCGCGCGACCTGGACAAAGCCCTTCGACCACCGGCTCTGCTGGGCGCCGAAATCACCCAGCCGCTGCGGCAGCTCGCCAGTGACATGCGGCTCCATCAGAAAGATGCCGCTCCAGCCCTTGAGATGGGTGCGCAACACCAGATCGAGATCCTCCGACAGCGTGTCGTGAGACCAGCCGCCGGCATCGTCGACGGCGGCGCGGCGCCAGATGCCGCCGGTGCCGTTGAACTGGAATGGTACGCCACGCCGCGCCCGCACATCCTGCTCGACCGCGAAATGCGCGTCCTGCATCAGCCGCTGCGCGCGCGTGAGCCAAGTGCGATCGCCGTTGCCCCATTCGATGCGGGTCTGCACGAAGGCGGCCTTCGGGGCTGCCAGGAGCGCCGCCATCGACTTCCGGAGCCAATCGGCGGGGGGTACGAAATCGGCATCGAAGACGGCGACATAGGGCGCATCGCACAGCGCCATTCCCGCCGCCAGCGCACCCGCCTTGAAGCCGGTGCGATCGCGGCGTCTGACATGGTCGGCATCGATCCCGTCGCGCCGCAGGCGCGCGATTGCGTGCTGGGCGACATCCGACGTGAGGTCGGTGCTGTCGTCGAGGAGCTGGATCTTCAGCCGATCGCGCGGCCAGTCGAGTGCGCCGGCCGCCCTCACCGCCCGCTCGACGACCATGGGCTCGTTGTAGACCGGGATCTGCACCAGCACACGCGGCAGATCGGCCGGCAGCTCCGGCGGCGGTGCGTCGGCGTGCGGCAGGTCTGCCAGCCAATAGAGCAGATAGAAGAAATATCCTGCGATCCCGAGCTGCGCCGCCAGGCAGAGCAGGACGACGAGGTCGATGGCAAAGAGCACGTTCGACCACCGTTCAGTGGTAGTGGATCGGCACTTCGAAGCAACGGCCATCCTCGATATGAAGACGGCGGTTGGCGACGTCGAAAATGCGTTCGTCGTGCGTGGAGAGGACGACGGCGCACTTGGCACGCATGGCGAGGTCCTTGAGCTGGTCGACCACCAGCCGGCCGGCAACGCGGTCGAGGGCCGATGTCGGCTCATCGGCGATAATCAGGTCGGGCAAGCCGATCATCACGCGGGCAATGGCCACGCGCTGTTGCTGGCCACCCGAAAGCTCGTCGGGCCACGATTCCGCCTTGTCGCCCAGGCCCAGCAGCGCCAGCAGATGGCGAGCCCGGGTCTCGTCCCAGTCCGGATGGGTCAACGCGGTCGTGGAAACGCCGGCAATGACATTCTGCAGCGCCGTCAGCGACGACAGGAGATTGCGCTTCTGGAACAGGAAGCGCACCCGGTTGCGGAGCTTGTCCAGCTCGGCGTTGGTGATGTCGCTCACGTCAGTGCCGAGCAACCTGAGCTTGCCTTCCGACGGACGGCGCATGGTTCCGAGGATGGTGAGCAAGGTCGTCTTGCCCGACCCCGAGGGGCCGGTAACGATCAGGAGCTCGCCCTCGCGCACCTGCATGTTGATGTCGAACAGGACATCGACGCGCTGCGGGCCCTCACCGTAGTGGTGATGGACGTCGATCGCCTCGACGACCGCCGGGCCGTAGATGTTGCTGTCGGCCGACATGGCTACTCGAACAGCATGATAGGATCGACCTTCCACAAACGCCGGATGGCGAACAGGCTCGAAACGACGGTCATGACGATCGACGCGACCAACGAAACCACCATCTCGCGCAACCCCATCGTCATGCCGAGATGGATCGAAGCCTCGGCAATGCCATAGATGATGCGCGCCAGGGCGAAGGCGATGATATAGGCCGGCGTTATGATGGCGGCGCCAATCTGGCCGATCATGCACAGAAAGAACCACCAGTCGTAGCCCAGGCTCTTCAGGATCGCGTATTCAGGCAGATAGAAGCGGATGATCTGGTATTGGGCGTAGTAGATGAACACCATGCCGATCATCAGGCCCATCACAAAGCCCAGGTCCGTGATGTAGCCGACCGGCGTCTCGCGCGACCAGTAACGCCGCTCCCGTGCCTCGAATTCGCCACGTGTAATCACCTCGCCGCGGCCCGCGAGATCGCGGTTGAGCTGCTCCGCGACGGCGTCCTTGTCGGCGCCCGGTACCAGCCGAACCCCCATGAAGGCCGGTCGATCCGAGTACCATGCGCCAAGCAGCTCATCCATCGAGGCTTCCGACATGATGATGGCGCCGTCGTTCACCACATTGGGCCCGATCGCCACGGTGCCGACCACGAACATCTCGCGCAGCAGGCCGCGATTGTCGGGCGGGCCGGTGACCGCCACTTCCTGGCCGCTCTCGGCTCGTTTCGCCAGGTCGCCAAAATAGGGGCGCGAATCGCGGTCGAACAGGATACGGCGGGTGACGCGGAGCTTGTAGAGATTCTCCTTCAGGCCCGGCACGTCGATCGCTGGCCGCTCGACATCGATGGCGTACCATGCCAGCCGACGCGCCACCGGCATGCCTGGCCCCTTGAGCGACATCACGCCGAACCAGACGGGCAGCACCTGGGCGACAGAGGGATTGGCCGACACGACGTCGGTCATGGCGACCGGCACGTCGGCATTGAGCTGCAGCGACTTGAAGCCCGACGGCACCAGCACGAGGTCGGTCACGACCGCCCGATGCACGCGGATCGACGAGTCGTAGACCGCCCGCTCGATGCCGAGCTGGGCAAATACCACGAGCAGACTCGCGGTCACGCCGGCAAGGGAGAGCAGAGTGCTGGTGCGCTGCCGCTTCAGCTGTTGGGCGCCAAGCGGCATCGCCGAGGCGGTCCTGGCTGCCGCCTGGAACGCCGCTAGGGAAAAGCGGGGCCACTTCCAGCGCAGCCGCGGTAACGGAGCGGTGGGCAGCGAAATCGCCATCAGGGGCTCGCCATCAGAGGAACGTAACGCGCGTCTCGCGTCCCAGCACCAACGGCATGCTGGACAGATCGTCGAGCGTGATCTCGACCTGCACGACACGGGCATCGGTCGCCGACCCGCTGTCGGGCTCGGTCCGCTGCATCCGCTTCACGGCCGGGGCGATGCGCGAGATCTTGCCGGTATAGACCGTCGTGCCACCGCGGAAGGTGACCTGGACCTTGCCCCCCACCACGATGCGGCCGAGATGCACCTCGTCGACATCGGCGAAGACGCGCATCTGGCTCAGATCGACGATCTTGGCGATGCCGTACTGGCTGACACGCTCACCGGGCCGGGTCCAGATCTGCACCACGACGCCGTCGATCGGCGAGCGCACAAGCGCCTGCTCGCGGGTGGTTCGGGCATTGTCGAGCTTGGCTTGCTTGATGCCGATATCGGTGTCGATCTGCGCCAGGTCGGTCGCCAGCGTCTCCTTCATCACCTTGAGAGTGGCCTGCTCGCGCTCGAGCTTCTGCTCGGAGATATTGAGCTCGAGCTGCTTCTGGTCCGGCGGCTTGCCCGATCGCTGCAGTTCGAGCACCTTGAGCTTGTTCTCTTCCATGGTCGCCTTGACGACGAGTTCCTGCTCGTCGATTTTGGCGACACGGTAGCCCGATACCATCGCCTCGCGCATATGCTTGGCCTTTTCGATCTCGGCCTCGCTCGAGCGGACGCTCACGTCGGCGATCGGGTAATTCGACAGGACAGCGATGACCTCGTCGCGCTTCACCTTCTGGCCCTCGGCAACGCGCAGCTCGAGCAGCACGCCGCCGCCGGCGCTGGTGTCGCCCGCGATCGAAGCGGTACCGGCCGGCGCGTCGGTATAGCCCCGCGCGATCAGCGGCCCGGTCGCCGCCTGCGCTTCCTGTGCGCTGCTGGTCTGCCGGCTGGGAGCGATCCAAATCACCAGCGCGGCGACGAACAGGGCCGCTATGCCTGCCGCACTCCACCTGAACTTTTGCTTTCGCACCATCGAACTCGTTTCTCCAAGCCGCCGTCCGCCCGATCAGAACGACGTGGTCGGCGTGACGGAGCCCTTCGCGATGCCCACGATCGAGAACGTACGGTAGATCGAGGTAAGGATTTTATTGTACTCGTAAAGTGGCGCATTCGTGACATAAATCACGTCATTTGCCTGCATGCCGAACTGCTGGGCCACAAAGATGGAGACCGGCTGCATCAGATCCAACCGGAAAACGCGGGCCCGGGCATTGGGATTGTCCTGGATATCGCCCATACGGAAGACATAGACACCCGTCTTGTTGGCGCGTTCGTCGGACAGGCCATGGACCTCGCCCAAGGCTTCGAGCAGGGTCATGTTGGACTTGGTCAGCGGAACGTTGCCCGCCCGCGCAACCGCTCCCAAGACCGTGAAGGTCTGCGAATTGGGGCGAACGACGATCTCGTCGCCCTTCTGGATGCCGATATCCGCACCCGCCAGAAGCTCCGAGTACTGCTTGTCGAGGATCACGTTGCCGCGCCGACGCACGACGACCTGAAGTTGCGTGGCAACGCCCGTCACGCCGCCCGCGCGATTGATCGCATCCACCACCGAGCGCGTTCCCTCCAGCAGGGACAGGCGGCCAGGCGTCTTCACGTCGCCCGACACCATGACGGTGTTGGTCCGGTCGGCCACGTACTCGACGATGACCTGCGGGTTCTGCGCCTTGTTGCCGAGCTGCTGGATCACGCGCTGCTCGATCTGGCGCAGATTCAGTCCGATGACCTTTATGACACCGACATAGGGAATCTCGATCGTCCCGTCCTCGCTCACGCGCTGCGTGCCCAGGTCCGCGCCCGGACGCTGGATTGTCGGAAAGGTGCTGCCCTCATACTGTTCGAAAATGCGGACCCTCAGCACATCGCCGGGCTCGACCGAAATCCGCGTGCCGGCCGACAGGTTGCTGGTCGTGGAGGGTTGGTCGACCGTCGCCGGCGGCCGATAGGCGATGACCGTGGTCGGCGTGAGATCGATAACGTCGAACGGCAGCGCTTCGCTGCTCGTCGATTTCGCCCCGTTCATCCACGGACCGTCGCCCGGGATCGCTTGGCAGCCCGCGACGGCCACACCCAGACCCAGGACAATGGCGGTAGGTCGACCGACAGCATGCAGCCATGTCCAGATTGTCAATTCACGCTCTCCGTCCGGAACGGTCGGCATGCAAGCGCCGCTCCGTTTTCCTTGGTCTTGCCTCAGGCCGCCGGCTAATTAGCCTGCACCCCCATGGGGGTGCAAGCGCCCTGCACCGTTACTTGCCGCCTTTGAACCGAGCTTAGCGGCCGCTTCTTCAGGCGAAGCGACCACCTCGAGGAGCTGGGCGAAGCCGCCCACCACCAGGCAATCCTCAGCCGGCCCGCGGAAACGGCAAAAGACGATGCGCGCCTGCTGTTCCACGGCCCGGCGCAGGGCCGTCGCCAGGGCGCGCACGCCCGCTGCGCTCATATAGGTGATGGCGCTGCCATCGACGATGACGCGCGCGCCGGGTGTCAAGGCATCCAGCATCGACTTTTCCACACTCTGCGCCGTCGCCGAATCGACGCGGTCGGGAAGCTGGACGGTAACGATATCGCCCTCCTGTCCAACGCCGGCCGTCCCGTTCGCATGCATTTCCGTGGTCATACGGGCTTCTCCGGCATGCCATCCCTTTTTTGGCGCCAATGTCTCCCGAGGTCGGTGCCGCGCCAATCAATCGTCCGGCCGCCGAGCGCCTGCACCATCAGGACGGGGACAAGCACCTCGCGTACCAGGGCCGCCGCCGCAGCCCGCGGACCGAACGACAAGCCACGCCCCGCCATGAACCATTTTTCGGCCGCAAGCCAGAGCCCGGTGTGGAAAACACCCGCCAGCGCCAGTTCGCCTCCGCCGGCGCCCAGTCCAGCCAGGGCCGCCACCCCTGCGATGCCAGACACCGTACCGCCAATGGCTGGTTCCCACAGGACCAGTGGCCAAACCGGCAGGCGCAGACGTGTTCGAGCCCAGCGGACCTGGCGGCGCCAGACGTCCCGCCAGCGGCGCTTCCCTAGCGGCAGACGCGGCATAACGGCGCCAAGCCGGGTCGCAAGGCCGAGTTCACGCACCGTCCGGGTGACCGAGTAGTCGTCGGCGATCCAGCGATTGAAGCCGCGCCAATTGCCGATGCGCTGCAGCGTGTCGTACGCCAGCACCGTCACGCCGCCCGAGGCGACGGCGATGCCCAGCCGATCGGCGGCGAACAGGAAGCGCGCTTGGTGGCCGTCGATATAGGCGCGCTCGAGTTCAGCCGCGAAGTTCTGTGCGTCGTCGGCAGCCTTGAGCGCCAGTACCAGCCCGACCTTGTCGGACAACGCCGCCGCCGCCTGCTGCAGTTCGCCCAGCGTCAGGACGATCCCGGCGTCGCACAGCGCCACCACCGGCCGGCTGGCCGCTTCCAGCCCCTTGCGCACATTGTTCATCTTGGGATTGAAGGTCGTGTCGACTCCAATGAGGAGCGGCGCGTCGGGCCAGAGGGCGCGTGTCGCGGCAATGGCATCGTCATCGGCGGTCGCGACGCAGATCAATACTTCCGCGCCGGCCTGCGACAGGCTTCGCAAGGCCTCGATATAGTCGGCAGATGCGTCAGCGGCACCCTTGAGCGGCGCGACGATGCTGAAATCGTCCGGTCGATGGCGCATGCCGGGCCCTGCTTCAGGCGTCCGCGCCAGAGCCGCACTCAGCCACTGGATGGTCGAGCCTGCCAACCACCAGCCGAGGCCGAGCCAGACCAGGGCGCCACCAGCCATGCCCCATCACCCGCTCGCGGAGAAGCGATGCACGTCGTCCTTCTCCATCTGGAGCGCGCGATGGAAGGAACGGATGACATCGCTGGGGTCGCCCTGCTCGCGGATACGACCGTCCTCGAGCCAGATCGCGCGATTGCAAAGCCGCCGCACCTCGGCCGCCGAGTGCGAGACGAAAAGCAACGTGCCGGACTTGCGGAACTGGTCGATCCAGTCGAGGCACTTGCGCTGAAACGCAGCGTCGCCGACGGCCAATGCCTCGTCGACCACCAGGATCTCGGCCTCGACATGGGCGCAGATCGAAAATGCCAGTCGCGTGCGCATACCCACCGAATAGTGCTTCACCGGCTGGTCCATGTAGTCACCGATGCCGGCGAACTCGGCGATCCGGTCGAACTTCTCCAGGATCTCGGCGCGCTTCAGCCCGAATACGGCGCCGCCGATCATGACGTTCTCGCGGCCCGACAACTCGGCATCGAAGGTCGAGCCCAGCGCCAGCACCGGCGCGATGCGGCCGGTCACGCGCAGCTCGCCATGGCTCGGCAGCGTCATGCCGCAGATCACCTGCAGGAGCGTCGACTTGCCGCAACCGTTGCGGCCCAGGAAGCCAATGCTCTCGCCGCGCCGCACCTGCAGATCGATGTCGCGCAGCACCCAGAACGGCTTGAAGTAGGATTTCCACCAGCCGAACATGACCTGCTTCAGCCAGTCGTTGCGGCGGGCGTAGAGCTGGTAAGCCTTTCCGAGGTGCCTGGCCTCGACGACGATCTCAGATGACGTCGACGATGACATTCCGATACCTGTCGAAGAACCAGTAGCCGAAATAGAAAGTGAAGACCGAGGTGAACAACGCCCATGCGTAGACACGCCAGTCGGGCAGCTTCGCCAGCAGGACGATGTCGCGCGTGACCTCGACGTACCCGGTGAGGGCGTTGGCGTAGATCAAGTAGTTGAACGGCGGCGGCAACGAGAGGTTCGAATAGAAGACCGGCGTTGCGAACATGAACAGCGGCACGACGGTGATCATCAGGTAGCCCGCGTCGCGCGTGAAGGCGCCGATCGCGCACAGGAACCACGACATGCCGACCAGAAAGGCGGTCAGCGGGATGAAGATCAGCGGCAGCAGCAGCACGGTCCAGGGCAGGCTATGCACCACGGCAAGCTGGAAAAGCAGCATCACTGCGACCGAAATCAAGGTGTAGAGCGTGGCGCGCAGGGTCGAGATCACCGCCAGCATGTCGCTGGGAAAGATCGTCTGCTTGATGAAATGCGTGTATTCGTGCAGCAGCATCGGCGCCCGGAACGCCATTTCCGAAAAGAAATTCAAGACGATGATGCCGCTGAAGATGAACAGCGCGTAGCCAACGCGTGGGCTGACATCCACTGCCAGCTCGAGCTTCAGGTTGGTCGTGAAGGCGAAGGTATAGACCGCGATCCCGAGCAACGGGGCGATCACCGCCCACACCCAGCCGGCCACCGACCCCTTGAAGCGATCCCGCACTTCGCGACGCAAAATCGCCATAACGAGGTCGCGATGGTACCAAACCCGCGAGAACGGCTTGGCGAGGAAGCGGACGAAGCGCCGGGCGGGATCGAGTTCCTCGACGACGATCTGCCTGCCGTTGACAACGTTCACCGACGGCATGAGCCGCTCTTCTCCTTGATAAGACCCGTGGTGAGCCCGGTGGGGTACGATCCCACGACCCTCTGATTAAAAGTCAGATGCTCTACCGCTGAGCTACGGGCTCGCCTCGGTGTCGCGCCGCAGGTCGGAACCTCGCGCGGCGCCCGTATAAAACGCGCCGGCCGGCCGGTCAACGCGACGCCGAAAGGTATCATCCCTTGCCGAATTTGCGCCTCAGTCTTTCGAAGACATTCTTCGACACGAATTGGGACGTGTCGCCGCCCAGCCGCGCGATGTCCTTCACCAGCGAGGAGGCGATGAACTGATGCCGGTCCGACGCCATCAGGAAGATGGTCTCGATGTTGGGCTCCATGCGGGCATTCATGTTGGCCATCTGGATCTCGTACTCGAAGTCCGACACCGCGCGCAGTCCGCGGATGATGACCGACGCGGCCACCTTCTTGGCGAAATGGATCAGCAGGCCGTCGAACGGCACGACCGTGATGCGCTCGCGGTCGTGCTGGGGGAATTCCTCGATGTCCTCCTTGATGATCTCGATCCGCTCCTCGAGCGAGAACAGCGGTCCCTTGCCGATGCTGATCGCAGGTCCGATCACCAGCCGATCGACCAGCCGCAGCGAGCGGCGCACCACTTCCATATGGCCGCTTGTCACCGGATCGAACGTGCCCGGATAGACCCCGATGCGCTCTGCGGCCATGTCTCCCTCTCGTTCCCCGACGGGTGCGCCGGTTGTCGCAGCGAAGTCTTAGCGACACGGCTCTTCCTTATCCACCGTTTGTTTCGACAGCGTCGCCGCCATTGCCGTTGCCGGCCTCGTCGTCGTCGCCGATTCGAACAGCGGAAACGACGCGCTCGCCCTCGCTCACATTGACGATGCGCACCCCACGCGTCGCCCGACCCGCTATGCGGATGCCATCGACCGGGCAGCGGATCAGCGTGCCGCCGTCAGTCACCAGCATGATCTGGTCGGTCTGCCTCACCGGGAAGGCGGCCACGACGTCCCCGCCCCTGGCGAGGTTCATCAACTCCACGCCCTTGCCGCCGCGGCCGGTGACTCGATATTCGTAAGCGGATGTGCGCTTGCCGAAACCCGACGAGGCCACGGTCAGCACAAACTCCTCCTTGTCCTGCAGCGCACTGAAGCGCTCGGGCGAAAGGGCAGTCGACGGCGCCACCGGCTCCTCGCCGGTCACCGCCTCTTCCGCCCCGTTGCCGTTGTCCTCGTCGAGGTTGGCAAGCTGGCGCAGCGCACGCGACTGGCGAAGATACGCATCGCGTTCCTCGGTCGCGATGCCCTTGCCGCCATCGACCAGCGACATCGAGATCACCTCGTCGCCCTCGGCCAGGGCGATGCCGCGCACACCCGTCGAGGCACGGCTCTGGAACACGCGGACGGTGGACACCGGGAAGCGCATGGCGCGGCCCAGCTTCGTTGCCAGCAGTATGTCCTGCTCCTCGCCGCACACGGCGACGCCAATCAGACGGTCACCGGCATCGTCGCCCTCGAACTTCATGGCGATCTTGCCGCTCTGGTTCACGCTCACGAAGTCGGACAACTCGTTGCGCCGCACGCCGCCACGCGCCGTGGCGAACACCACGTGCAGCGTCGACCAGCTCGCCTCGTCCTCCGGCAACGGCATGATGGTGGTAATGGTCTCGCCTTCGCCGAGCGGCAGCAGGTTCACGAACGCCTTGCCGCGCGCCTGCGGTGCACCCAGCGGCAGGCGCCAGACCTTGAGCTTGTAGACGATGCCGCGGCTGGAGAAGAACAGCACCGGCGTATGCGTGTTTGCCACGAACAGGCTCGAGACGAAATCGTCGTCGCGCGTCGCCATGCCGGACCGGCCCTTGCCGCCACGGCGCTGCGCACGATAGGCCGACACCGGCACGCGCTTGACATAGCCGCCATGGGTGACGGTCACCACCATGTCCTCGCGCTGGATCAGGTCCTCGACGTCCTGCTCGAACTCGTTGTCGATGATCTCGGTGCGGCGTGGAGTGGCGAACTGCTCCTTGATCGCGACCAGCTCCTGGCGCATCAGCGCGAACAGCTTGTCGCGGTCGCCCAGCAACTCGAGATAGCCCTCGATCAGCCTCGCGACCTCGGTCAGTTCTTCGGCGATCTTGTCGCGCTCCAGTCCGGTCAAGCGCTGCAGGCGCAGTTCCAGGATGGCGCGGGCCTGAGCCTCGGACAGCCGGTAGGTGCCCTCGGGCGAGACCTCCCGACCCGGCTCGGCGATCAGCAGGATGAGCGGCGCCACGTCGGCCGCCGGCCAATCCTTGGCCATCAATCGCTCACGCGCGACCACCGGATCGGGCGCGCGGCGGATCATTTCGATCACCTCGTCGATATTAGCGACGGCGATGGCGAGGCCAACCAGGACATGGGCGCGATCGCGGGCGTGGTTGAGCTCGTACTTGGTGCGACGTGTCAGAACCTCGGCGCGGAAGCGGATGAACGCCTCCAGCAGTTCCTTCAACGTCATCAGGCGCGGGCGGCCGCCATCCAGTGCCAGCGCATTGACACCGAACGACGTCTGCAGCGGTGTGAATCGGTAGAGCTGGTTCAGCACCACGTCGGCCATGGCGTCGCGCCTGAGCTCGACGACAAGGCGCACGCCGTCACGGTCGCTCTCATCTCGTACCTCGGAGACACCTTCCACCTTCTTGTCGCGCACCACCTCGGCAATGCGCTCGTGCAGGCGGGCCTTGTTCTCCTGGTAAGGGATTTCGGTGATGATGATCGCCTCACGGCCGCCGCGGATCTCCTCGATACGGGTCTTGGCCCGCATGATCAGCGAGCCGCGGCCGAGCTCGTAGGCCGCGCGGATGCCGTTGCGGCCGAGGATGGTGGCGCCGGTCGGGAAGTCGGGCCCCGGTACGTATTCCATCACCTGCTGGATGGTGAGCTCGGGGTTGTCGATCAGCGCGCAGCAGGCGTCGATCAGCTCGCCGAGATTGTGCGGCGGGATGTTGGTCGCCATGCCGACGGCGATGCCGCCGGCGCCGTTGGCCAGCAGGTTCGGGAAGGCTGCCGGCAGGACTGTGGGTTCCTGCTCCCGTTCGTCGTAGTTCGGCTGGAAATCGACGGTATCCTTGTCGTAGTCGGCGAGCAGCGATTCGGCAGCAACGGCAAGTCGCGCCTCGGTGTAACGCATCGCCGCCGGTGGATCGCCGTCCATCGAGCCGAAATTGCCTTGCCCCGCGATCAGCGGCAGGCGCATGGAGAAATCCTGCGCCATGCGCACCATGGCGTCGTAAATCGCCGAGTCGCCGTGCGGGTGGTATTTGCCCATCACGTCGCCGACAATGCGGGCCGATTTGCGGAACGGCCGGGTTGAATCGTAGCCGTTCTCCTTCATGGCGTAGAGGATGCGCCGCTGCACCGGCTTCAGGCCATCCCGTGCATCGGGTAGCGCGCGCGCCACGATCACGCTCATCGCGTAATCGAGGTACGAGCGCCGCATCTCCTCTTCGATCGTGATCGGCGCGATGTCGTGCGGGGGGGTCGGCGGAGGCACGTCGGAAGGCGGCGGCGCCGGCGGAAGAGTCGTATCGTCGCTCAAGAGAAACCCGGTTTTTTGCTCGTTTTATCGGTCCCGCCGGAGGGTCGGCGAGAACGTTTTGCACACTAGCAAACCGGCCCTTGAAGACCAACAAAAATCGCGTTGGAATGCAGTCTTTAATGCTTTGATTTTCTTAGCTAAATTCGACCTGAAAACTGGCTCTGGAAAGGCTCGATTTTGTCCTTGGGAACAAGCCCCTCCAACCCCACCATCGCGGTGTTCGACTTTGGTGGCGTCCTGATCGATTGGAACCCGCGCCATCTATATCGCAAGCTGTTCGCAGATCCCGCCGAGATGGAGCGCTTTCTCTCGGAAGTGACGACGAACCAATGGCATGTGCTCCAGGATCATGGCGGCGATCCGGCCGAGGCAACGCGACGCCTGCAGGCATGCCATCCGGACAAGAAGGACCTGATCGCGGCCTTTTACGGTCGGTTCGATGAGATGTGTGAGCGGGCTTTCCCGGAGATGGCGGCACTGGTGGAACGGCTGCATGCTGGCGGCACGCCGCTCTACCTCCTGTCGAATGCCCCCAATCTCCTCGATCCTTGGCTGCGCGGCCCGGCGCGCCAACGCCATCCGTTCCTGGGCCTGTTCAAGGACTATGTGGTCTCCGGCCTGGTCGGGCACTCCAAGCCCGGTCCCGCGATCTACGACCTGATTTGTCGCGCGGGTGGCTTCCGTCCCGACGAAGCCGTTTTCATCGACGATATCCTCGCGAACGTCGAGGGTGCCCGGGCAATCGGCATGCATGGCATCCATCATCGCTCGGCCGCCGAAACCGCAGCGGAATTGAGGTCGCTGGGGTTGCCGGCATAGGGCTGACATCGCCCATGACTTTGCCATAACAGTAATTGTTTTGACAATAACTGCCTAAGCAATTATCTGCCGACGATTCTCGGATCGGCGGACGATGACGCAGCCTTTCTTCAGCAACGAGCTCAATGCCCTTAACTCGCCGAGCTATCTGGTTCGGCGCCTCCTTTCCCTCTTTGCCTGGCACTACGAGGCATTGTTCGAGGACACGGGGATCACATATCCCCAGTGGACCATCCTGATGCTGCTCTATGCCGGCTTTGCGCGGACAGCGGCGGATCTGGCGCGACAGATGTGCCACGACGCCGGTGCAATGACGCGACTGCTGGACCAGCTCGAAGACCGCGGCCTGCTTACACGCCTGCGTGACAAGAACGACCGGCGCGTCGTCAACCTCGCCTTGACCCCGAGCGGGTGCACGCTGGCCGACACGTTGAAAGACCGGGTCGTCGAATTCCTGAACTCCGTGCTGAAGGATTTCTCGAAGGCCGAAATCTCGACCTGGCTGGCGCTGACGACAAGGATGGCCTCTGCGCTGGAGAGCAAGCCGATCGGCTTCCTCGAGCCCTATCGCGAGAAAGAGACGGCATGACGAAGGGGCTGTCGTCGATACTGCTCCTCGGCGCGCTCGTCGCGGGATGCGTCCCTGCCCCGCCGACGACGTCCCACGAAAAAACCATCGAGGCCTCATCCCTGGGCCTGAACGGCGACGTCACACCATCGATTGGCGAGCAGTGGTGGACCGAACTCGGCGACGACCAGCTCGACCGCCTGGTGGCCCAGGCCTTGGCAGGCAATCCATCGCTCGCCGCTGCCCTGGCGCGGGTCCGCGCCGCACAGGCTCAATTTGCCGCGGCGCGCTCCAACCTCTATCCGCAGGCATCGCTGGACGGCAACGAGACGTGGCAGCGCCTCAGCGCCACCTACATCTATCCGCCACCTCTCGGGGGTTCGTACCAGTGGATGGGCACGATCCAGGCCAACCTCACCTGGTCGCTGGACTATTTCGGCAAGCAACAGGCACAGATCGAACGGGCCCAATCGACGGCGCGCGCGGCTGCACTCGATGCGACGGCCGCGCGGCTGGCCCTCGCAGGCTCGGTGACGCAAGCCTATATCGCCTTCTCCCGCGCTTGCGACCTCGTCGCCGTCGCCGAGCAGACCGTGCGCCAGCAGGAGGATGTATTGAAGCTCACCGCCGGACGCGTCACGGCGGGCCTGGAGACCGAGGCCGCGCAACAGCAATCGCAGGCGCTGGCAGCCTTCGCTCGTCAGGATCTGGCGCAGGCTCGCGCCACTCGCGAGCTTGCCGTACATCAGATCGCTCTGCTGATCGGCCGTGGCGCCGACGCCTATGCGCTCGAGCGTCCTCGCCTGACCCTGACCGCACTGACCCTGCCCGAAGTCCTGCCCGCCGATCTCCTTTCACGCCGAGCCGATATCGGCGCCGCGCAGGCGCGCATCGCCGCCGCGACAGCCGGACGGGACGTGGCGCGGCGCGCCTTCTACCCGGACATCAACCTGCTCGGCCTCGTTGGCGTCGCCGCCTTGAGTGGCGTGGGTCCACTGCTCGCCGGCCAGGCGGTGCAGTACGGCATCGGTGCCGCCTTGCACTTGCCGATCTTCGACGCCGGAAAACTGCGCGCCAACCTGGCGGGGGCAACGGCCGATCTCGATGCGGCGGTCGCCGACTACAATGGCGCGGTCGTGGGCGCAGTAAAGCAGGCAGCCGACGCCCTGACCGCCATTCGCGCAGTGGAGGATCAGCTCCGCGAGCAGAAAACGGCACTGACCAGTGCGCGGACGAGCTTCAATCTCGCCAGGACACGTTATCAAAGCGGTCTCACGCCTCAGCTCAATGTGCTCAGCGCCGAAGACCTCCTGATCCGCGCGCAACGCCAGTCTGCGACACTCGATGCCGATCTCCTTTCGGCACGGGTGACCTTGATCATGGCGCTGGGTGGCGGCTTCGCGCCGCCGTCCCAAGTCGCCTCACGCACGCCAGGCCCGTCGGGCCGATCGGGATCGAAGCCATGAACGAAGCCTCTCCAATCAACCCCGGGCAATCCGACGACATCCCGTTCGGCACCAAGCGCCGCGGCAATCGCCGCCGCCTGTGGTTCGTCATCCTTGGCCTCGTCATTCTGGCAGTTGCAGCCGCCTTCGCACTCTACTGGTTTCTCTATGCCGTCTATTTCGTGTCGACCGACGACGCCTATGTCGGGGGCGATCTGGTCGCTGTGACGGCCCGGGCGCCAGGCGCCGTGATCGGCCTGCATGCCGACAACACCCAGGCCGTCCGGCGAGGCCAGCTCCTGATCTCGCTCGATCCGGTCGAAGCGCAAGTAGCCGTGGATGCAGCCAAGGCCGAGCTCGCCCGCACTGTCCGTTCGGTGCGGGCTGCCTTCGCGCGGGTCGAACAGGCCAGGGCCCAGCTCGCCTCCGCCGAAGTCGCCCGCACCCAGGTGCAGAACGACCTGCGGCGGCGCGAAGCCGCCGGCAACGCGGTGTCGCGCGAGGAGCTCGCGCATGCGCGGAGCGGGGTTGTGGCCGCTGAGGCGGCTGTCCAGGCGGCACAAGGCACCCTTACCCAGGCGCTCTCCGCCGTCCAAGGCACGGAGATCGCGAACAATCCCGACGTTCTGGCGGCGGCGGCGCGGCTTCGCCAGGCGGCGATCCAGCTGGCGCACATGTCCATCCGCGCCCCGGTCGACGGCGTTGTGGCCCAGCGCACGGTGCAGATCGGCCAGCACATTGCCGCCGGCACGCCACTCATGGCGGTCGTCCCCCTGAACACCGTATGGGTCGATGCGAACTTCAAGGAAGTGCAACTCGCCGACGTGCGGATCGGGCAGAAGGCGACGATCACCTCTGACATCTATGGCAGCGGCGTGGAGTATCATGGCCGCGTGCAGGGGCTGGGCGCTGGCAGCGGCAACGCCTTCGCCCTGCTGCCGCCTCAGAACGCAACCGGCAACTGGATCAAGATCGTGCAGCGTGTGCCGGTCCGCATCGCCCTCGACCCCAAGGAACTGCGCCGCCATCCGCTGCGCGTCGGGCTCTCGGTGACGGTCAGCATCGATGTCAGCGACACGTCGGGTTCCATGGTCGCCTCGACTGCGCCGCTGCGCGATCTGAAGGGCGAGCCGGGCGACGGTGACGCAGCCGAGATCGAACACGAGATCGCCGCCATCATCGCGGCAAACAGCAACTGACGATGAACCCGGCCGGCACTGCCCCTCCGCCGCTTCGAGGTGGCAAGCTCTGGATCACTGCCCTCGCCCTGGCAGTGGTCACCTTCATGCAGGTGCTCGACACGACGATCGCCAACGTGTCGCTGCCCACCATCTCGGGAAACCTGGGCACGTCGACCGACCAGGGGACCTGGATGATCACCGGCTTTGCCGCCGCCAACGGCGTTGGCGTGCCTCTGACCGGATGGCTGATGGGTCGCTACGGCGTGGTGCGCACCTTCGTCCTGGCGGTGCTGGGATTTACCTTCGCCTCGTTCATGTGCGGCATCGCCTGGAGTCTGCCGGCGCTGATCTTCTTTCGCGTTCTCCAGGGCATGCTGTCGGGACCGATGATCCCGGGGTCGCAGTCGCTGTTGATGGCCATCTTCCCGCCGCGCCAACGCCCGATCGCACTCGGTCTGTGGTCCATGACGACCCTCGTCGCGCCGGTCGTCGGCCCGATCCTGGGTGGCTGGATCTCCGACAACTACTATTGGGGATGGATCTTCCTGATCAACGTGCCGCTGGGCTTGATCGCTGCCTCCCTATGCTGGGTCAACCTCAGGGATCGCGAGACGCCGACCCGCAAGCTGCCGATCGACGGCGTGGGACTTGCGCTGCTCGTCGTCTGGGTCGGCTCCCTGCAGATCATGCTCGACAAGGGCAAGGATCTCGACTGGTTTGACTCCACCTTCATCGTCGTCCTGGCGCTCGCTGCCGTGATCAGCTTAGCGGCATGGCTCATCTGGGAACTCACCGAGCCCAACCCCGTGGTCGATCTCTCGCTGTTCAAGGGGCGCAACTTCGCGTTCGGGACGATCGCCTTCTGCCTGATGTACGCCGTGTTCCTCGGCAACACGCTGCTGCTGCCGCTGTGGCTCCAGACCAACGTCGGCTATACCGCGACCTGGGCCGGGCTGGTGTCGGTGCCGAGCGGCATCGTCGCCATCATCACCGCGGTCGTCATGACGCGCCTCGGTCGCGTCGATGCGCGAATCATGGCGTCGGTGGCGTTCGTGGCCTTCGCCATCTCCTCCTTCATGCGGGCGGGCCTCACCCAGAACGCCACGTTCTGGGACTTCGCCCTGCCGTCCCTGGTCCAGGGTATCTCGATCGGCCTGCTGTTCGTGGCGCTCATTACCGTCATCCTCGACGGCATCGCGCCGGCGCGCATCCCCGGGGCCACCGGTCTCTCCAATTTCGTCCGCATCACTGGCGGCTCGTTCGCCATCTCCTTCACCACCGTGCTGTGGGACCGGCGAGAGGCATTGCACCAGACGCGCCTCTCCGATTTTTCCACCGCCTACAATCCGGCGATGCATCAGGCCATGAGCCAGCTCCACAGCCTTGGCCTATCGGATACGAAGGCCTACGCCGTTCTCACCAACAACCTGGTACAGCAAGCCTACCTTCTGTCGTCGACCGATATCTTCTGGCTGTCTGGCTGGCTTGCCCTCGCCGCACTGCCGCTGGTGTGGCTGGCCAAGCGTGCGATCGCCGGCGGCGGGCCCGTGGCCGTCGATTAGCCGCCAGCGATCAATCATTGACGCCGATCAGAAGGGGATGTCGTCGTCGAGTTCGCCCTTGCCGCCGCGCGCAGCCGGCCGTCCCCCGCCACCGCCACCGCTGGGCGGACCTCCGAAATCATCGTCCATGCCGCCGCCGCCGCCCTCACCGCCGCCACTGCGGCCGTCGAGCATGGTGAGTGCGCCACCGAAGCGCGGGATCACGACCTCGGTCGTATAGCGTTCCTGGCCGCCCTGGTCGGTCCATTTGCGGGTCGAGAGCTGGCCTTCGACGTAGACCTTGGAGCCCTTGCGCACGTACTTCTGCGCGACTTCGGCCAGCTTCTCGTTGAAGATCACCACGCGGTGCCATTCGGTGCGTTCCTTGCGCTCGCCGCTCTGGCGATCGCGCCATGTATCCGACGTGGCCACCGACATGTTCACCATGGACCTGCCATCCTGCATGGACCTCACTTCGGGGTCGCGGCCGAGATTGCCGACCAGGATGACCTTGTTGACGCTGCCCGCCATGGGGGGCCTCCTTCGCTTTCCCGGTACCGCGGGGTGCGGCACCTACCTCACGGCCGGCAAGCTACCCCAGAGGCTTTGTGGGGAACCACCGATTTTGGGTTGTGGCGTGAGCCGCGCTCATGGCGTCCCTCGCCGATTTCATTGGTTCACCCTCCCTGCCGCCCGTATCGTCCGGCCATGAAGGACGCTTTCCATGTTCCCCAGGTCTCTCGTGGCGAGGCCTATGTCATCCTGACCAGCGCGTCGCTGATGATGACGCTGGCGATGGGCATCCGGCAGAATCTTGGCTTGTTCCAGGCCCCGGCCTCGCATGAGCTGGGCATCGCCATTTCGGATTTCGCGCTCGCCATTTCCGTGCAGCAGGTGGCATGGGGCGTCAGCCAGCCGTTCGCTGGGATACTGGCCGACAAGTACGGCACGCGCCTGGTGTCGCTGGTCGGCAGCGTGATCTTCGTGCTGGGTCTTTGGCTCACAGCGTCCGCGACCGGCACCGGATCGATCGTGCTCGGTGCCGGCGTCCTGATCGGCGTGTCGCTGGCCTGCACGACCTCGGGCATCACCGCCAACATCGCCGCCCGCGTGGTGGCACCGCAGCGCCGCACGCTTGCCTTCGGCATCGTCTCGGCCGCGGGCTCGGTCGGCACCATGCTGACCGCGCCGATCGCCGCCTATTTCCTCGACCATCAGGGATGGCGGGCCGGCCTCTGGGCGTTCCTGATCCTGGCGCTCGCCATGCTGCCGGCGGCGTGGATCGGCAGCCGGGCCGACCGGCTGCCGAACGGCATCTCGGCCGACCGCCACCTGACGTTGGCCGGCGCCCTGGGCGAGGCCGGACGACACCGCGGCTACCTCGTCATGGCGGCTGCCTTCTTCGTCTGCGGCCTGCAGCTCGTGTTCCTCACCACCCATCTGCCGACTTATCTGGCCCAATGCGGCATGGACGCCTCCTACAGTGCCGCGGCCCTGATGCTGATCGGTGGCTTCAATATCCTGAGCTCATGGCTGTTCGGCTGGCTGGGCGACCGCTATCCAAAGCGCCTGCTTCTGGGCACGATCTACCTCCTGCGCTCGGTCACGCTGGCCCTGTTCTTCAGCTTCCCGCCGACGCCGCTGTCCGTCGTGCTGTTCGGCGCCGCAATGGGCACGCTGTGGCTGGGGGTCATCCCCCTGGTGAATGGCCTTGTGGTCCAGATTTTCGGCCTGCGCTTTCTCTCGACCCTCACCGGCATTGCCTTTTTGAGTCACCAGGCCGGTTCCTTCCTCGGCGCCTGGGGCGGCGGCTATCTCTTTGATCTGATGGGTTCCTACGACCTCGCCTGGAAGATTGGCGTCCTGATCGGGCTGATTGCCGGCACTATGCAGCTTCTGATGAACGACGAACCGACCGCCAGGGTGGCCGCGGAGGCCCCCGCCTGACATTTCCTGACATTGATCGGGCTGGTGAATTCCGCTGTGGATAGCCATATGCGCTGATCCCGCGCATCGCCTATTCTCGCCTCCAGAAATGGCCAAGTCACGCTTACCCGCCGCCGAGCCGCACCGGTATATTTCCATCCGGGGCGCGCGCGAACACAATCTGAAGAACGTCGATCTCGACCTGCCGCGCGATCGGCTGGTCGTGATCACCGGCCTGTCCGGGTCGGGCAAGTCGTCCCTCGCCTTCGACACGATCTATGCCGAAGGCCAGCGACGCTACGTCGAGAGCCTGTCGGCTTATGCCCGGCAGTTCCTCGAGCTGATGCAGAAGCCCGACGTCGATTCGATCGAGGGTCTTTCGCCCGCGATCTCGATCGAGCAGAAGACGACCTCGCGCAACCCGCGCTCGACGGTCGGCACTGTCACCGAGATCTACGACTATCTACGACTCCTGTTCGCGCGCGTGGGTGTTCCCTATTCGCCCGCGACAGGCCTGCCCATCGAAAGCCAGACCGTGTCGCAGATGGTCGACCGCGTGAAGGCGATGCCCGAAGGCACGCGCCTCTACCTGATGGCGCCCATCGTGCGCGGCCGCAAGGGCGAGTACCGCAAGGACCTGCAGGAGCTGCAGAAGAAGGGCTTCCAGCGCGTCAAGATCGACGGCAAGCTCTACGAGATCGCCGAGGCGCCGGCACTCGACAAGAAATACAAGCACGATATCGACGTGGTCGTGGACCGGCTGGTGGTGAAGCCCGACCTCGGCAATCGCCTCGCCGACTCGATCGAGACGGCGCTCAACCTCGCCGAGGGGCTGGCGGTGGCGGAAAATGCCGATTCGGGCGAGCGCACCGTCTTCTCCTCGCGCTTCGCCTGCCCGGTCTCGGGCTTCACCATCGAGGAGATCGAGCCCCGGCTCTTCTCCTTCAACGCGCCGCAGGGCGCCTGCCCGGCCTGCGATGGGCTGGGCGTGAAGATGTTCTTCGATCCGGAGATGGTGGTGCCGGACGATCGCCTGTCGCTGGCCGAGGGCGCCGTGGCGCCATGGGCGGATTCGTCGGGCCAGTATTACCAGCAGACGCTCGAAAGCATCGCCAAGCACTACAAGGTCAAGATGTCGACGCCGTGGCGCGATCTGCCGAAGAAGGTGCGCGACACGATCCTGAACGGCAGCAATGGCGAGTCGATCGCCATGCGCTACGACGACGGCATCCGCCAGTACCAGACCACCAAGCCGTTCGAGGGTGTGATCCCCAACCTCGACCGCCGCTGGAAGGAGACCGATTCCTCCTGGGTGCGCGAGGAACTGGAGCGTTTCCAGCACGAGGCGAAGTGCGAGGCCTGCGACGGGGCGCGCCTGAAGCCCGAGGCCTTGGCGGTCAAGATCGCCGGGCTGAACGTCAGCCAGGTCACCGAGTTCTCGATCGGCGACGCGGTGAAGTGGTTCCTGGAACTCGATCCCAAGCTCACCGCCAAGCAGCGCGAGATCGCCGCCCGCATCCTGAAGGAGATCAACGAGCGGCTGGGTTTTCTCGACAATGTCGGCCTCTCCTACCTCACGCTGAACCGCACCTCGGGCACGCTGTCGGGTGGCGAGAGCCAGCGCATTCGGCTCGCCTCCCAGATCGGCTCCGGCCTCACCGGCGTGCTCTATGTGCTCGACGAGCCGTCAATCGGCCTGCACCAGCGCGACAACGACCGGCTCCTGAAGACGCTGACGCGCTTGCGCGATCTCGGCAACACCGTGCTGGTCGTCGAACATGACGAGGATGCGATTCGCGCCGCCGATCACCTGGTCGACATGGGGCCGGGTGCCGGCGCGCACGGCGGCAAGGTGATCGCCGAAGGCACGCCCGATGAGGTGATGCAGAACAGCGCGAGCCTCACCGGCCAGTATCTCTCCGGCTTCCGGCAGATCCCGATCCCCAAGCTGCGGCGCGAGCCACCTCCGCAGAATGGCAAGGGCGGCGGACGCTGGCTGACCGTGAAGGGCGCACGCGCCAACAACCTGCAGAATGTCACCGCCGCGATACCGCTCGGCACCTTCACCTGTGTCACCGGCGTCTCCGGCTCGGGCAAGAGCACGCTGATCGTCGAGACGCTCTACAAGGCGCTGGCCAAGCGGCTGAACGGAGCGCGCGAGCATCCGGGCGCGCATGCGAGCCTCGAGGGTGTCGGCCATCTCGACAAGATCGTCGATATCGACCAGTCGCCCATCGGACGCACGCCGCGCTCCAACCCCGCCACCTACACTGGCGCCTTCTCGCCGATCCGCGATTGGTTCGCCCAGCTTCCCGAATCGACCGAGCGCGGCTACAAGCCCGGCCGCTTCTCCTTCAACGTCAAGGGCGGCCGCTGCGAGGCCTGCCAGGGCGACGGCGTCATCAAGATCGAGATGCACTTCCTGCCCGACGTCTATGTCCAGTGCGATGTTTGCAAGGGCAAGCGCTACAACCGCGAGACGCTGGAGATCCATTTCCGCGGCAAGTCGGTCGCCGACGTGCTGGAGATGACCGTCGACGAAGGGGTCGAATTCTTCAAGGCCGTGCCGGTGATCCGCGACAAGCTCCTGACCCTGCAACAGGTGGGGTTGGGCTACATCCATATCGGCCAGCAGGCGACCACCCTCTCCGGCGGCGAAGCCCAGCGCGTGAAGCTCGCCAAGGAACTCTCCCGCCGCGCGACAGGACGTACGCTCTACATCCTCGATGAACCGACCACGGGCCTTCACTTCGAGGACGTGCGAAAGCTTCTCGAGGTGCTGCACCGCCTGGTCGAAGGCGGCAACACGGTCCTGGTGATCGAGCACAATCTCGAGGTCATCAAGACCGCAGACTGGATTCTCGACATGGGCCCGGACGGCGGCTCGGGCGGCGGCCGGCTGATCGCCGAGGGACCGCCCGAGGACATCGCCCGGGCGCCCGAAAGCTATACCGGCCGTTACCTCGCCCGCCTCCTGCCGCGCAACGCCGCCGCGAAGAAGCGGGCGTGACGTCGTCCTTCGCTTCGCTCAGGATGATGCCGTTCGCCTCCACCTGATCTGGCCCACATCATAGCCGAACTGGCGTTCCACCACGGCAGGTGTCGCATCGGAGGCATCGCCCGCACGCGCCGCGACGCGTTCCTTGGCCACCTCTTTGGGAATGTCGAGCCACTGGCCCTCGAAGGGGACGCCGACCTTGGCCGCCAGCGCTTCTGCGGCCTGCCGTTCCTCGGGACGGGCGAACACGGCATCGAGCACGACGCCGTGGCCGGCCTGCAGAATCCGCTCCGCGCGCGCCATCATCGCTCCATAGACCTTTGCCGAGGCCTCGGGCGTGTAGCTGTCGGAGGGCATGCGCTCTTCCAGGGCGATGCCCGCCAGTCTCTTGCGTTCGACGTCGCTGCGCACGGCGACCGCGCCCGGTGCGCGACCAACCTCCGGCGCGACTTGCAGTGCTCGGGTCGTCTTGCCGCTGCCGGAAAGGCCGCCGATCGCCAGCAACCGCGGCGGCGCGGGCTGCAGGAAGGTGAGCGCCGTGCGCTGATAGACGCGAGCCGGCTCGGTGTCCTCGCCGCTCACCGTCCCGGCCGCGGCATCGACATGCGCCCGGATCGCGGCGCGGCGGGAAAGGAACATCGGCAGCAGCGCCAGCGCCTCGTCGTGGGGTGCGCCGGCGAGTTCGCCGATCCGCCACAGCCATTCGTTCAGCAGCCGGTTGGCGAGCGTACGCAGATCGCGATGGCAGAGGTCCATCAAGGTGAAGGCGAGATCGTAGAGCACGTCGATATTGGCGATGCGGTCCGAGAACTCGATCGCATCGAATGGCACCGGCTTGCCGTCGATCAGCACGATGTTGCGCAGATGCAGGTCACCGTGGCAGCGTCGGATCGCACCGGCCTCGACCCGGCGCGCCACCAGATCCATGAACGGCTCCAGCGAACGCGGCATACCCTCGGCCAGCGCCTCGGTAGTCGGTGGATGGAGCCGCTCGCCGCGCTCGCGCATCTGGCGGATATCGGCCGCGACCGACTGGCGATAGTCCTCTGGCCGACCGAACCCGTCGCGGATCGGACTGAGCCTGTCATGGAAGCTGGCGACACGTGCGCCGAGCGCCGTCATCATCTCCGTCGTGAGCGCGCGCCGATCGGCCAGGCGGTCGAACAGCCTGCTGTCGTCGAACCTGTGCATGACGACCAGTGAATCGACCGCATCGGCCGTCTCTTCGCCAACATCGCCAAGCGTCAATCGCCCGTGTGAATCCCTTCGAACCGGCGCCACGCCGAGATAGACCTCCGGCGCCAGCGGATGATTGATATCGATCTCGGCCCGGCACATCGCGGCCCGCCGGTCGGCGGTGGAGAAATCCATGTAGGGGAACTTCACCGCTCGCTTGAGCTTGTAGGCGCGGTCGCCCGCCAGGAAGACCACCGCACCGTGCGTATCGATGCGTCTCGCCGGCGTCAGCCGTCGTTCGAGGAAATCGATCACCTCGGACTGGTCCTCGACGACGAAGGCCGGACGCGCCATGTCGTTCAGCTGCCTGCGGCCTGCGGGTCGGCGCTATCGTCTCGCGGATCGATGTGCAGGATGACCTCGGCTTGCGGGTAGGCCTCCTCTATCGCGGCCTGGATCGTGTCGCCGATGACATGGGCGCGGCCCAACGACATGTTGGGATGCAGCACGACATGGAGCTGGATGAACTGGGTCAGGCCGGAAGAACGGGTGCGCAGATCGTGCACGCTGCGGACTCCGGGTTGGCGCTGCACGATGTCGAGGATGCGCTGGCGATCCCTGGGCGGCAGCTCGCGATCCATCAACACGTCGATCGAAATCCGGCCGATCGCCCAGGCGTTGGTCACGAGATAGATCGCGACGCCCATCGCCACCGCGAGATCGATCAGCGGCTGGCCCAGCCGGCTCGACGCCAGGATGCCCACACCGACGGCAATATTGGTGACGAAATCCGTCGTGTAGTGAGCCTTGTCGGCGCCAATGGCGATCGAGTTGGTACGGCGCACGACATGGCTCTGGAACAACATCAGCGCGACGGTAAGGGCGATCGCAAGCCCGCTCACGAGCACGCCTGCGAATTCCTGCTGTACCGGACGCGGATGCAGGAACCGATCGGCCACTGTCAGCACCAGTCCGCCAGCCGAGGCGGCGATGAAGCCCGCCTGCGCCACGCCCGCCAGCGCCTCGGCCTTGCCGTGGCCGAAGCGGTGATCCTCATCCGCAGGAATCAACGCCTGACGGATGGCGACAAACGTGATCAGCGAACTCACCAGGTCGAGTGCCGAATCGATCAGCGAGGAGAGCATGCCCACCGAGTCGGTGATCAGCCAGGCGACTCCTTTGGCGAAGATCAGGATCGTCGCCACCGACATCGACGCCAGGCTTGCCTGCCGCATCAGTCGTGCGGCAGCAGTCGGCTCGATCGTCAGGGATACAGGGTGCGTGTCGACCAAGGGGCACCGGCTGCGGAGCGGCTATATTCCAAACGATCATGGAGCCGAAAGGCACCATCCTGCCAGAACTCGATCAAGAGCGGCTGCAGCCGGAAGCCGGACCAGTGCGGCGGACGCGGCACTTTGCCGATGACATGCTTCGCCGTGAATTCCGCCACCCGCTTCTCCAGGGCAAACCGGCTTTCGAGCGGGCGCGATTGATCCGATGCCCAGGCGCCAATCTGGCTGCCGCGGTCGCGGGTCGCGAAGTAGGCGTCCGCCTCCTCTGGCGTGGACGGCGAAACCGGGCCTTCGAGGCGAATCTGTCGCCGCAGCGACTTCCAATGGAACAGGAGTGCGGCCTTGGGATGGGCGAGGAGCTGGCGGCCCTTCCGGCTTTCATAGTTGGTGTAGAACACGAATCCCGACGCATCGTAGTCCTTCAGGAGCACCATTCGGCAAGACGGTGTGCCGTCGGGTCCCACCGTGGACAGTGCCATGGCAGACGGGTCGTTCGGCTCGCTCTTCTCCGCTTCGGCAAACCATTCGGCAAAAAGGGCAAGCGGATCGTCTTTTACGCGGATCATGACCCACAATATGGAGGGGCCGGAAGGCTTCCACCACCGGCATCTTGTCCCGCTGACGCCACCCCGCTAGAACGGGGCATGACAGCCGCACAGTTGATGGCCGGGAAAAAGGGCCTGGTTATGGGGGTCGCCAACCATCGGTCGATCGCCTGGGGCATTGCCAAGGCCTGCCACGATCACGGCGCCCAGCTCGCCTTCACCTACCAGGGCGAGGCGCTTGAGAAGCGCGTGCGGCCGCTGGCGCAGGAGATTGGCAGCGACCTCGTCCTGCCCTGCGACGTCACGGATGCCGCCAGCATCGACGCGGTTTTTGCCGAGATCGGCAAGAAATGGGGCGGGCTCGACTTCCTGGTCCATGCCATCGCCTTCTCCAACAAGGACCAGTTGAAGGGTCGTTACCTCGACACCACGCCCGACAATTTCCAGCTCACCCTGAATATCAGCTGCTATTCCTTCACCGCCGTCGCCCAGCGCGCCGTACCGTTGATGAAGGAAGGCGGCAGCCTGCTCACCCTGACCTACTATGGCGCCGAGCGGGTGATGCCGCACTACAACGTGATGGGCGTGGCCAAGGCGGCTCTCGAGGCCAGCGTGCGTTACCTGGCCGCCGATCTCGGCGACAAGAATATCCGCGTCAACGCGATCTCGGCCGGACCGATCAAGACCCTGGCCGCATCGGGCATCGGCGATTTCAACTACATCCTGAAATGGAACGAACTCAACGCGCCGCTCCGGCGCAACGTCTCGACCGAGGAAGTCGGCAATGCCGGTCTTTATCTGCTGTCCGATCTCGGCAGCGGGGTTACCGGTGAGGTGATGCACGTCGATGCCGGCTACCATGTCGTCGGCATGATCAAGACGCAGTCGGCCAAGCAGCTTTCCGAGCTGCTCGCCAACTTCGAAGACGACTAGGCTTGCGGCCATGGCCGGCAGCAGCTTCGGCACCCTCTTCCGCTTCACGAGCTGGGGCGAGAGCCACGGGCCCGCGATCGGCTGCGTGGTCGATGGCACGCCGCCCCGCATCCCGCTTGAGGAAGCCGATATCCAGGTCTGGATGGACAAGCGCCGCCCCGGGCAGTCGCGCTTCGTAACCCAGCGCCAGGAACCGGACACCGTCCGCATCCTGTCCGGCGTGTTCGAGGGCATGACGACCGGCACGCCGATCGCGCTCCATATCGACAATGTCGACCAGCGCAGCCGCGACTACGGCGAGATCAAGGACAAGTTCCGGCCCTCGCATGCCGACTACACCTACTTCAAGAAATACGGCGTGCGCGATTATCGTGGTGGCGGTCGACAATCGGCGAGAGAAACGGCTGTCCGCGTTGCCGCGGGCGCCATCGCGCGCAAGATCCTGGGCGGGGACGTCACCATCCGGGGGGCCGTCGTCCAGATCGGCACCCACAAGATCGACCGTGCCAAGTGGGACTGGGAGGCGACCGGCGACAATCCCTTCTGGTGTCCGGACCGGCAGGCGGCGCAGGTCTGGGAAGGTTATCTCGACGAGGTGCGCAAACGTGGCAGCTCTTGCGGTGCGGTGATCGAGGTCGTGGCCTCGGGTGTGCCGGCGGGCCTGGGCGATCCGGTCTATGACAAGCTCGACGCCGATCTCGCCAAGGGGCTGATGAGCATCAACGCGGTCAAAGGCGTCGAGATCGGTGACGGTTTCGCGACCGCGGCCATGAATGGCGAAGAGAATGCCGACGAGATGCGCATGAAGGATGGCGCACCCTCCTTCCTCAGCAACCATGCCGGCGGCATTCTGGGCGGTATCTCGTCGGGCCAGGACATCGTCTGCCGGCTCGCCGTGAAGCCCACCAGCTCGATTCTGCACACCGTGCGCAGCGTCGATCGTTTTGGCAATGACGTCGAGTTGCGCACCAAGGGCCGGCACGATCCCTGCGTCGGACTCCGGGCGACACCGGTGGCCGAGGCGATGGTCGCCTGTGTCCTCGCCGACCATCTGCTGCGCCATCGTGCGCAGTGCGGCTGAGCTGGCATGCTGCCTGCCAAAACCGTCCAGGTGCGATACGGACGGTGGCACAATCTCAGCATGATGGTTGTGGCGGTCGGCATGATGGTCGCCAGCCTCGCCCATTTTGCGCGCCACCCCGGCCAGGCCCCCAGCCTGTCGTCCGCGGATCCCCGCCTCATCCTCTTCGCCGTGCTTGCGGTCGCAATGGCTTATTACGGTTATCTTGGACTGCGGCGGGCGCTCGACCGCGAGCCGCAGGTCGTGATCGACTGCGACGGCGTCACTCTCGGCTTCGGCCGCGCCAGGCGCTTCGCCTGGGATGACGTGCAATGGGTGCGCCTGCGCCGGCTTGCCTTCCGGCCACAGCTCCAGATCGGCCTCACTCCGGCCTCCTTCGTCGCGGCGAATCTCAAGCTCTCGATCTGGCACCTCGATGACGCGCTGCGTCCGGTGCGTGGCATGCCGGCCGCCGTGCTCGTGCGCGACAATGGGCTCGATACCACCGCAGCCGCGATGCTTGACGCCATTCGGGCCTTTCGGCCCAATCTCGTGAAACCCTGATTGATTCGGAGGATCCGCCATGCGGCGGTTTATCGTCGGCCTGCTCGCCACTGTCGGCGCGCTCACTTTGCTCGGCATCGGTGTGACGGCTTTTTTTCTCAGCCAAGGACCGTTCGCCGCCAGGTCGCTGCCCGACAGCATGGTGCTGACGCTCGACCTGCGGAAAGTCCCTCCGGAAACCGTCTCGTCGGGCATCCTCAAAGGTTGGTGGAGCGAGTCGCACGACGTGATCGACACGGTGCGCACACTCTGGCGCGCGGCCGACGATCCGCATGTCCTCGGGCTCTATGTCGAGATCGGAGACGAGAACGCCGGCCTGGCCCGCGTCCAGGAACTGCGCCAGGCGATCCAACGCTTTCGCAGCAAAGGCAAGTTCGCGATCGGCTTCGCCGAGTCGCTGGGCAGCGGCGGCGATCATTTCGCCGACTACTACCTCGCCTCTGCTCTCGATCGCGTCTGGCTGCAGCCGAGTGGCGGCTTCGGCGTCACAGGTCTGGCCGTCGAGACACCATTCCTCAAGGGCGGCCTCGACAAGCTCGGCGTTCAGGTGGAAGGCGGCAAGCGCTACGAATACAAGAGCGCGCCGGACACCTTCACCCAGGCTGACATGACCGGGCCGGCGCGCGAGAACCTGCAGCAGCTCATCGACGGCCTGTATGGCCAATTCATCGACGATGTGTCGCGCGACCGCCACATTACGCCGGCAAAGCTGCGCCAGCTCATCGATGCCGCACCGTTCGATTCGGAGCACGCCCTTGCCGAGGGACTGGTCGACAAGATCGGCTATCGTGCCGATGCCATGGACGATGTCCGGCAGCGTGCCGGTTCGACCCGGGACCTCGTCACCTTGTCGGACTATGCCGACGAACGTCCTCCCGCCAGGGGCCCTCGCGATGTCGTGGCGCTTGTTCGGGTGAGCGGCGCCATAGTCTCTGGAACGAACGGCAACGGTCCGCTCGGCGACGACTTGCAGGCCGCATCGGACGATATCGTCGACGCGCTCGATGCGGCGGCCCAGTCGGACGATGTCAAGGCGATCGTTCTGCGCATCGACTCGCCTGGCGGCACCTATCCTGCCGCTGATGCCATCGCCGACGGCGTCGGCCGTGCTCGCGCCGCCGGCAAGCCGGTGATCGTCTCCATGGGCGACGTGGCGGCATCGGGCGGCTACCTGGCTGCCGTCCGCGCCGATGCCATCGTTGCCGAGCCCACCACCATCACGGGATCGATCGGTGTTTTCGGCATGTGGCCGGTGGCGACGGATTTGCTGACGACGCTCGGCATCAAGGTCGATCGGCTGCGCGCCGGCGCGAATGCCGGCATGTATTCTTCATTCCATACCCCGACCGCGGCCCAGCAGGCGGCGATCGGCCGAGAGCTCGATACGGTCTATACCGATTTCACGCGCCAGGTCGGGGAGTCGCGGAAGCTCGACGCATCCCATCTCGATGCGGCGGCCCGGGGACGCGTCTTCACGGGCATCGAGGCGCGGCGGGTCGGCCTGGTGGACGAACTGGGTGGCCTTGACGTCACGCTCAAGGTCGCCAAGGCCAAAGCCGGGATCGACGAGTCCAAGCCCGTCGAGCTGCAGCCGTTTCCGGGCGAGAGCAGCACGCTGCAGCGGATCGCCGGCCGGCTGCTGCGCCTTGCCGACATAGCAGCGAAAGGCCCCGAGGTTCGCGCACCGCGCGAGCTGCGCGAGCTGCTGGCCAGGTTCAGGATCGCCACGCGACCCGGCAATGTCCGCCTGCCGCCACTGCCGCCGCTCTGGCGGTGATGGGCTCCGGCTCTAACTCGTGAACCGGATTGTCGCCAGCGTTTCGAGCCGCTCGCCGTCGCGACGCAACAGGCTGAGCGCTTCGACACGGCCATGCATCGGCAGGTGCTGGCGTTCGACGATGCGCGCCACCTGCTCGGCGTCGGCGGCACGTTCGAACAGGCCCAGCGTTATGTGCGGCTCGAACGGCTCCTCGCCGCCTTCCGGATTCAGGGACTCATGGAGCGCCGTCAGTTCGGCCGCGCCATCGCCGGGCACTGCGTAGAGATAGGCCGCGCGCGACGGTGGCGCCCGATCGAAGCGGACAATGCGGTCAAGCACGAACCAGAAAGACCGCTGGCTGAGGTGGTCCAGCGCATGGTGCAACGCCCCCTCGCGCTGCGCCGCTGCACCGAAAACCAACGTGAAGTGCGGCCCGATCAGCCCGGCTTCTCGCCGATGATATTGCGCCCTGAGACGGCGCAGCGCGGTGTCGTCGGCCGCGCTCAGCACCGGCCAGGCGACGACGAACAGCACGTCAGCCGTAGCTCTTGGCCATGCCGAAGGCGGGATCCATGGCCGCGCCGTAAGGTGGGAACGGGTAGCGCAGACCATTCTTGCCGAGATGGCCCATGCCCTCGATCGCACGCAGGAACTCGTCGGGCGGGCAGGCCATCAGGAGCTCGTCGTCGGCGACGCCGCCATAGCGCCGCTCGGCGTAGCACGGCAGCGACAGCGAGGTCTGGCGCGTGGCGAGCGCCCGGCCCCAGGAGTCGGCGCAGGCGCTCTCGCCCGTCACCGTGAAGTCGTAACGGCGGTAGCGATGGAACTGCAGGCCGTTGATGAAATAGATCATCTGGCCCGGAGTGCCGTAGAACAGACAGATATCCGGCGGATCGAGCCGTGCCGAGCGCAGCGGCGACACCACCAGCCCGTTGTAGGTGCCGTCGGGAACGCGCGGCATCTGCGCCTGGTGTGCAGCCGAAGCTTCCTTGTTGCCGAACCACACGCCGTTCATGTGGTCGCCCGACAGGAATCCCTCACCCGGATGGTTGAGGCCGACCACGCCACCACAGTTACCGCCGCGGGTATTGTCGACGGTGATGCCGAGCGTGAAGCCGTACCAGCGTGACTGGGTCACCATCTGGCACATGGTGAACTTGAAGCCCTCGGTCGGCTTGCGCACGCCCGAGATCTTTTCCATGTCGGCCGGGTCCTCGAACAGCTTCATGCCGATCGGCTGGGTGCGGATGCGCAAGAGCTCGATCAGCTTGGCGCTCGCCTCGGCCAGCATCTTGCCGTCGATCTTTTCCGGCGGTGTCCAGGGGGCGGTCTTGTAGCCCGGTGGCAAGGTCTGCACGTTCATGGCGTCCTCCTTTGCTTGGCTTCAGGTGAGGTTCAGCCCACCGTCGGCGATCAGGATCTCTCCCGTAACGTAGTCGTTGGCGCAGAAGGCGGCTACAAGATCGGCGATATCCTCGGGTTTCGCGGGACGGCGCATCGGCGCCTTGGTGTTCCAGAGGGCGTAGGCCTCGTCCCACCCCGTGCTCATCGCCGTATCGACCAGGCCAGGCGCCACGCAGTTCACGCGGATGTCGGGACCGAGCGTCAGCGCCAGCAGGCGCGTGGTGTGGTGCAGCGCCGCCTTGGACACCGCATAGGGAATCGAGGAGCCCTTCGGCCGCACGCCGGCATGGGTGCCGATATTGACGATGCAGCCCGGCCGGCCGGTCCTCGCCGATGCCCGGAGCGCCGATTCGGCCTCCGCAATGAGCATCCAGGGCGCGATCAGATTGACATCCATCATGCGCCGCCAGACCTCGGGAGTCGCCGCCTTGAGATCGGCATGAGGAAAACGCGCCACGACGCCCGCGTTGTTCACCAGCACATCGAGTCGGCCATGCCGGTCGAGGATCTCGCGCACCAGAGTGCCTGCCCGCTCGACCTTCTCAAGATCGGCGGCATGATAGCTCGAGCCCGGCAGCTCAGCCAGCAAGGCGGAGGCTTCCGCGAGGGGCCGACGCCCGTGCAACGCCACGCGATAGCCCTCGCGCGCGAGGCGGCGCGCAATCGCGGCGCCGATGCCCTGCGTCGAGCCGGTGACGAGGGCGACGCGCTCAGACACGGGACTGCAAGGCCGCGAGCGTCTCGTCCGGCCGTTCCACCATCATGAAGTGTCCGCAATTGGGAATGATGACCGTCTGCGAACCGGCAATGGCGGCGGCCAGCGGCTTTGCCTTGGCGGCCGGCGTCATGAGATCGCCGTCGCCCAGCACCAGCACGGTCGGACATCTGACCGCGGCGGCGCGTGCCGGCGCATCCTTGTAGGCGTTGCAGGCCGCAAGATCGGCATGGATCACGTCCGGCTTGTTGCGCGCCAGCACCGAGAGCGACTCGCGCCGCAGCCACAGGCCCGGCGAAACCATGCCGCCCTTGTGCAGGGCGTTGCCCATACCCCAGAAGGTCATCAGTTCCTGGACCTTCAGCGTGTTGGCCTTGGCCGACTCGAGCATCTCCGGATGCACCGGCATCTCCGACGCCACACCGCAGAGACCGAGCGCCCGCACCTTCCCGCCATGGCGAGCCGCACATTCGAGGGCGACCAGTGCACCCATGGAGTGGCCGACCAGAGCGGCGGTCTTGAGGCCGGCGGCGGCGATCAGCGCCGCCGTCCAGTCGGCCATCGCGGCGATGGTCGTGAGCATCGGTCCGTCCGACCAGCCGTGGGCCGGGAAATCGACCGCCAGCACGCTCCGCCCATGGTGGGCGAACCAGCGAGTCTGCAACCGCCATGCCGTGCGATCGAAGCCCGCGCCATGGAGGAAGATCACCGCTGGCTTCGCCGCATCGAAGGCCACACCGCCCGTCGTCGCGAACACGCCGCGCCCCTCAACCTTGAGCTCCATGGTCAGCCTTTCTGGGACGCGCGCAGCGCCTGGCCGAGATCGTCCAGAAGATCGTCGGGATCTTCGAGACCGACCGAAAGCCGGATCATACCTTCGCCGATGCCGGCCGCCTGCAACGCCGCGGCATCGAGCTGGGCATGCGTCGTCGAGGCAGGATGGATCACCAGCGACTTGGCGTCGCCGACATTGGCAAGGTGCGAGAAGAGTTTCAGCCGCTCGATGAAGCGCCGGCCCGCCTCGCGTCCGCCCTTGATGTCGAAACTGAAGATCGAGCCTGCGCCTTTGGGCAGGAGCTTCTTCGCCAGCTCATGGTCGGGATGGTCGGCAAGCTCCGGCGAGGCGATTCGTTCGACGGCCGAATTGCCCTTCAGGAAGGCGATGACCTTGCGCGCGTTTTCGCCATGCCGCACCATGCGCAGCGGCAAGGTCTCCAGCCCCTGCAAGAGATAGAATGCGTTCTGGGGCGCCAGGCAGCAGCCGAAATCGCGGACGCCCTCGGCCCGCGCCCTCATGATGAAGGCATGCGGGCCGAACTCCTCGGCGAAATCGATGCCGTGATAGCCGGCATAGGGCTCGGTGAGCGTCGGAAACTTGCCGGAAGCCTCCCAGTCGAAGCGGCCCGCTTCCACGATCACGCCGCCGATCGCCACGCCATGGCCGCCGATGAACTTGGTCGCCGAATGGTAGACGATGTCGGCGCCGAGCGTCAGCGGCCGGCAAAGCACGGGTGACGCGAACGTGTTGTCGACCATCAGCGGGATCTTCGCCGCATGGGCGATCGCGGCGATCCTCGGGACGTCGAGCACCTCGCCGCCGGGATTGCCGATCGTCTCGCCCAGGACCAGCCGCGTCTCGGGCTTGATCGCCCTGGCAAAGCCGTCGTGATCGCGTGGATTGACGAACGTCGTCTCGATGCCGAAGCGCGGCAAGGTGAGCGCCAGCATGTTGCGTGTGCCGCCATAGAGCGATGTCGAGGCGACGATGTGCCCACCTGCGCCCATCAGCGTGGCGATGGCGATGTGCAGCGCCGCCTGCCCGCTCGACACTCCGAGCGCGCCCGACCCTTCCTCCAGCGCCGCCACGCGCTCCTCGAACACCGCCACGGTCGGGTTGGAGATGCGGCTGTAGATATGGCCGCCGACCTCGAGATTGAACAGGCTCGCGGCATGATCGACATCGCGGAAGACGTAGGACGTCGTCTGGTAGATCGGGACGGCCCGCGCACCGGTCGCCGGATCGGGATGCTGGCCCGCATGCAGGGCCAGCGTATCGGGCTTCAGGCACTCGGCGTCGGCCACGGTCAATCCTCTTACTGCGCGGTCCAGCCACCGTCGGAGACAAGCTGGGTGCCCTGCATGTTGGACGCTGCATCGGACGTCAGGAAGATGGCAAGTGCTGCGATCTGCTCGGGTTTGGTGAATTGCAGTTGCGGCTGCTTCTCCGCCAGAAGGTCGCGATTCGCCTTCTCGACGGTGATGTTCTCGGCCTTGGCCCGCGCTTCGATCTGCGCTTGCACCAGCGGCGTCAGCACCCAGCCCGGACAGATGGCATTGCAGGTGACGCCTGAATCGGCACATTCGATGCCGACCACCTTCGTGAGGCCGATGATCCCGTGCTTGGCCGCGACGTAGGCCACCTTGTGCGCCGAGGCGACCAGGCCATGCGTGCTGGCGATATTGATGATGCGGCCCCATTTTTTCGCCTTCATCGCCGGCAAGGCGGCGTGGATGGCGTGGAACGTGGCGCTGAGGTTGATGGCGATGATGGCGTCCCACTTCTCGGGCGGGAATTCCTCGATCGGCGCGGTGAACTGGATTCCGGCATTGTTCACCAGGATATCGACGCCGCCGAACGCTGCCTGGCTCTTGGCCACGAGATCGGCGATCTGCGCCGGCTTGCTCATGTCGGCGCCGTTGTACTCGACCCGGACACCGTTCTTCTTCGCCATGTCTTCGCGCAGCTTCGCGATCGCGGCCTGATCGCCGAAGCCGTTCAGCATGACGTTGCACCCCTCGGCGGCGAAAGCCTCGGCGATGGCCTGGCCGATCCCGCTCGTCGAGCCGGTGACGATGGCCGATTTACCCTTGAGCGACATGTTAACTCTCACCTCTTGAACAGCGATGCAGCCACGGAAGCGTGGCTCTGCTTTGCCCCGATCTTGGCCTCGACGCGCTCGATCTCGGCTTTCAGAACGGCGACGTACTCCTTGAGGTCCTCGATGTTCATATCGTCGAGGTTGAGAGGTTTCGTCTTCTTCTGTCGGGGATCGAGATCGTCGAGGTCGAAGGCCATGGCGCGACTCCACGGAAGCGGCTAAGGGAGACCTAGCATCGCTCCCACCGAACCGAAAGGCCGCCCATGAGCGCACTTCCCGCCACGATGATGTGTGTCGAGATCAAGACTCCGGGGGGACCGGAGGTGCTGGTGCCGACGCAGCGGCCGGTGCCGCACCCGAAGCCGGGCGAGCTTCTGATCAAGGTGGCGGCGAGTGGTGTCAACCGACCCGACCTCGCGCAGCGCGCCGGCAGCTATCCGCCGCCGCCAGGCGCTTCCGACTTGCCGGGGCTCGAAGCGGCGGGCACAGTCGCCGCCATCGGTGCAGGCGTGAGCGGCTGGAGCGTGGGCGATGCGGTGTGCGCGCTGACACCCGGCGGATCGTACGCCGAATACTGCACCGCGCCCGCACCGCAGTGTCTGCCGTTGCCCAAGGGCTTCGATATGTTGCACGCCGCAGCGCTGCCCGAGAACTACTTCACGGTCTGGCACAACCTCTTCGAACGCGGCCGGCTCGCCCAGGGCGAAGCGGTGCTGATCCACGGCGGTGCCAGCGGCATCGGCACCACAGCGATCCAGCTCGCCAAGGCGTTCGGCGCGACAGTCTTCACCACCGTGCGCAACAGGGAAAAGGCGGAAGCGGTGACGAAGCTCGGCGCCGATCATGCCGTGATCTACAAGGACAACGACTGGGCCGCCGAGGTGAAGAAGCTGTCGGGCGGCGTCGATGTCGTGCTCGACATGGTGGCGGGCGATTACCTACCCAAGAACCTGCAGCTCCTGAAGCAGGACGGACGCTGCGTCGTGATTGCGTTGCAGGGAGGCGCGACGGCAACGATCAGCGCCGGCATCGTGATGGTGAACCGCCTCACCCTCACCGGCTCGACGCTGCGGCCCCAGAGCGTCGCCAGCAAGGGCCGCATGGCGCAGGGCCTGAAGGAAAAGGTCTGGCCGCTGCTGGAGAGTGGCAAGATCCGACCGATCCTCTACAAGACCTTCCCGCTCAAGGAGGCTGCCGCGGCGCACGCCGAGCTCGAGCACGCCAACCATGTCGGCAAGGTGATGCTGACCGTGTGAGATATCGGCGCCGCGCGGCGCCGATATCAGTTGCTGTGCTCGTTTGCGTCTGCCGACTCGATATCCGGCTGGTCGGCCTCGGCCGGGTCGACGGCCTCCGCTCCAGTCGGCGGCTCCAGCGGCGGGAGCCCGGCCTTCTTGCGCGCGGCATCCTCGCGCGCAGCCTTGCGGCGTGCGCGGTCGACGGCGTCGTTCAGGTCCTTGAGGGTGCACAGCCCCAGCGTCACAGGATCGCGCGGCCGGACGTTCTGCATGTTCCAGTGCGTCCGGTCCCGCACCGACTGGACGGTGCTCTTGGTCGAGCCGACCAGCTTGGCGACCTGGCTGTCCTGCAATTCGGGATGGACCTTGAGCAGCCAGGCAATGGCATCGGGGCGATCCTGGCGCTTGGCGACGGGCGTATAGCGCGGCCCTTTCGAGCGGGCGACGGGCTCGGGAACATCGCGCGGGCTGAGCTTCAACCGGGCCGATGGATCGGCTTCGCAGCGCTTGATCTCTTCCTTTGTGAGCTGGCCGTTGGTGGTGGGGTCGAGGCCGGTCATGCCACCTGCGACCTCGCCATCCGCAATCGCCTGGATCTCAAGCGGATGCAGGCCGGTGAAAGCCGAAATCTGGTCGAAGGTCAGGGTCGTGTTCTCGACGAGCCACACGGCCGTCGCCTTGGGCATCAACACTTGCGACATGAATTACTCTCCTGCGCCCGGGTATAGAGACCCCGCCAGCGCCAGCCAACCCGAAAAGCACTGTCTGCAGAAGGAACAAAAGGAAACGGCCGGGGGTTACCCGGCCGTCCCGAAATTTACGCTTCGGATGTGATTACTGGATCACGATCACGACACGGCGGTTCTGCGGCTCGCGCACGCCATCGGCGGTCGGAACCAGCGGATCGGCCTCGCCCTTGCCGACGACCGAGATCGCCGTCGCCGGCACGCCGTCACGCACCAGAGCGTCCTTGACCGCATTCGCACGACGCAGCGACAGCGCCATGTTGTAGTTCTCCGGGCCCGACCGATCGGTATGGCCGGTTGCGGTGATGCGGGCATTGCCCTTGGTCTTGTAGGCGTCGGCCGCCTGCCTGATCGTGTTCAGGGCCTGCTGCGAGAGGTTCGAGCGGTCCCAATCGAAGAACACCATGAACGACGGGGCAGCCACCGGCGGCGGCGGCGGCGGCGGCGCGGCCATGGCCGGGGCACCGAACTTGACCTGCAGGCCGAGCATCACGCTGAAGTTGTTGTTGCTGTAGCTGCCGTACGCCGTGTTGGGGTTCGTCGTGCCGTAATAGCGGCCGTCGAGGTTGATGCGGAAGTTGGTATCGACATTCCAGCCGAGACCGATAATGCCCTGGTAGGCAAACACGGTGTTGCTCAGCGACGTCGTGTTGCCGAACGCATCGAAGCCGTCGACAAAACCGATACCGGCACCGGCACCGATATACGGCGTGATCACCGCACCCGGAGCGAAGTCATACAGCAAGTTGGCGAGAACGCCGACCTGGTTGATGTTGCGGCTGGTGTTGGCCCAGCCCCACGGGGCCGAACCGCTCACGCTGGCCGAGTTCTGACGGAACACGCCTTCCAACTCGACGCGCGGGCCGACGAAATCATAGCCGATGACGCCACCGGCAGCCCAGCCGGTCTGTGGCGCAACGTTTAAGCTGCCCGCGTTGGTGTTGAGCAGCCAGTTGAGGCCGCCTTCCGCGCCGATGTAGAAACCCGACGACGGAGTCTGCGCCTGGGCCATGACCGGCAACGCCACGAGCGCCGCAGCAGCCACAAAAGCCTTTTTCATGAGTTCTTCCCCTCGTTGAAACTGACGAGCGTTGGAGGCTGGGTGTTTCCAACTCCGCGCCGAATATACACATCGGCTTTGGTGCAGTGCAAGGAAGGCCGGCGTTTTCATGGCCGACCTGTGGCCGTCGAGCAACAGTATTGCGCGCTGTCCAGGAGGCCACTTTTTTGCACGCTGATTGCACTTCCAGGTCCTGCAGATTGAGTGCCAGGAACCGGTGGATCGACCATATCTTGCGGTCTATCAGGATTATCCTGAGGACGGGCGCGACTCTCTCCGGTCTTCATAGATTGGTTTAATGTCACTGCATAAATGAAATTTACCATCGTAAAGATGGCGGCCCACAATGGCCGCCCGTCGTCGTGCCATGGGTCTGCCGGGGTCTGCGGCAGCATTTTATGTCGCCGGAGTCCGAAGGCTGCGGTAAACCGCCGTTCACAGCAATGGACCGACGAGGAAATACGATGGGCCAGTACAGCAAGGTCGAAACCGCAGGCCGCCTTTTGGTCGTCACCATCAACCGGCCGGAGGTCTACAATGCCTGCCACCCGATGGCGAACCAGGAGCTGGTCGAAGCCTTCGACGAGTTCCATGCCAACCCCGATCTCTGGGTCGCCATCATCACCGGTGCGGGCGACAAGGCCTTCTGTGCCGGCAATGACCTCAAATACCATGCTGAGTTGCAGGCCAAGACTGGCAAACGGCCGGTCCATCCGCTGAAAGGCTTCGGCGGGCTCACCAATCGCCATGACCTCGACAAGCCGGTGATCGCCGCCGTGAATGGCGTCGCCATGGGTGGCGGGTTCGAGATCGCGCTCGCCTGCGACATCATCGTCGCGTCGGACAAGGCGACCTTCGCCCTGCCCGAGCCGAAGGTCGGACTGGCAGCCGGCGCCGGCGGCATGCAGCGTCTCTCGCGCATGATCCCGCTCAAGAAGGCGATGGGCATGATGCTGACCGGCCGGCATGTCCCGGCCAAGGAAGGTTACGAGCTCGGCTTCGTGACCGAGGTCGTGCCCCATGGCGAGCTGATGACTGCCGCCAAGCGCTGGGCCAACGACATCCTCGCCTGCTCGCCCATGTCGGTCCGCGCCACCAAGCAGGTTGTCATGCGTTCGCTCGACACGCCCATCCTCGAGAGCGCAATGCACAACCTGCACTACCCTGCCTTCGTGGCGATGACCCGCAGCGAGGATACGGTCGAAGGACCCAAGGCGTTCGCCGAGAAGCGCAAGCCGAACTGGAAAGGCCGGTAAGCGCGACTCAGTTCACGCGGCCGCGCGCATTGTCGAAATCCCAGTCGAGCGCGAACCGCTCGCCCACCGCCTTCACATAGGCGGCGTGGGGCGGCGCGAAGTGGGCGGGCATCAGGAGCGCACCCTGCTCGGCGCAGTCGGCCAGCAGGGTGTGGCGGCTCTTGCGTGCGAGGTCGCGGTCCTCGCAGAAGCAGCTGTTCCATTTCCAGAGCGGCACCTGCACCGGATTGTGCAGGGCATCGCCCGCGAAGATCGCCCGCTTGCCCCGTGATTCGAGGTCGACGCGGATCTGCCCCGGCGTGTGGCCGGGCGCGGGCTTCAGCGTAAGGCAGCCGCACATGCCATGCTCGCCCGAGACGAACTCGGCCTTCTTCGCCTCGACGATCGGCAGCACCGAATCGTTGTAGGTGTTGATCTGGTAAGTCTCGGTGTCTGGCTTCCGCGCCATCGCCGCCCAGTGGTCGTGATCGGTGCGCGACATCACGTACTTCGCATTCGGGAAGGTCGGCACCCACGTGCCGTTCTCCAGTTGCGTGTTCCAGCCGACATGATCGACATGCAGATGCGTGCACATTACGAAATCGATCTGCTCGGGCTGCACGCCTGCCTCGCGCAGTCGATCAAGATACTTCGTATTCAGCATATCGAAGCGCGGCATGCCCGGGCGGGGCTTGTGATTGCCGCTGCAGGCGTCGACCAGGATCGTGTATTTGCCCGTGCGCAGCAGCCAGGAATGGATCGAGGTCACCAGCCGTCCGCTCTCTGGCTGGTAGTAGCCCGGCGCCAGCCAATGCTGCTGGGCCGCGAAGGTCTCGGCCTCGAACTCCGGGAAGAAGTCCTTGGCCGGAAATCCCGGCCCCATCTGCTCCTCGACGCGCGTGACCCGCACGTCTCCGATGTGGCGGTCCTGCATTTGCTTCCTCCCTCGTCACCGACCCGCTACGTATATAGCAGAGGCGCCGACAGGAGCGCGAAAGCAACGTGCCTTTTCTTCCGGACCGCGAGCGGTCCGGAGGAGGATCAGAACGCCTCGGCCGGCAGCGCCATCACGGTCGAGGCGCCCGCCTTGATCTGGTGATTGAGCGAGGTGGTCTGCGGCAGCACGCGCGCCATGAAGAAGCGCGCGGTCGCGAGCTTGGCCTCGTAGAAGGCCTTGTCGCCGCCGTTGGCGAGTCCCTTGTATGCGGCGATCACGATGCGGCTCCACATGAAGGCCATCGCGGTAAGCGCCATCAGGCGCAGGAGGTCGCTCGCCGCGGCGCCCGCCTCGTCGGGGTTTCTCATCGCGTTCTGCATCAGGAAGAGCGCGGCGTCCTGGACGCGGCCCATCGCCTTTTCCAGCGGCTCGACGAACTCCTTCATCTTGTCGTCGTTCTTGTTGGCGGCAATGAACCCCGAGATTTCGCCCAGCAGGCGCTGCGCGGCGCGACCGCCTTTCATCGGCAGCTTGCGGCCGACGAGGTCGAGCGCCTGGATGCCGTTGGTGCCCTCGTAGAGCTGGGTGATGCGCGCATCGCGCACGAGTTGCTCGACGCCGTTCTCGCGGATGAAACCATGGCCGCCATAGGTCTGCACCGCGAGGTTGGCGCACTCGGAGCCCATGTCGGTGAAATAGGCCTTGATGATGGGCGTCAGCATCTGGATCAGGTCATCTGCCGCTTCGCGCCGTTTCTCGTCGGGATGGCGATGGGCCTCGTCGATCAGCATGCCGACCCAGAGGGCGAGTGCGCGGGCGGCCTCGGTGAATGACTTCTGCGTCATCAGCATGCGCCGCACGTCGGGATGCACGATGATGGGATCTGCCGGACCCGACGTGTTCTTCGGCCCTGTGAGCGAGCGGCCTTGCAAACGGTCCCGCGCATAGGCGACCGCGCTCTGGTAGGCGCATTCGGCAATCCCCAGCCCCTGCATGCCGACGCCCAGCCGCGCGGCATTCATCATCACGAACATGGCGGGCATGCCCTTGTTCAATTCGCCCACCAGCCAGCCCTTGGCGCCGTCGAGATTCATGACGCAGGTCGACGAGGCCTTGATGCCCATCTTGTGCTCGATGGCGCCGCAGCGGATGCCGTTGCGCTCGCCCACCTTGCCGTCCGCCGTCGGGATGAACTTCGGCACCAGGAAGAGCGAAATGCCCTTGGTGCCGCCGGGTGCGTCCGGCAGACGCGCCAGCACGAGATGGATGATGTTCTCGGTAAGGTCGTGCTCGCCCGCGGAGATGAAGATCTTGGTGCCGGTGATCGCATAGCTGCCGTCGGCCTGCGGCTCGGCGCGTGTGCGGACCAGGCCGAGATCGGTGCCGCACTGGGGCTCGGTGAGGCACATCGTGCCCGACCAGGTGCCGTCGGTGAGCTTGGGCAGGTAGAGCTTCTTCAATTCCTCGGAGCCGTGCGTGGCGAGCGCCTCGTAGGCGCCGTGGCTCAGGCCCGGATACATGCCGAACGACTGGTTGGACGCCGTGATCATCTCGGTGATCGCGAAGCCCACTGTCGCCGGCAACCCCTGCCCGCCAAAAGCCGGATCGCATGTCGTCGCCGTCCAGCCGCCCTCACGGAACTGCTGATAGGCTTCCTTGAAGCCCTTGGGCGTGCGCACCACGCCGTTCTCGTAGGTGCAACCCTCCTCGTCACCGCTGCGATTCAACGGAAACAGCACGTTCTCGCAGAGCTTGGCCGCTTCCTCGAGAATCGCCTGGATGGTGTCGGGCGTGGCATCCTCGTAGCCCGGCAGCTTGGCGAGACTTGATACGTCGAGCACCTCGTTCAGCACGAACTGAATATCCTTCAGCGGCGCCTTGTAAACAGCCATGGAGTCCTCCTCAGTCGCTCGCGGGATCGGCGCCACGCTTCTTCAGTTCGGCGGTCACGTGGGCTTCGACATCCTTGAATTCCTCGATATGGGCATCGAGATCGCGACGACGGCGCTGCAGGTCGTCGATATGCAGCCGGCTGCGGCGCAGGAGCTCGCGCAGCTGCTGCACGCCGGTGCGATCGACCTGGTAGAGATCCAGCAGCTCCTTGATCTCGCCGAGCGAGAAGCCCAACCGCTTGCCGCGCAGGATCCAGCCCAGCCGCGTGCGGTCGCCGGCGCTATAGAGCCGCGTCAGACCCTGGCGGCGCGGCTTGATCAGCCCCTCGTCCTCGTAGAAACGGATGGTGCGCGCCGTGATGCCGAACTCGCGCGCCAATTCGGCAATGCTATAGATGCGCTGAGGGTCGCGCTGTGTCTGGGTAGATGCGGGAGCGACGACGGGCATGACGGAGCTGTCATAGTTGACGTTTACGTAAACGTCAACCGAGATACTCCCGAACCGACCATTTTCGGCGCCCCTGGGCCCGAGCGGTATCCTATTACCCCAAGAGAGGGTGTGGCGAGAAATGAGAAAATCGGCCCCAAATGCCGATGCCATCGGCATCGAAGGCTTCTCACCTTGCTGAGAAATTTGCGAAAAACCAGGCTTAAGGTGATACGTCCTCCTGGCGGCCCCGCCCCTCCCTGTTTCATGCGAGAAGATGCAATGGCGATCTATCAACTCAACGACCGCAAGCCGGTCATCCCGGCTTCCTGCTACATCGCCGAGGAGGCAGTCATCATCGGCGACGTCATCCTCGGCGAACGGGTGAACATCTGGTTCGGCGCGGTGCTGCGTGGCGACAACGAACCCATCGTGATCGGGGAAGGCAGCAACATCCAGGAGAACTGCGTGCTGCACACCGATCCCGGTGCGCCGCTCACCATCGGCAAGAACGTGACGATCGGCCATCAGGTGATGCTGCATGGCTGCACGGTCGGCGACGGCTCGCTGATCGGCATCCAGGCCGTGGTGCTGAACAGGTCGGTGATCGGCAAGGATTGCCTGGTCGGCGCCGGCGCCGTCGTGACCGAGGGCAAGAGCTTCCCCGACCGCTCGGTGATCTTCGGCTCGCCGGCGAAGGTGGCGCGCGAACTCAATGAGGAGAACGCGGTGCGCCTTGCGATGAGCGCAGAGAGCTACGTGAAGCGTGGCCAGAACTACAAGGCGAACCTCAAGCGGATCGGCTGATGAGCGCTCGGGGCGCGCGCCAGTGATCACTGCTCTCGATCATATCGTCTTGCGTGCTTCGTTCTTGTCGGGCGCGGTCGGCGCCTACGAGACGCTGTTCGACCGTCGGGCACAGGACAGTTGCTTTCGACTGGGCAATGTCGGTCTTGCGATCGAGGACGAACCTGCAACGGCGCATCTGTCGGCCCTGGTATTCGCAACCGGCTCGCTCGAAAAGGCAGGCCGTCTGCTCGAGCGACGTGCCGTGCCGGGCAATCGCGAGAGCGGGAAGCTGGTACTGGCACTGGACGCGACGCATCGGGTGCCGATCACGCTGGTCGAGCGCAGCGACGCTCCTCCGCCATCGCCGCTTTCCGGCGCCGACGACGCGGCCTCGATCGCCGCACTGGATCACATCGTGATCCGCTCACCCAATCCGGAGCGCGCTGTGGCCTTCTACGGCGGGCGGTTGGGTCTCGACCTGAGGCTCGACCGCAGCAACCCGAAATGGGGCGCACGTCTCTTGTTCTTCCGTTGCGGCGATCTGGTCGTCGAGATCGCGCACGACCTGGGCAAGGGTATATCGGATGGACCGGATCAACTTTGGGGCCTGAGCTGGCGCACGCCGGACATCGCGCGCTGCCACGCGCGTTTGAAGAAGGCCGGCGTCGAGATTTCGGCGTTGCGCGACGGCCGACGGCCGGGCACGCAGGTTTTCACGGTGCACAGTCACACGGCAAACGTGCCGACGATCGTTATCGGCGGCCTCGGACGATGGTAAGCAGGAACATGCGCCACCTTCTTGTCCCACTCCTGCTTGCGCTCGCCGCTGCGGCCTGTGCACCACGTCAGCCGCAATCCAAGTCGCCCGTCGCGCTGGCACCGCTCGGTCCCTGCCCCGCCCTTTCCTGGAGACCCGAAGCGCCACCGCCGACGGCCAGCAAGAAGACATCGATGGTGCTGCTCGCAGTGGCCGAATGGTTCCGATTCGGCCGCCAGACCCTTGCCTTCCCCAAGGACGGGCCCGCGCGCGTGGAGCGTTTGGGAGTCCAGGAAGGCGATGCCTTCGCGTCCAAGCGCGTGCACGACTATTGGGAAAGCGTGGGGCGCCCCAATCTCAGCGGCGACAATCACGACGTCCCCTGGTCCGCCGCCTTCATCTCCTGGGACATCGAAAGCGCCGGTGTGCCGCGCGACCAGTTTTGCCCCGATGCGCGCCACACGATCTATGTCGAGCGCATGGTCGATCGCGCGCGTCGGCCCGGCGCCGCCTTCATTCCGCGCCGGCTCGATGAGCGCAAGCCGCAGGTCGGCGATCTGATCTGCGCTTCGCGCGCCGGCGGCACGACGACGCTCGACCATCTCGACCGCGGCCCGGGCCATTGCGACATTGTCGTGGACGTGCGGCCGGGCGAGGTGCAGGCGATCGGCGGCAATGTGCATGACTCGGTCAGCCGCAGCGTCTTTCCACTGGACGCGTCGGGATTTTTGACGCCCATATCCGACCGCCCCTTCTTCACCGTCATCGAGAACAGACTGCCCTAGGAACAACGACCATGTCTTGGCCGTATGACTACATCATCATCGGCGCCGGATCGGCCGGCAGCACGATCGCCAACCGCTTGGCCGAGGATTACACGTTGCGGATCCTGATCCTCGAGGCGGGACCGCAGGACACCTCGTTCATGCTCCGGATGCCGGCGGGCTTCGCAAGCCTCGGCGAGGAGTCGCCCTACAACTGGCGCTATGAGACAGTGCCGCAGAAACATTGCAACGACCGCCGCATGTACTGGCCGCGCGGCAAGACGTTGGGCGGCTCGTCGTCGATCAACGCCATGCTCTATGTGCGCGGCAATGCCTGGGACTACGATCATTGGCGCCAGCTCGGCAACCAGGGCTGGAGCTACAACGATGTGCTGCCCTTCTTCAAGAAGGCGGAGAACAACGAGCGCGGCGGCGACGACTTCCACGGATCGGGCGGCCCGCTGAACGTCGCCGACCAGGCCGATCCGGCCAGGATCAACGAAGCATTCCTTACGGCCTGCGAGCAGGCTGGCCACAAGCGCGTGCGGGACTTCAACGGTGCCGACCAGGAAGGCGTCGGCTACTACCAGGTGACACAGAAGAACCAACAACGCTGGAGCACCGCATCGGCCTATCTGCGGCCGGCAGTGGAGCGCAACAAGAACAACGTCCATGTCATCTCGGGCGCATTGGTGGAGCGCATCATCCTCGACCAGAACAAGGCGATGGGCGTACGCTACCATTGCAATGGGCAAGACGAAGTCGCCCGCTGCAGCCGCGAGATCATCCTCTGTGGCGGCGCGGTGAACTCGCCCCAGCTCCTGATGCTGTCGGGCATCGGGCCAGCCGATCACTTGAACTCGGTCGGCATTCGCCCGCTGTTCGACATCCCGGGCGTCGGCGGCAACCTGCAGGACCATCTCGACGCGGCGATCCTGCAGTTTTGCAAGACGAAGGACACCTACGATACGGCCAACAAGCTGGTGTCGCTCTACCGGTACTGGAAGCACAAGAAGGGGCCCGGCACCTCGCCGATCGCCGAATCAGGCGGCTTCCTCAGCACCCGCGAGGGCCTGTCGGCGCCGGACATCCAGCTTCACTTCCTGCCGGTGCTGGTGGTCGATCACGGCCGCACCAAAATGAAGCGCAACGGCTACAGCCTGCACGTCTGCGCGCTCCGGCCCGAGAGCAAGGGCACGATCCGGCTGGCCAGCAAGGATCCCCGGCAGCATCCGCTGATCGACGCCAACTATCTCGCCGAACGCAAGGACCTCGACACGCTGATCGCCGGCGTGAAGATGGGCCGCGAGATCTTTGCCCAATCCGGCCTCGATCCCTATCGCGCCGACGAGTTCCAACCCGGCGCCGCGAAGAGCGACGCCGAGATCGAGCAGTGGATCCGCGCCAAGTGCGAGACGATCTACCACCCGGTCGGCACCTGCAAGATGGGCCCGGACAACGATCCCACGGCAGTGGTCGACCACGAGTGTCGAGTGCGCGGCCTTGAGGGCCTGCGTGTCGTCGATGCTTCGGTGATGCCGACGCTGGTCGGCGGCAACACCAACGCGCCCACGATCATGATCGCCGAACGCGTGGCGAGCTACATGCAGGGCAAGGGATAAAAGCGGACGCAGAAAGCCGCTACTACGTCGCGCGGTTCTCGACGACCATCATCCAGAGCTTGCCGGGCGTCGGCGCGAGGCGGCCGCGCCCATCGGTCGGGTAGAGGCTCATGGAGACGCTGCTCTTCACGTTGCCGCCGACCGCCTGGATGTAGCCGCCGCGCACATCGGTCACGACATCGCAGTGGCTTGCCGTGCTGTCGATGCGTCGGCGTGCCATTGCAGGGCTGGCATAGCGCCAGTTCGCCCCCGCCGTGCCGTTGCAGACGAGATCGCCCGGCTTGGGTGCGTACTCGTTGGGCGCATGCAGGACAAAGGCGGTGCTGTGGGTACGGGCCTGGCGATCGTAGAGCGTCGCCAGGTACTGGCCATGGCGGCCAGCCAGCGGAAAGCTGCTGGCGCCCGACTGTCTCATGACCCAGGAGACGAAGGCGCCGGACCACGGCCGACCACGGGTGTTGCCGTCCCATTCAGGATGGCCGCAACTGCTCCAATAGTCACCGACGCGACTTGAGAGCGGCTCGCTATGTTGGTTGAGGCCGGCCCGATTGACATAGCCGCCGACATGGCCGCCATAGACGACCGTTGAGCGTCCGAAACGAGTCCATTCCTGCCAGGCAACGAGCGCCGTGCGATTGGTGGGAGGCGAATCTGCGTAACCGTATCCGCCACTGCGGCCGCCGCCGGCACAGCCAGCGAGCGTGAGCGCGATCAGAAGGATCGCTGGCAGCCACTTGCCGATCGAACAGGAGGAGGGAAGATCGGTCGGCTGCCAGCAAACACGAACATCGCCGGAGGGGAGGCGCAAATTCATGTACCACTTGCAGTTTATAATCTAGTGGGCTGTTTTTATTATCTTAAAATAGTAGCACAAGCGATAACCAATGTCATCCACAGCCGACCTCGCCCGGGTTCGCGCCCTCGAGGCCCGATCATTCCGCGCCTGGCCCGCGCTGGAGACCCGGACGACGGCCGGCTGGCTCCAGCGCCTCTCCGAGGGCTATACGAAAAGAGCCAATTCTATCAATGCATTAGAGCCAGATGCCCTCTTCACATCTGACCTCAAAAAAATACTGGAGCGCCCCTATCGGGAAAGCGGGCTACCGCCGATCTGGCGCCTGACGCCATTGGCGCCCCCGGAGGCTGATACCGCCTTGGCCAAGCTCGGCTATCGGCGGATCGATGAAAGCTTGGTCCAGGTCGCTCCTCTCGGCCGGGACTTCTCCGCCGACCCGGACGTGATCGTTGCGGTGGCGCCTTCTCCCGCCTGGCTCGATCGATTCGCAGAGCTGAGCCCGGTGGCGCCGAAGCATCATGAAACGATGCGGCGCATGCTGGGCGCGATCGTGCAGCCGGTCGGCTTTGCCGAAATAAGGCACGATGGCCGTCCGGTTGCCTTCGCGCTCGGTGTGGTCGAGGGCGACCATGTCGGCCTGTTCGATGTGCTGGTGGTCCCGGAGGCGCGGCGGCAGGGGCTGGCGCGACGGCTCACGCAAAGCATCGGCGCCTGGGGTCGCACACGCGGCGCACGCTTCGCCTATCTGCAGGTCGTCGCGACCAATTCGGCGGCGCTGCCGCTCTATGCCGCGCTCGGCTTCGAGACCGTCTACTCCTACGCCTATCGTGTGCCATAGTCCGTTCCGGGAGGAACGATGAACATGGCGCAATATCCTTGGGTGAAGAGCTACCCGTCCGGCGTGACGTGGGAACTCGAGCTCCCGGCCAAGACGATCCATCGGATCTTCGAGGAAAGCTGTGCGCAGTACGCCGACCGGCCTTTCACCGACTTCCTCGACAAGGTGATGAGCTTCCGAGACTACAAGGAAGCATCGGACCGCGCCGCGGCCGGCTTCCAGAAGCTCGGCGTGAAGCCCGGCGTCAATGTCGGACTCTACCTGCCCAATACGCCCCACTATCTGATCGCCTTCTTCGGCATCCTGAAGGCAGGAGGCCGAGTGGTGAACTACAGCCCGCTCGACGCCGCGCGGGAGCTCGAGTTCAAGATCGGCGATTCGGAAACCGACATCCTGGTCACGCTCGATGTCGCAGCACTCTATCCGAAGATGGCCGCCATGCGCGGCAAGACACGGCTCAAGAAATTGATCGTAGGCTCGATCGCCGACTACCTGCCGTTCCCCAAGAACTGGCTCTATCCGATCGCCAAGAAAAAGGAGATCTCGTCCTGGCCGCGCGACGACTGGCACATGTCCTTCAAGGACCTGCTGGCCAACGACGGCAAATACACCGCCTATCCGGCTCCGCAGAACCTCTGGGACGAGGTGGCGCTGCTGCAATATACCGGCGGCACGACCGGGCTGCCGAAAGCGGCCATGCTGACACATGGCTGCGTCGTTGCGGCGATGACGCAGGGCGAGGCCTGGACCACGCCCTACACCATGCCCGGCACCGAGAAGGTGGTGTGTGTGCTGCCGCTGTTCCATATCTACGCGCTCTCGGGAATCATGTTGGGCGCCGTGCGCAACGGCAACCAGCTCATCCTCTATCCGCGCCCCGATATCGATCAGATCGTCGCCGACCTCACACGCAAGAAGCCGACCTTCCTGCCCGGCGTACCGACGCTCTTCACCGCCATCAACAAGCATCCCAAGGCACAAGGCCTCGACCTGAAATCGCTCAAGATCTGCATGTCGGGCGGCGCGCCGCTACCGACCGAGGTGCAACAGAGCTTCGAGAAGCTCACCGGCGCCACGCTGATCGAAGGCTATGGGCTCACCGAGACTTCGCCCACCGGCGCGATCTGCCCGATCGACAGGGCCGTGCGCCGTGCCGGCTCCTGCGGCGTGCCGATGCCCGGCACGATCATCGAGATCCGCGACATGGAGGCTCCCGACCGCACGCTCCCGCCTGGCAAGGACCATGTCGGCGAGGTCTGCATCGTCGGCCCGCAGATCATGAAGGGCTACTGGAAGAAACCGGAAGAGACGGCGAAGGTCCTGTTCGATCACCCGGACAGCAAGTGGAAGGGCCTGCGCACCGGCGACATGGGCTACATGGATGCCGATGGTTGGCTCTATCTCGTCGACCGCTCGAAGGACCTGATCATCTCGTCGGGCTACAACGTCTATCCGCGCATGATCGAGGAAGCGGTCTATGAGCATCCTGCCGTGGACGAGTGCATCGTGATCGGCATTCCCGATCCCTACCGGCAGGAGGCGCCGAAGGTGTTCGTGAAGCTGAAGCCCGGCGCCTCGCTCACCTTCGACGAGCTGAAGCGCCATCTCGAAGGCAAGATCGGCAAGCACGAGATGCCGGTCGCGCTGGAGATCCGGCCCGAATTGCCCAAGACCCCGGTGGGCAAGCTCTCCAAGAAAGAGCTAAAGGAAGAGGAGCGGGCCAAGGCGCAAGCGAAAGCCGCATAGGATGGAGAGTCGTCGCGGCTTTCTGCTTGGCACAGCCGGATTGGCTCTCGGCGGCTGCTTCGATGGTTCATGCTACGAATCCAATCCGCAGCAGAAGAAGTTCGTGAGCGATCTTGCCACGATCGCGAAGCCCGCGATGGCTTCCAACAATCCACTGGCGATCGAGGATGCCGTCAAACAGAGCCTGACGCTGTCGGGTTCCGTGGGCAACTTCACCGATTGGTGTGGCACCTTGAAAGTGATCGACGGCAATGCCCAGAACGTCGCCGTGACGATCGAGGTTGGACCGCAGGTGTCGCTCTATGCGTTCAACGACTGGGCGCTCGCAACGGCCGGAGCCTTCGCCGACCTTTTCGCCACACGATCGCGCGAGGCGCCGCCGCCCGGCCTTTCCGATCAGGCCGTCGAGGCGCTAAAAACATTCCGGCTCGGCCAGCATGTGCAGCTCTCGGGATGGATCGGTGCCATCGCGGGCTCGGGCCTGTTCGATCTCTCGCGCCTGTTCGGCAAGAGCGACACGAGCAATCGCGCGTTCCTGCAGTCGCCGCGTTTCGTGGCGCGCATTGAGGCGCTTTCCGCCTCAAGCAAGAGATGAAAGGACTTTTGAGTGCCGTCTTTCACGTATGATTTCCCTTATGGTACCAGGAAGCTGCCGATCTTCGCCGAGAATGTCGTCGCCTCCTCCCAGCATCTCGCCGCCACGGCCGGGCTGCGCATGCTGGCCAAGGGCGGTACCGCCGTGGACGCCGCAATTGCGGCGGCCATCGCGATCACGGTCGTCGAGCCCACGATGAACGGCATCGGCGCCGATGCCTTCTGCATCCTGTGGGACGGCCGGAAGCTCGTGGGGCTGAATGCGTCGGGTCACTCGCCGGCCCTGATGACGCCCGACCAGTATGCCGGCAAGGACAAGATGCCGAACACCGGCTGGGGCAGCGTGACGACACCCGGTGCCGTGTCGCTCTGGATGGAACTGCACGGCCGCTACGGCAAGCTGCCGTTCGCCGACCTGTTCGAGCCCGGCATCAAGTACGCGCACGACGGCTTCCGCGTCTCCTACATGATCGCGCGCCAGTGGGACCGCGCGATCGAACGGCTGAAGGGCGAGGAAAGCTGGGTCAAGGCCTTCCTGCCCCACGGTCGCGCGCCCAGACCAGGCGAACTCTGGAAGTTTCCCGACCAGGCGAAAACGCTGACCAAGATCGCCGAAACCAAGGGCGAGGCCTTCTATCGCGGTGAACTCGCGGACGCTATGGACAAGTACGCGCGCGAGAGCGGCGGTGCGTTGCGCAAGAAGGATCTTGCCGAGCACAAGCCCGACTGGGTCGATCCGATCGGCCTCACCTATCGCGGCACGACGCTGCACGAGATCCCGCCGTCGGGCCAGGGCATCGCGGCGTGCATGGCGCTTGGCATTCTCGAAAACTTCGACCTCGCCGGTCACGAATGTGACGGGCCGGAGGTGGCGCATTTGCGGATCGAGGCGATGAAACTCGCCTTCGCCGACATCTGGCGCTACGTCGCCGATCCACGCTTCATGGAGGTGACGCCCAAGCAAATGCTCGACAAGGCGTACCTGAAGAGCCGCGCCAAGCTGATCGACCCCAAGAAGGCCAAGGATTTCGGGCCGGGCACGCCCAAGGACGGCGGCACGATCTATCTCGGCACCGCTGACGCGTCGGGCATGATGGTGTCGCTGATCCAATCGAACTACACGGGCTTCGGCTCGGGCGTCGTCGTACCGGGCACGGGCATTGCACTGCAGAACCGCGCGACCGGATTCGTCACGACCAAGGGGCACCCCAACGAGGTCGGACCGCTGAAGCGTCCCTTCCACACCATCATTCCCGCTTTCATCACCAAGGACGGCAAGCCGGTCGCGACCTTCGGCCTGATGGGTGGCGCCATGCAGCCGCAGGGTCACATGCAAGTATTCTCGCGCATCGTCGACTACGGGCAGAACCCGCAGGCTGCGATCGATGGACCGCGCTGGCGGGTGCACGAAGTCGACAAGACGGTTTGGATCGAGGACCACATGCCAGCCGAGACAGCGGCCGGTCTCGAAGCGCGCGGCCACAAGGTCACACGCACGACATGGCCGAGCTTCGACTTCGGCTCCAGCCAGATCATCTGGCGCTTCCCCGACGGCGGCCCCTATCTCGGCGCCTCCGAGAGTCGCCGCGACGGAGCTGCGGTCGGGTTCTAACGTTTGCCGGATCGGCGCAGCATTGGCTGGATCGGCGGCGAGTCGCCGATCTGAATGGTGCCCGGCAACTCGAGGCCGTGGCGGGCTGCCTGCAAGGTGCCGGCACGATACGGTCATTTCCCGCAATACGCCTCGAGCCGATAGCCGTCGGGATCGATGACGAAGGCGGCGTAATAGTTGGCGCCGTAGTCCTTGCGGATGCCGGGCTTGCCATTGTCCTTGCCACCGGCCTTGAGCGCAGCGGCATGGAAGGCATCGACGGCGGCATGGTCCTTGGCGCTGAGACAGAAATGCAGACCCGATTCCATGTCGGCCTTCACCGGCTTCGATGTCGCCGAGATCCAGAGCTGCACGCCCTTGTCGCCATAGCCCAACGAGCTCTCGCCATCCGACAGCCGGGTGAAGCCGAGGGGCTTCAAGGCCGCGTCGTAGAACCTGCCGGTCCGCTTCACGTCGCTGACGCCGATCGAAACGTGGTCGAACATCGCTTCCTCCGTAACTATATAACTGGTTATATAGTTATGTCTTTCGATCATACTTGTCAACCGGTCAACCGGTTATTAACTGCTGATCACAATGGTTCGTCCCGATCTTTGCCTGGAGTTTGCCAACACCCGCTATTGGCGCGGACAGGTCGCTCCCACCGAGACATTGAACGGGCCAGAAGATTTCGGCGCCTGGGCCGCGGCCAATACAGGCGTGAAAACCGAACGGACGCTGCCCGTTCGGGAGTTCGAACGAGGACTTGCGCTGCGCGAGACAATCTATCGGCTGTTCGATGCTCAGGCGCAGGCCCGCCCGCCCGCGGTGCGTGACCTCGCCGTGCTGAACGAGGCATTGGCGGCAGCGCCGGCACGGACAGCCCTCAAACGGGCTCGCAGCGGCTATGAATGGGAGATCGATGCGCGATCGGGAACGGCCCTTGCCCTGCTCGCGCCCGTTCTCTGGTCGGCGGGGGATCTGCTGGCGGGACCTCGGCTCGACCGCGTGCGGCGCTGCGCCAATCCCGAGTGCGGCTGGCTGTTCCTCGACGACAGCCGGGCCGGCAAGCGTCGCTGGTGCTCGATGTCGGCTTGCGGCAACCGCGCCAAGGCGCGCCGCCATTATCACAAGAGCAAGGAAGACGCCTGACGGAGATTGCAATGAGCGTCCTCACGGGCAAGGCGCTTCGAAGCCTGGCGGGTCTTCTGCTGGCCATTGCTGCCCTTCTTTTCGGCCTGCCCTGGACACTCGACTACTGGCAGGCCTGGGTCTTTCTCGCCGTTTATTTCTCGGCATCGCTCCTGATCATCTTCTATCTTGTGAGGAGAGATCCCGGGCTGCTTGAGCGGCGCATGCGGGGCGGCCCGCTGGCCGAGAAGGAGACTACGCAAAAGATCATCATGGTCTTCGCGTCGCTGGGCTTCCTCGGCCTCCTTGCCGTTCCGGCGCTCGACCACCGCTTCAGCTGGTCGCACATGTCGCCGCTTGTCATTCTCGCCGGCGACATTCTCGTGCTGCTGGGCTGGTTCGCCATCTATCGGGTGTTTCGCGAGAACAGCTTCACCTCTGCCACCATCGAGCTTGCCGACGACCAGAAAGTCATCTCGACCGGCCCTTACGCCGTCGTGCGGCATCCGATGTATGCCGGATCGCTCGCGATGCTGGTCGGCATTCCGCTCGCGCTCGGCTCGTGGTGGGGCCTGATCCCCTTCGGCGCCATCGTTGCCGTCCTTGTTTGGCGCATCGTCGACGAGGAAAGCTTCCTTGCGCGTCGTCTCGCGGGATACACCGCGTACAAAGAAAAGGTGCGGTATCGCCTGATACCGCACCTCTGGTAATCCGTTTGCCGGCCGCTAGCGCAGGATGCTTTGCAGCTTCATGGCGACGCCCATGTCGCCCTCGATCTTAAGCTTGCCGGTCATGAACGCGCTCATGCCGTCGAGCTTGCCGCCGATCAGGTCGGCGAAATCGCTGAAGTCCATCTTGATGGTGCAGTCGGCCGACTTGTCATCGTTGCTGACGGCCGGCGGGTTGGCGTTGCCGTCGATATAGACGACGCCCTGGTCGGTCGCGAATTTCACGGTATTGCCGAAGGACGACTTCTTCGCCGCGCCTTCCTTCATTTTCGCGGTGATTTCCTGCAAGGTCATGACGAGTTCCTCCTGTCGGCCAATCGTCCGGGGGCTTACTTGACCTTTACGTAAACGTCAACTACAGGCCGATAAACGGCTGTTCAGGTCGCGCGGAGGAAATATGTCGTATCGCTCGGTCTTTGCGCCTGGACTGTTCAAGGACCAGACCATTGTCGTGACAGGCGGTGGCAGCGGCATCGGCCGTTGCACGGCGCACGAGCTCGCGGCACTTGGTGCGCACCTCGCCATCACCGGTCGCAAGGTCGAGAAGCTCGAGAAGGTCAAAGCCGAGATCGAGGCGGCTGGCGGCCGTTGCGAGATCCATGCTTTCGATATTCGCGAGGAAACGCAGGTGAAGGAGGCGGTGGCGAAGATCGTCGCCGCGAATGGCCGTATCGACGGTCTGTTCAACAATGCCGGCGGCCAATTCCCCTCGCCTGCCGCCCAGCTCAGCGCCAAGGGCTTCGACGTCGTCGTGCGCAACAATCTCACCGGCGGTTTCCTGGTCAGCCGCGAGGTCTATACGCAGTCGATGCAGAAGCACGGCGGCTCGATCGTCAACATGACCGCCGACTATCGCAACGGCTTTCCCAACATGGTGCATACGGGAGCCGCTCGCGCCGGCATGGCGAACCTCACGATGACGCTCGCCTACGAATGGGCTGCTTCCGGTGTGCGCGTGAACTCGGTGGCGCCGGGCTGGATCGCCTCGTCCGGCATGGACACCTACACCGGCGAATTCAAGGAGCAGATTCCCAAGCTCAAGGGCCACTGCCCGCTGGGACGGCTTGGCACCGAGAGCGAAGTGTCAGCCGCCGTGTGCTTCCTGCTGAGCAAAGCCGCCGCCTACATCACCGGCACGGAGATCAGGATCGACGGAGGCGTGCCGCTGGCCAACCGCTCGATCGATCTGCCGGCGACCGACAAGTCGCAGCCCTTCAACGGCTTTCACCTTGCGGTGACGCCCAAGGTCCTGGGCGGCTGAACCATGCCAATCATCGAAACCCAGATCGATCGCAACAGCGAGGACTTCAAGAAGAACCGCGAGCGCATGCTGGCGGCCATCCGGGAGTTTCGCGACGCCGAAGCCAGCGTGCAGGCGATGGCCGAAAAAGCACGTGCGCGATTTGCCAAGCGCAAGCAGCTTATGCCGCGCGAGCGCATCGCCCTGCTGCTTGATCGCGGCGCACCGTTTCTTGAGCTGATGCCGCTCGCGGGGTACCGCATGCACGACGACAAGGACGGATCGAGCGCGGGCGGCGGTTCGGTCGCGGGGATCGGCTATGTCGAGGGCGTGCGCTGCGTCGTGGCCGCCTCCAACAGTGCCATCAAAGGCGGAACGGTGGCGCCCTCCGGCCAGCGCAAGGGCCAACGCGTGCAGCAGGTCGTGCTGGAGAACAAGCTGCCGGTCGTGAACCTGGTTGAATCGGGTGGCGCCAACCTGCTCTATCAATCGGAGATCTTCGTACCGGGCGGCCGTGGCTTCGCCAACCAGGCCCGCATGTCGGCGCGCGGCATCCCGCAGGTCACCGTCGTACATGGCTCGTCGACGGCCGGCGGGGCCTATCTGCCGGGGCTCTCGGACTACGTCATCATGGTGCGCAACCAGGCCAAGGTCTTTCTGGCCGGCCCGCCGCTCCTCAAGGCAGCGACAGGTGAGATCGCCACCGACGAGGAGCTGGGCGGCGCGGAGATGCACGCCACCGTGTCTGGCGTCGCCGAATGGATGGCCGAGGACGATGCCGACGGCATCCGCATGGCGCGCGAAGTGATCGCCAAGTGGCACTGGAACGACAGGCTTCCGCCCAGGACAGTGAAGCCGTTCAAGGAGCCGTTGTACGACATCGACGAACTCTGTGGGATCGTGCCGCCGTCGCACAAAGATCCCTATGATATGCGCGAGGTGATCGCGCGTCTGGCCGACGGCTCGGACTTCCTCGAATTCAAGGGCCTGTTCGACCAGCAGACGATCTGCGGCTGGGCCGAGATCGAGGGCGAGCCGGTGGCCTTCATTGGCAACAACGGCCCCATCACCACCAAAGGCTCGGTCAAGGCCGCGCAATTCATCCAGCTCTGCTGCCAGCAAGGCACGCCGATCGTCTATCTGCAGAACACGACCGGTTACATGGTCGGCACCGAAGCCGAGCGCGGCGGCATCGTGAAGCACGGCTCCAAGATGATCCAGGCGGTGGCCAACGCGACCGTGCCGCAAATCACCATCGTGATCGGCGGTTCGTTCGGCGCCGGCAACTATGGCATGTGCGGACGCGCCTACGACCCGCGCTTCATCTTCGCCTGGCCCAACAGCCGCGTCGCTGTCATGGGCGGCGAGCAGGCCGCGGGCGTGATGCGGACCGTCACGGAGCAGAAGTTCCGGCGCGAGGGCAAGGAGCCGCCCAGGGAGCAGATCGACAAGATGTACCAGTCGATCGTCGACCAGTTCGATCGGGAGTCGACCGCGCTCTATGCCACGGCCCATCTCTGGGACGACGGCATCATCGATCCGCGTGACACGCGCCGGGTGCTCGCGTTCACTCTCTCTATCGCCCGCGAGTCGATCGTGCGGCCGCTCAATCCCATCACCTTCGGCGTCGCGAGGATGTAGCCATGAAGTTCACACCCGAGCATGAGGCGCTCCGCCAGACCTGGAAGGCGCTGATAGAGCGCGAGGTCAATCCCTACGTCGATCAATGGGAGAAGGACGGCCAGTTCCCGGCCCACGAGCTGTTCAAGAAGATGGGCGATGCCGGGCTGCTGGGCGTCGACAAGCCGGTCGAGTTCGGCGGCTCCGGCCTCGACTTCTCCTATGCCATGATCTGCTCGGAGTCGCTGGGCCTGGTGAATGGCGGCTCGGTCCCGATGGCGACCGGCGTGCAGATCTCGATGGCGACGCCGGCGCTCGCCCGCTACGGCAGCGACGAACTGCGCCAGGAGTTCCTGGCGCCGTCGATCAGTGGCGATTATGTCGCCTGCCTGGGCGTGTCCGAGACCGGCGCCGGCTCCGACGTCGCCTCGATCAAGACCACGGCCCGTCGCGTCGGCGGCGACTGGGTGATCAACGGCGGCAAGATGTGGACCACCAATGGTGCGCAGGCCGACTGGATGTGCCTGCTCGCCAACACCGGCGACGGACCGGTGCACAAGAACAAGTCGCTGATCGTGGTGCCGATGAAAAGCAAGGGCGTTTCGATCGTGAAAAAGCTCGACAAGCTCGGCATGCGCGCGTCGGACACGGTGCAGACCTTCTTCGACGAGGTGAAGGTGCCGGCGCGCTATACGATCGGCCAGCCGGGTTCCGGCTTCATCTACCAGATGCAGCAATTCCAGGAGGAGCGGCTGTGGGCCGGCGCCGGCACGCTGATGGGCTGCGAGCGCATCATCAACGCAACGATAGACTACACGCGCGAGCGCCAGGTGTTCGGCCGGCCGTTGCTCGACAACCAGGTCGTCCATTTCCGCCTGGCCGAGCTCAAGAGCGAGGTCGAGGCGCTACGCGCCCTGGTCTATCGCGCCTGCGAGGACTATCTCGCCGGCAAGGACGTCACGATGCTGGCCTCGATGGCCAAGCTGAAGGCAGGCCGGCTGCGCCGCGAGGTGTCCGATGCTTGCCTGCAATACTGGGGCGGCGCCGGTTATCTCTGGGACAGCCCGGTCGCGCGCAGCTATCGCGACGGCCGGCTGGGCTCGATCGGCGGCGGCGCCGACGAGGTGATGCTGCAGATCATCTCTAAGCTGATGGGCACCATGCCCCGGCTGGGCAATCGTTAGGAGGCCGCCGTGCAGTTCACACAGGAACACGAAGAGATCCGCCGCACGCTGCGCGCCATCATCGACAAGGATATCAATCCGCATGTCGACCAGTGGGAGGAGGACGGCATCTTCCCGGCGCACCAGGTGTTCAAGACGCTGGGCGATGCGGGGCTCCTCGGCATCAACAAGCCGGTCGAGTATGGCGGCATGGGCCTCGATTATTCCTACGCCATGGTAATGGCCGAGGAGCTGGGCCACATCCATTGCGGCTCGGTACCGATGGCGATCGGCGTCCAGACCGACATGGCGACGCCCGCCCTGGCCCGCTACGGCAGTGATGCGCTGCGGCGCGAATTCCTCGCGCCCTCGATCGCCGGCGACTTCGTGGCCTGCCTCGGCGTCTCGGAAGTCGGTGCGGGCTCGGACGTCGCTTCGCTGAAGACAACGGCGCGCAAGGTCGGCGGCGACTGGGTGATCAACGGCGGCAAGATGTGGACCACAAACGGCACGCAGGCCGACTGGATGTGCCTGCTGGCCAACACCGGTGAAGGGCCGGTGCACAAGAACAAATCGCTGATCTGTCTGCCGATGAAGACCAGGGGCGTGCAGATCGTGAAAAAGCTCGACAAGCTCGGCATGCGAAGCTCCGACACGGCACAGATCTTCTTCGACGAGGTGAAGATCCCCGTGCACCACACGATCGGCCAGGAGGGCATGGGCTTCATCTATCAGATGCAGCAGTTCCAGGAGGAGCGGCTGTGGGGCGCGATCAGCGCCGTTGTCGGCATGGATCGCTTGATCGACGAGACGGTGGAATACACGCGCGAGCGCAAGGTGTTCGGCCGGCCGCTGCTCGACAATCAGGTGATCCATTTCAAATTGGCCGAGCTGCGGACCGAGGTCGAGCTGGTCCGGTCGCTCTGCTACCGCGCCTGCGAGGAGTATCTTGACGGCAAGGATGTCACGATGCTGGCCTCCATGGCCAAGCTGAAAGCGGGCCGCATGATGCGGCTCGTGACCGACGGTTGTCTGCAATACTGGGGTGGCGCCGGGTACCTTTGGGAGTCGCCCACGGCCCGGGCCTTTCGCGATTCACGATTGGCCTCGATCGGCGGCGGGGCTGACGAGGTCATGCTGCAGATCATCTCCAAGATGATGGGCACCCTTCCCCGATTGGAGAATCGCTGATGGCCGAATTCGCTTCCAAATACGAGACGTTGCTGCTGCGCCGCGAGCGCTCCCGGCTTCATGTGACGTTGAACCGGCCACAGGTGAAGAATGCCCTCAACCCGACGCTGATCGGCGAATTGCGGGCGGTGTTCCAGAACCTTCGCGAGCGGAGCGACATCAAGGCCGTGATCCTGCGCGGCGCAGGTGGCACCTTCTGCGCCGGCGCCGATCTCAAGAACATGGAACAGAGCTTCGCCGACAAGCCGCGGCCCGGCGAGAAGGATCCGATTGCCCTCAACAATCGCGAATACGGCACCTTCCTCGAGATGGTGAACACCACGCCGCAGGTCGTCGTCGCCGCGGTCGAGGGCTACGCCATCGCCGGCGGCTTCGGGCTTTTGTGCGTGTCGGACGTGGCGATCTGCACCGAGGATGCGGGCTTCGCCATGAGCGAGACCGCGATCGGCATCGTGCCGGCCCAGATCGCGCCCTTCGTCGCCGCCCGCATCGGCGTACCGCAAACACGGCACCTGGCCCTCACGGCGGCGCGTTTCAAGGGACCGGAGGCCTATCGGTTGGGGATCGTACACCACCTGGCCAAGGACAACGCCGCACTCGATGCCAGGCTGGAAGACGTGCTGAAGCAGATCGACCGTTGCGCGCCATTCGCCAACGCCGCGACCAAGGCGGTGGTGATGAAGGTGGGTACCGAGCCGCTGTCCTCCGTGCTCGATTTCGCCGCCGACAAATTCGCCGAGGCGCGCCGCAGCCCCGAGGCAGCGGAGGGCCTGCGCGCCTTTGCCGAGAAGCGTCCGCCCAAATGGACCAGCGAATGAGGGCCTTCGGCAAGATCCTGGTCGCCAATCGCGGCGAGATCGCCTGGCGCGTCATGCGCACGGCCAAAGCGATGGGCTATCGCACGGTCGCCATCTACTCCGACGCCGACAGGGAGGCGCCGCACGTGGCTTTCGCCGACGAGGCGGTGCGGATCGGTCCGCCGCCGGTTGGCGAGAGCTATCTCGACGTCAACCGTATTCTCGATGCTGCCCGCGTTTCAGGCGCCGACGCCGTCCACCCCGGCTACGGCTTTCTCTCCGAGAACGAAACCTTCGCGGCGGCCTGCGAGAAGATGGGCCTCGTCTTCATCGGTCCACCGCCCGCAGCGATCGCAGCCATGGGCAACAAGGCCGCCGCCAAGCGGCGCATGATCGACGCCGGCGTTCCTTGCGTCCCTGGCTATCAGGGTGCGGACCAGAGCGATGGAGTCCTGGAAAAGGAAGCGCGCAAGATCGGCCTGCCCGTGATGGTCAAGGCAGCGGCCGGCGGCGGTGGACGCGGCATGCGGCTGGTCGAGCGTGCGTCGGACCTTCTCGAAGCAATCCGGGCGGCCCGAGCCGAGGCCGAAAGCGCCTTCGGCTCGGGCCAGCTCATTCTGGAGAAGGCCGTCATCGATGCACGCCATGTCGAGATCCAGGTCTTTGCCGATAGCCATGGCAACGTCATCCATCTCGGCGAGCGCGATTGCTCGGTGCAACGGCGCCATCAGAAAGTAGTCGAGGAAGCACCCTCGCCAGCCGTCGATCCGCAGTTGCGCCGCCGCATGGGTGAAGCCGCCGTTGCTGCGGCCAAGACCATCGGCTATCGCGGCGCAGGTACTGTCGAGTTCCTTCTGGGCAGCGACGGCGCCTTCTACTTCCTTGAGATGAACACACGTCTGCAGGTTGAGCATCCGGTGACCGAGGCCGTCACTGGCCTTGACCTCGTCGAATGGCAGCTCCGCGTCGCACGCGGCGAAGCGCTGCCGCTCCCACAGGATCAGGTGCGCCTGGATGGGCATGCCATCGAGGTTCGGCTCTATGCCGAGGACCCCTATGCCGGCTTCCTGCCCCAGACCGGCCGCATCGATGTCTGGCGGCCCGCGGCCGGCATCGGCGTCAGGATCGATCACGGCATGAAGGAAGGGCTCGTCATCTCGCCCTTCTACGATCCGATGATCGCCAAGGTGATCGCGCATGGCGCTACACGCGAGGAAGCGCGCACGCGGCTGGTTCAGGCGTTGCGCGACACGGTCGTGCTCGGCCCCACCACCAACCGGCATTTCCTGATCCGTCTGCTGGAGCATCCCGAGTTCGCCGCCGGCAAGGCGACCACCGCTTTCCTCGGCATGCATTCCTTCCCCGCCCCGCCCGTGAGCGAGGCTCACTGGAAGTTGGCAGCGGGTCTCCTGTGGCGGCACTCCGCGGAGCGTTATCCCGCTCCCTTGCGTGGCTGGCGAAATTCGAATCCGGAACCGACGCCGATCAAGCTGGCGGTTGGCGACAAGGAGCGCCTGCTTCACATTCTGCCAGGGGATGTCGCGGAGACGAACGCGCCCTGCTACATCGACGGCAGCGACATCTTCGTCGACCTCGACGGACACACGGTTCGCTTCCAGGATCGCACGTACCTGCCACCGGCTTCTGCGCAGGCAGGCGGCGATGGCAAGTTGCGCGCACCGATGGACGGGCGGATCGTGTCGGTGAAGGTCGATCCCGGCCAGAAGGTCGTGCGCGGCCAGACCCTGATCGTGCTGGAAGCGATGAAGATCCAGCACCAGCTCAAGGCGGCGCTCGACGCCACGGTCGAGTCGATTGCGGTGACGGAAGGCCAGCAGGTGAGCAATCGTGCTGTACTGGTGACAATGGCGTCCAGTGACCAGGAGTGCGAGCGAGATGTTGCGTAGGACGGTTCTGACCTCCCTGGCCGCGACGGCTGCCGCGCCGGCATTCGGCGATACCTACCCCAGCCGCCCGATCACGATGGTCGTGCCCTTCGCTGCGGGCGGGCCGACCGACCTGATGGCGCGCGTGGTCGGCGAGCGCATGACCAAGGAACTCGGCCGGCAGTTCGTGATCGAGAATGCGACCGGCGCGGCCGGCACCATCGGCGTCGGCAAGGTCGCACGTGCTGCATCCGATGGCTATACGATCAGCATCGGCCATCTCGGCACCCATGTCGCCAACGGTACGATCTACCGCAACCTCAACTACGATCTCCTTACCGACCTGACGCCGATCGCACGCCTGCCGTCCAATCCGATGCTGGTCGTCGCGTCCAACGCCATGCCGGCCCATACGCTGAAGGAGTTGGTCGACCACTTGAAGGCCAACCCTGACGAGGTCTCCGGCGGCACGGCGGGTATCGGCTCGGGGTCGCATCTCGGCGCATTGGCCTTTTTTGCTGCTACAGGTGCGAAGTATCAGCTCGTGCCCTATCGCGGCACCGGCCCGGCGGTACAGGACCTGAGCGCCAATCAAATCCAGGTGATGGTGGACCAATCCTCCAATTCCCTGCCGCATGTCCGGGCCGGAAAGATCCGGGCCTATGCCGTGACGGCAAAAGTGCGCTCGGCCGCGATGCCCGACATCCCGACCGCGGCTGAGGCCGGCTATCCGATGGAGGTCGCGATCTGGCACGGTCTTTGGGCGCCAAAGGGCACGCCACCGGAGATCGTCGCCAAGCTCAACAGTGCAGCCGTCGCGACCCTGCAGGACCCAGCGATCCGGACTCGCATGGAGGATCTCGGCCAGGATCTGCCTACGCCCGCAGAGATGGCGCCGGCCGCCTTCGGCGAATTCCATCGCGCCGAATTCGCCAAATGGAAGAAGATCCTCGAAACCGCCGACGTTAAGGTGGAATGATCCTCAGTCGCTGTAGCTTGGCGGCACCGGACAGGACGGCAGCAGCTTTTCCATGGCCTTTGCAACACCCAACAGCTTCGCCTCGTCCCAGCGCTTGCCGACAAGCTGAAGGCCGATCGGGAGACCGTCCTTCGAGAGGCCGCAGGGCAGCACGATCGAAGGTTGGCCGGTAAGGTTGGCGAGAAAATTGTACGACGTGCCAGCGAAGAAATAAGGATGGACTTGGCCGTCGATCTTCAAGGGTTCTCCCGACTTCTGGCGCACGAAGGCCGCGTCGGGCATCACAGGCATCAGCCAGGCATCGTGGTCGTCGAGGAAGGCGTCGCAGTGCCGGATGAGCTGGTCGCGACGATCGAGCACGGCGAAGAACTCGGCCAGGTCGAGCTTCGCCGCCCGGGCCACCGAACGCATGCTGGGATCGGGCGCATCGGCCCTGCCGAAGAACGGCTCGCGTTCTGCCAGCGGCTGCAGTGCGCGCACCTCGTACTGCAAGAGGTCGGACCAGTCGTCCCAAGCCCGCTGCCAGTCCATGCCCTCTGGTTCGGCGCGCTTCGTCTTCACCCCGGCCTTGGAGAGCAGCCGCACCGTTTCTTGCAATACCCGTGCCGTCTCGGCTGATGCCGGCACCAGAGGGTTTCGGTCGATGAAAGCGATGCGCAAGCCCTTCACCGCAAGCTTGGGTGTCGGCCCCAGTGGCACCGGGGCGGCCTCTGCCTCGCCGCCGTCGGGACCGGCGATGACACGCAGCGCGAGGTCGAGATCGTCGACCGAACGCGCGAGCGGCCCGTACACCCCCATATAGCGAACAGTCCGGATCTGGCCGGGCAGACCGGGCACATGCCCCTTGGCCGGCACACGCCACTCTGTCGGCTTCAGTGAAAAGATGCCGTTATAGTGCGCGGGATTGCGCACGGAACCGCCGATGTCGCTGCCCAGTTCCAGCGGCGACAGCCGCGCCGCGACGGCAGCCGCCCCACCGCCGGTCGAACCGCCGGCTGCACGTCGGGCATCCCAGGCATTCTTGGTCGTGCCGAAGAGAGGACTGTCGGTTTGGAAGTCCATGCATAGCTCGGGCACGTTGGTCTTGCCGAGGATCACCGCGCCGGCGGCACGCAGCCGCGCCACCGCGCTGGCATCCGCCGAAGCGATATTGTCGCGCAGCGGCGGGAAGCTGGACGTGGTGGCGAGCCCGGCGACATCGAATGCCTCCTTGATGGTGATCGGCACGCCATGCAGCGGCCCCGGCTTCGAGCTCTTGCGGGCCAGGGCACGGTCAGCCGCGCGGGCAGCTTTCAGGGCATTTTCCCGATCCACCACGACCAGCGCATTGAGTGGCCCGTTGAGGCGGGCAATGCGCTCGAGATGCGCTTCGGTCGCTTCGCGCGAGGACAAGCGGCCGTTTCGTATGGCGCGGGCAAGCCGCGTAGCGGTTTCGAAACATGGATTCATGCATGCCTCCCCTGCGACGCGGCGAGACTAGCCGCCCCATCAGCGCCCGGCTATAGAGCCCAAAGGAATGTTGGGGACCACATGAGCCTGGCTAACAAGACGCTGTTCGTGACCGGCGCTAGCCGCGGCATTGGCCTCGCCATCGCTTTGCGTGCCGCGCGCGATGGCGCCAACGTCGCGATCGCCGCCAAGACCGTGAAGCCCGATCCGCGGCTGCCCGGTACGATCTTCACCGCCGCCGAAGAAGTCGAGCGCGCCGGTGGAAAGGGCCTGCCGCTGCCCTGCGACATTCGGGACGAGCAAAGTGTCGAGAAGGCCGTCGCCGAGACGGTGGCGAAGTTCGGCGGCATCGACATTCTGGTGAACAATGCCAGCGCCATCAGCCTCACCGGGACGCTCGCCACGCCGATGAAGCGCTATGACCTCATGCACCAGATCAACGCGCGCGGCACATTCCTCGTCTCCCAGAAATGCATCCCGCATCTCACGAAAGCGTCGAATCCCCATGTGCTGAACCTCTCGCCGCCGCTCGATTTCGACGTGAAATGGTTCGCCTCGCATCCGGCCTACACGCTCGCCAAATATTCGATGTCGGTCTACGCCTGGGCCATGGCCGCGGAATTCAAGGACAAGGGCATTGCCTTCAATTGCCTGTGGCCGCGCACGGGCATTGCGACGGCGGCAATCAAGAATGTGCTGGGCGGCGATGAGGGCATGAAACGCTGCCGCAAGCCCGAGATCATGGGCGATGCGGCCTATGCCATCTTCAATCGGCCGGCCACGAGCTGCACCGGCCACTTCTTCATCGACGACGAAGTACTCGCCGAGGAAGGGATCACCGATCTCGACAAATACGCCGTATCGCCCGGCACCGCATTGATGCCCGACTTCTTCGTGCCCGCATCGGGCGCCCGAACCGTCGTCGGACGCGCCTGAAGATGGCGACGTTCATCCTCGTCCACGGTGCGTGCCATGGCGGCTGGTGCTGGGAAAAGGTGACGCCGATCCTCGAGAGCCACGGTCACACGGTCTGCGCGCCCGACCTGCCCGGCCTCGGCAAGGATCAGACGCCGCCCGCCAGCGTCACGCTCGCGGACAATGTCGAGCGGATTTCCCGGCTGCTCGACAAGATGGAAGAGCCGGTCGTCCTGGTGGGTCATGCGTTGGGCGGCGTCACGATCAGCCAGGTCGCGGAAGCGAGGCGCCGCAAGATCAAGGCGCTGGTCTATGTCTGTGGCCTGATGCCGCCCTCCGGCATGGCCAGCCGTGAACTGACCGCCAGCGATCCGGATCAATTATTCCGCCGCTCGCGCGAGATCAGCCCGGACGGCCTCACCTATACGTTCGCGCGTGCGCAGCTGCCGACCCTGTTCTATGCCGACGTATCGCCCGAGGACCGCTACCGCGCCATGGAGCGACTGCGCCCGCAGCCCATCGCGATCTCGAAGACGCCACTCACACTCACCGACGAACGTTACGGCTCGGTGCCGCGCTGGTACATCGAATGCACGCAGGACCTCGCCGTCCGGATCGCGCGTCAACGCGCGATGGTGAAAGCGTTGCCCTGCAAGGTGATCACCATGGAATGCGGCCACTCGCCCTTCTACAGCCAGCCCCAGGAGCTGGCCGAGCACCTGGAGACGATCGCCAGTTCGTAAATTCTGTCGGTGTCAGTCGAAGAACGCGAGCGTGCGGACCTCGATGCTTTGGCGTGGCTTGGAGTCGGCTGGCGATGTCGGATCGTCGAACGCGGAATGAAGCGAAAAGCGCGCCCGGCCATCCCTGGCGGAATCGTAACACTTGATAATGATCGCCTCGTTCCGCGTCATCGCCGGGAAATAGTGCCAGCGGTGATCGGCGCTGTAGACACCCTGATAGATTTCGCCGACACGGTCGGCATAGATGAGATCGCAGACCGCCAGATCGCGCGGTGCGATCGTCTGGGCATCGACGAAGCCCAAGGGTGCCATCTCGATCGGATCGTGCGAGATATTGCGCCAGACGTTGTACTCGGCGAAGCGTTTGCCAAGCCGCATTTCCGCCTCCTCCGGCGGCAGGAGATCGCGCACGCGCTGCGGCCCCGACCTCTCCGTGTAGTCGTTGTGCACGCTGCGCACCGGCGTGCGCAGCCCCCGCTCGACGGCACGATCGGCGGTGCGCACGGTGTGATCGAACACCACGACCTTCGAGGCACCTGTCTCCCGCTTGATCAGGGTCTCGACCTCGGGAAAGTAGATCGAACGGACGTCCTCGTCGCTGTAGAAGTCGCGCACCTTCGTATCGTACCGCGTCAAGATGAACGCGTGCCGATCGAGCGCGAGGATGGGCTCCAGCGGCCGCGCGTCGTGAACGCGCACGGTGAAATTGCGATAGTTGCCCTCGCGACGCGGCAAGCCTGTCCCCGGCGGCGGATTGTAGGTTACCGGCTTGATACTGAGATCGGCCAGATAGTTGACTGGTGCTTCGACCCAGGCTGCTTTCGGCGCGGCACACTTGGGATCGGCAAGGCGAAGTTCGGTCATGGTCGACACCCGTGGGTCGGAAACAACGCTCTTCCCCATATCGGATGCCGGCATACGCAGCCCAAGGCGGCATCCCACGAAAAGAATTCATGAGGTCATTTAAGACTCAGGCCGCGAGTTCGAGAATCTCCACGACCTCGGCCGGTCCCCTGATCGGCCGCGGATTGTTCAGCACCGCGCGGTCGTGCATCGACTTCTCGGCAATCTCCTGGAAGCGGTCCTTCCCGACGCCAACATCGGCCAGCCGCCCGGGCAGGCCGAGGGTCTTGACCAGCCCGGCCACCAGATCGGCGGCCGGCGCATCCGGTCTGCCGAATGCCTCGCTCACCAGCTTCTGGCGCTCGGCGTTGGCCGGCAGGTTCCAGCGCAGAACAGGGGGCAGCATGACGCAGGAGGTATGGCCATGCGGCACATGACAGGCAGCGCCCAGCACATGGCCGATCCCGTGGCTCGCTCCCACGCCGACCCCCGACGTGCCGGCGCCGATCGAGAGCCACATGCCAAATTGCAGGTCGAGCCGCGTTTCCATGTCCTCGGGCCGGGCCCTGTGCGTTGGCAATGCCCTGGCGAGCAGCTTCAGCGCTTCACTCGCCGTCCCGATGACGAAGGGATGTGCCTGCGGCGAGCACAGCCGCTCTACGGCATGATCGACTGCCTTGAGGCCGGTCGAAAGCATGAGGTCCATCGGGGTGGCGAGCGTCGCCACCGGATCGAGGACAATCACGCGCGGCACGATCAGGCGATGGCCGAAGCTCTCCTTGATGCCATGGCGCAGGTCGGCGATGCCGGCAAAGGCATTGAACTCGGCGGCCGACAGCGTCGTCGGGACGGCGATCATGCGGATCGCGCCCGGCAGCGGGTTGATCGCGGCCGACGGCGGTGCCGCGCCCTCCTTCGGCCGCCCTGCACGGTAGGCATCGAGATCTTCGATCTGCGTCGCCTTCTGCCAGAGGGCAATCAGCATCACCTTGGTGGCATCGATTACCGAGCCCCCGCCCACGGCAATGATCAGATCGGCTTTCGCTTCACGCGCGAGCCTCGCGCCCTCGATGACGCAGGGTCTCGGTGAATGGGCGGTGATGCCGGCATACGTGCCGACATGACGCTCGCCCAGCGCGTGCACGACCTCGGCAAGGAGCGCGCTCTGCGCCACCGACTTCGATGTCGTGACAAAGATGCGCCTGGCGCCCAGCCGTTCCGCCTCCGCGGCCAAAGCCGCGCCGGCGGGCTTTCCGTAGACGACCCGTTCGATGTCCTGATGTCCATGGACGCCGTTCAGCATGCCCTTCTCCTCGCCCGATGCGAGGACGGTACCGAGCCCTCGCTGCATGGTCTATAACCGCGCCTCCTGATCGGGTTCGAGGAGTGGAACGAGATGCCCCAGGGCAGCAAAGGCGCGTTGGATGGGCTGAAGGTGATCGATCTGTCGCGGGTCCTGGGTGGTCCCTATTGCGGCCAAATGCTGGCTGACCACGGCGCCGACGTGATCAAGATCGAACCACCGCAGGGCGACGAGACCCGCGGCTGGGGCCCGCCATTCGACCAAGAAGGCATCTCGGCCTATTTCGCCGGCATCAACCGCAACAAGCGGACCATGGCGCTCGACCTTTCCAGGCCCGAAGGCCGCACCGTGCTGCTGCGACTCTTGGAAGATGCCGATGTACTGATCGACAACTTCAAGACCGGCACCATGGAGAAATGGGGCATCGGCTATGCCGACACGCTCTCCAAGAAGTTCCCGCGGCTGGTCCATGCGCGCGTCTCGGGCTTTGGTGCCGACGGCCCCCTCGGCGGCCTTCCCGGCTACGACGCCATCGTGCAGGCCTCGTCCGGCCTGGTCTCGGTCAACGGCTCGCCGGAAAGCGGACCGGTGCGCATCGGCGTGCCGGTGGTCGATCTCTCGACCGGCATGAATGCCTGCATCGGCATCCTGATGGCACTCTACGAGCGCAACACGTCCGGCAAGGGCCAGTTTGTCGATGCGACGCTCTACGACAGCGCCATCGCCTTGCATCAGCCGCACGCGCCGAACTATTTCATGGCCGGTCTCAAGCCGAAGCTCGTCGGCAACAGCCATGGAAGCCTCGCGCCTTACGCCAACTTTCCGACCAAGGTCGGCAACATCGTGGTCGGAGCCGGCAACGATGGACAGTTCCGGAAGCTTTGCCAGATGCTGGGCAAGCCAGAGCTTGCCGACGACCCGCGCTTCAAGACCAACAAGGATCGCGTCGCCCACCGGTCGGAGCTGGAAACCGAGCTTCGGACGCTCCTGAAAGACCGCGACGCCGACGCTTTCTCCCGGGAATTGATGAAAGGCGGCGTGCCGTCGGGCGCGGTGCTCGATGTGCCCGAGGTGATGGAGCATCCGCATACCAAGCACCGGGACATGGTGTGGGAGAAGGACGGCTACCGGAATGTCGGCAATCCGGTGAAACTCTCCCGCACTCCGCCAGCCGTGCGCACCAAGCCGAGGAAATTCGGCCTCGACACGCGGGCCGTGCTGGTGGAATGCGGCTATACGGACGCGGAGATCGACAAGCTCGTCGCGTCCGGCATCGCGCTCACGGAGGTCAGAAAGAGCTGACGGCGCCTCAGCGCCGGCCTTGTGCGTCGCCGCCCTTCACCACCCGAACCGGATCGCCGTTGGACAGGCCGTCGGGTGGACTCTCGATCACCCGGTCGTCCGAGGAAAGACCGGTCGCGATTTCGACCACCTGCCCCAGATCCCGCAAGATCGTGACCGGCTTCAGGACGGCCTTGCCGTTCGCATCGACCGTCGCAACCCGCAGGCCCTTCCGGTCGAAGATCAAGGCCCCGGCCGGAATCGAGAGGGTCGGTGCATTCTGCACCAGCTCGATGCGCGTATTGGCGAACGCGCCCGGCATCAGTTCCCCGGAGCTGTTATCGACCACGACCTGCATGCGTGTCGTCCCAGAGGCCGGATCGACCGCCCGCGCCGAAGCTTCGACCAAGCCGTCATAGACCTTGCCCGGATATTCCGGCACGGAGATCTTGACCTTGGTGTTGAGCGGCACTGACGGCACGTAATTCTGCGGCACGGCAATCGTCAGCCGAAGCTTCTTGATATCCGAGACGACGAACAGGGCGAGGCCAGCGCTCGAATCGGCGTTGATCAGTGCGCCGACATCGGTGTTGCGGGTCGTCACGATACCATTGAATGGCGCTGTCACGCGCTTGAATTGCGACAACACTTCGAGGCGATCGACGTTGGCCTGGGCAGCTTTCTCATTCGCCTCCTTGACGCTGAGATCGCCTGTCTTCTCGTCGACCGCCTGGCGGGCGACGGCATTGGTGCCACCAAGGGCCTGCCAGCGCTGCGCCGTGATCTTCGCCAGCGCCGCGGCGGCCTGCGCCGAGGCAAGCGCCCCTTTGGCCTGGATGAGCTGCTGGTCGAGATCCGGAGCCTCGATCTCGGCAAGGAGCTGTCCCTCCGTCACCGGGCTGCCGATGTCGACATACCAGGCCTTGAGAAAGCCGCTGACCCGCGCATAGATCGGGGCACGCGAATAGGCTTCCAGCCTGCCCGGCAGGTCGAGAAAAGACTTGTTCGTGTTCGTGCTGGGCGCGATCAGGGCGACTGTCGGCGCGGCCTGCGCTTCCGTCGCCTCCTTGAGGCGCGCCGCGCTCGAATTGCGTTCCCATATCCCGTTCCCGACGACCAGGACCGCGATCAGGGCAACGATCATGCCGGTGATCGCAAGGCCGCGGCGGGACCTCGGGGTCGCAGCGGAAGTGGACTCAGGCGGCATGCGGAGCTCCGGATGAGGTCGGATTCGGCTTGGCGGCCTCGCCGTAATGCCGGTGGATGACGCTAAAGACGACGGGCACGAAGATGAGCGTGGCGATCGTTGCAAAGACCAGGCCGCCGATCACCGCGCGACCGAGCGGTGCATTCTGTTCGCCGCCCTCGCCCAACCCCAGCGCCATCGGCGTCATGCCGATGATCATGGCCAACGCCGTCATGAGCACCGGCCGGAAGCGCACGAAACCGGCTTCGAGCGCGGCCGCCGTCGCATCGCCCAGTTCGGCCAGCCGCTCGCGCGCGAAGCTCACCACCAGCACGGAGTTGGCGGTCGCCACGCCCATGCACATGATTGCCCCGGTAAGGGCCGGCACCGAAAGGGTCGTGTAGGTCACGAAGAGCATCCAGACGATGCCCGCCAGGGCCGCCGGCAGCGCCATTATGATGACGAAGGGATCGCTCCAGGACTGGAAGTTCACGACGATCAGCAGATAGATCAGCACGATCGCGCCCGCGAGGCCGAACAGCAGGCCCGAAAAGGCGCTCTGCATCGTCTTCACCTGGCCCTGCACCACGACCTGCCGGACCTTCGGCGCATCCTTGGAAAGCTCGTCGACGATACTCCGCACCTCGGTCGCGACTCCGCCCAGGTCGCGACCCTGCACCGCTGCATAGATCTGCACCAGCCCCTGCAGATCGTATTGCGACACCACGGCATTGGCCTTGCTGCGCTTGATGTCCGAGACGCCGCCCAACACCTGAAGCTGGGACGCCGCCGGCGCCATGATCGGCAGGTTGGACAGTGCCGCCAATGAATCGAGCCGATATTGGGGGGTCTGCAGGACGATGTTGTAGGTGATGCCGGTCTTGGGATTGAGCCAATAGGTCGGCGCCACCTGGCCGCTGCCCGCGAGATTGACGACCAGCGAGTTGGTGACGTCCCGTGTCGTCAGGCCGACATACTGAGCACGCGTACGATCGACATTGACGTCGAACGCCGGCGCATTGCGCGCCTGCTGGAGACGGGCATCGACGATCCCCGGAACCTGACGGATGCGCGCCAGGAGCTTGTTCGCCAAGTCGAAATTGGCATCCAGATCGGGGCCGCGCACCTGTACGTCGATCGGCGACGGCACGCCGAAATTCAGGATCTGGCTGATGATGTCGGCCGGCAGGAAGGAAAAGACAAAGCCCGGAAACCGTTCAGGCAGCTGGCGGCGCAACTCCGCCACATAGCGCGCCGTCGCCCCGTGGCCTTCGATCAGCTTGATCTGGATATCGCCGTCCTGCGAGCCAATCGTGCCGGTGTTGTTGTAACTCATGTTGATGCCGCTCACCGGCAAGCCGATGTTATCGACGATCGTCGCGATCTCGCCCGGCGGCAGGATCTCCCGGATCGATTTCTGGATCGCGACGAACCGATTGGCGGCCTCCTCGACCCGCGTCCCGATCGGCGCGCGCACATGCATCAGGATCTGGCCTGAATCGACGCTGGGAAAGAAGTTGCGGCCGAGGAAGGGCGCCAGCAGGAACGACGCCAGCACGACGGCCATGAAGGCCGGGATGAAAATGCCGCGATGCGCCAGGGCAAGCGCCAACAGGTCACGGTAGACTGCGCGCAGCGCCTCGAAGCGAGCCTCGAATCCCTTTTGCAGCCGCACCAGCGGATTTCGGCTTGGTCGCGGGGCCTCCCCGCCGCCATGCGCGGCATGCGGCTTCAGGAGATAGTTCGCCATGGTCGGCACGAGCGTGCGCGAAAGAATGAACGAGCAGATCATGGCGAACATGACCGCTTCCGCCATCGGCACGAACAGGAAGCGCGCAACGCCTTCCAGGAAGAACATCGGCACGAACACGATGCAGATGCACAGCAGCGACACGAAGGCCGGCGTCACGATCTGCCGCGCGCCGTCCATGATCGCGGTCTCCACATCCTTTCCCTGCTCGAGGTGGTAGTTGATGTTCTCGATCGTGACGGTGGCGTCGTCGACCAGGATGCCAACCGCGAGCGCGAGCCCGCCCAGCGTCATGATGTTGAGCGTCTCGCCGAAAGCCGCCAGCAGGGAGATCGAACCCAGGATGGCGAGCGGGATGGAGGTGGCGATGATCACCGTCGAACGCCAGCTTCCCAGGAACAGCAGGATCATGAAGCTGGTCAGGATCGCCGCCACCATGGCCTCGAACGCCACGCTACCGATCGCGTTCTTGACGAACAGCGACTGGTCGCCCAGCAGCGCGACCGACAGGTTCGCGGGCAGCGCGCGGCGCATCTCCCCGACCTTCTCCTTGATCCCGTCGATGATCGACAACGTCGAGACCGAGCCGTTCTTCAGCACCTGCAGCAAGACCGACCGGCCGCCGTCGACATGGACGATATTCTGCTGTGGAGGCGCACCGTCGCGGACCTGGGCGACGTCGCGCAGATAGACGATCGCCCCGTCCTTGGCGAACACCGGAATATTGGCGAGATCGGCGAAGTCCTTCGGCGCGTTGTTGAGCTGGATGGCGTATTCGAAGCTGCCAATCTTCTGCGTGCCCGCCGGGGTCAGGAGGTTCTGCGCCGCCAGCGCGTTGGCGACGTCGTTGGCCGACAGTCCGCGCGCCTGCATCGCCGCCGGGTCGAGGTCGATCTGGATCTGCCGGAATTTGCCGCCGAACGGATAGGGTATTGCCGCGCCAGGAACCGTTACGAGCGGCACACGTACGGTGTTGATGGCGATGTCGAACACCGCCTGCTCTGACAGCCCCTGGCTCGAGAGCGCGAGCTGGATGATCGGCACCGTCGAGGCATTGTAGTTCAGGATCAGGGGCGGCGTGATGTTGGGCGGCATCTGCTTCAGCACGGTCTGCGCGATCGCCGTGACCTGCGCGTTGGCCGTACGGATGTCCGCACCCGGCTGGAAGAAGATCTTCACGATGCCGATTCCGGTATAGGACGTGCCTTCGATGTGCTCGATGTCGTTGACGGTGGTGGTCAGTGCGCGCTGGAAGTTCAGCATGACGCGGCCGGACATCTGATCGGGCGGCAAGCCGGTATAGTTCCAGACCACGGCAATGACCGGGATGCGGATCTCGGGAAAGATGTCCGTCGGCGTGCGCATCGCGGCCAACGGGCCGACGATCAGGATAAGCAACGCCAGAACGACGAATGTCAGGGGCCGCTTGAGCGCAATCCGAACCAGAGCCAGCATGCCGGCCGCACATCTGCCATTTCTACGCGGGAGCGCCAGCCTCCCACGGACCGGCATATCTGCATGGGAGCATGACAGGCAGGCCGAGTCGAGAATTTAAGCCTTTGCCGCGATGCATGGCTGGCCGTGCACAGCGCATGGAGAGGTCACGCCCTTGTGAAGCTTGGAATTCCCTGCTTCCCTAAGAAGAAAATTGGGGAAACTGACAGTATGGCAGACTATGACTACATCATCGTTGGAGCAGGCTCGGCCGGCGGCGCGTTGGCCGCCCGTCTAAGCGAGGATCCCAAAACCAAGATCCTGCTCCTGGAGGCGGGCGCCGCCAGCCACCCCTATACGCGCATGCCGCTGTCCTTCGGCCTTCTGATCGACAATCCCGCTGCCAACTGGCTCTATCAGTCGGAGCCCGAACCCGGGACCGCCAATCGCGTCATCCCGGTGCCGCGCGGAAAGCTGCTGGGCGGTTCGAGCTCGATCAATGGCCTGGTCTGGGTGCGCGGCCAGCCGCTCGACTACGACACCTGGGCGCAAATGGGCTGCCGCGGCTGGAGCTGGCGCGACGTGGCGCCGCTCTTCACCCGCATCGAAACCTTTGTCGACGGCGACGGGCGCAACGGCCGCGGCACGGCGGGGCCGCTCAAGGTATCCACCGTTCCCGACCAGAACCCGCTCTACGACGCCCTGTTCAAGGCAGCGGTCGCAGCGGGCTACAAGCTCAATCCTGACTACAACAGCGAGGATCAGGAAGGCGTGGTTAAGACGCAGACCTCGATCTTCAAGGGCAGGCGCATGAGCGTTGCCCATTGCTACATCGAGCCGGCGATGAAGCGCTCGCCGGGCCTTCGCGTCGTGACCGGCGCACATATGCTGCGCGTGCTACTCGACGGCAAACGATGCGTCGGCGTGGAATATGAGAAGGACGGCAAGGTCGTGCAGGCGCGGGCACGGGAAACCATCCTGTCCGCCGGCGGCATCGCAAGCCCGCAAATCCTGGAGCTGAGCGGCATCGGCCAGCCCGATCTGCTGCGCAAGCACGGGATCGACGTAAAGCACGAGTTGCCGGCGGTCGGCGAGAATTTCCGTGACCACATCAATGCTCGCATCATCTGGCGCGTGAAGGACCGCAAGGTGTCTTATAATCACATGGCTCGCGGCCTGGGCGCCGCGACGCAGATGATGAAGTACCTCGTGACCGGCGGCGGCTTCATGAGCCTGCCGTCGGCGCCGCTACTTGCCTTTCTGCGGACCCGGCCCGAGCTCGCCACGCCCGACGTTCAGATGCATCTCGTACCCTACTCGATCAAGGATCCTAAGACGCGCAGGTTGCAGGATTTTCCATCCATGACGGTTGCCTGCTACCAGCTTCGTCCGGAAAGCCTGGGTTCGGTCCATGTCAAGTCGCCCGATCCCAAGGCCCAGCCCGCCATCCGCTTCAACTTCCTTGCCGATCCGATCGACCAGCGCGCCATGGTCGATGGCTTTCGCATGATGCGGAAGATCGTCGACGCCGCGCCGATGGATCTCTATCGCGATTCCGAGTTCTCGCCGGGACCGAGCGTTCGGTCGGACGAGGAGATCCTCACCTGGATCCGCAACAATTCGCAAACTGCCTACCATCCGATCGGCACATGCCGCATGGGTCCGGGGCCCAACGCGGTGGTTGACGACAAGCTCCGGGTGCATGGGCTTGAGGGGTTGCGCGTCGCTGACGCCTCGATCTTTCCGACCATGCCCTCGGGAAACACCAATGCGCCGTCGATCATGGTTGGCGAAAAGGCCGCCGATATCCTGAAGGCGGCATCTTAGGGCGCAATCCAGCCGGCGTTGGTTCAGGGCGCCCGCCAACCGTGCATGTCGTGATCACCGTCTGGTCACGGCATTTGGTACCGCCCTCGGATAACATCTCCGTTATCGAGGGCAACAACGCACATATGGTCGACGTCAGCAGCACCTACGCAGAGGCGCGACATGCCTTGCGCTCCATCTGTCCCACGCCGATCCTGAATTGGCGCGAGGCGCGCTACTACGGGCGCTACGGGGAGGTCGAGCTCCATCTTCTCGAATTCCTTTGCCGTCGAGACCAGGACGCGATCGATGTCGGCGCCAATGACGGCAGTTACGTGCACTACATGCGGCGGCACGCGCGGCGCGTCATAGCCTACGAGCCGATGCCCCATCTTGCCACGGCGCTGCGTGCGAAGTTCCCGTCCAGCGTGCGGATCGAGGGCATCGCCCTGTCCGACAACAACGGTACAGTCGAGTTGCGCATGCCCTTGGTCGACGGCGTCCTCGTCGAAGGGTGCTCGACCATTTCCTTCGATGCGTCGGCAACCTATACAGCCTATCAAGGCGTCGAGGTGCCGGCGGCCAGGCTCGACGACATCTACCAGGACCAGGTCGGCTTCATAAAGATCGACGTGGAAGGCCACGAGCAGGCCGTGCTCGACGGTGCCCGTGAAACCATCCAGCGCTGCATGCCACGGCTCTTGATCGAGATCGATGAGCGCCTGTCGCCTGGCGGGATCGACCGGACCCGCAGCTATTTCACAGAGCTGGGTTACCGGGGCTTCTTTATCCACAATGGCAATTTGAAGCCGATGGAGCGATTCTCGGTGGAGAGGATGCAGCGGCGCGATGAGCTGCCCAATCTTACGGCTCCGCTTTCCGAGCGTGGCCGGTTCGGGTGCTATCTCTACAATTTCATCTTCCTCCCGCCGGACGAACCGCAGAGGACTTTGTGGAAAATGTCGGAGCGACTTTACAAGTTCACCGACCACTGAGGACGGGAAACGCGGATCCGCCCGTCCGGCCGATATCGATCTTCAATCGGCCGCAGCCTCGACAGAGCCCGACACGGGGTGGACCGATGTCCGGCGCGCCGGCCGCCGGCTGACGCGCTGAATATGGCCAACCAGATGCTGGCCGATGCGATTCCAGTCGAACCTCGCGGCACAGGCGTCGAATGCCACCTTCTGCCGACGATTGAGCGTGTCGAAATCGTCGATCAAGCGCACCACTTCGGCCGCGAGATCGGCATGGCTGTCGAAGAATCCGATGCTATCACCGTCCTTGAGCGGCATTCCGGGAAGTGCAACCCGCATCGCGAGGATCGGCATTCGGTTGAAGACATAATCGAGCCCTTTGAGCTTGAATCCCCCCAAAAGATCGATCACCAGCGCAAGGCGCGCCGCGGCCATGTAGGGCAGCACATCTTCCACCCGGCCGACAAAATCCACCGACGGATAGCGCTGCCGCAGGCCGACCAGATAGTCTGTGTCGATTTCGCCCACGAACTGCAGTTGAACTCCCGAGGCCGATAGCGTCGATGCAGCGGTCGCCAGGAACCGCTCCAGCGCAACCCGCTTGGGCGGCCAGTCGAAACTTCCGACAACGACAGCGCGTCTCGGAATGCTTGCGTCAATGGTGCGGGAAACGATGCGGTGCCCGCCGTAGCCGGGCGGCAGGAAGGCGACAGGGGTGCCAGCGGCGTCGGCAACGAAGCGGCGGCAGTCCTCGGGTGTGTTGGATGTCACCAGATCCGCCATTGCGATCAGCGACCGCTCCAGCCTGCGCACCTTGAGGAGATCGACCTGCTTGACGATACGGCGCATGCCCCGGCTCTCGGCTGCAATACGCTGCGCTGCGGTAACTTCGTGATTGTGTGCAAGGTAGACGACCTTGGGCGAGCGCCGGCTGCGCGCGAGATGATTTCGGACCGCATCGACCGCCCAGCCGGAGCAAATGCTGTCGAACACGATGACGTCCCACGTACCGGCCTCAAGAGCCCGCCCGAGCGTTTGCATCATTGAGACGCCGCGTATGGCCACCTCCGGCTTGCCGTGGAGCAAACGCCGCCAGCGCGGCAACTTCTCCTCTTTGACCAACCGCCAGGCGAGGCCGCGCGAGTCAGTTGGTTTCGTCGATTTTTCGGCCCGAGAGAGCCCCAGGACACACAAAGACAGCCCAGCAGCATGCACGGCTCGAATGAGGCCTTCGGAATAGATAAGCTGACCATTGGTCGCCGGATCGGGGTCAGCAAGCGTGATCCAGAGGCAATTCATCGTCCGCCCGAGTTGTGGTCCTTGTGGACCAACATGCTGAGATGCCTTCGCGCTGACCAGTGACCAAGAAAGGGCTTTGGCTGCTGCATTCCGATCAACACCGGCCACAAAGTGGCCACTGGCTTCAAGCATCCAACGCACGTCTGATGGCGCTTGGCCGATCGTGTTCGGGGTGTGCGATCGGCGGAGTATCCGGAAGGAGGACTAGATGTCTTTGTCCGTCGCGGAGGTGCTGCCGGTTGGGGACGGCGCACCGGAGGGAGGAGATGAGTTTGTTTGCAATACTTCAGAGAGCCTGATCGCCGCAATTGAGAAGTGTCTCGACAATGGCCTGGGGACCTGCCTGGTCATTGGGGAAAAACGTCACTTTGTCGGCCGTATCTCCCTCGACGACATCGGCAAGGCCGTCCTGGACGGCGCCTTGCTCAATCCGACACTAGACCAACACCTCGAGAAGTTCTCTCGCAGGTTGCACAACGACTCGTCGGTTGACAAGGATGTCCTTCGGCCCGTCCTCGACGCGTCGGGCCGGCTCGTCGGTGTCGATATCGACCGGTCAGCGCAGCATGTCCAGGTTGCTCGACCGGATATGAGCCACCAGGAATTCCGCTCGATCCTCGACGCCTTCCTGTCCTCCTGGATCTCCAGCAAAGGACCTTATGTCGACAAGTTCGAGCAGGAGTTCCGCGCCTTCATCGGCACGGGCCACGGCATTGCTGTTTCCAACGGCACGGTGGCGCTCCACCTTGCCCTGTTGGCACTCGGCGTCGGGCCGGGCGACGAGGTGATCGTGCCCGATCTCACCTTTGCGGCGACCATCAATGCGGTGCTGTTCTGTGGTGCGACGCCGGTGATCGTCGATGTCGACCGCCGGACCTGGGGCATGTCACTGGCGGACGTGCAGCAGGCCACCACGCCCAGAACCAAGGCGATCATCCCCGTGCATCTCTACGGCCGCCCGGCGGAGATCGGGCCGCTCGCTGCCTTTGCCGCCAAGCGCGGGATCGGCGTCATCGAGGATTGCGCGGAGGCGCATGGTGCACGCTATGACGGACGGCCGGTCGGGCAGTTCGGCGACGTCGCCTGCTTCTCGTTCTACGCGAACAAGATCGTGACGACCGGCGAAGGCGGAATGTGCCTCACGAGCTCGGCCGAGCTCGCGAAGTCGATCCGCCTGCTGCGCGATCACGGCATGACGCCCAATCGCTCCTACTGGCACGAGCGCGTCGGCTACAACTATCGGATCACCAACCTCCAGGCGGCCATCGGCTACTCCCAGCTGTGGCGCATCGACGAGATGCTGGGGCGCAACAGTGACATAGCCGAAGCTTATCAGGCGGCTCTCAAGGGCATCCCCGGCGTCAAATTCCCGCCGAAGATGGACTCCGTCTATCAACCGGTGGTCTGGCTCGCATCGGTCCAGGTTCCGGCCGCCAAGCGGGACCAGCTGCTGCTGGCCGCCCATGATGCAAAGATCGAAATGCGACCCTTCTTCCATTCGCTTTCGACGCTGCCTCCTTACGAAAAATATGCCCGGGTCTGTCCCAACAGTCTCGAGCTCTCCGCCACTGGCATCAACTTGCCGACGTCTCGCGCTGTTGATGATCAAGTTATTGACCGTATCGTGAAAGTGTTCCGCAATGTGCTGGGCTGAACCGCATTCCCGTCGTGACTTCTCATCCATAGTCGTTGGAGGCGGACCGGGTGGTCTCGGTCCCCTTCTGTGGGCTGCACAGCACGGACTCCTGGAGAGCTGGTTCGATCAAGGTATCGCCTTGATCGAACGCACTGGCCGCCTGGGCGGCACGCTGGGCTGCTACGGCATCAATTCCGACTCGCTGGGCGGTTCCTACCTGGAGTGCCTCGGCTCGGCGGGATGGCCGACGGCCTTGCATCACTTGCGCCACGACCCGGTGACGCTGGAGATGCAACGCTACCAGGCAAGCTACCCGCCCCTGCCCCTCGTCAACCAGTACATGGGGCGCGTCGGGGCCGCAGTCGCCGACATGTTCGCCGGTCATGCCGCTTCGGCGCTTCACCTGCATACCACTGCGCAGTCGGTACATCTCTGTTCGGATGGACGAGTTGCCGTCGTCATCCAAGGCCAGAACGACCGGACGAAAACTCTTGTTGCCCGTTCGGCGGTGATCGCCCTCGGCGGCCGCCAGCACTGGCGGGATGAAATGGCGGCGCCGGACCTCAAATTCGTCGACTGCGCCGCGCGGCAGTTGCTGGCGTCGAATGAACTCCTGACCCATGAGGGGCTCGCCCGAGCCAACGAGATCATCCGCGATGCCGCGGGCCGACCGATCGTGATCGTGGGCGGTGCGCACAGTGCCTACGCTGCGGCCTGGGCGCTTCTGCAGTTGCCTGACGCCAGCAGCCTGAAGGATGGCCAAATCGTCATCCTGCAGCGCCGTCCGCCACGCATCTTCTATCCGGACCGCGCGGCGGCGATCGCAGACGACTATCCGTTCGAGGAAGGCGACATCTGCGTACGCACACAGCGTGTCAATCGCATGGGCGGCATCCGGGGGCACGGCCGGGATATCTGGCGGCGAATCGCGCGCAAGCCGAACGTGGCGCCCGAATCGCGCGTGGCCGTCCTGGCGCTCCAGGACTTCTCCCCTCAGCAGTTGCGCAAAACGCTCGAGGAGGCTGCTCTCGTCGTGCCGTGCCTCGGCTATCGATCGGCCACAATGCCGATCTTCGATTCGAACGGCCAGCGGCTGACACTCAAGGCGGACATCAACGGCGACGCAGTCGACGGCGACTGCCGCCTTCTCACGGCAGACGGCAAGCCGTTGCCCAACGTCTTCGGCATCGGTCTCGGTAGCGGGTTCCGCCCGACGCAGGCGATGGGCTGCGAGCCGAACTTCCGCGGCCAGGCGAACAGCCTGTGGATGTACCAGAACGACATCGGCGCGGTGATCTACCGCGAGATCCAGGCATTGGCGGACGAGAAGCAAACAGCGGCTGTCGCCGCCTGAGGCGACTGGATCAGCCGACCAGTTTCTTCTTCACATCCTCCGGGATGGCGACGGCTCTGAGCGAACGGGCGTCGCCATCCTTGCGTGCCCAGATGCGGGTCTCGCTGCCTTCGGCGGCAACCTGTCCTGTGCCGTCGCGAAAGACATGCCGGACGGTAAAGGAACTGCGGCCAAGTTTCTCGACGCAGCTTTCGATCGTGAGTATCTCGCCATGTTGCGACGGCCGGCGAAAAGCGCATTCGGCCGCGACCAGCGGCGTACCCTCTTTCCACTGGCCGCCGCTCAGGTCGTCGCGCTTCAGGCCGGCGGCCAGGAACAGGCGAAAAGTCGCCTGGTCGAGCCAGCGGAAATAGGACGGATAATAAACGATGCCGGCGGGGTCGCAGTCGCCCCATTCCACGGTGATCTCGTAGTGGCCGACGAGGGGCATCGCTATTCCGCCGCCCGACGCAGCATCGCGGCAGACGCGGCAATCGAGGCCAGCGTTCTCGATAGGGACTCGCCCTCAGGGTCGGCAAGAGCTGCCACGCGCGCATTGGCCACCGCATCGGCCGCGGCTTTCGGCGCCAGGCGGCCGGCCAACGCCGGCTCGACAATCTCGCTGGCGATGCGCCGATAGTTGCCCAATCCGCGCTTAAAGGTGTCGCCATAGCCCTTGATGAGCCGCGCCAGTTCGACGATCTCGCGTGCCAGATCGATGCCGAGCGGCGCGGCAGCGCGAATGGTGGCGAGCCAGCGCTCGACCTCGGCCTGCTCCTCGACGTAACGGAAGGTGCGCGGCCGCCACCAGCGCAGCGAAGCGAGGAAGCGCAGCCGAGCAAATCCCCAGACGGTCGCCGTGCGAACGTGCATCGAGAAATAGACCCGGCCCAGCCGCCCCGTGCGTTCGGCCCAGGCGAGGATGCGTCGTGCCAGGGTCGGCGGCAGGATCGCGCAGATCTCCTCGATGCCGGGCTTGAAATGCTCGGTAAGCGTGATTGGCTCATTGGCCTTGGCCCGTACCTCGGCGCGCACCCGCGCCATCCGCTCCGGCGCGGTTTTGGCCTGGGCAACGCGAATCACGTCCTCGAATGACATGCGCACGGCAAGATGTCGTGCCGTTTCCCGCAGGAGCTCGGCAGAACCCAGCGCATCGATCGCATCGAGGCGGTCGAGGTAGAGGGTCGCATATCGCCGATCCTGGTAGGCCGTGAGTCGGCGAATGCCCTCCTCCACGACGTCAAGGGCCGCTGCCGGATAGGTGCGGCGTGCCCGCTCGGTCAGGTCCTCGATGCCGCGGGCCATCGCCTGCCGCTTGTGATGATCGCGTACCACCTGGGCGAGTTCGCCGCGGGCATGGCCGCGGCCGAAAGCGAACCCCGCGAGATTGGCGTCGACTGCCTTTCCGCCTTCGCGGATCGCCGCCTCGAAGGCCTGTTCGGGAATAGGTAGCCGGCCTGATCCTGCGAGCGCTCCCAGCAGGACAGCATTGAGCACGCCGCCCGATTCTTCTGCCGCCTGGTCCATGTCGAACAAGATCTGGGTCTTGCTGCGCTCTTTCACCGCACGCAGGAGCCGGCCGACGTCGAAACTGCCATCGCCCATTGCCGCCCGCTCGCTGATCGCGAGCACCCGATGGGTCGAAGCGATCAAGGTGGTGCGGTCGGGCGTGACGAAGCCGTTGAAGATCATGCGGCCGGCCTCGAGAAGCTCGGTGGCGAGCGCCACGTCGACCTCGCCCAGCGCCGGATTGAGCGCCAGCACTGCGGGTGCCGGGCCGGAGGCCGGCATGACCTCGAGATAGTAGGTCGTGGCGCCCGTGCGTTGCGCGACGCCCGGGATCTGCGTCGCCTGCACGGCGAGCCCCTGGCTGTGCGCCGCAGCCACGATCCAGTCGCACAGCACGCCGCCCCCGTCGCCGCCCAACGCACCGATCAGGATGGTGACCGGCCTAGGCACCCGCCAGGGCTCCGATCACGGCGGACCGCAGGCGCCAGACGAGCCGGTCCCACCAGGTCGCATTCTGGACGATCTCGGCCTTGTAGAAGGATGGACAGAGGACGGCAGCGTCGGCCACCTCGCCACACAGGCCACAACCGACGCAACCGTTGTTCACATGCGCCACCGGATCGGAGCGCAGCGGATCGGGGCTGGGCTTCACCACCAGCGACGGGCAGCCCGAGAGGCGGATGCAGGAATGATCGCCGGTGCAGACCTCGTCGTCGACGCCGAAACGCGTGCGCACCACGCGTTCGCCGCGCTTGAGCTGGGCGGCGATCTGTGGGCGGATGCGGCGCTGACGCGCCAGCTGGCATTCGCCGTCGGCGACGATCACCTTGAGGCCGCTATGGTCGGTGCTCATTGCCTCGCGCAGCGTCGTGAGCATGGTGCCGACGTTGTAGGTGCGGATGGTGCGCAGCCACTTTACACCCATCGCCTTCAGGGTGGCGGCGATGTCCGACGTCGTCTCGCCATCGCGGCGATTGCCTGCGGTATTGGGAATGAACTGCGCGCCGGTGGCCGAAGTGTAGCCGTTCTGCATGATCACCAGTACGCGATCGCCGCGATTGAACATCGCCGAGGCGACACCGCTCAAGAGGCCGTTGTGCCAGAAGCCACCGTCCCCCATTACCGAGATGGTGCGTTTCTGCATGACCGGTGCGACCGCGCCCGCCGCCGCGAGTGACATGCCGAAGCCCAGGATCGAATTGCCGAGATTGAACGGTGCCAGCGTCGCGAAAGAGTGGCAGCCGATATCGCTGGAAATATGGACCTTGCCGACCTCGCGCTCGAGCAGCTTGATTGCGGAGAACACCGGACGTTCGGGGCAGCCGACACAGAAACCGGGTGGCCGCAGCGGCAGCGGACCGCCCAGCAGGCGTTGCGCCTCGGCACGTCCTGCGCGCGCCGCTTCGAAGCGCTCGCGTGGACCCGAAAGATCGATATCATTGGCCGATTGGGTGAAGAATTTCAGCAGGCCTTCGGTCACTATTTCGGCGGTGTACTCGCCGGCCATCGGCAGGACATCCTTGCCATGGACACGGGTGTCGATGTCGCGTTTGCGCAGGAGGGCGTTCACCGCCTGCTCGATATAGTCGGGCCCGCCCTCCTCCACGATCAGGACTGCGCGCTTGCCCTTGCAGAAGTCCGTGATCTGGTCCGGCACCAGCGGATGGGTGACGTTCAGGACCAGGGTCGGCACCTTGCCTTCGACCTCGAGCCGGTCCAGACCGCGCATCAGAACGTTGGTGATGCCGCCTTGCACGATGATGCCAAGGTCGGATCGCTCACCTGGGAAAAGCTCGTTCAGGCCCTGCTCGACGATGAAGCGTTGCGCGGCAGGCAGGCGCACATCGACCTTGAGCTTCTCCTGCGCGTAGGTCGACGGCGGATGCGAGATGCGGTCGTAATTGTGCGGAGCCGGGTCGGCCAGCCGATGGTTGCGCGAGATGGCCGGCGGCTTGTTGTCCTTTGCAACGAACTCGCCGGTGACGTGGCAGGCGCGAATCCGCAGCTCCATCATCACCGGCGTATTGGAGGCTTCCGAAAGTTCGAACGCCTTCTCGGTACAGCGCACGATGGTGGGCAGCGAGGGCCGCGGGTCCATCAACCACACGGAGCATTTCAGCGCGTAGGCGTGGCTGCGCTCCTGGATGACCGACGCTCCTTCGCCGTAGTCCTCGCCGACCACGATCAGGGCACCACCGATCACACCAGGCGAGGCGAGATTGGAGAGCGCGTCGGCGGCCACGTTGGTGCCGACGATCGACTTCCAGGTGACGCAGCCGCGCATCGGGTAGTTGATCGAGGCGCCGAGCAGCGCAGCCGCGGAGGATTCGTTCGTGCAGGTCTCCAGATGAACGCCAAGCTCGTCGAGCAAGTCCTGGGACTCGACCAGTACGTCGACCAAGTGCGACACCGGTGCGCCCTGATAGCCGCCGACATAGGATACACCCGACTGCAGAATCGCCTTGGTGACCGCCAGAATTCCCTCGCCACGAAAGATCTCGCCGTTGCCAAGGCGAAGGGCGCGGACCTCCTCGCGGAACGATCGTTCCGGATTGGTACGCTGGGCGACGGGGGGTTGGTCGAGCATCGGCCAAGTCTACTGTCCGAGCGCCGAAGGTGTCAGCTTGATTGTACCGCCGCCGTCAGAGCACATCCGCAATCCCTGCGGCGCCACGCGTCATGGAATCCTATTGGCGATCCGGCGCGAGCCCGGGAGCCCGGTCGTCAGCCGGCCATACCGCCGGTGACGCTCAGCGTCGAGCCAGTGGTGAAGCTGCTCCGATCCGACGCCAAGTAGAGCACGGAGCGGGCGATCTCCTGCGGCGTCGCATGGCGGCCGAGCGGGATCAGCTCGTTGAACATTGCCGTCGCGTCACGTTTGATGATGGCGCTGAGATTGCCTTCGAGATCGGCCTGGAACGAATTGTCGGTCGGCCCGGGATGGATGGTGTTCACCCGGATGCGGCGCGGCGCCGCCTCCTTGGCCACGCAACGCATCAGGCCGATCTGGGCGATCTTGGCGGTGATATAGGCCGTGGCCCCGGGATCGCCGCGGAAGGCGGCGACACTCGAGGTGATGATGATGCTGCCGCCGTCGTTCATGCGCGGCAGGCCGTACTTGCAGGCGTTGTAGGCGCCTCGGACATGGACAGCCTGGACGCGGTCGAACACTTCGTCGGGATAGTCGACGATCGGCGCGATCACACCGGCATTGCCGGCGTTGCTGAACAGCACATCGACCTTGCCAAAGGTCGCGACCGCCTTGTCGAAATACGCCTGTGTATCGCTGGCCCTGCTCACGTCGGCGACACTCCAGGCCACGCGGTCGGTGCCCAGTTCCCGCGCCGCGGCGCCGAGCGCCTCCTCGCCCAGATCGACCAGAAGGACATGCGCTCCTTCCTCGAGGAACAGGCGGGCGCTCTCTCGGCCAATGCTCCCCGCACCGCCCGTGACGACGCAGACCTTGTCTTGCAGCTCTTTCATGGCCGGCGAGCTTCCCGATCCGCACACGCGCCGTCAACTCTACCGGATCCCGGACGGAACCCGCCTACCCTCCCCCAGCACCACCGCCTGACAGTCGGCGATGAAGTAAACGAGCAGGACGGGATCGCTGACTTTCATTGCCATCTCAGGAGCGACGGCGCCGGTCGCGCCAGCACCACCGCCTGACAGTCGGCGATGAAGTAAACGAGCATGGCGGGATTGCTGACCTTCATTGCCACCTCAGGAGCGACGGCGCCGGTCGCGTTTGCTGTCACGGACACCTGCTGCGCGGGCGTGCGCCAGGAGCGCACGGAACGGAACCAGGAGCTTCTCGCGCACGCCGGGGTCGTCCTCCAGCACCGAGAGGGCAAGCGCCACGGCCTCGAGGGTCGATACGGCATCGGGCCGTGCCTCTCGGCGCAGATCGCCATAGAGCGAGGGACCGTCCGGCACGACGACGAAGCGACGAAGCTTGATGAGCCAGGGATTGCGCCACCACAGCGCCTTGGCCTGTGCCCAATTGCCGTCCAGCGCCACGATTCCCTTCAGCCCCTGACGCGCAGCGCCCTGGTCGGCCAGCGGCTCGCCCTTGCGATCGAGCCCGATCAACGGGCCGCCTCTGGCCTTCGCCGCCGGGATGGAGCCCAGATAGAGGACGCCCCATTCCCGGGCGTCCACTTGCGCCTTGAGCGCATGGCCAAGATTGCGCCACGACAAGCCAACCGCGATCCGTGCGTCGGCGAGAGTCGAACAGATGAGCTTTGCCGTCCCGAGCACGCGGTCCTGCTCCTGTGGGTGCTGCAGGATCAGGACGGCAACTCTGTTGGCGATCGTTTCGGTCATGCGCCCAGGATAGCGGCGAAGGCCATATCCTTGAACTCACCCTGCCGGCATGCGACTACAACAAACTCGCTGCGTGACCTCACCAGCCTGCCGATCCGCCTCTAGCCCTGCCAATTGACGATGAGCATTCCTCTTCTCATCCTCGACAGCGTCACCAAGCTCCCCGCCGAAGCCGATGGCGCGGTCGTGGTTGGCGGTTCGCATGCCGCGATCTATGCTGCCCATCTTTCCGCCAAGGGCGGCATTCGCGCCGCCCTTCATCACGATGCTGGCATCGGTCTCGATGAGGCGGGTATCGGCGGGCTTGCCTATGCCGAGACGCTGGGCATGGCGATGGTGGCGCTCGCCACCGCAACCTGCCGCATCGGCGACGGCAAGGATCAGTTCGAACGCGGCATCGTGAGCCGCGCCAATCGCCAGGCTGCCACCTGCGGTGTAACCGTCGGCATGAATTGCAAGGAAGCCGCGGAACGCCTGAAGCATGCACCGTGGCCGCACCGCCCACCGCCGCCCAAGGCCGAGAGTCGGCACCTTGTCGACGGAATCGTCTGCGTCGATTCGGCGACCCTGCTGCTGCCGGAGGATCACGGCAAGATCGTCGCCACTGGCAGCCATGGGGCACGAAACTCCGGCATGACGACCGCTCCGACTCGGCCGCGCCTGATCTTTTTCAACGATGCCGGTCCGGGCATCGATCGTGGCGGCGTGCTGGGCCTCGATATCCTCGAGCGCGAAGGTGTCGCCGGTGCAGCGGTCGCCGCAGCGTCGGCCCGCATCGGCGACGGACGTTCGACTCTGCAGGACGGAACGATCTCTGCCGTCAACGACACCGCCTTTCGGCTCGGCGCCCGGATCGGCGGCTCCGCCCTTGCCTTGGCGCGGGCGCTGGCTGAAAAGGCTGCCTGAACCAACTGCGGGAGAGGATCGCGAATGGCCGCCTTCAATGTGAAATCGGAAATCGCCGGCAATGTCTGGAAGATCCAGCTCAAGCCGGGCGACAAGGTCGAGACGGACGGCGAGATCATGATCCTTGAATCGATGAAGATGGAGATTCCGGTCTTGTCTCCCAAAGCCGGCACCATCAAGGAAATCAAGGTCAACGAAGGCGAGGCCATCGGCGAAGGCCAGCTCGTCGCCATCCTCGATACCTGACGCCGCCTTTCGGCTTGCGTTGTCATGCCGCCGACTGGCAACGAAGCCCGGCCCAACGTCTCAGACTCGACACAATCGGCGACACAATGACGAAGACCGGCGACGCCCCGCCGATACCTTGTCCGACTGCGCCCGCACGTTTGCCGACGCCGCCAACTGGGAGCTGGCTCCGTGACCGACCGCTACTTCGAGGACTTCAGGAAAGGCGAACGCTTCGTGAGTGGCGGCATGACCGTCACCGAGGCCGCCATCGTCGACTTCGCGCGCCAATGGGATCCGCAGCCCTTCCACATCGACGCGGAATTCGCGAAGAAATGGGCATTCGAAGGGCTGATCGCCTCCGGCCTCCATACGATGTGCGTGACGCTCCGCCTGTGGCTCGAACTTGGCGTGTTCCGTGCCTGCAGCCTGGGCTCGCCTGGCCTCGGCGAGACCCAGTTCCCGCGGCCAGTCCGGCCGGGGGACACGCTGCGCGTGGTCACGGACATCGTCGACCTGCGCGCATCGACATCGAAGCCTGATCGTGGCGTTGTCCGTATCCGCCAGGTCACCATCAACCAGCGGGGCGAACATGTAATGGAGCAGGAAACGACGGTCCTCCTGAAGCGTCGCCCCCTCACGGTCGCGAGCGCGCGCTGCTAGAGCGGGATGACTTTAGGTTGGAGCGTATCCTGCTTTGAGGAAGTAGTTGGCGCACTCGTGGCTGGTGACAGTGGGGAGTAGCTGAACAAGGGCGTCATAGAGGGCATCCTGGGTGCGCCGAGCAGCCTTGCGCAAGCCGTGTTTGAGCTTGGAGAAGAGCGTCTCGATCGGGTTCAGATCGGGCGAGTACCGCCCTCAGCGCGCGCCGGACGGCGCTGCTCTTATGTGAGCCGAGATTGTCCATGATGACGATGTCGCCGGGATGCAGGGTCGGAATGAGCACCCGATCGATGTAGAGGCGGAAGCTGTCGCCATTGATCGGGCCCTCGATCAACCAAGGGGCCTCGACGCGATCGAGGCGCAGGGCGGCGAGGAAGGTCATGGTCGTCCAGTGGCCATGCGGCACCTTGGCCGGCAGGCGCTGACCGAGTGGCCCCCAGCCGCGCAGAGGGGCCATGTTGGTCTTGGTCCAGGTCTCGTCGATGAAGACAAGGCGGGCCGGATCGATGCGGCCCTGGTAGGCCGTCCACTGTTGGCGCCGCCGCGCTACGTCGGGCCGATCCCGCTCGAGGGCGACCAGCGTCTTTTTTTGTAACTCAGCTTCTCGTCGTGGACGAACCGCCAGACCACGCGATAGTCGACGTTCAATCCCCGCGCGGCCAGCTCGGCGACCAGGCCGCGCAGGGTGAACGGCCTCTCCCGGCACCGCCCAAGCAGCCAGTCCCGATACTTCCCCACCAGCTTCTTCGGCCGATGGCCTCCCATCCGGCCAGGTGCAAAACTACCGGTCCGGCGGTGCCGATCTATCCACTTGATCGCCGTGCTGATCGCCACATCGAAGCGGGCCGCAGCCTGATTGCACGACAGGCCGTCGCGCGCGACTGCATCGACTACTCGCTGCCGAAGATCCATCGAATAGGGTGCTGCCATCCAAGCTGGCCTCCTGCCCAGCCAGCTGGTTGAATCAGATCACTCCCTCTCTGGGAATCCCCTTTCGATTCAGTCTCACGTCATCTCGCTCTAGCGCCAGGCAAAGACAGGCTGCTCGTAGTGATCGACACGCGTGGCGCGGCCGGCAAGCGCCACCTCCTTGAACTGGTAGAGGATGGCCGCCGTCGGCGCATTCACGGTGGCGACAGGCAATGGCAGACGGATGATCGGCCGGTCGGATTCCTCGATTGCGACGATCTCGGGTGAGTCGGGGCGGAACAACTCGCCGCAGCGAATACGGTAGGCGGCGGCAACCTCGCCCGGATTGGGCGTGAGATCGATGGAACCGCGCAGCCAGATGACGACGGGCGCGATGAGATAGCCCGAGCGGGTGGGATAGTCGTCGAGTGTTCCCAACACATCGTCCTCGGCTGCACGCACCCCCAGCTCCTCGTGCAATTCGCGCAGTGCTGTCTGCTCGATCGTCTCGCCCGGATCGACACGACCGCCAGGCAACGCCCACTGCCCGCCGTGGGCGCGCAGCTTTGGGGTGCGCCTGGTCAAGAGGAACGCCGCCTCGCCCGGCGTTTCCGATGCAACGACGGTCACGGCAACTGCAGCATGACGCAGACTGCCGGGGTCGAGGCGGCGGCGAACCTCGAAGCGTCGAAGCCGATCGACTATGGAGGTGCGCAGCGCATCGTCGAAGACGACTCCTGTCACGCCCCTGAGGCCCTGGTGAAGGTCCAGACCACAGCGGGCGGCACGTTGCGCCAGATGCGCCGGCTGTTCACCGCAACAAGATTGAGGGCCTGCCGCAGGTTCCTGGGAATGGGCGGGGTTGGGCCATAGGTGAACTGGACCATGGCAGCTCCGTCCGGCAGCGCCTCGAAGGTACCGCGCACAATCCCGTTTACCACCTCCGCAGGCAGCGACAGGAGCGGCAGGCCGGATACGACGGCGGCAACGTTCTCGATCCCGTTGGCGGCAAGAAGATGTGGCAGACGGGCGGCATCGCCTTCGATGATCCTGAGGCCGGAGAAATGTCGGCGCAGGAACGCCACCAGTTCCGGATCGCGTTCCACGAGCGCAAGACGCTCGGCCGAGATACCGGCGGCCAGCAAAGCCTTGGTGACCTCGCCCGTGCCGGCGCCGAGCTCGATGACATATCCGGTATGGCTATTCATGGCCGCCAGCGTGGCGCGCGCAATCGCCTCCCCCAGAAAAGGGCCACTGGGGAGGATTGCCCCCATGGCCAACGGCCGGCGTAGCCAGCGCTTCAGAAAAAGGGCCTTGCCGGCGTCATGTGCTGCAGTGGGCATGCCGAGAACGCTAGCAGAGGATGGTTGTGTGTCGAGAGTGAAAAGCGCTGGCTCTTTTACTGTGCGGGTTGCATTGCCGGACCGGCCGAAGCCGGTGCTGTCGCAGAAACGGGTTCGAACATAACGGACGCATGCCGCATCTGTTCCAGCGCATTCACCAATGACACAACGACTGCAGCCGCAAAGGGCAGCGACTGGACCACCATGAAGCCCGCCCACAGCCGTGCCTCGGGATCGATGACACCGCTGGTGTTCCAGAGAATCAAAGCCGCCCCCCAGAGCAGGATCATCAAGATCGCCTCGCCTCGCGCCATGCCGAGCGCCATGCCGAGCGTTGCCCGCTCGTCCATCTTGGGCGTGCGCATGAACGGCAACCGGCTGGTGGCAAGCCCATAAAGCACCGCCCGACCCACCGTGTAGGTGAGCGCGAGGCCGGCCAGCGACGCGCCGAGGCTCTGACGGAAGCTGCAGTTCACCCGGTCGGCGTAAAGGCCGAAAGAGTAGACCAGCTTGAAAACGAAGATGCCAATCGTGGGCAGGATGAACTCGGATGGCGGCAGGCCGACCGGCTTCAGCCCGAAGATCGGCGGGACCAGAACCGCAAGCACCCAGGCCAGCCCGGCCCAAGTGAAGATCAGGTTGAGAGCATCGGCGAACCACGGCAGCCAGCCGGCGACGAAATGATATTTCTGCCAGAAGGTGAGCTTCGTGCCCCTGCCCATCATCTTGCCGGCATGGGCCTTCATGATCTGCATGGCGCCATAGGCCCAGCGGAAGCGCTGCTTCTTGTAGCCGGCGAAGTGGTCGGGCGTCAGGCCATGGCCGAAGCGCTCGCGGCTGTACATGGCTCCGTAGCCCTTCTCCATCAGGCGAAGGCCGAGTTCAGTGTCTTCGGTGATGCACCAGGTCGCCCAGCCGCCCATCTCCTCCATGCAATCCTTGCGCACGAGGGTCATGGTGCCATGCTGAATGATGGCGTCGTATTCGTTGCGCAGGCACATGCCGATATCGAAGAAGCCGGCATATTCCCAGTTCAACATTTCCTTGAAGCGGTCGTCGCGCCAGTCGCGGTGATCCTGCGGCGCCTGCACATAGCTCACCTTGGCATCGTCGAAGTACGGCACCACCGCCTTCAGCCAGTCGGAGCGGACCATATAGTCGCTGTCGATCACGCCGATCACTTTGGCGTCGGGCGCGGTTTGACTCAGCACATAGTTCAGCGCACCGGCCTTGAAACCCTTCATCACGTCGAAATGGAAGAAGCGGAAGCGCTCGCCGAGCTGGGCACAATAGTCCTGCACCGGACGCCACACCGCCGGATCCTTGGTATTGTTGTCGATGACGATGACTTCGAAGTCCGGATAGTCGAGCGCCACGAGCGAATCGAGGGTCTGGATGACCATGGCCGGCGGCTCGTTGCAGATCGCGAGGTGCAGCGAGACCTTGGGCCAGATCCGGTCGGCCGGCTGACGGGCGATCATCTCGGTCGCGGGCAGCGCCTCGCGTACCCAGTGCCGGCGCCAGATCGTCTCGACGAGCTCCAGCGCCTGAACCAGCGCCATGGCAAGGCTCACGACCAGGAAGAAGGCGAGGATGGCCCAGCCGATCACCTCGCCGGTCACCATATAGGTACCGGCCGCCACGGCGGCGCCGTAGGCGACCGCACTGGTCGACAAGGCGACCAGACCGCAGAAGGCAAGCTGGCCGACCATGCGGAGATCGCGCCACTTCCACAGGAACAACACCATCAGCGGCAGAGCTGCCGCCAGCGACCAGGCGGCATAGACCCACCATTGCGGGAAGGTCTCGATCGGTCCGGTCCAGGAGAATTTCGGCTGCCGGTCGGCGTTCCACATCCCCCAGTAGCCGCCCGCCTTGCCTTCGAGATCGTACGACTTCCACGGCTGGTCGATTGCTTCGACAACGAAATAGTCGATGTTCTGCGACTTGAGCCAGGCCACCATGTCGCGGACGTTCTTGGCCTGCTCGGCTGGCGTCGCGCGCTTGATCAGGCCGGTGGCGGGGCTGCGCCGTTCGGAGCCGTTCGATGGCCATCCCACCTCGGTCACGATGATGTTCTTGTTCGGGTAGGCCTGACGCAGCTTGTCGATCTTGTTCTTCAGGTATTCGAGCGGTGTCTCGCTCGACTGCTCGTCCCAGTAGGGCAGGATGTGCACGGCGAGGAAATCCACCTCGCGCGCCAGTTCCGGATAGCGCAACCAGATATGCCAGGGTTCTGCGGTGCTGACCGGCACCTTGACGTTGCGCTTGACGTTCCGGATCTCGCGGATCAGCTGGGCAGGACTGACGGCGGTGTTGTCGCGGTCGTCCTTCTGGCCGTCCCACCGCAGGATGTTCTCGTTGCCCACCATCACGCGGTCGATGATGTTGGGATTCTGATTCGCCATGCGGATCAGGGCGCGCGTCTCCTCGGCATTAACGTCCGCCGCGTCGCGCCCGAATTGCTGCTTTGCCTCCACCGTGCTGTAGATCCACGCCCCCGGCACGAGCTTGAGCCCGTAGCGCGCGGCGATCTCGGGCATATCCTCGCCGCCGTCGGAGGTACGATAGGTCCTGACGTAGTCGACGTGTCCGGCCATCGCGGCGAAGTCGCGCTCGATCTGCTCCTTGCGCGGCTTCACCGGCGGTGGCGGCTCCTCCGTGAAGGCTGTGCGCAGGAAGCTGAGAACACCGTTCGATTTGGCGGAAAGAGGATCCTGATCCTTCGCCCAAGGCGCGTAGGTTACGCCATGTAGGGGACCTTCAACGGCAGCGGCATGGACGCGTCCATCAAGAAGACGCCACCCCGCGATCGTGGCCGCAGCAGCAACAAGTAAAACCAGCCCGAGACGGAACATGAAACGGCGATCGCTCCGGCAATCCGACGACGGCAGCACGCCCGCGCCTCGAGATCGCGGTCGCATGTCGCCTGCGGACGATGGACGTCGGCGCAAGGACCGTGCCGGATCGACTCCAAGCAACGAGCCGATGACCACGCGGTGCGGCGGACCTCTTCGAGGCTTCCTTGCGCCAGATTTCCTCGTCTGCGACCCTTCGCAGGCGATGAGGCGACCGAGGCAAATCTATAGCCGCACGCCCATGAACGGTAAAGAGTCCGGAACCAATGATGGCCAAAATGCCAAATTCCTGCCCCCTGACATGACCGAAAGCGACCCCTCTGCGGCGCCCGCGGCCGTTCCTGCCGACCTTGCTCTGACTTATCGACCGGCCGACCGCTATACCTTCCTGTCAGCGGGGCCGACCCGACTGCGTCATGCCTGGTGGAAGCCGCTCGGCCGACCGCGCGGTACCGTGGTGATATTGCCCGGCCGTGTCGAATTCATCGAGAAGTACGCCACCGAAGTGGTGGGCGATCTTCTCGACCGCGGCTTTGCCGTGGCCGCCTTCGATTGGCGGGGACAGGGACTTTCCGACCGGCCACTTGCCGACCATGACAAGGGGCACATCGATCACTTCGAGACCTACCTCGCCGATCTGCGTTTGTTCCTCGACACCGTCGTTGCGCCCCACGCGCCGAGACCGATCCTGGCCCTTTGCCATTCGATGGGCGGCCATCTCTTCCTGCGCTCCCTCGCCTTGCACGGAAGTGCACCGTTCACTGCCGGCGTGGTCACGGCTCCAATGACGGCGCTGACCCAGCAGACCATGCTGCGGAGCGTCCTGCACCTCACCCCGCCGCTGCGGGTGATCGACGAGTGCTACCTCTATGGAACCGGCCCATTCGATCCGGCTCGCTATCCATTCAAGGGCAATGTGCTGACCCATGACGAACGGCGCTTTCGTTTCACGGCGCAATGGTTCGCTTCGGATCCGCGCCTGGCCCTCGGAGGGCCGACGCTGGGCTGGTGCCGCCAGGCCCTGCGATCGATGACGGTCGGGTCGGCCCCCGGCGTTCTGGAGCGTATCGACCTGCCGCTGCTGCTGGTAAGTGCGGCCGATGACACGCTCGTCAATCCGGCGAGCCACGGACCGGTGGCTGCCCGGCTTCGTCATGGCAAGCTCGTGACCATTACCGGTGCCCGGCACGAGGTGCTGATGGAGACGGACGATGTGCGTGCCCGGTTCTGGGAGGCTTTCGACCGACTGACGAAAGAAGTCTGCAGCCCCTCATGACGGCGGTCCGGGTGCCGGTCGTCGCGGTATCACCCGACCACGATGGGCGCTTCGGCTCACCGGAAGAATCGCCGCGCGCTGGCGCCTGAGGTGTTCCGCCGCATTTTTCCTGTCGGGCAGGCCAGCGATCGCCTGCACATGGCGGCCGCCTTGCTGTAGAACAGCACCATGCCCCTGCCCAGCCAGAAGCTCACGATCTGCGGCATTCCCGAGCTGCCGCAACATGCTTCGATCGGCGTCAGCCACGTCCTGTCGATCATCGACACCCGCGAGCCACGTCCGGAAGCGCTCGACGGCTATCTCAAGATCGATCACCTGTTGCTGCGCTTCGACGACGTCGTGGCCGAATATCCCGGCTTCGAAGCCTGCACACCGGACCACGTCCGGCAGGTGCTCGATTTCGGTCAGCGCGTGCATGCGGCACGCGATAGCCACGTGCTGATCCATTGCCATGCCGGCATCTCGCGCTCTACGGCAGCGGCGGCGATCCTGATGGCGCAGCATTCGCCGGGACAGGAAAAAATGGCATTCCTGCGCCTTCTCGAGCTGCGCAAGCATGGTTGGCCCAATACGCGCATGGTCGAATTCGCCGACCGGTTGCTGAAACGCGACGGCGCCCTGATGGAAGGGCTCGTCGCCTATCGACGAGCCCTTCTCAAGGCAAGGCCGCAGTTGAGCGAGATCATCCGCAATATTGGCCGCGGCCACGAACTGCCGACCTGAGCCGGCAGGCCGGGATCCGTGTCAGCGATGGAATACCAGCGTCCGCACCTCGATGCTTTCACGTGGCCGCGCATCGGCTGGCGCCGTCGGGTCGATGAAGGCGCTGTGCGGCGTGAAACGGGCCGGCACCGTACTCAAGGTATCTGAGCATTTCAGCAGCAGCGCCTCGTCGGTACGCATCCGCGGCACATAGTACCAGCGGTGCGCGGGATGGTAAGTCACCGAATAGGTCTCGCCGACCCGGTGCGGATAGACGAGGTCCGACGGCACGAGCTGATCGGCGCCGACGCTGGTCGCATCGCAAACGGCGAGCGGCGAATCGAGCAGCGGTCCCTCGATCGGTCGCCAGACATTGATCACCTGGACCCGGCCCTTCAGCAGCTCCTCGGCGTCATCGGGAAGAAGATCGCGCACGCGCTGCGGGCCTGAGCGTGCGGTATGGTCGATGTGCACACGCTGTACGGGCTGGCGCGGTCCGGCGCCACGGTCCTCGGCACCGGCAATGCGGCGGCGCGCTGTGTGGTCGAAGATATGGACGCGATAGGCGCCGGTCGCTTCCTTCAGGATACGCTCAACCTCGGGGTAGTAGACGCGGCGCACCTCCTCTTCGTCGAAGAAGTCGCGCACGGCGCTCGCATGCTCTATCAGCGCAAAGCCCGTCGCGTCGAGCGACACCTTGTCGGTGATCGGCCGCGCGTCGCGGATCATGACGCGATGTGCCTCGTGCAAGCTGTTGCTGCGCGGCACGCCGACCGGCGGATCGAACGTGTAGTTGCGTGGGCGTTCGGCCATCGGCACGAGATAGTTCAAGTCGGCCAGCACATGCGGCGGTGCAGCGATGGCCTCGGCATTGGCTTGAAGCGTCATGGACAGGACCTCCGAATCGTTCGGTCGAATTCGTACCGATGATCTTGGGGGCTCTGCCGGCCTGCGCCATGGAGAAGAACTGCCGGGATCCATGAGAGGACGTACTGCGAAAGGAAAAGATTTTCCCCGTTACGGCGTGGCTCGGCAGAATCAGGTGGCAGTTGCCGCCTCGGCATAAGCCGCATCGAGTCGCCGATGAAAATCGACGAGAAGCGCATTGTCTTCCGAGGCCATCGTTCCAGCGGCACGGTCCGCCTGCAGATGCTCGCAGGCCTGCTTGATCAGACCGCTCGACGGCTCGTGTTCTTTGGCAGTGTCGCCGAACACATGAGTGAGGAGGCGTGTGCGCAGGAAGGTGTGCGGGACGATCTGCTCGACGATCGCAAGAGCGCCGGCGCGGCGCAATGCGAGCAGCGGCCATTGCCAGATGAAATCGCGCGACCGATCGCGATGCTCGAGCAGCAGATGCTCGACCGCGACTTTCCAGTTGCACGCGATGTCAGTGGCGATGGTGCCGCCATACGCCGGCAACGGGTCCCCGAGTTCCGGTGGAGCGATCTTGCCTCCAATGCTGAAGAAGACCAGGCTCGCCTTCTGCACGACCGCAAACGATGCCAAATTGACATCGGGTGACTGCACATCGGCCGGCGCGACGGGTGGCGGCGCCGCCAAGAACTTGCCGGCAAGGTCGTAGGTCCAGCCATGGAAACGGCAACGGAAGATTTCGCACGTCCCTGAGGGCGCGCCGACGACCGGCATGTTCTGATGGCGACAGGCATTGCGCAGCACACGAACCACGCCCTCCCCGTCGCGCACGGCCACGACGCCCCAGCCGCCCACGGTTGCCGCCAGGAAGTTCCCTCTGCTGCGAATCTGTCCCTCGGCGCAGACCGGCAACCAGTCGGTCGAAAAGACCGTCCGTTTCTCGATCTGAAAGGCGTCGCCCTGACTGTAGTCCTCCGACTTCATCGCTACTGTATACAATATGACTTGCCGAAAGGCGATAATAGGAGGATTTTACCAGAATTGTATACGATTTGGAGGCCGCCATGACAAAGAGCGCTTTCCGTCTGGCTCTCGAAGAAGCCATCGAGCAACGGCATTCGGCCGTGCATCCATGGAGCGACGCCTGGACATCGGGCAGACTCAACCGTCAGCTCCTGGGCGAATGGGTGAAGCAGCACTATCACTATGTGAGCCACTTCTCGGAGTGGCTTGGCGCCGTATACGCCAACTGCCCGCACTGGGAGGTTCAGCACTTCCTGCTGGAAAACATCACCGAGGAAGAAGGCTTCGTGGGCTCGGCTGACTTCGAGCCGGTGCGTCATTCCGAGCTGTTGCTGGAATTCGCCGAGACCTGCGGCATGAAACGGGCCGAGATCCTGGACGCCCAGGTGAAGGGCGAACTGCTGCCCGAGACGCTCGGCCTTCAAAGCTGGTGTGCCATGCAGTCGAGCAAGCCGTTTGTCGAAGCGCTGTCGGGTCTGTTGATCGGGCTCGAAAGCCAGGTGCCGCGCATCTACAGCAAGACCACCCCGCCGTTACTGGAGAAATACGGCTTCGCCGAGGACGAGGTGACCTTCTTCACCTTGCATATCGTCGCCGATGCCGAGCACGGCGAGCGAGGCTTCGAGATTGTCGAGAAGTACGCCACGACCGACGCCCAGCGCGAGGCTTGCGTGCGGCTGGTGAAGGAAGCGACCATGATGCGTCGCCTCTATCTCGACGGTCTCTATCGCAAGTTCCTGGTGAAGCCGGAGGCTGCGGCCAGACTGGCAGCGTAATCACGTGCACACCTACAAGACGCTGACGCTCGCCGAGGCCCACGTCATCCTCGACGCGGCGCAGAAGAAGGCGGAGGATCTCGGCGTCCCCGAGGTTCTCTGCGTGGCCGATAATGCGGGCTATCCGATCGCACTGCGTCGCCTCGATGGCGGCAAGGTGACGAGTGTGCAGATCGCCATGAACAAGGCCTTCACCGCAGCCGGCCATCGCAAGCCGACGCACGTCTACAAGAATGCGCTGCCCGGCGAGGAGGCGTTCGGCATTTTCACCCAGCACGAGGGCCGCTTCACCGTGTTCGTGGGCGGCTTCCCGATCTTCGTCGACGGCCAGTGCGTGGGCTCGATCGCAGCCTCGGGGGGTAACGGCGAACAGGATATCGCCTGCTGCGAGGCGGGCATCGCCGCCTTCATGGCAACGCTGAAGACATGAACGCCCGCACCTCTCCTTCCCTCAGCAAGCTCGTGCGCGAACGCATCCGGGGCCAGATCCTCAACGGTCGTCTGAAGCCCGGTGCGCGGCTGGTCGAGGATCGCCTGTCGGCCGAGCTCGGCGTATCGCGTGTTCCCGTGCGCGAGGCGCTGCGCAGCCTTTCCGCCGAGGGGCTGGTGCGGCTGGAACCACACCGTGGCGCCACCGTGGTAGAAGTCACTCCTGAGACCGTCGCCGAGCTCGTCGAGGTGCGCGCCCTGCTGGAAGGCCAGAACGCCCGCCTTGCCGCCCGTCGCCACGATCCCGAAATCGTGCGGCAGCTCCGCGAGACGTTGGCGCACGGCAACGCCGCCGCCGAGTCGGGCACGACCGAGGAGCTCACCCGACTCAATGCCGAATTCCATGAGCGGCTGGGCGAGGCGAGCCGCAACTCGGTTTTGCTCGATGTGATGCGCGGCCTGCGCGAACGCACCAGTCTCGCATTTGCGATCAACAGCCGCGCCCGCGCGCGTGAGGACTGGAAAGAGCATGCCGGCATCCTCGAAGCGGTGATCGCAGGCGACGAGGAGCTGGCCGCCCTCCTCGCCATTCGTCACGTCCAGAACGCCGCGTCAGCCTTCGCCCGCGCCCATGCCACAGCCGCCAACGACGACGCGGCCTAACGACCTTTCATCGGCAGGCCGCCGAGATGGGTGCCGGCATCGACGATCAGGAACTCGCCGGTGATGTTGCTGGCGCTGGTGAGGAAAAAGATCGCGGCCTCCGCCATCTGTTCGGCCGTCCCGGCCTGGCGCAATGGCGTCGTCTGTTCCTGGGCCGCCTTCAGCTTCTCGTAGTCGTCTTTCCCCAGCGCGCCCAGCAGCCAGCGCGTCTGGATGAAACCCGGACAAACCGTGTTGACCCGGACCGCCGGCCCGAACCAGCGGGCCAGCGAGAGCGTAAGCGTGTTCAGGGCGCCCTTCGACGCGGCATAGGGGATCGAGGTGCCGACTCCCATCACGCCCGCAATCGAAGAGATGTTGATGATCGATCCGCGTTCCTGCTTCTCGTCCCACTGCTTCTTCATGGTCGGGAAGACGGCGCGGCTCATCATATAGGGGCCGGTCACGTTGACGCGCAGGATACGATCGAAATCCTCGGCCGTGACACCGTCGAGATCGCCCTGATTCTGGAACTTGGTGGTGCCGGCGTTGTTGATCAGCCCGTCGATACGGCCCCATGCCGTCATCGTCTCGGCGGCGAGCTTCTTGCAATCGACATCCTGTCCCATGTCGGCCTGCACGAGGATGGCCTGCACGCCCTTGGCTTTCACCTTTGCGTAGGTCTCGTCGGCCTCCTTCTTGCTCTTGGTGTAATTGATCGCGACGTTCCAACCTTTCGCCGCCAGATCGACCGCGCACGCGGCGCCAAGGCCGGTCGCCGACCCCGTCACGATTGCCACTTTGGCCGATTGCGCCATGTCGTCCCTCCCGATGAATTGCCGCTCCTTCATAGGCCACGATCCGGCCTGTCGGCAAAGAAATCGGCAGATCTCCCGTCATCCGCTCCGTGGAAATCCTGCCGCTCCATGACAAAGCCTCATCGGAACCGCGCGGGACTTTTTCCCATGACGGCCCGTCCTTTCGGCTAGGATCTCGCGCAAGAACCCGATAGGCAGGGTAAAAGGCGGGAAATGGCAGACCTCTTTTCAATGAAGAACCGCGTCGTTCTGCTCACCGGCGCCTCCCGCGGGCTCGGTCGTGACATGGCCCTCACCCTGGCCGAGGCAGGCGCCACGGTGCTGTGCGCCGGTCGTACCGTGAAGGCGCTCGAAGCGACGGCGAAGGCGATCGGCCGCAAGGGCGGCAAAGCTCACGTGGTACCGCTCGACGTCACGGACGAGGCCGCGGTGCGCGAGCTGGTGGCAAATATCATCGCCAGGCATCGCCGCATCGACGTGCTGGTGAACAATGCGGGCGTGCTGTCGCGCGAGCCGATCGTCGATCTTGCGACCGAATCGTTCCGCCTCACGGTGGAGACCGACCTCGTTGCGCCTTTCGTGCTCTCGCGCGAGGTCGGCCGGCACATGCTGAAGCGCAAGTACGGTCGCATCGTCAACATCGCCTCGGTGCTGGCGGTCGTGGCGCGCGCCCAGGTCGCGGGCTATGTCTCGGCCAAGCACGGCCTCGTCGGCCTCACCAAGAGTCTCGCCGTCGAATTCGGCCCCGACGTGACGGCCAACGCGATCGCGCCGGGATATATCCGCACGGAGATCAACGTGGCGCTGCAGCAGAACAGGAGTTTCAGCGACATGCTGGAGCAACGTACTGCGGCGCATCGTTGGGGAAAGCTCGAAGATCTGCGCGGCGCGCTGTTGCTGCTCGCATCCGATGCTGGCGCCTATATCACCGGCCACACGCTGGTCGTCGATGGCGGTCTCTCGACCGTTCTGGCCTGAACGTGCGCCGCACACTGCCCTGGATCATCGCCGTCGTCTTCGCGGCGGCGATCGCGCTTGGGGTCGCGATCTCGAAAGGCTGGCTGCAGGATCCGGCACTGACGCGGTCGGATTATGTCGGCACGATCGATGTCTCGGTGGACGATGCGCGGTTCTACCGCACCGTGCCTTTCGAATGGCGCGTCACCAGCGCCACCGGCAACGTTTCGGGCAACGATGTCGTCCACATCCGCATCGATCCGACGGGCGAGCGCACGGTGATTTGCGGCTGGCTCGTACTCGACAAGGCCGGTGCCTCGACACGCGCCTCGCGCTGGCTGAGCGAAGCCTACTTAAAGGTCGGCGACCTCACGATTCCGGCGTCCTTCATCGCGCCGGTCCAGGCCGCCCCGGGGAACGGCTTGAACGCCGGCTGTGCCGGTCTCTTCGACCATCTGAAGCCTGCCGCTGATGCTGCTCTCTCGCTCGACGGGCGTGCAGTCCCCGAGTAGCGTAGGTCGGAATGAATTGCAGGGACATATGCCGATGCCCACTTTCCAACAAGCCCGCCAATTCCTGCTCGACAACCGCGCCGACTACCGCGCGGCGGTCGAGGGCTTCAAATGGCCCGAACCGGTAGCCTTCAACTGGGCGCTCGACTGGTTCGACGCCGATCTCGCGCGCGCCCCCGAGAGCAGGAATCGCTGCGGACTCTGGATTGTCGATGTCGCCACGGGCCAGGAAACCAAGCTTACATTCGCCGAGTTGAGTGCGCGCTCGAACCAGGTCGCGAACTGGCTGCGCGGGCTTGGACTGAAGCGCGGCGAGCATCTCCTGGTGGTGCTGAACAACGTGGCGCCGCTCTGGGAGATCATGCTGGCGGCGATGAAGCTCGGCGCCGTGGTGATCCCGGCCACCACGCTTCTCACGACCGAGGAGCTCGCCGATCGTGTCGAGCGTGGCCGAGCCCGTATGATCATCGCCGGGGAAGACCAGGCGGAGAAATGCAAGGGCCTTTCGCGTGACGGTGTCACGTTCGTCACGACCAGCACGTCGAAGCTCGAAGGCTGGGTGCCGCTTGCCGACGCCTACAAGTGCCCCACGACCTTCACGCCCGACGGCATCACCAAGGCTGACGATCCGCTGCTGCTCTATTTCACCTCGGGTACGACGGCCAAGCCCAAGCTGGTGCGCCATAGCCACCGCTCCTATCCCGTCGGCAGCCTGTCGACCATGTACTGGCTCGGCCTGAAACCGGGCGATGTGCACGTGAACATCTCGTCGCCCGGTTGGGCCAAGCACGCCTGGAGCACTTTCTTTGCGCCCTGGAATGCAGGTGCGACAGTATTGATGGTCAACCAGGCGCCCTTCAACGCAAAGGGCCTTTTGGGCGTGCTCGAACGCTGCAAGGTCACGACCTTCTGCGCCCCGCCCACGGTGTGGCGTCTCCTGATCCAGGAGGATCTGGCTGCCTGCAAGCTCGCTTTGCGCGAAGTCTGTGGTGCCGGCGAGCCGCTCAACCCCGAAGTGATCAACAGGGTGCAGGAGGCCTGGGGCCTCACCATCCGCGACGGTTACGGCCAGACCGAGACCACGGCGCAGATCGCCAATCCGCCAGGATTGCCGGTGAAAGCGGGCTCGATGGGCCGGCCGATGCCGGGTTATCGCATCCGGCTTCTCGATACCGACGACAAGGACGCCAAGGAAGGCGAAATCTGCCTCGTGCTGGGTGCCGACCGGCCCGCCGGCCTGATGCAGGGTTACGCCGACACTTCGGGCAAACTCACCGGCGCCGATGGCGCGGTCTACCGCACCGGCGACGTCGCGAGCATCGACGACGACGGCTATCTCACCTTCGTCGGCCGCGCAGACGATGTCTTCAAGTCCTCCGACTACCGCATCAGTCCGTTCGAGCTCGAGAGCGTGTTGATCGAGCATGATGCCGTCGCCGAGGCGGCGATCGTGCCCTCGCCCGACGAGATCCGGCTCAGCGTGCCCAAGGCCTTCGTGCTGCTGACGGCATCTGCGCCACCCACACGGGATACGGCTGCCTCGATCCTGAAGTACTGCAATACGCGGCTTGCGCCCTTCAAGCGCATCCGCCGGCTGGAGTTCGTGACCGAGTTGCCCAAGACCATCTCGGGCAAGATCCGCCGCACGCAGTTGCGCAAGGTCGAGTATGAAGGTGCCGCTCCCGAGGTCACCCGCGGCGTGGAATTCCACGAGAAGGACGTGTTGGGGAGCTGAGCTGTCGCCGGCTAGAATGTCGAGCATGAAGGAAGCGCGACTCGACGTCTCGAATCTCGCCTTCGCCTACGATGGCGCGCTTGCGGTGCGCGACGTATCGCTGTCGGTGCGACCGGGCGAGATCGTGGCGCTGCTCGGAGCCAATGGTGCCGGGAAATCCACCACCGTGCGCATGATCGCGGGCGTTCTGCGGCCTCAGAAGGGCGACATCCGGTTCAACGGCGAGGCGCTCACCGGCGCCCCCAGCCACCATGTCGTGCGACGCGGCATCACGCTGGTGCCGGAGGGCCGGCTGGTGTTCCCCCAGATGACGGTGATGGAGAACCTGCAGCTCGGCGCCCATATCAAGGAACGCTCGGCTGTCGCCGGCCTCGTCGAGAAAGCCTTCGGCCTTTTCCCGCGGCTCGGCGAGCGCCGCAGCCAGCTCGCGGGGTCGATGAGCGGTGGCGAGCAGCAGATGCTGGCCATCGCGCGCGGGCTGATGGCCGAGCCCCGGCTCATCATCCTCGACGAGCCGTCGCTTGGCCTGATGCCCACGGTCACGCAGGAGATGTTTCGGCTGATCGAGACTGTGAACGAAAGCGGCATCGGCGTGCTGCTGGTGGAGCAGAACCTGCACCAGTCGCTGCGGATCGCCCATCGTGGCTACGTGCTCGAAAAGGGCGCGGTCGTGCTGGCCGGCACCGGCGAGGAGCTGCTGGCCGACGCCTACGTGCAGCGCGCCTTCCTCGGCCGGTAACGTCAGGACGCTTCAGGCGTCCCCAGATAGGCCGCGATCACCTTGGCATCCTTCGCGACCTCGTGCGGCGAGCCATCGGCGATCAGCATGCCGGCGTCGAGCACCAGCAGGCGATCGGAGACTTCCATCACCGACGGCATGTCGTGCTCCACCAGAAGGACTGTGACGCCGCTCGACCGGATTTGACGCAGGACGTCGATCATGGCCGCAGTCTCCGTGGGATTGAGACCGGCACAGGGCTCGTCGGCCAGCAAGAGATCGGCGCGGGTCGCGATCGCACGCGCGACTTCGAGATGGCGCAGCTGCCCCACTGTAAGTGCGCTCGCCCGACGATCGGCCAGGTGGGCGAGCGACGCGAGCTTCATGCCGCGCTCGGTCGTCGCCTCGACATCGCGCAGCCCCTTCTTGCCGAACAGAGCGCCGATGCGCACATTCTCGCGCACGCTGATATCGCGGAACGGCCGCGCGATTTGGAAAGCACGTGCGATGCCGAGTTCGGCGATCCGGTTGGTCGCCATACCCGTGATCGGCCGGCCATTGAACCGCACCGTACCGGCCGTCGGCGCCAGGTAACCGGTGATCAGGTTGAACAGCGTCGACTTGCCCGCACCGTTGGGGCCGATGATGCTGGTGATCGAACCCGGCGCGATCGCGAACGAAACGTCAGCGATGGCCTTCAGGCCGCGGAAGCTCTTGGACAGGTGCTCGACCTGCAGGATCGCGGGGGCACTCATTCCGCGCCCGCCAGTTTGTCGCGGCGACGCCTCAGAGAGCGCACGACGCCCACGACCCCGCCAGGCGCGGCAAGCACCAGCAGCACGAGCAGAAGGCCCGTCGCAAAAAGGTGGAAGTCGAGCAGGCGAGCCAGGATGACCTGGGTCACGAAGACCAGCAGGAAGGCGCCGATGACGGGGCCGAACAGCGTGCCCATGCCGCCCAGCAGAGAGTAGACGATCAGACTGAGATTGGTATCGTCGCGATAGACCGAGTCGGTGGTGATATAACCCAGCGAATGGGCGTAGATCACGCCCAGCAGACCGGTCAGCACGGCACTCGTGACGAAGGCGAGACGCTTGTAACGCTCTGTGGGCACACCCAGCATGCGCGCCGTATCCTCGTCTTCGCGAATGCTGAGAAGACCTGCCCCGAAGCGGCTATGGCGGATCCACCAGGCGATGAACAGCACGACGAGACCGGCCGCAAGATAGAGCCAGTAGAAGAAGTCGGCTGGATCGGCGCTTGCGGGCGCGATCGGCGGGAAGTTGAGGCCGAGCGATCCCTGGAAGAAGTCGACGTTGTTGGTCAACTCGGCGCAGACATGGCTGACGCCCAACATGGCGATGGCGAAGAACGTGCCACGCAAGCGCAAGATCGGATAGGCAACGACGGCCGACAGGACGGCGCAGGCCCCTCCTCCCGCGATCAGGCCAAGCGGCAACAACCATAGCGGCCCGAGGCCGGCAGCGCTGTTTTCAACCAGGCCGGCAGTGAAGGCGCCGACGCCGATGAAGGCGGCATGGCCGAAGCTTGCGTAGCCAGCGAAGCCGCCAAGGATGCTCCAGGCCAAGCCGAGCCCGGCCGAATAGAGCATCAACTGTCCCACACGCACATAGAATGGCGGCAGGAGGAACGGCCCGGCCGCGAGGACGGCAATGCAGATCGCAGCAAGCAGCGCAATGGAAAGCGGTGATCGTTTCATCGCGAGGCGCTGAACGCGTTGCCCAGCAGGCCGTGCGGCCGGACCAGCAGCAGAAGCACCAGCATCAGGAACATGGTCACATTGGGGAAAGACGGCCCGACATACTGCGCAGTGAGGGTATTCACGACACCCAGCAGCAGACCGCCCAACAGCGCGCCGGCCGGGCTGCCGACCCCGCCCAACACGACCACGACGAAGGCATTCAGCGTCCACAGCGACTCGTCGGCTGGCGAGAACGGCAGGATCACGCCGATCACGATACCGGCCGCGCCCGCGAAAGCGGCAGAAACGGCGAAGGTGAGCGCATAGACGTGCCGCACATTGACCCCGCAGAGTTGGGCTGCCAGCGTCTGCTGCGCCGTCGCGCGAATAAGTCGGCCGAGATGCGAGAACTTGAGCAGCAGGGCCAGGCAGGATAGCAGCACAAGGCTTGCTGCAAGCGCGCTCACCCGCACCGCATCGAAGGTGAGGCCGGCAATCTTGAAGGAATCGAAGGCATAGCTCGGCGTGATGTTTTTCATGTCGGGCGAGAACACCCAGATCATGGCGTTCTGCAACATCAGCGCGATCCCGAAGGTGAGCAGCATCGAGGCAAGCGGCGGCCCGCTGATGGTGCGCTGAATCAGGAAGCGCTGATAGCAATAACCCATGCCGAACAGCACGATCATCACCAGCGGCAGGACGAGCAACGGATCCACGCCGAGGCTGTTGGACAGCACAAGCGCCAGATAGGCGCCGATCAGGACCAGCACGCCATGACTGAGGTTGATGACGTGCATGACACCGAAGATCAGCGAAAAGCCAACCGCGGCGAGCGCATAGATACCGCCCAACACCAGGCCGTCGGCCACCGTCTGGAGAACGAGACTCATCGCGACGCGACGGTCATGCCTTCTTGTCCCAGGGCAGCAAGGGATAGATCGGCGATGCCGATCGTGCCGCATCGGGGAACACCGTCTCGAGCTTGCCCTTCTGCACCTGGCCGATCATGCCGCCCAGCAGCAAGGCGTCGCCATCACCCTCGGGGGTGAACTTGATATGGGCATAGAATGTCTCGAAGTCGGCCGCCGCCAAGGCGTCACGCACCGCTTCCGGCTTGGTGCTCTTGGCCGCCTGCATGGCGAGCACATAGGTTTCGATGCAAGCTGCGGCCCCGGCAGTGTGATAGGCGATGGGACGGGTGAACTTGCTGCGATAGTATTCGGCAAACTTCTTGGCGCCCCCGAAGAACTTGTCCTTGTAGGGAACGCTCTCGTCCCAATAGGTGGAGCAGAAAAGCCCCTCGGAATACTTGCCCAGCGCCTCACGGAACGACGCGAGCTGCGGGCCCAACCCCTGGAACAGCAACTTCACGTTGGTGTTGGTTGCCGCCATCTGGCGTGCAATCAGGAGCGAATCCTGGTCGTGCACGACACAAATCAACATATCCGGCGTCTTGGCGCGCACCGACGCCAGGACGCTCGACACGTCGGTCACCTTGGTCGGCAGTTCGTAGGTCTCGATCCGCTTGAACCCCTGCCCGTCGCAAGCGAGCTTCACGCCCTCGCCTGCCGTCTTGGAAAAGGCATCGTTGTTGTAGATCACCGAGTAGGTCTCGGGCGCCGGCTTCAGCGTCTTGAAAAGCGCCGCAGCCGACGTGAATTGTCGTGTGGCGCGTGGATACATGCCGAAGACATACTTGAAGCCGCGGGTGAAGATCGCGTCGGAGCCGCCGCCGGTTTGCACCATCGGCTTCTTCGCCCGTTCGGTGATCGCTGCCGTGGGCAGAACGATATTGCTGCCGAACGAGCCGAGGAAGAAGTTCGTGCCGTCGTCAATCTGGCGCTGGATCAGCGTGGTTGCCCGCGCCGGATCGCTCGCATCGTCGAACAGCTTGAGTTCGATCTTGTATTTCTCGCCCGCGATCTCGACGCCGCCCAGCACGTCGTTGAGGTAGCTCGCGGCTGTGAGGTAGCCGTTGTTCACGTTGAGGCCAGTCTCGGCCGCCGCGCCTGTGAGCGGCACCGAACCACCGATTACCAGCGGCTTGGCCGCCTGCGCCCGGGCCGACCGAATCGCCGGCGCAGCAAGCACAGCCGCACTCCATCCCGCTCCCCGAAGAACTTCGCGACGCCGCATCCGAATCCACCTCCTGCCTTCGACCGCTCTGGGCCGCTTTCGCGGTGGACTATAGGGCAAGACCAACATGCGATGGAGATCGTTGTGAACGATGTTCCGCGAGACGCAACGCTTACGGATACGCAGGATATACACGTGGGAGGGGCATTCAGCTCCCATCACTGCTCGGATCGCGACAAGCCACTTTCCACTCTCAGATCAAGGTGACGCTACCGTCAGCTTCTTCTTGAGGCAATGCGTGCCTCTGCTTACAGTGGCTTCCAAGAAAACAGGCTAACGCCGATTGTCGGGAGGAAAATTGATGGCCAAGACAGCGAGACTGTTTGCATTGGCGGCAGCGGCCGCTTGCCTTGCGGCGGCACCCGCAATGGCGCAGAAGCAGGGTGGGACGCTCACGGTCGGGCTGGAGCTCGATATTCCTGGCTTCGATCCACTCAAGGTCGGCGTCTACGACACATCGGCGAACATCGCCGCCAGCCTGATTCTCGAGACGCTCGTCGGCCTCGACGACAATGGCAAGGCCACGCCCAAGCTCGCACTCTCCTGGTCAGGCTCGGATGATTTCAAGACCTGGACGTTCAAGCTCAGGCCCAATGTAAAGTTCCAGGACGGCACGCCGTTCAACGCCCAGGCGGTGAAATGGAACATCGACCGCCAGAAGGATCCCAAGAACAACTGCCGCTGTGCCTTCTACGTTGCCAACATCCTGAGCGTGGACGCTCCGGACGACCTCACGGTCGTCTATCACCTCAAGGATCCGGCGGTGAACTTCCCGGTCCTGCTGACACGGCCCGACCAAAACCAAACCATCCATTCACCGACCGCGATCCAGGCCAAGGGCGACGACTATAACCGCAATCCCATTGGCACCGGACCATTCATGGTCAAGTCCTGGACCGCAGGCGACCGCATGGTGCTGGAGCGCAATCCCGACTATTGGAACAAGGGCCATCCCCACCTCGACCGCGTCGTGCTGCGGCCCCTGCCCGATTCGCAGGCGCGCTTCGCCAGCCTGAAGTCGGGTGAGACCGACGTTGTATGGGCGGACGAGTTCGAAGCCGACAACATCGTACGAGCGCGCAAGGACCCTGCCCTGCAGGTGCTCTCCTACGCGGGCTCTGGCGCCGCCGTGAACGCCATCAACACCAAGGTCCCGCCGCTCGACGACGTCCGCGTGCGGCGCGCACTGGTCATGGCGCTCGACCGCAAGAAGATGTCGCAGGCGCTCACCAACGGCCTCGCACGGCCCGCCAGCAATCCCTACGGTGACGGCTCCTGGGTCAAGTGCAAGGACGACGGCGCCCTGCCCGAGGACCCCGCCAAGGCGAAGGCGCTGATCAAGGAGTACGGCAAGCCGGTCAAGTTCAAGATGCTGTTTACCGCGACGCCTCGTGGCCGTGCCAACGGCCAGGTGCTGCAGCAGTTCTGGAAGAATGTCGGCGTGGACATGGAGATCGAGCAGGTCGACCAGGCGACCATTCCGGCACGCGCGTTTCAGCGCAAGTTCGACATCACGCCGTGGCGGATCGTCGACTACCCGGATCCCGATGTGCAGATGTACGCCAACTTCCACACCGGCAGCCCGGTGGCGCTCGCCAACTACTCGAACCCCGAGCTCGACAAGCTGCTCGAGCATGCGAGGATCACGCCCGACCAGGCCAAGCGCACCGAGGACTACTGCGCCATCAGCCGCATCATCAACCAGGAAGCGATCTGGTTCTGGACTTTCCAGAACACCTACTACGCCGTCGCCAAAGCCAAGGTGAAGGGCGTGCCGAAGCTGTACGGCGGCGTCATCAACGTCTCCGACGCCTGGCTGGAATAGCGGGGGTATGGCCAAGTTCATCGGCCGGCGGCTCATTTACCTGCTGCCGGTCCTGCTCGCCGTCACGCTGCTCACCTTCCTGATCGCGTCGCTGCTGCCAGGCGATCTCGCCTACACGATCCTGGGCGACCAGGCGACGCCTGAGAAGGTCGCGGCGCTGCGGGCGCAGATGGGTCTCGACCTGCCGATCTGGCAACGCTACCTGCTTTGGCTGTGGGACGTGCTGCACGGTGACTTCGGCCGCTCCTTCCGCACCGGCGAGACGGTGCTGGCAGCCGTGCTCGATCGCCTGCCGGTGTCGATCGAGCTGATGATCTTTGCCGAGGCGCTGGGTCTGCTGATCGGTATTCCGCTCGCCATTCTATGTGCGGTCCGAAGCGGCAGTGCGATTGACCGGTTCCTGACCGGACTGGCCTTCGGCAAGCTCTCGCTGCCCTCTTTCATGGTGGCGATCCTGCTGATCTACCTCTTCGCCGTACAACTCGGCTGGCTACCGGCGACCGGATGGGTGCCCTTCACAGAGGATCCGATCGGCAACTTGCGCAGCTTCGTGTTGCCTGCGTTCACGCTCGCCTTCGCCGAGTGGCCCGTGCTGATGCGCGTGCTGCGCTCCGACATGATCGCGACCCTGCAGGAAGACTATATCACCATGGCCAAGGCCAAGGGCCTGCGCCCCGCGCGCATCCTCCTGGTCCATGCGCTGAAGCCGTCCTCGCTGACGCTTGTCACCGTCACCGGCATCAACATCGGTCGGCTGATTGGCGGTGCGCTGATCGTCGAGACCATCTTCGCCCTGCCGGGCATCGGTCGCCTGCTGGTGGGCGCCATCTATGCCCGTGATTTCATCATTTTGCAGGGTGTCGTGCTGTTCGTCGCGACGGGCTTCGTGTTGGTGAACTTCGTTGTCGACATGCTTTACGCCGTGCTCGATCCGAGGATCCGCCATGGCCGTGCTTGAGATCGAAGGCGATACCGCCCTTGTCTCGCCGGTGCGCCGCCGCCGCAGCCGGCCGAGTGGGCTGTTCCTGGTTGCGCTCGTCTGGCTTGCCCTGATCGGGCTGGCTGCCATCCTCGCCGACTTCCTGCCCCTGGTCAGCCCGACCGACATGGATTTCCTGGGCAAGCGCGCGCCGCCAAGCGCCGAGCACCTGCTGGGAACCGATCAACTCGGCCGCGACATGCTTTCGCGTCTGATCTACGGCGCCCGCATCTCGCTCACGGTCGGATTGCTCGCACCAGCGATCGGCCTCGTGATCGGCGGCGCGCTCGGCATGCTGGCAGGTTATTTCGGCGGTCGCTTCGAGGTAATCACGGTCGGCTGCGTCGACGTCCTTCTCGCTTTCCCGCCACTCGTCCTCGCGCTTGCCGTCACGGCCTATCTCGGCCAGTCGGTCCTGAACCTTACCCTGGTGATTGGCGTGTTGAGCATCCCGGCCTTCACGCGCGTGGCTCGCGCGGTGACCTTGTCGCTCTCCCAACGTGAATTCGTGGTCGCCGCACGCACACTCGGCGCCACACACACTCGCATCCTGATGCGCGAGCTCCTGCCCAACGTCGCACTGCCGTTGCTCGCCTTCTTCCTGCTCGGTGTGGCTGTGACCATCGTCGTCGAAGGCGCACTGAGCTTCCTGGGGCTGGGCGTGCCGCCGCCGGCACCGAGCTGGGGCAGCATGATCGGCGAAGGCCGCGAAAGCCTCGACATCGCACCCTGGCTCGCCTTCCTGCCCGCGGCTTTCATGTTCGCGACGGTGCTCGCCTTCAACATCGTGGGCGACACGCTCCGTGCGCTCACCGATCCGCGCCCGGCGACGCTGTGAGGCACGCGCGATGACAAGCCTGCTGCTGTCACTCGAAGGCGTATCGGTCGAGCTGCCGACGCCGCGCGGCGCCTTGCGTGCAGTCGATAGAGTCGATCTCACACTGATGCCCGGTCATACGCTCGGCATCGTGGGCGAATCGGGCTGCGGCAAGACGATGCTGTCGCGCGCCATCCTGCAACTCCTGCCCAAGCGGGCAAAGCTCGCCGGCAGCGTCACGTTCGGTGGGCGCGATCTCGCGGCGCTGTCGCCCGAGGCGCTGCGCAAGCTGCGCGGACCCGAGCTTGCCGTCGTGTTCCAGGACCCGATGACCTCCCTCAATCCGGTGCTGACGATCGGCACGCAGCTTGTCGAGACGCTGCAGGCTCATCTCGGCATGGAGCGTGCGGCGGCGAGACGGCGCAGCGTCGAGCTGCTGGCGGCGGTCGGCATTCCCGCGCCCGAGCAACGGCTGCGACAGTATCCACATCAGCTCTCAGGCGGCATGCGCCAGCGTGTGGCAATCGCCATCGCCCTGTCCTGCGAGCCCAGGCTGCTGGTCGCCGACGAACCGACCACGGCGCTCGATGTCACCGTGCAGGCGCAAATCTTGGACCTCCTGGCTCGCGAACAGAAGCGCCGCCACATGGCGATGATCCTGATCACCCACGATCTCGGCGTTGTCGCCGGCCGCACCGACGAAGTGGCGGTCATGTACGCCGGTCGCGTCGTCGAGCGTGCTCCCACGCCCAAACTCTTCGCCCATATGCGCATGCCCTATACCGAAGCGCTGCTGGCGGCGATCCCCAAGCTCGACTCGCCACCGCATACGGCTTTGCCCGCGATCGCCGGTCGACCGCCTGATCCCACCCGACCAATGCCAGGTTGTTCCTTCGCGCCACGCTGCCGCTATGCCGACGACCGGTGTCGGGAAGCGAAACCGCCGCTCATCGACCCTGGGCGCAGCGGCGGGCTCTACGCCTGCTGGCACCCGTTGGCGCTTCCAACCGGCGCGAGGACGTGATGCCGGACAATGCATCCAACCGCGCCGCACCGCTGCTCTCCGTGGAGCAGTTGACCGTCGAATATCCGGTAAGCGGTCGCACGCTGTCGGCGGTGAACGACGTGAGCCTCGCCGTTGGGCGCGGCGAGACACTGGGCCTGGTCGGGGAATCCGGTTGCGGCAAGTCGACGCTCGGCCGTGCCGTGCTTCAACTGCGCCGTCCCACCGCCGGCAAAGTCGTGTTCGACGGCACGGACCTCACCGCACTCGAAGGCGAGGCGCTGCGGCTGATGCGCAAGCGCCTGCAGCTTATCTTCCAGGACCCGATCGCCTCGCTCAATCCCAGACGCTGCATCGGCGACATCGTGGCCGAGCCGCTGATCATCACCGGTATCACCGACCGCGCCGAGCGCGAGCGGCGGGTGCGTGAGGTCCTGACAGCGGTGGGCCTCGATCCCGACCTGGTCTGGCGCCGCCTGCCGCATGAATTCTCCGGCGGCCAGTGCCAGCGCGTGTGCATCGCCCGTGCCCTGATCCTCGAGCCGGAGCTCGTGGTCTGCGACGAACCGGTGTCGGCGCTCGACGTCTCGATCCGCGCCCAGATCCTCAATCTCCTGGAGGAAATGAAGCGGCGCTATGGCCTCACCCTCCTTTTCATCGCCCACGATCTCGCGGTTGTGAAGGCAGTCAGCGACCGCATCGCCGTGATGTATCTCGGCCGGTTGTGCGAGGTCGGACCGACCGAGCAGGTGTTCGGTCGGCCTGCCCATCCCTACACGGCACTCCTTCTGGCGGCGATCCCGGTGCCGGATCCGACCGTTCCGCCGACGACCAACGTCGCGGCAGGCGAGCCACCCTCACCGCTCGATCCGCCGTCAGGCTGTCGTTTCCGCACACGCTGTCCGCGCGCGGATGGCATTTGCGCCAAAGAAGTGCCGGACTTGCGTCCGACAACCAGCGAACAGTCCGTCGCCTGCCATCACCCGCTCACCGATCGTTAATCGGGAAGGTGCCATTCCTCGGCGCTGGCGCCGGCCAGCGACTGTATCAGCCCCTCATCCGCAGCAAGCACTGCGGCCGGGCCATGATGGACGACGACGCCGTGATCGAGCACGTATGCCGTGTCGGCAATGTCCAGTGACATGCGCACATTCTGTTCCACGAGCAGGACTGTCATCCCTTCCTGCTTCATGGTCGTGACGATCCGGAACACATCCTTGACGATCAGAGGCGCGAGCCCCTGCGAGGGTTCGTCGAGGATCAGCACTTTCGGATTCAGCAAAAGGGCGCGGGCGATCGACAGCATTTCCTGCTCGCCGCCCGACAACTGCCGTCCGCGGTTCATCTTCCGCTCTTCCAAGCGGGGGAAAAGCTGGTAGATGCGCGGAATGTCGAACGGACCCCGATCACCCTGCGGCACCTTCAGATTGTCCTCGACGGTGAGATTGGGAAAGACCCGCCGCCCTTCCGGCACATATCCCACGCGCAGCCGCGCCACCCGGTAGGGTGCGAGCTTCGAGACTTCGTGACCGAAGACCTTGACGGACCCTGACCGACACGGCGTAAGCCCCATGATGCTGCGCATCATCGTCGTCTTGCCGGCGCCATTGCGGCCGAGCAGCGTCGTGATGCTGCCTTCCACCGCGTTGAGGGAAACATCATGCAGGATATGGCTCTTGCCATAGAATGTGTTGAGCCTGCTGACCTCGATCGCATTCATTCGGCTTTTCCCAGGTAAGCATTCTGCACATGCTCATTGGCGCTGATTTCCCCCGGCGTGCCCTCGGCCAGCAGCTTGCCCTCAGCCAGGACGGAAATGCGATCAGCCAGATGGAACACCACGCGCATGTCATGCTCGATCAGGACGATGGTGTACTTCGAGTCCCGATGCAGGCGACGAATCATGCCGGTGACGTGATAGGTTTCTTCATCCCCCATCCCGGCCGTCGGTTCGTCAAGCAGGAGCAAACTCGGCTTCAGCGCCAACGCCATCGCAATTTCGGCGGAGCGCTGATCGCCATGCGACAGTTCGCCGACCAGGCGATCGGCCTTGGACGTCAGGTTGGCCATCGTCATCACTTCTTCCGAGGCGTCGACAACTCGCTTCTTCTCGGCGGCGTTCAGCCAGGCGCGCAGGCTGAAGCCGAGGCCCGTTTCGACCGCGATCCGGGTATTCTCACGCACTGTCAGCTCCGGAAAGATCTCGGTTATCTGAAAAGTGCGTCCCATGCCCATCTTGACACGGGTGGCAGCTGGAACTCGGCTGATATTCAAGCCATCCATCAGGATGTCGCCGGACGTGGGCGGGAAGAAGCCGGTGATCAGGTTGAAGAAGGTGGTCTTGCCCGCTCCGTTCGGACCGATGATCGCGCGCAACTCACCGTTCTCGACGCGCATCGACACGTCGGACACGGCCGTGAGATTCCCGAACTTCTTCGTGGCGCTGCAGACTTCGAGCTTCGGCGCGGCTGTGGTCATGCGGAAGGCTTCCTCTGCAACACGCCCATCAGGCCGCGCGGGAAAAACAGCACGACCAGAACGAAGACCAGGCCCACGAAGGACATCCAGTTGGTGGTCATCGACGAGACGTAGTCCTGCAGCAGGACGAACAGAACAGCGCCCACCAGCGGCCCCCAGAAGGTGCGCATGCCGCCCATCACCGCGATCATCACGATATTACCGGACATTATGTAGTTAAGCCCCAGGGGATCCGCGAAGTTGTTCAGCAGCGCGTAGAGAGTTCCCGCCAGCGCCGTGAAGAAACAGGAGATGGAGAAGGAAATCCAGATGTGCTTCTCGACCGGCAGGCCGAGGAAGCGGGCGCGGCGTTCGTTTTCTCGAATCGCCAGCATAGTCCGGCCAAATGGCGACCTCAGGATCAGCGCCTGCAGCCCGACGGCCAGCCCGAACACGACCACCACGAAGTAGTAGAACAGCATCCCGTTGTTGGTGATGTCGATCGTAAACAGGCCGAAATCGAGCGGCGCACGGACGAAGCCGCGCAGCCCGTCATAGCCGCCGGTGAAGTCGTCCCACTTGTAGGCGATGTAGAAGCAGACTTGGCCGAAGGCGATGGTCACCATGGCGAAGTAGACGCCACGCCGGCGGACCAGCAGCAAACCGAACAGCATGCCCGCGATGCCGCCCAGCAGCGTGCCGGCGACGATCGCAAGCGGCGTCGAGTGCGCAACATATTTGAGCGTGAGCCCGGCGCCATAGGCGCCTAGCCCGAAATAGGCCGCATGACCAAAACTCAGCACGCCCGTATAGCCCAGCAGCAGGTTGAGCCCCATCGCAGCAAGGGCCATCACCAGCACGCGCGCTGCAACCGCCGTGTAGCCGCCGACCAGCGGCAGCCAGAACGGGGCGGTGAGCAGCAGTGCCCAGATGACGACGAGCTGCTGCCACGGGCGAACGACGGTGGCGTCGGCGCGGGTGGTTACGGTGCTCATTGCAGCATCCCCTCCTCGCCCAACAGTCCGCGTGGTCGAATTAGCAGGACCAGCGCCATGATGACGTAGATCACCGCATCCGCAGCGGATGGATAGAAGACGGTGGTGAGCGCAGACGCGACGCCGATCAGCAGGCCTCCCAGCAATGTGCCGGTCAGGCTGCCCACGCCGCCCACGATGACGGCGATGAAGCTCGGCATGATCAGGTCGTCGCCCATGTTGGGATTAAGGCCGAGTTGCCCTGCCGCAAGCACACCCGCAAGGCCGGCGAGGAAGCTGCCGACGGCGAAGTTGTAGGAACGCAGCGCCGAGACGTTGACGCCCAGCGCCGAGACGGTGTCGAGATCGAGCGTGCCAGCGCGGATGCGCATGCCGACACGCGTATAGCGCAGGAAGGCGAACAGGCCCGCCACCGCCACGATCACGACCGCGACCATGAAGACGCGGTACCAGGTGATGAAAAAGAGGTCGGGCGTGACCGCCGCCGACATGTCGGCAGGGATGTTGAGCGGCAATGGGCTCGGTCCCCAGATATAGCGGCAGACGTCCTGCAGGATAAAGCTCAGGCCGAAGGTCAGCAGCAGGCTGTAGATGTGATTGCGGGTATAGACGTGTCGGATTATGAGCTTCTCGATCACGTAGCCCATGATCGCCGTCAGGAGAGGCGAGACCAGCAGGGCGCCCCAGAAGCCAATGAACGGCGTCAGCACAAAGGCGATGTAGCCGCCGATGGCGAGAAAGTTGCCATGAGCGAAATTCACCACGTTGCTGAGGTTGATGATCATCGACAGGCCGAGTGCCATCAGCACGTAAAAGGCACCGACGATCAGCCCGTTGGTGAGATTGAACAGAACGAGTTGCAGCATGCCCCTGCCCCGAAGCTGGAAGGCTAAAAAAGCCGCGTGGAAGAGGATCCCACGCGGCTTTTGGTCAGTGGCCTAGGCCGGCCAACTGATCTTGCAACCCGTTGCCTCGGCAGATCCGGCCGCCTGCTCGCCGGGAACCACCGACTCGACCTTGAAGAGATCGTCGGGTCCACCCGGACCTGCCGGCTGGACCTGGCCCACAAAGAGGTCGCTCATGAGCTGGTGATCGCCTCCGCGATACCTGATCTTGTTCGGCGACAGCGCGATTTCCGGCGGCAATTCGAGATCCGAGAGCGCGTGTGCCATCTTCACGGCCTCGAGCGACTTGGCCTTTTCCGCCGCGAGCCTCACGGCATTGATGGAAACGTACGAGAACCAATGCCTTGCCGACGGCTTCTTGCCACCGAGTGCCGGCGAGATCGCGTCCACGAACTGCTTGACCGCCGGAACGTTCGGCTGGTTCCACCACCATTCCATGACCCACCAGCCGGTCAGCGCCTCCTTCGGCACCGAGCGCAGGGTCTCGATTTCGTAGAGCGCGCCGCCCAGGGCCATTTCCTTGGCCATCCCGAACTGCACGAACTGCTTCATGCAGTTCAGCTGGGCCGCACCGCCCATGTTGTTCAGAAGTACATCGGGCTTGTAGGCCTTGGCCTTGATCAGCGTCGCCGAGAAATCAGTATTCGCGATCGGCAGCATGTCACCCTCATAGGTGCCACCTGCTTTCTTGAGGTTCTTGACGAAATTTTCCTGCAACGTCTTGCCGTAGGCGTAGTCCGGCGTGATGAAGAACCACTTCTTGCCGAACTTCTTCACCAGTTCACCGGTGACGGCCGCCGCATCCATAGCCGTGGTGTTGCAGGTGCGGAACGTGTTCCACTTGCAGTCCTTGCCCGTGATCGGATCGGTATGCCCACCGGGGACGATGTGCAGGACTTTCTTCTCGCTGGTCACTCCCATGATCGCATAGGCGATGCCCGAATTCACGTCGCCCATGATCACGTCGACCTTGTCGCGCTCGATGAGCTTGTGCGCCTTTTGTACGCCGGTGCCGGTGTCATTGGCGCTGTCCTCGACCAGCAACTCCACGGGTCGGCCGAGAATGCCGCCCTTCTTGTTCATCTGCTCGACCGTCCACTTCGCACCCTCGACCTCACTGACCGCGAGCGCCGACAGGCTGCCTGTGATCGGATCGATGAAGCCGATCTTCACCGGCTGCTCGCCGCGGGCCTGGATGATGAAAGGAGCTGTGAACTGCAGGGCGCCGATCCCTGCGCCGACTTTTAGAATACGCCGGCGGCGCACCATGGGCCCAACGCCATTTCGTGACATCCTCTTCCTCCTCTATATTGCCGCTGCGTTACCGGTCATCGACCGATCGGCGGCTTGTTTGTAAGTGGAAGCATGGCATCGGCCCTCCGCCACTGCAACCGGTTGCGCCCGGCACAGGCACTTCGCCGCATGTTACGCCAGCTTTCAGACGGATCCGGCCGGATGGCGCCGTCGTTGCACAGCATGCGAGTCGCGCCGGTAGGCTTGTGGCGCGGTGCCCATGAGCTGCTTGAACATGGTGGCGAAAGCCGCCGGGCTCGAATAGCCGAGATCGAAGGCAAGCGTGGTCACGCGTTCGCCTCCCAACAGGCGCGGCAGTGCCCAGAGGAGGCAGGCACGACGCTGCCATATCGAAAAGGTCAACCCTGTCTCGTGCTGGAAGCGGCGTGTGAAAGTACGACGACTGACCGCTAGATCGCGGCACCAGAGATCGATCGTCTGCTGCACGTTCGGACGTTCGAGGAATCGCTGGCACCGCCTAGCCAGCTTTTCATCCACTGGAAGTGGCAGGCTGAGCGGCAGCGCCGGCGCGGCGCGAATTTCCTCGATCGCCAGGGCCATGATCTTCCCGGCGCGCCCTTCCATGTCGTATTCCAATGGCAAGTCCACCGCCTCGATCAGCAGCTCCCGCAGCAGCGGCGAGATACCCAGGACCTGGCAGTGAAGCGGCATGCCGAGTGCAGGTTCGCCCTCGAGGTAGACGCTGCGGGTCGAAACGGGACCCAGCATGGCAATGCTGTGCTCGATGCCAGCGGGAATCCATATGCCCTGATGCGACGGCACCATCCACGCGCCCTCGCCGGTCCGGACCAGCATTGTGCCCCGTTCCGCGAACAGGAGCTGCGAGCGGCGATGCCGATGGGCGGGGTGCACATGGCTGGCCGGATAGTCGTTGCCGACGGCTACGATCGGTCGGGCGATCTCTTCGAGCGCAGCCGCAGGGGAATTTCGGGCCATGGCCTGATTTTAGGCAGCTTCGGCCTTCTGTCGAAAGCGGGTCGCAACGCCTTCCCCTAGTCATAGGCATGACCATCGAATCGTCGGGCGACGCGCCCCTCCGGACTGTCGGCAAGGCCGAACTGTTCCTGGGATTCCTCAAAATCGGCCTGCTCGGCTTCGGCGGCATTGCGCCCTGGGCGCGTCATGTGATCGTGGAAGAGCGGCGCTGGCTCAGCGAAAAGGAGTTCGCGTCGGTGCTGGGCGTGGGGCAGATCCTGCCTGGCCCCAATACGATGAATGCCGCAGTGCTGATCGGCGATCGCTTCCAGGGAGTGATCGGCGTGCTGCTTTGCCTCGTCGGCCAGATGGCCCTGCCCCTGGTGATCGTGACGACACTCGGCATCGCCTATGAGCGATTCGCCTCGGTCCCGGAGGTACAGGCCGGACTGGTCGGTGCGGCGGCCGGCGCGGCCGGACTGGTGCTCGGGACCGCCATAAAGATGGTCCGCCGGCTCAAACCCACGCCGCCGGCCCTGGCGATCAGCCTGCTGGCCTTCGCCGCGGTCGGCATCATGCAATGGCCGCTGCCCCTCGTGGTCGTCGTGCTGGTACCGCTCGCCGTCGCAGCGGCAGCGATGGAGGGCCGCGCCTGATGCTTGGTCTGTTACTGCAAATCGCACGCGTGTTCGCGTTATTGTCACTGGTATCGATCGGTGGAGCGAACGCAGTACTGCCCGAGATCCGACGGCAGGTCGTGGTCGTCCAGGGCTGGATGAGCGATCCGGCCTTCGCCAATGTCTTCGCGATTTCCCACGCCGCCCCCGGACCCAACATCATCATGGTGAGCCTGATCGGTTGGCAGCTTGCGGGCCTCGCCGGGCTGCTTGTCGCAACCCTCGCCATCATGATCCCGTCCTGTACACTCGCCTTTGTCGCCGGTCGCGCCATTGCCCACTGGTCGGAGCGCCGCTGGACAAAGCTCCTGCGCGAAGGGCTTGTGCCATTGGCACTGGGCCTGATCCTGGCGAGCGGCCTGTCGATGATGCAAGTCGCCGATCACGATGCCGTGACGGTTGCCATCAGCCTCGCGACCGCCGCGTTCGTCATCCTGAGCCGTCGCAATCCGCTTTGGGCCATTGTCACTGGGGCGGCCATCAATATCGCAACACTGCAGTTCACCTGAGCACGCCGCCATCAATTGGACAAATCGAGAGGCTTGAAATTCGAGCATCGCGGGCGCTACTCCCGCCGAATGTGAACTGCCCTACGGAGCCGGAATTTTGAGTCGAGGCGGGTGGCTCTTGGCGGGATTGACGCTGGGGGTTGTTGCAATCACGGTCACCGCTGGTGCGATGGCATGGAGGCCTGAGTTGCCGGCGGTCCCTCCTCCGGCCGCCACGAGCTTCGATCGCGCGACGGTGCTACGCGGCGAGGAACTCGCCCATCTCGGCGCTTGCAGGACTTGCCACACTGTACGAGGCGGACGGCCATTTGCCGGCGGCCGAGCGCTGCGAACACCATTCGGCACGATCTTCGCCACCAACATCACGCCGGATCCCGTAACCGGCATTGGCCGCTGGTCCCCTGACGCCTTCAAGCGCGCCATGCGCGAGGGCGTGTCGCGCGATGGCCACTTCCTCTATCCGGCATTCCCTTACGATCATTTCGCTCGCGTGACGGATGACGACCTGGCGGCGCTTTACGCCTTTCTGATGTCTCGCACGCCTGTCACCGCGAGAGCGCAGGACAACCGACTCGACTGGCCGTTTGGTTACCGGCCGCTTCTGGCCGCCTGGAACCTCCTCTACCTGCAAAAGGATACAGCCGATGGTGCCGATCGCGGGCGTTCGCTGGCAGAGGGCCTGGCCCATTGCGGCGCCTGCCATACGCCGCGCAACCGCTGGGGCGCGGAGATGGGTGGTCACGCCTACGACGGCGCTTGGACGGAGGGCTGGTACGCCCCTCCCCTCAATGCCCGTTCTCCGGCTGTACAGCCATGGACGGCAGACGAACTGTTCACCTATCTGCGCACCGGTCTCGGCACGACACACGCTGCCGCAGCCGGCCCGATGGCCGGGGTGGCTCGGGAACTGGCCTTGGCACCGGAGGCTGACGTGCGTGCGCTTGCGGTCTATTTCGCCCGGCTGATGGCCGACGCTCCGGCAGCAAAGGGACATGGGGCGACACGTGATGCGCAGGGCGATGCCGACCGGATGCATCCCGAAGGCGCGACATTGTTCGCCGGCGCCTGCGCCGCCTGCCACGAGGCCGGAGCGCCGATGATGCAACAGGGACGGCCCCCGCTTGCCTGGAGCACGCCGTTGCATGCGGATGCGCCCCACAATACGCTTCGCGTGATCGTCCAGGGGCTCGCTCCCGCCCCAAGTCGAGGCGGCCCGTCGATGCCGGCTTTCGGCAACGACTTCACCGGCCGTCAGCTCGCCGAGATCGCCGCCTACCTGCGGACTCGCTATACCGACCTGCCGGCCTGGCCGAACCTCGAGCAAATTGCCGCCGAAGTGCGCAGGGAACGCAGGGAATGATCAGCCTCACCGTCAATGGCACCGAACACTCGGTCGACGCCGATCCGGATACGCCGCTTCTCTATGTGCTGCGGGGCGACCTTGGCCTCGACGGAGCCAAGTTCGGCTGTGGTCTCGGCCAATGCGGTGCCTGCACCGTGCTGGTCGACGATCGTCCGGCCTTTTCCTGCCTGACGCCGATCGCCGCCCTTGACGGCCGCAAGATTCGCACCATCGAAGGTCTCGGTACACCCGATCGGCCGGGGGCGCTTCCGGCCGCCTTCGAAGCGGAGCAGGCTGCCCAGTGCGGCTATTGCATTGCTGGCATGATCATGCGCGCGCAGGCGCTGCTCGAACGCAACGTCAGACCGACCGAAGCCGAATTGCGCAGGCATCTTGCACCCAATCTCTGCCGTTGCGGCACGCATATGCGGATCTTGCGCGCCGTACGACGCGCAGCGGCGGCGATGGGTGGCGAAGTGCAGGAGTCCGCCCGGTGAACGGTCTTACGCGTCGCGCGCTACTGGCCAAAGGCAGCCTGGTGGTTGCGTTTGCAAGCTCGGGACCAACGCAGGCGCAGGAGTCCGAAGAATCCACGAGCCTGCCGGGCGATCTCGACAAATATCCTTTCCTCGATTCCTGGATCCGTGTCGACGCCGCGGACCGGATCACTGTCTTTACCGGAAAGGTCGAACTGGGCCAGGGGTTGAGGACGGCCCTGATCCAGATTGCCGCCGACGAGCTTTGTGTGTCGCCGGCCAGCATCGAGCTCATCACGGCGGATACTGGACGCACGCCAGATGAGGGAGTCACAGCGGGCAGCCATTCGATGCAGAACAGCGGCATGGCGATCCTGAACGCGGCCGCCAACTTACGCGTGCTGCTCACGGAAACCGCCGCCTGGCGCTTGGTGACCTCGGTCGATCAGATCGAGCTGCAGGACGGCTCTGCCTACGGACCCAACGGCCAGCATGTAGGTTATGGCGACCTTGTCGCGGGCTTCTCCTTGCATGTGATGGCCAAGCCGGACGTGCCCAGGCGCAGCAAGGGGCGCCGCCTGATCGGCGAATCCGTGCCGCGTGTCGACATACCGGCGAAGGTGAGCGGCCACGCAGCCTATGTGCAGGACATTCGCGCGCCCGGCCTGCTGCATGCGCGCGTCGTGCGCGGCCCCAGCTTCGGCACGCAACTGAAGCAGGCCGACATCGATGCCGTGACGCACATGCCGGGCATCGAGCAGGTGGTGCGCAACGGCCGTTTCATCGCGATTCTCGCCGCCAAGGAGTGGGATGCGGTGAAGGCATCCCGTCGCCTGCAGGCCGCGGGATGGGAAAGGCGCGCCGCTCCCCTGCCCTCGACCGATCTCTGCGACACGATCCGAAGATCACCCGCTCGCGACATTCCGATCTTCGACTATCCAGGACCGCCTGCACCTGCAGACGCCAGGATCGTGAAGGCCCGATACAGCCGGCCATGCCTGATGCATGGTTCGATCGGGCCATCCTGCGCCGTGGCGTTGTGGGAGAACGGCAACATGATCGTATGGACCCACAGCCAGGGCGTTTCGCCGTTGCGCAAGGCGCTGGCCGAGCTGCTGCGCCTGCCGCTGGAGAAAGTGCGTTGCATCCATGTCGAAGGATCGGGTTGCTACGGACACAACGGAGCCGACGATGTCGCCGCCGACGCGGCGCTCGCTGCCCGCGCTGTCCCGGGTCGACCGGTGCGCCTGCAATGGATGCGCGAGCAGGAACATGGCTGGGAGCCGCTGGGCTCGGCCATGGTGGTCGAATTGCAGGGCGCCCTGGGGCGTAACGGTCGCATCGTCGGTTGGCGACACGACGTCTGGAGCAATCCCCACAACGGCCGTCCCATCAGTGCCGGCGGGTTGCTCGCCGGTGCCGAGCTCGATCCGCCTTTCGCGCCCCAGAGACCTCGGCCGATCCCTATGCCCGAGGGCGGTGGCGACCGTAACGGCAACCCAATCTATGCCATGCCCAACGCGCGCGGTGTCTATCACTTCGTCGAACAGGCACCGGTACGTGTCTCCGCCCTGCGCTCCCTTGGCGCCCACATGAACGTATTCGCGATCGAAAGCTTTATGGACGAGATGGCGCAGGCGGCTGGCGTGGACCCGGTCGATTTTCGCCTGATTCACCTGCAGGACAGCCGCGGCAGGGCAGTGGTGGAGACGGCGGCTAACCGCTTCGGCTGGAAGCGACGCGTCAATGGCCGTTCCGGCCGCGGCTGCGGTTTCGGGTTCGCGCGCTACAAGAATCTTGGTGCCTACTGCGCAATTGCCATGGAGATCGCCGTCGACCCCGACACGGGAGGCGTCGAGGTGCGGCGCGCCGTGGCTGCGGTCGATAGCGGCGAAGCCGTGAGTCCAGACGGAATCCGAAACCAGATCGAAGGCGCTATCGTGCAATCGCTGAGCTGGACCCTGCTGGAATCGGTGAGATTCGACACCGGCGGTCGCACCAGCTTCGATTGGAGTGCCTACCCTATCCTGCGCTTCCCGACCGCACCGACCTCGATCGACGTCCATCTGATCGACCGCCCCGGCGAGCCTTTCCTGGGCGTAGGCGAGGCAGGTCAGGGCCCGGCAGCCGCAGCCCTGGCCAACGCGATCGCCGACGCAATCGGCCATCGCCTGCGCGACATGCCACTCACGCCCGAACGCATCAGGGCGGCACTTCGAAGCTGACCCTCAGTCGAGCCAGGAAGTATTGCGGGACTTCCGGCCGTAATGCCGCTCCGTGGGCGAGAGCTTTTCTTCCGTGTCGATGTCGGCATCTTCCCGGGCTGCCTGCCGTGGCTGGGCGCTCGTCAGTACCTCGCGCCCCAAGGCCGTGATCTTCCATCCGTGGGGCGTTTCGTCGATCAGCTTGTAAAGCGCAAGCCGGCCCTGGACCGTCGGGTCGAGTCCGCGCTCGGGCCCGAACGCAGCAAGGCTTTCAAGCACCGCGCGTTCATTGTCCATCAGGGATACGCTTGTCATGGGCGATAAACGACCATAGGCACTTCGGGTTGCGGCAATGAGGATCCGGCGAGAATTTTTATCGCACGATCGGGAACTGGCCTGAACGGCGGGCGTTACCGTCAATTCGCGAATGATGGAGGCGGCCTCGTGCGCAAGATGATCCGCATCGCGCCGACCAGCCTCAGCGCTCTCGAGATCCTCGAATCGGACACGGGCAAGAGCTTTCAGGAGCTCATGGATGAAGCCGTCGCCGATCTCCTGAAAAAATACGGCCGGCCGGCGACCATGCGCGAGGCGTTCGAACAGAGCGCTGCACGCAGCCGCCGCCCTAAATGAACGACAGGCCCCCGCTCAGCCCCACGGTCTGGCCGGTCATATAGGCGTTGCCCATCAGCATCAGCACAACCTGGGCACACTCCTCCGGAGTGCCGAAGCGGCCGAGCGGGATACGCGAGGGCGACAAGGCGAGGCCCGACCGAACCATGTCGGTCTCGATCAACGACGGTGCCACCGCATTCACCGTGATGCCGTCTTTCACCAAGCGCGCCGCGTAGCCTCGCGTCAGTCCCTCGAGGCCCGCCTTCGAGGCATTGTAGTGAGGTCCGATACCGCCTGCCCCGCGGGCGGCACCCGATGAGATGTTGATGATGCGGCCCCACTTCCGAGCCCGCATCTCAGGCACCACAGCCTGAATGCACAAGAATGCCGACTTCAGATTCACGGCGATCGTTTGATCGAATATCTCTTCGGTCAGTTCGTCGACATTCCGGATAAGGCCGATGCCGGCATTGTTCACCAGCACGTCGACCGGGCCGAGTTCGCCGCGGACGGTGGCGACCATCGTCGCAACCTCGGCAGCCTTGGAAACGTCGGCACGGATCGCGATCGCACGACGGCCTGCCTTGCGGATCCTGTCGACGACTGTCTGGGCTTCGGCGGCTTTCTCACGGAAATTCACCGCGATTGCCGCGCCCGCTTCGGCCAGCGAAATAGCCACTGCCCGGCCGATACCGCGCGATCCGCCGGTGACCAGCGCCACCCGCCCGCTCAGCTCAGCCATTTTCGCCTCCGTCTATCGACCGCACCGGGCCGGTATGTTAGGCGAATCAACGCTTGTTCAGGGAGGTTCTTATGCATCGGCTAGGTTTCGGGGCGTTTCTGGCCCCCCATCATCCGATCGGCGAGCATCCGATGCTGCAGTTCCGCCGCGACCTGAAGTTCGTGCAGCATCTCGACGAGCTGGGCTTCGACGAGTTCTGGTGCGGCGAGCACCATTCGTCGGGCTGGGAGATGATCGCGTCGCCGGAGATGTTCCTGGCGGCCGCCGGCGAGCACACCAAGCGCATCAAGCTGGCTACCGGCGTGGTCTCCCTGCCCTATCACCATCCCTACAACGTGGCACAGCGCATGGTGCAGCTCGACTACATGACCGGGGGCCGGGTGATCTTCGGCTCGGGCCCGGGCGCGCTGCCGTCGGACGCCCATACCCTCGGCATCGATCCGATGGTGCAGCGTGACCGGCAGGACGAGGCGATCGGCATTATCCGGCGTCTGTTCAAGGGCGAACGCGTGACCGCCCGGAGCGACTGGTTCACGCTGCAGGATGCGGCGCTCCAGCTTCTGCCGCTGCAGGAGGACATGCCCTTTGCCGTCGCCTCGCAGATCAGCCCGTCGGGCATGACGCTGGCGGGCAAGCACGGCATCGGCATCATTTCGCTGGGTTCCCAATCGAAGGAAGGCCTCACGGCCCTGGCGACGCAATGGGGGTTCGCCGAGGCGGCGGCGAAGAAGTATGGCCAGACCGTCGATCGCCGGAACTGGCGCGTCCTGCTCAACTGGCACATCGCCGAAACGCGTGAAAAGGCGATCGAAGAAGCGCGGCACGGCCTGATGCGCTGGCACAACGAATATGTTCACGGCACGCTGCAGCTGCCGGGCTCGGTGGCCTTCACCTCGCCCGACGACGCGATCGAGAAGACAGCCCTGGCGCCAGGATCTGCGGCGGTGATCGGCACGCCGGACGATCTCGTGAAGATGATCAAGTCGGTCTACGAGACGAGCGGCGGCTTCGGTACCGTGGTCGGCTTCGTCCACGACTGGGCCAACATCGAGAACACCTTCAGGAGCTGGGATCTGGTCGCCCGTTACGTGGCTCCCGAGATCAACGGTTACGTGAGGAAGCTGCGCGACTCGCAGAAATTCCTGATCGAGAATCGCGACGTGTTCCAGCGTGCCGGCCAAGCCGTCATGGCCAAGATCATGGAGAACGAAGCAGCGGCCGAAGCGCTCAAAGTTACCTCCTCGCCGCGCATTGCCGCCGCGTCCGCCGCGGTGCCGGATCTCGCAAAAGCGCGCCAGCCCGCGAAGTAGGTATCCACGGACGCCGAGCTCTCCTTGGTCATCGCGGTGGTGATGGGCGTTTCGGGGTCGGGCAAGACCACTGTAGCCGCCATGCTGGCGGGCGCGCTGCATTGCCAATTCCTCGAAGGCGACGATCTCCATCCACCGTCGAACGTGAAAAAGATGCGCGGCGGCACACCGCTCACCGACGCCGACCGCCTGCCGTGGCTAAGGAAGATCGCGGCCGAGATCGACGACTGGCGCTCGCACGGCGAGTCCGGCGTGGTCACCTGCTCGGCGCTGAAACGTTCCTATCGCGATATCCTTATCGGCGATCGCCGGGACATGACGCTGGTCTATCTTCGCGGTTCACGCGAACTCATCCAGCAACGCATGGCAGCGCGGCACGAGCATTTCATGCCGGTGGCGCTGCTCGACAGCCAATTCGCGACCTTGGAGGAGCCCGGCCCGGACGAACACCCCGTCGTCGTTGATATCGGTGGTCGGCCGGCAGAGATCGTGGCCAGGATCATGCGGCAACTCGATGACCGCGCCGTCCGACCCTAGCTAGGAACCCTTTGGCGACGCCGGGGCGACGCCGCTTTCTCGGCACAGCGTCTCGACGTCGGCCCGTTCCGGATTGAAGGCGCCGATCTCGACCACGATGAAGTCAGGCGCGGCAGGCTTGCCCTTCATGACGCCGATAAAGGGCGCCATGCCGACGAAGGTCCCGGCCGAATTGCGGCCATTCACCTCGCCACACACCGTGATCCAGCCGCGCTTGTTGCGGGCCGCCCGCATCTCGCTGAAAGAGGCCGAAAGCGGGTCCTTCATCCATTTCAGGACCGAGGAGACAACCGCCTCCTGCTGCCGCTCGTCGAGCTTCACGGGAACCCCTGCCTCGATCGCTGTCCCGGCCGGCGGGGCTGGATAGTCCTTGTAGGGTTCGGGCAGGCTAACCGGCCTGTAGGATGGATCGGACGTCGTTTGCACGCACCCCGCCACCATCGCGCCTATGGCGAGCAACAGGTGCCTACGCATTAATCCCACTCCCCCTTTAGAAAGAGCAGGTTAGGCCGGATCAGCGATTTTTTCCACAGTTTCCACGAGGAGATTCATATCAAGTGAAGGAATACTACCCGCCATCGACCCCAAAAGCCTGCCGCATCGCCCTTACCCCTTCCTGGTGAGGTCCCCAGAGGCGACCACCGACCAGACCGCCATCGACCACAAGGTCGTGGCCGTTGACGAAGGTTGATTCGTCGGAGGCCAGGAACACAGCGGCGTGGGCGATGTCGTCCGTCGTGCCGGCACGGGGGATCGGCTGGTTCTTGGCCATGCCCGCCTTCATCGCCTCGGCATAGCCGTCGGCCTGGTCGGGCGGCAGGCCCAGTGCCTTGGCAAAGATTCCGGTGGCGATGCCACCCGGCGAGATCGAATTCACGCGCACGTTCTTTTCACCGAGCTGCATGGCCGCGCAGACCGTCAGATGATTCACCGCCGCCTTGGCTGCGCCGTAGATCATCGAGGTCGAATAGCCGGCGCGGCGCGCCGCGACGCTGCCGTTGTTGATGATGCTGCCCGAGCCTTGCTTCATCATGACCGGCGCTGCGTGCTTCATGCCGAGCATCACCGAACGTACGAGCGTCGCCATCGCCGCGTCGAAACCGTCGACCGACACGGTCTCAATGCCACCGACAGGCGCGGGACCGCCGGCGTTGTTGAACAGGCAATCGAGCCGTCCCCATTTGGCGAGGCACGCTTCGATCATCGCCTTGACGTCGGCTTCCTGCGTAGCATCCGCTTTCACGAACAGGCACTTGTCCTTGCCGAGCGCCTGCTCGAGCGTGCGACCAAGCTCTTCGCGCCGGCCGGTCGCCACGACGCTGGCGCCCTCCTTCACGAAGATCTCGACCGTACGCCGGCCAATACCGCTGGTCGCCCCCGTGACAATCGCGATCTTGCCGTCGAGTCTGCCCATGGTCTTCCCCCTAGATGACCGGTGCCAGCTTGTGCGCGACCAACGACGCATTGTGCGCCGCTATCGGCAAAAAGGCCCCAAAGTCGAGATGGCTCTCTGCACCGGCGAGATCGCTCAAGCAACGGACATTGACCAGCGGCAAGTTGCCAAAGCGCTCGGCGACCTGCGCCACCGCACCGCCCTCCATCTCGCACGCTTGCGCACCGTAGGCGCCGTGCAGCTTCTTGCGTGTGCGCTCGCTGTTCACGAAGCAATCGCCTGTGGCAATCGGCCCGAAGCTCACACGCGGCAAGCGCCGGCCTGCGCCAACCTCCGCCGGAAGCGCCTCGAACGTCACGCCGGTCGCAGCGGCCTTCAGGCGCTCCACCAGATCGGCAGGGACGTCGTAGCCATGGGCGTCGTCGAAACCCGGCAGCGGCGGCTTTCCCGGCTGGTAGGTCTTGAAGCCCACCTCCAGCTCGGCACCGTAGTCGTACTGGATGTTGCGCGTGCCCACGACGACGTCACCCACGCCCAAAGCCGGATCGAGACCTCCGGCAACGCCGCAGAACATGAGCGCCCCGCATGGAAAGCGGTCCAGCATCAGTGCCGCCGCAACGCCGGCATTGACCTTGCCCATCCCGCATTCGACGAAGATCGCCTCGCGGCCGGCAATATGGCCCTTGAGGTAAGACAACCCACCCATGGCGATCCTGCCGCCCGAATCATCGGCGAGATGCGCGAGTTCCTCGGGCATCGCGGAAATGACGCCCAAAAGCCTGTTTGCCATGAGCGGATGGGTTATAAGGTCGCCGCCATCAAAGCAACTCCCCGGCGATGAGTTCCCTTCCTTCCCTTCAGATCCTCCGCGAGACCTGCACCGGCCTTGCCCGCGACGCCGCCCGCGAAATCATGCGCATCTATGCCGGCGATCTCGGCACGCGCACCAAGGCCGACAAGAGCCCGGTGACCGACGCCGATCATGCCGCCGAGGCCATTATCCTGGCAGGCTTGCGCAGCCTCACGCCGAACACGCCTGTGGTGGCGGAAGAAGAGATGGCGGCAGGCCGCGTGCCCAAGCTCGACGGCGGACCGTTCTGGCTGGTCGATCCGCTGGACGGGACCAAGGAATTCATCAAGAGGAATGGCGAGTTCACGGTGAACATCGCGCTGATCGAAAACGGCCGGCCGATCCTGGGCATCGTCCTGGCACCGGCGAGCGACACGCTATGGCGCGGCGCGGCCGAACTGGGTGCGGACAAGAGCGACAAAGGCAGCGCTTTCGACCGGATCGCAACACGCGTACCGCCAGCGGAGGGCCTCACCGCCTGTGCCAGCCGAAGCCATGCCATCTACAGCGATCTCGACATCTGGTTCCGCAACAACGACCTCATTGTCGCAGAACGCAAGCAAGCAGGTTCGTCGCTCAAGTTCTGCCTCATTGCCGAAGGCCAGGCGGACATCTATCCCCGCTTCGGCCCGACCAACGAGTGGGACACCGCGGCCGGTCAGGCAGTTCTCGAGGCGGCCGGCGGCGAAGTCGTGACGACCGACGGACGGCCGCTGCCCTACGGCAAGCCTGGCTTCGCCAACCCGCATTTCATCGCCCGCAGCAAGGCGGCGCGATGAGGATCGTCGAACCGACCGCCGCTTCGATCGAGGAGGCCGCGCGCCTTTTGCACGAAGGCGGTGTGGTCGCCTTCCCGACCGAGACCGTCTATGGGCTCGGTGGTGACGCCACCAACGAGCACGCGGTTGCCGCCATTTTCGAGGCCAAAGGCCGGCCGAAGTTCAATCCCCTGATCGCCCATGTGCCGGGTGCCCGCGAAGCCCAACGCTTCGTACAATGGAGCAATGCCGCGGACAGGCTCGCGGCGAAATTCTGGCCCGGTCCGTTGACCTTCGTCCTGCCGAGGGCCGAACGCTCGCCCATCGCCCTGCTGGCCACGGCAGGGCTTGCCACGGTCGCCATCCGTGCGCCGTCGCATCCTGTGGCGCAGGCGCTGATCCGCGCCGCTGACCTGCCGATCGCGGCACCCTCGGCCAATCGCAGCGGCTCGGTCAGCCCGACACGGGCCGACCATGTCGCCGAGTCGCTCGGCGAGCGCGTCCCCCTGATCCTCGATGGCGGATCTTGCCCCGTCGGCGTTGAATCGACCGTGCTCGATCTTACCGGCGAGACGCCTGTGCTGCTCCGACCTGGCGGGGCGACGCACGAGGCGATCCAGGCGGTGATCGGACCTGTCGCGCTATCGGCCGCCCTGCCGACGGGCAGTGCCGCACGCTCCTCGCCCGGTCAGCTCGAAAGCCACTATGCGCCGTCCCGCCCTGTGCGATTGGAGGCCACAAGTGTCTCACCCGACGAGGGTCTGTTGGCATTCGGGCCCTATCCGCCGGCGGGCGCCCGGATGACCTCCAATCTCAGCCCCACAGGCAATCTCGCCGAAGCGGCGGCCAACCTCTTCGCCCAGATGCGTGCTCTCGATCGTCCAGGCATTGGCCGCATCGCGGTCATGCCCATTCCGCAGACGGGATTGGGCCTTGCCATCAACGACCGGCTGCGCCGGGCGGCCGCGGATGACGGAGCAAAGCGTCGAGGCTAAGCTCGCAGGCGAGAGAGGAACCGATGCCCGACACAGCAATTCCCGCCATTCCGACCGTTCCCGTGACACCGGCGATCCTGGACGCGCTCCGCGCCATCGTCGGCGACAAGGGCATGATCCTGGACGACCAGGGCAAGCAGCCGTTCGTGACCGACTGGCGCGGCTCACTCGTGGGCTCGGCCGCCGTGGTGGTGCGTCCCGCCAACACCGAAGAAGTCTCCAAGGTCGTGAAGCTTTGTTATGACAATGGCATCGCGATCGTCCCGCAAGGTGGCAATACCGGGTTGATGGGTGGCGCCACGCCCTGGCCCACCCATCAAGGCATCCTGCTGTCGCTCGGCCGCATGAACCATGTGCTGAATGTCGATCCGGTCGGCTATTCCATGACCGTCGAGACGGGCTGCGTGCTGCAGACCCTGCAGGAGACGGCGGCAAACCACGACCGTTTCTTCCCGCTCAGCCTCGGGGCGCAAGGCTCGTGCATGATCGGCGGCAATCTGTCGACCAATGCCGGCGGCGTGCAGGTGCTGCGCTACGGCAATGCGCGCAACCTGGTGATGGGCCTCGAAGTGGTGCTGCCCAACGGCGACGTCTGGGACGGCCTGCGTTCGCTCAAGAAGGACAATACCGGCTATGACCTCAAGCACCTGTTCATGGGCGCCGAAGGCACGCTCGGCATCATCACCAAGGCGGTGCTGAAGCTCTGGCCGGCGCCGAAGGATATCTGCACCGCTTGGCTCGCGATCCGCGATCCGCAAGCCGCGATCGAGATCCTGTCGGAGGCGCATGCGGCGTCGGAGGACAACGTCGGTTCCTGCGAGCTGATGAGCCGCGCCTGCACCGACATGGTGCTGCGCCACATCCCCGGCACACAGGATCCGCTCAAGGCAGAAACACCCTGGTACCTGCTGCTTGAATGGTCGTCGTCCCGGCCGCGCAAGGACGGCGCCGAGGGCATGTCGGAAAAGATGGAGCAGTTCCTGGCCGACCAGATGGAGGCAGGCCGCGTGCTCGACGCCGTGATCGCGCAGACCGAAGCCCAGTCGCGCAACATGTGGCGCATCCGCGAGGGCGTCGCCGAAGCCTCGCGCGCCGAGGGACCGGGCTTGAGCTACGACATCTCGGTATCGATCTCCAAGATTCCCGAATTCATCGACAAGGGCATCAAGGCGGCGCTCGACATCCTGCCGACGATCCGCCCCTACCCCCTGGGCCATATCGGCGACGGCAACATCCATTTCTCTTTCATGGGCCCCAAGGACATGAGCCGCGAAACGCTGAAACAATATTCGCCGGCCATCACACGGGCGGTGAACGATCTCATCACCTCGATGGCAGGCTCGATCTCGGCCGAACACGGCATCGGCATCGAGAAGCTCGACGAGCTTGCGCACTACCGTTCCAAGATCGAGCTCGACACCATGCGCACGATCAAGCGCGCACTCGATCCCCGGAATATCATGAATCCCGGCAAGATCTTGCGCCTCTCATGAGCTTCAACGCATCCGCTTTCGTCGAAAAGTTGCGATCGGTTGTCGGCGACAAGGGATTGATCACCGGCGACCGGGACAAGCACCCCTATCTCACCGACTGGCGTGAGAACTATCTCGGCACAGCCGTCGCTGTCGTGCGCCCGGCCTCCACGGAGGAGGTGGCGGCCACCATCAAGCTCTGCGCCGCCGAAAATGTCGCGGTGGTTCCCCAGGGCGGCAACACCGGGCTGGTTGGCGGCGGCATGCCGCACGAGCAAGGTCGCGAGATCGTGCTGTCGCTCACCCGTATGAACCGCATCGTCGAGGTCGATACCATCGGCTACACGATGACGGTCGAGGCGGGGGCGGTGCTGAAGGCCATCCAGGATGCGGCAGCGGCCCATGACCGCCTCTTTCCCCTGAGCCTTGCCGCCGAGGGAAGCTGCACTATCGGCGGCAATCTCTCGACCAACGCCGGCGGAGTTCAGGTGCTGCATTACGGCAATGCACGCCAGCTCGTCCTCGGCCTCGAGGTGGTGACCCCGGCCGGCGAGATCTGGAATGGTTTGCGTGCGCTCAAGAAAGACAACACCGGCTACGACCTGCGCGATCTCTATCTCGGTGCTGAAGGCACGCTCGGCATCATTACCAAAGCGGTCTTGAAGCTATGGCCCAAGCCCAAGGACATCGTGACTTCGTGGATCGCCGTGCCTTCGCCCGAGGCCGCCGTCGAGTTGCTGAGCGGAGCGCACGCCGCTTCGGAGGACAACGTCACCTCCTGCGAATTGATGAGCCGCCAGGGCATCGAGTTCGTGCTGAAGCATATTCCGGGCGCGGTCGATCCGCTGGCGGAGAAACACGACTGGTACGTGCTGCTCGAATGGTCCTCCACGCGCGCACGCCGCGACGGCGGCAACCAAGGCGGCCTCGCCGAGAAGATGGAAGCCTATCTCGGTGAGACGATGGAAAAGGGTCTCGTGCTCGACGCCGCAATAGCCCAGAACGAGGCACAGGCGCGCGCCTTCTGGGCCTTGCGCGAAAACCATTCGGAAGCGCAGAAGCGCGAGGGCCCGTCGATCAAGCACGATATCTCCGTGGCCGTGAGCAAGATGCCGTCCTTCATGAAGGACGGTCTGGCGGCCATGAAAAAGGCCCTTCCGGAGGGCCGCCCCGTGCCGTTCGGCCATGTTGGCGACGGCAACATGCACTTCAATTGCCAGGCCCCCGTCGGCTGGGACAAGAAGCGCTTCCTGGAGCACGGCGAGGCCATCAGCGGTGCGGTTTACGATATCGTGGTGGCCTACGGCGGCTCGATCTCGGCCGAGCACGGGATCGGCCGATTGAAAGTCGACGAGCTGGCGCACTATCGCAGCAAGATCGAACTCGACGTCATGCGAACGCTGAAACGGGCGCTCGATCCGCAAAACATCATGAATCCGGGAAAGATCGTCCGGACCTGACTGCTATCGCCGATCGTCGTCCCGGCGGTCGACGATTTCATACGAAACGTCGGTGATCTTGGCACGCGGTCGAGCTGGCGGGCCCGCTGACGGCTGATCACCGACCAGGGACCGCAGCCACTGCTTTGCCTTCACGGCGAAAATGGCCAACAATGCAATCGCGGCCACGCCGGCAATCACCGCGAAGCCCAGGACCGCCAGCACGGCGAAGGCGACCAAACCCAAGACCGCCTGCAGCCAAACACGCGCCGGCAGGCGGGCCAGTAGCTCGAAAAACTGCCGTCCGTTCACGTCTGTGCCCACTTCTTCTCGAAGTCCCATACTTCGGGGAATCCCATCAGCTCATGCATGCCACGATATTGCGGCACCTTCATGTCGAGGCTGGTGCCCTTTTCCTTGAGGTACTGCCAGGCTTCGCGCATCGCCTCGGCTGCGACACTGAATCCCAGCCCGGGATAGATGGCGAGATCGAAGCCCCAGCCCTTGAGCCTGGCCACATCCACCCGCGGCGTCTTGCCGAACTCGACCATGTTGGCAAGCAGCGGCTTCTCCACTTCCTGGCCGATGCGTTCGAGCTCCGCCTCGCTCTCCGGCGATTCCACGAAGATAATGTCGGCACCTGCCGCCTCGTAGAGCTTGGCGCGACGCAATGCCTCGTCGAGGCCAAGCGCGGTGCGGGCATCGGTGCGCGCCACGATCAGCGTGGCGGGATCGCGCCGCGCCTCAGACGCCACCTGGATCTTGAGCACCATGTCCTCGGCCGGCACGACACGGCGGCCGGGCGTGTGGCCGCACTTCTTGGGCATCTCCTGATCTTCGATCTGGATCGCGGCGACCCCGGCCGCTTCGTAGCCGCGCACCGTGCGTTGCACGTTCAGGAGTCCGCCATAGCCCGTGTCGGCATCAGCGATCAGGGGCGTATCAATGACCGAGCAAATCATCTCGGCGCGACCCACCATGTCGGAATAGGTTGCAAGCCCGGCATCCGGCAGGCCGAGCATCGAGGCAGTGGCTCCGTAGCCCGTCATATAAAGCGCAGGAAAGCCCATACGATCGGCGACCCGCGCCGAGATCCCGTCATAGATGCCCGGCGCCAGGATGAACTCGCCCTTTGCCAGCAGTGCCCGTAAAGCGGCGGCCTTCGCGTTTCCAGTCATGTCGACCTCTCTTGTCCTCTTCGGTCGACATTGCGCCTTGACCCGTCGTCAATGGCAAGGCCGCCATCGGAGCGTCCGGAAGCGCTCCGATGGCGGCAAAAGGAACTTCAGACTGAAACCGGCTTCAGCTCGCTCGAACCCGAGGCCTGGCAGAAAGTTGTGGTCTCGCGCGTCGTCTGTCCGTTCTTGGTGGCTGTGAGTTCGATCGGCCGGCAGGTTCCGCCGTCCGGACGCACGGTCTTCGGCCCCGCCGGCTTTGCGGCAACGACGGTCGGCGGCGGCGGGGGGGCCGACGAATTGGTCTTCGCCGGTTCGACCGTATAGACCGTGGCCTCGTCGGTGTCGGAAGCGTAAGCGCGTTGCGTCGCCTCAGCGAGGCGACGGCGCTCCTGATCGTCCAGCGCACGTCCGACCAGATTGCCGGCCAGGGCGCCGACCAGCGCACCGCCAACCACACCGCCGGCCGAGCCGAAGGCGAGACCGCCGACCGCACCACCCAGTGCCGCCCCAAAAATCGTTCCCGTTGTCTGGTTGGACGGCTGAGAATCGTTGCCGGTCATGCAGCCTGTTGCGATCACGCAAGCGAACACCAGTCCGGTCACCCGTGCCAGGACCCTCATGCGAATCTGGGTCGCAGCAGACATTGTCCCTATCATTTCGAGCATCTCCGTTTGTATTCCGTTACTTTCACTCTACCCCAAAGGGATTGGGCGCGGCCACGCGCCTCATCTTCGGCGTCTGCGTAAGCGCGGGGCGCATCGCACGACGCCAGGACCAAGCCGGCGCGGACAAGTGCCAGTGCGAGGTCGCTTCTTTCAGAATCGGGGATATCGGCGAGCGGCGCCTTTGCGTTCAGAGGCGTGATCAGGCAGCGATAGAGCGGCGTGCCGTCTGTCAGGCGATCGGTCTGCCGGCATTTGATGTGCCGCGGCTGGGCCGCCAGCGCATTGACGGCGAGCTGCCGCAATGCCGGATCGTCGACGATATCCACGCCCTGCAGGCGGATCTCGTCAGGATGATCCTTCAGGCCGATCATCATCAGGGTCTTGCCGAAATGGTCGAAATCGCCAGACACGAACTCGATCGCCTTGCGCGCGGCTTCGATCGCCTTGCGGCGGTCCGCGGCTTCCTGCTCGGCCTTGGCCTTGGCCTCCTCCTCCGCCTGGCGCTGCGCGGCGAGTTCGGCCTCGATCTTCTGCCGCGTCTCTTCCTCGAGCTTCTTGCGCTCCGCCGCCTGCGCCTCCTCCTGGCGCTTGCGATCGGCTGCTTCCTGCTCGGCCTTCTGCCGCTGTTCGGCTTCGGCCCGGAGCTTGGCCGCTTCCTCCTCGGCCTGCTTGCGTGCCGCCTCGGCCTGCTCGGTCAAGGCGCGTGCTTTCACCATCTCGGGATCGGGGCCGCGCATGGCAATGGCGTAGTACCCGCCACCCGCCAGTACGGCCAACATGATCCCCGCAATTGCCAGCCAAAGCCCCCCGCGCGCCCTCGTCGAAGCCTCTGGCGCCGTCGTGCCCAGTGTCGAGACGTGCCGCAGGGTCGGAGGCGGGCTCGGCTGGCTCATGACCACTGTCGCATCGGCCACAGGCGCTGCGCTCAAGCCAAGAAGCGGCCGCCAGTTTGCGATGCTTTGCGGGCGGTCCCGGGCCGCTACGGCGAGGCCGGCGTCGATACCCGCCAGCAGGCCCGGCGCAAAGCCTGGAGGTCTGAGCTGGGCCAGCGGCTCGTAGGTATCGTCCAGCATGCGATCGAAGCTGCTGGCCGGGGCCTTGCCGGTGATCGCGTGATAGAGCGTCGCCGACAGGCCGTAGATATCCGTCGCCGGACCCTGCTTCGCCGAGGTCATCTGCTCGGGGGCGGCATAGCCTGGCGTGAAGATCGCCGTCATGGCCGTCGTGCGGCCCGCCATTGCCGCACGCGAGGCGCCGAAGTCGATCAGGGTGGGCCTGCCGGCGGCGTCGAGCAGAATATTGGCGGGCTTGATGTCGCGATGGAGAAAGCCGGCGTCATGAACCTGCTGCAGACCATCCAGGAGCGGCCACAGGATCCCGTCGACCTCCTCAGGCCCGAGCTTGCCCACGCTCTTCAGGCGATCCTCGAGCGTCGGACCGCTCAGCAGCTCCATGATGATGTAGGCGGTGCCATTGGCTTCGAGGAAATCGAACACGTGTACGATCGCCGGGCTGCCGTGAAGCGTCGCCAGCGTCCGACCCTCCGACACGAAGCGCTCGCGTCCCCAGTCGAAGTCGCCGGCATGCTTGGTGGTGCGCGGAAGGACCGTGGAGCCATCCTGCCGCATCGCCAACGCGTAAGGCAGGTACTCCTTGATCGCGACCTCGCGTCCGAGCTGCACGTCCCGTGCGCGGTAGGTGATGCCGAAGCCCCCCTGTCCCAGGACGGCGACGACCTCGTAGCGGCCGATCATCTGGCCGGGACTGAGGGCCGTGAAATCGACCTCGGGAGGCTGGAGCGATCCCGTGTCGGCGGTATTCGACGTATTGGTCATCGCGCCTGGCGGTCCTAGAGCTGCCGAACCGACAGTTCGACGTCTCCGACCCGCAGCCGGCTGCCGGTCTGCAGGGGCACCGGGACCCTGGCGAGCGCAATCGCGCCATTCACCGCGGTACCGTTGGTCGAGCCCAGGTCTTCGACCTGCAGTGCATCGCCATTGAGCATGAGCCGGGCATGACGGCGCGACACCGTCGGATGCGGAACGACGAGCTCGCACTGATCGGCAGCGCGGCCGATCACCATGCCTTGCGCCAGCGTCACGAGCCGGTCGAGCGCGACGTCGAACGAGAATTTCTGTCCGGCCGAATTGGCACCTTCGAAACGCAGCGTGATCTGCGGCAGCAAGCGTGTCGTCGTCTTGGCCGACTCGTCCGCATGGCCCGAAGCGGCGGCGTTGCGGACATGGAAGATCTGGACCGGCCGACTCACATTCTTGAGCTTGTGTTCGCCGCCATCGACGAAAGCGTAATCGATCCTGACCTCGGTAACGTCGCGCACGGCGCGCGACACCGCGATCCCTCCGGGATCGGCGATCGCCTGGATGCGCGCGGCGAGGTTGACGCCATCGCCAAAGATATTCTGGTCCTCCTCGTCGACGATCACCTCACCGAGATGAACGCCGATGCGGAACAGCATGCGTTGATTTTCCGTCAGCGCCTCGTTGAACCGCGCCATACGCTCCTGGATGTCGATAGCGGCGGCGAGTGCGCCAACCGCCGAGCCGAACTCAGCCAGCATGGCATCGCCGGCCGTGCCTACCAGCCGCCCGCCACCCGCTTCGATGGCGGGCTTCCAGACCTCGGTCTGGGCCGATTTCAGATGACGGAAGGTGCGGGTCTCCGCCCCCTCCATCATCCGGGTAAATCCGGCGAGGTCGGCATGGACAATGGCGGCAAGGCGACGTTGCATGGTCGAAGCCACGTTCCTACCTACCTTTGAAGGCCGGGGAGCGGCGCTCGCGCAGAGCGGCAAGCCCTTCGCGCAGATCCTCCGAGTTCTGGCATTCCAGGATCGCTTCGCGAATTCGGCCGATATCGGGTTCGGCTTGGGCAAACTGCTCGATGGCTCGCTTCATGTTCGCCATGGACAGCGGCGCCAGACCCGCGAGGCGCGCCACGATTTCATCGATCTTGGCCCCGAAGTCGGCCCGCTCGACCAGCCAGTCGAGATAGCCGACGCGCAGCAGGTCCTCGTCGCTGAAATCCTCCGACAGCAGGAACGCCCGCTTGGCGAAGCTCGGGCTCACCTTCTGGGTGTAGCGGCGCAGGCCGCTCGGATAGTAGTGCAGCCCGAACCGTGCGGCCGGCATGAAGAACCGCATGCCCTTGACGCCCAGCCGGAAATCGCAAGCCAGCGCCATATCCGTCGCGCCGCCATAGACACCGCCGTTCAGCGCACACAGGGTCGGCATGCGCATCGTCTCAAGCCGGTCCATGACCGTTTCGAAGCTGTCCCGGCTCTCGGCCTGACGGACACTTTTGCCGGACGGAATCGAGCCCAGGTCGTAGCCCGAACAAAAGGTCTTCTCGCCAGCGCCGGTCAGCACCGTCACCCGTACATCAGGGGCGCGGTCGGCCGCCTCTATGGCCTCGCGCAGCTTGCCGAGGGCCGCGGTGTCCAGGCGATTGTGCTTGGCGGGATCGTTCAAAGTGATGGTGGCGCGCTGGCCATCGATGGCAAGTAAAACGGTATCTGTCATGTTGTGCCAAAGATACCTGACCCGGTCGCCAAAGGCGACCGCACCCGGCATAGTCTCCTGCGGAGGATTTGAGCCTGATGACCTACACTGCCCCCCTCGCCGACATGCGTTTCGCGTTACGCGAAGTCGCCGGCCTTGGCCAGGTCGCTCTTTTGCCGGGCTACGAGCACGCAACAGACGATACAATTGATGCAGTTCTGGAGGAGGCCGCCCGGCTTGCCGGCACCGGCCTCGCACCGCTCAACCGCGAAGGCGACAAGGCGGGTGCGCGGCTGGAGAACGGTGTGGTGCGCACAGCGCCGGGCTTTGCCGGCATCTACAAGGAATTCGTCGACGGCGGTTGGAACTCCCTGCCCTTCGATCCCGAATTCGGCGGCCAGGGCATGCCCTGGCTGCTGGCCGCCAGCGTCCAGGAGATGTGGCAAGCGGCCAACATGGGCTTCGGCTTGGTGCTGCTCCTGAACCAGGGGGCGATCGACGCCATCCATCACCACGGCTCGGCCCAGCAGAAGGCCACCTACCTGCCTAAGATGATCTCGGGCGAATGGACCGGCACCATGAACCTCACGGAGCCCCAGGCGGGTTCCGATCTCGGCCAGATCAAGGCCCGGGCGGTGAAGGCGGGCGACCACTACCTGATCACCGGCCAGAAGATCTTCATCACCTACGGCGAGCACGACTTGACCGAGAACATCGTGCATCTCGTGCTGGCGCGCACACCCGACGCGCCAGCCGGCGTGCGGGGCATCTCGCTGTTCATCGTGCCCAAGTTCCTGGTCGGTCTGGACGGTAAGCTTGCTGCGCGCAACGACCTGCGTTGCGTCTCGCTGGAGCACAAGCTCGGCATCCATGCCAGCCCGACCTGCGTGATGTCCTATGGCGACGATGGCGGCGCAGTCGGTTACCTGGTGGGCGAGGAAGGCCGCGGCCTCTCCTACATGTTCACCATGATGAACAATGCGCGCCTCTCGGTCGGCATCCAGGGCCTGGCCATCGCCGAGCGGGCCTACCAGCAGGCGGCCGCGTTTGCGCGTACCCGGGTGCAGTCGAAAGACGACGCCAGTCCCGACGCCAAGCCCGTCCCGATCGTGCATCACGCCGATGTGCGCCGCATGCTGATGACCATGCGCGCGCAGATCGAGGCGATGCGCGCGCTGGGCTACTATACGGCTGCCGGCATCGACGGGGCGCTGAAGCACCCCGACAAGGAGGCCGCTCGCCAGACGCAGGATCGTGTCGATCTCCTGATCCCGATCGTGAAGGCCTGGTTCACCGACCTCGGCAACGAGATCGCCTCGACCGGGGTGCAGATCCATGGCGGAATGGGCTTCATTGAGGAGACCGGCGCCGCCCAGCACCTGCGCGATGCCCGCATCCTGCCGATCTACGAGGGCACCAATGGGATCCAGGCGCGCGATTTGGTCGGCCGCAAGGTAGCCAAGGATGGCGGCGAAGCCATGCTGAAGCTGGTCGCCGAGATGCGGGCACTGGCACAGGAGATGGCTGCCGCGCCCGGCGACGACCTAGCGGCGATCCGAAACGGTGTCCACGCCGCTGCCGATGCCCTGGAAGATGCCACGAAGTGGGTGGCGCAGTCGGTCACGAGGGACTTGGTAGCCGCGCTGGCGGGCTCGGTACCCTTCCTGAGGCTCGCCGGCACGGCCCTGGGCGGCTGGTTGCTGGCAAAGGGCGCGTTGGTGGCCCATACCAGGCTCGCCGCCCGCGACGGCGATCCCACTTTCCTGGAAGCCAAGGTGATCACCGCGCGCTTTTATGCCGACGTGATCCTGCCACCCGCACTTGCCCAGCTCGGTCCGCTCAAGGCGGCCGGACGGACCGTGTTTGCCCTGACGGAGGAGCAATTCTGAGCCAGGACCTGATCGAGCTGCCCGAGGATGAGGCGCAGGCCTTCGCCCGGCGTTTCGACCTCGCTGCGCTCGAGCGGCCGTTTCTCGACAACCCCTTCCCCTACTATCATGCGCTGCGCCGCCATGCGCCGGTGAAGCGCCTGCCTGACGGCAGCGTCTTCCTCTCCCGCTACGCCGATGTCGCAGTCTGCTATCGCGACCCGCGCATGAGGTCCGACAAAAAGGCAGAGTTCGGCGCCAAGTTCGGTGTCGACAGTCCGCTCTACCGACATCACACCACCAGCCTGGTCTTCAATGACCCGCCGCTACATACGCGGGTGCGCAAGCTCCTGGCAGCCGCTTTCACGCCGCGGGCCCTGGCTGCCCTGCAGCCGCGCATCGAGGCGGTGGTCGACGGCCTCCTGGACGCACATGCCGAACGGGGCTGCATGGACCTTGTCGAGGATTTCGCCTTCCGCCTGCCTGTCGAGGTGATCTGCGACATGCTGGGCGTGCCGAAAGGCGAGCGGTCACCTTTCCGGCGTTACTCCCTCGCCATCCTGGGCGCGCTGGAGCCCGTCGCCGGGCCGGATCGGCAGGAGGCTGGCAATGCCGCCGTCGCGGAATTCTCCGCCTATCTCGACAGTCTGGTGGCCGATCGGCGCAAGCGGCCGGCCGACGACCACGATATCCTGGGCACCTTGATCCACGGCGAAGTCGACGGCGAGCGACTGACCCAGGAGGAGCTGGTGCAGAACTGCATCTTCCTCCTCAATGCAGGCCACGAGACCACCACCAATCTGATCGGCAACACGATCGACGCCCTGCTACGCTTCCCCGACGAGCTGCGGCGCCTCAAGGCCGATCCGGGCGTGCTGAAGACCTGCATCGAGGAAGGCCTGCGCTTCGAGAGCTCGAACCAGCTCGGCAACCGCCGGCTCTCGACCGACCTCGAGATCTGCGGCGAGATGTTGACGGCTGGCACCTACATCCACATCGGCATCGGCGCCGCCAATCGCGACCCTGCCCAGTTTCCCGATCCCGACCGCTTCGACGCCGGCCGCGAGCCCAATCGCCATTTCGCCTTCGGCTCAGGCGTGCATATGTGCCTTGGCGCCGTCCTCGCGCGGCTGGAGGGCACCATCGCCATCGGCCGTCTCGTGCATCGCTTCAGCGGCCTTGCCCGCAACGGCCCCGTCGAACGGGGCGGCCGCGCCCGGTTTCGTGGCTTCAACCGCTATCCGATTGCGTGGCGATAGTGACTGAACTGCCTGCCAAAGAAAAACGCCCGGTCCAGGGACCGGGCGTTTCAATTCGATGAGGCAAGAAGCCTACGCTGCTTCCTTCTGCTCTGTCTCGGCCGAGGGGCCGGAGTCCTGGCCCTTGGCCGCAGCGTCACGCTCGACGAACTCGATCACCGCCATCGGAGCAGCATCGCCAAAACGATAGCCGGCCTTGAGCACGCGCAGGTAGCCGCCGTTACGCTTGGCATAGCGCGGTCCCAGCGTGGTGAAGAGCTTGTCGGCGACATAAGGGTCGCGCAAGAAGCCGATCGCCTGGCGGCGCGCATGCAGGCTGCCCTTCTTGCCGAGCGTGACCAGTTTCTCGACGATCGGACGAAGGTCCTTCGCCTTGTGCAGCGTGGTCGTGATCTGCTCGTGCTTGATGAGCGCGCCGGCAAGATTCATGAACATCGCCTTGCGATGCTCCGCCGTGCGGTGGAATTTCCGGCCGCGATTTCCGTGACGCATGACTGATGTCCCCTTGCCGGCCTAGTACGGCTCTTCCAGCCGCTTGGCCATTTCCTCGATGTTGTCCGGCGGCCAGCCCGGGATTTCCATGCCCAGGTGGAGGCCCATGCCGGCCAGCACTTCCTTGATCTCGTTCAGCGACTTGCGGCCGAAGTTCGGCGTGCGCAGCATCTCCGCCTCGGTCTTCTGAACCAGATCGCCGATATAGATGATGTTGTCGTTCTTCAGGCAGTTGGCCGAACGCACCGACAGCTCGAGCTCGTCGACCTTGCGTAGCAAGTTGCGGTTGAACGGGAAGTCGTCCTGCTGCTCTTCCTTCCGAACCTCGCGCGGCTCTTCGAAGTTGATGAACAGCTGAAGCTGGTCCTGCAGGATGCGGGCGGCCAGTGCGACGGCATCGGCCGGCAGCGTCGTGCCGTTGGTCTCGACCGTCATCGAGAGCTTGTCGTAGTCGGTCACCTGGCCGACGCGGCTGTTCTCGATCTTGTAGGAGACGCGCTTGACCGGGCTGAACACCGAGTCGACCGGGATCAGGCCAATCGGCGCGTCTTCGGCACGATTGGCCGCGGCGGGGATGTAGCCCTTGCCGGTGGCCACCATCAGTTCCATCGAGATCGACGCGCCGTCGTCGAGCGTGCAGATCAGGTGCTTGGGATCCATGATCTGGACGTCGCCCGGCAATTCGATCATGCCGGCTGTGACCTCCCCCGGGCCAACGGCGCGCAGATACAGACGCTGCGGGCGGTCGCCCTGCATCTTCACCGCCATGGCCTTGATGTTGAGGACGATATCGACCACGTCCTCACGCACGCCCGGAATGGAGGAGAATTCGTGCAGCACGTTGTCGATCTTGATCGACGTCACGGCGGCACCCTGGAGCGAGGACAGCAACACGCGGCGCAGCGCATTGCCAAGCGTGAGACCGAAGCCGCGCTCAAGCGGCTCGGCGACGATCGTCGCCGTACGGCTCGGCTCGACGCCTGCTTCGGTGACAAGCTTCTCCGGTTTGATGAGATCTTGCCAGTTCTTCTGAAGCACGGGGGCTACCTCTCTAGACCGGTTGGTTCACGCGAGCCAAAGGCTCGCGCCACATTCAAAACAGCACGGCGCAAGAGGTGCGCCGACGCTCGAACTCAGACGCGACGATGCCTCACACCCGACGACGTTTCGGCGGGCGGCAACCGTTGTGCGGGATCGGCGTCACGTCGCGAATCGCGGTGACGGCGAGGCCGACGGCCTGAAGCGCACGCAAGGCCGATTCACGACCTGAGCCAGGACCGCGTACCTCGATCTCGAGCGTGCGCATGCCATGTTCCATCGCCTTGCGACCGGCATTCTCCGCCGCCATCTGTGCAGCGAACGGCGTCGATTTGCGCGAGCCCTTGAAGCCCTGCTGTCCCGACGAGGACCAGGCGATGGTATTGCCCTGGGCATCGGTGATCGTGACGATCGTGTTGTTGAACGAGGCGTTCACGTGCGCAACGCCGGCGATGATGTTCTTGCGCTCCTTGCGGCGAGGACGCGCTGTGGAAGCGGCGGCGCCACTCGTCGCGGCGGCAGGCTTGGCCATGATGCGGATCCCTTCGCTTACTTCGTGACTTTCTTCTTGCCGGCGATCGGCTTGGCCGGACCCTTGCGGGTGCGCGCATTGGTGTGCGTGCGCTGGCCGTGGACCGGCAGGCCGCGGCGATGCCGCAGTCCGCGATAGCAGGCAAGGTCCATCAGGCGCTTGATGTTCATCGCCACTTCGCGCCGCAGGTCACCTTCGACGGTGTAGTCGCGGTCGATCGTCTCGCGGATGCGGATGACCTCGTCGTCGGTCAGGGTGTTGACCCGCCGCGACTCGTCGACCCCCACTTTCCCCAGAATTTCCTTGGCTTTCGCCTGGCCAATCCCGTGGATGTATTGCAGCCCGACCACCACCCGCTTGGCGGTCGGAATGTTGACGCCGGCTATACGAGCCAAAGTTTCAACTCCTTCAAAGGCTTACGGCGCGCCGCTGCGCGCCCGTATGACATTCCGCTGGCTCCGGAAAAGCGCGCGATTATATGTACCCGCACCCCCGAGTCAACGGATCTCGAACTTGTCAAGTCCCCACCAAAACGGCGCGGATTTGACGATAAACTTCGTCCATCGCGGCCATCCCATCGACCTTCCGCAGCACCTTGCGAGCATCGTAGTAAGGCAGCAAAGGTTCCGTCTGCGCCCTGTAGGCCGCCATACGGGTTTTCATGGTCTCGGCGTTGTCGTCCTTGCGGCGGGTGAACTCCCGGGATCCGCACACATCGCAAACGCCATCGACCTTCGGCCGCTTGAACTTCTCGTGGTAGCCCGCACCGCACTTGGCACAGGTGAACCGGCCGACTACGCGCTCGGTCAGCGCCGCCTCGTCCACTTCCATCTCGATCACGCGGTCGAGGGTTTTGCCTGTCTTGGCCAGCATCCCGTCGAGCGCCTCGGCCTGGGCCTCCGTCCGGGGAAAGCCGTCCAGGATAAACCCCTTGGCGCAGTCCGGCTGGCCGATCCGGTCCTCGATCAGGCCGACCATCAGCTCGTCGGGCACCAGCTGGCCCTTGTCCATGATGCCCTTGGCCTTCTTGCCGAGTGCGCTGCCGGAGGCCACGGCCGCCCGCAGCATGTCGCCAGTCGACAGCTGGACCATACCGAGGTCGCTCTGCAGCCGCTGGGCCTGCGTGCCCTTGCCGGCCCCCGGCGGCCCGAGAAGAATGATGTTCATCCCCTCTCCCTTATCGGCTGCGGCCGCGCAGCCGGGCCTTCTTGATGAGGCCTTCGTATTGATGGGCAAGCAGGTGCGCCTGGATCTGGGTCACGGTGTCGAGCGTCACCGAAACCACGATCAGCAGGCTGGTGCCGCCAAAATAGAACGGAACGCCGCCGCGCGCGATCAGCAGTTCCGGTAGGATGCAGACCGCCGACAGGTAGATGGCGCCGATCAGCGTCAGGCGATTAAGGATATATTCGAGATATTCGGCCGTGTTCTTGCCTGGCCGGATACCGGGCACGAAGCCGCCGTTCTTCTTGAGATTCTCCGCCGTTTCGGTCGGATTGAACACAACTGTTGTGTAAAAGAAGCAGAAGAAGACAATCAGGGCGACATAGGCCGCCAGGTAGAGCGGCTGGCCATGGCCGAGGTAGGTCGCGATCCACTGCATGACGCCGGATTCATTGTTGCCCTGGAAGGAGGCAATGGTCGCCGGGAAAAGCAGCAGCGAGGACGCAAAGATGGGCGGGATCACACCCGACGTGTTGATCTTGAGCGGCAGGTGCGAGGCCTCGCCGCCATACATGCGGTTGCCGACCTGGCGCTTGGGATACTGGACCACGATCCGCCGCTGCGCCGTCTCCATGAAGACCACGACCGCCACAACCACGACCACGCCGACCATGAGGCTAATGATGAAGAGGGCTGACAGGGCGCCGGTACGGCCGAGTTCCAAGGTCTGCGCCAGTGCGCTCGGCAGCGCCGCGACGATTCCGGCAAAGATGATGAGCGACACGCCGTTGCCCACGCCGCGCGCGGTGATCTGCTCGCCAATCCACATCAGGAGCAGCGTGCCGCCGACCAGGGTGACAATGGTGACGAACTGGAAAAAGACTCCCGGATCGGGGACGACCGGCCCTGTGCTCGCGCTCTGCCCTTCCAGGCCGGCGGCGATCGCGTAGGCCTGGAAGGTCGCCAGGAACACCGTGCCGTAACGCGTGTACTGATTGATCTTCTTGCGGCCGGCCTCGCCCTCCTTCTTCAGTGCCTCGAGCGACGGCACGACCGTCGTCAGGATCTGCATGATGATGGACGCCGAGATGTACGGCATGATCGACAGCGCCAGGATCGACATGCGCCCGATCGATCCACCAGAGAACACGTCAAGCATGCCGGCAATGCCGCCGGACTGGCGATGGAAGATTTCAGCCAGAGCGGCCGGATCGACGCCCGGGACGGGAATGTAGGCGCCGATGCGGAAGACGATGAGTGCGCCCACGGTGAACCACAGGCGCTGCTTCAGCTCGGTCGCCTTACCGATCGCGCCCCAGTTCAGGTTGGATGCGAATTGTTCGGCGGCGGATGCCATGGGACCCCTCACGCGTGAACGACGACACGAAGAGGCGAACGCGACGCGTCCGTCCCTTGGAAGAAATCGGGCCTCAGGCGGCCTCGGCCGCGGGCTTGGGCGGCAGCTCGACCTTGCCGCCAGCCTTCTCGACTGCAGCGATTGCCGATGCCGAGGCGCCCGCGACCTTGACCTCTATCTTGGACGTGATCCCGCCCTTCCCAAGCAGCCGCACGCCCGCTCCTGCATTCTTGAACAGGCCGGCGGCCTGCATGGCCGCGCCGTCGATCGGCTTGCCAGAATCGAGCTTCTTGTCGTCGATTGCCTTCTGCAGCGCCCCCAGATTGACGATCTGCCACACTTTCTGATGGGGCGGGCGGAAGCCGCGTTTGGGGATGCGGCGGTAAAGCGGCATCTGGCCGCCTTCAAAGCCCTTGATGGCGACACCGGTGCGCGACTTCTGGCCTTTCACGCCGCGACCCGATGTTTTCCCTTTGCCCGAGCCGATGCCGCGGCCAACGCGCATGCGCGCCTTGCGGGCACCTTCGTTGTCGGCGATCTCGTTCAACTTCATCTCTCTGCCCTCCGCGCCCGGCCTTCGCTCAGCGCGCATCCTCGTCCACGCGCACCAGATGGCGCACCTTGTTGATCATGCCGCGCACCGCCGGCGTGTCCACGAGAACGCTGACGCGGTGGCGCTTGTTCAGCCCCAGCCCGACCAGCGTCGCGCGCTGGTCAGCCGTGCGCCCGATCGGGCTGCCGGTCTGGGTGATCTTGATCTTCTTGCCGTCGGCCATGGTCGTTCTCCTCAGGCGGCGACTTCGGCGGCCGGCTCTCCGTCGCGGCGGCCAAGCAGGTCACCCACCTTCTTGCCTCGGCGGGTCGCCACCATGCGCGGCGAGTTGAGCTGCTCGAGTGCGACGAAGGTCGCCTTGATCATGTTGTGCGGATTGGAGGTGCCGACCGACTTGGCGACGATATCCTTGACGCCCAGGGTCTCGAACACCGCGCGCATCGGGCCGCCGGCGATGATGCCGGTACCGGCGGGGGCGGCGCGCAGCGTCACCTTGCCGGCGCCGAAGCGTCCCTTCACGTCATGGTGCAGGGTCCGGCCGTCGCGCAACGGTACGCGGATCAGCGCGCGCTTGGCGGCCTCGGTCGCCTTGCGGATCGCTTCCGGCACCTCGCGCGCCTTGCCCGCGCCATGGCCGACCCGGCCACGCTGATCGCCGACCACGACAATCGCGGCAAAGGCGAAGCGACGGCCGCCCTTCACCACCTTGGCCACACGGTTGATGGTGACCAGCTTGTCGGTCAGTTCATTTTCCTCGTCGCGGTCACGGTCCCGCCCGCGATCGCGCGGAGAACGGCCGGAACCACCGGGTGAACGAGCCATGATGCTAACTCCCGATCAGAACGACAGGCCGCCCTCACGGGCGGCATTGGCCAGCGCCGCAACGCGGCCGTGATACATATAGCCGCCGCGGTCGAAGACGACTTCCTTGACGCCGGCGGCGATCGCGCGCTCGGCGATCAGCTTGCCGACCTCGGCGGCGGCCGACTTGTCGGCACCGGTCTTGACCTTGGCCTTGAGGCTCTCCTCAAGCGACGAGGCCGCCGCCAGGGTGGCGCCCTTCCGGTCATCGATGATCTGCGCGTAGATATGCCGGCCCGAGCGGAAGACGCTGAGGCGCGGACGACCGCCGGCGGCCTGGCGCAGCGCATGGCGCGTGCGCCGCTGGCGGCGGGCGAACAGGGATTTGGTGTCGGCCATGATGGTTCGCCTTACTTCTTCTTGCCTTCCTTGCGCCGGATCGTCTCGGTCGAGTACTTGATGCCCTTGCCCTTATAGGGCTCGGGCGGCCGCAGGCTGCGGATCTCCGATGCGATCTGACCGACCTTCTGACGGTCGGCACCGGTGATCTCGATCTCGGTCGGCTTCACCGCCTTGATCTGGATGCCGGGCGGGATTGGAACCTCGACGTCGTGGCTGAAGCCGAGCTGCAGCTTCAGGTTCTTTGCATCGGCCTGAGCGCGGTAGCCGACGCCGTTGATCTCGAGATTGATGGTAAAGCCATCCGATACGCCGCGCACCATGTTGCTGGCGAGGTTGCGGGCCGTGCCCCATTGCATGCGCGCGCGACGGCTGTCGCCGCGCGGCTTGAAGGTGAGACCCTCGGCGGTCTTGGCGACCTCGACATCGTCATGCACCACGAGCGACAGCTCGCCGCGCTTGCCCTTGACCTTGAGGGCCTGGCCCTGGAGGTCGACGGTGACGCCGCTCGGGATCGGAACGGGATGCTTGCCGACGCGCGACATGATCAGAACACCTTGCAAAGAACTTCGCCGCCGACATTGGCGGCACGCGCCTCGGCGTCGGACATGACGCCGCGCGGCGTGGACAGGATCGAGATGCCGAGCCCGTTGAAGTGGCGCGGCAACTCGCGGATCTTCGAATAGACGCGGCGGCCCGGGGTCGAGACGCGGCGGATGTCCTTGATGACCGGACGGCCGTTGTCGTACTTGAGCTCGATGCGGAGCTCCTTGATGCCCGGACGCATCTCTTCCTCGAACCAGCCGCGTATATAGCCCTCGCGCTGGAGCACATCGAGCACGCTCGACCGCATGCGCGAGGCCGGCACGGTCACGCTGTCAAGGCGCGCCGCCTGGCCATTGCGGATGCGGGTCAGCAAATCACCGACAGGATCTGTCATCGCCATGGTCTACGGTCCCCCGTTACCAGCTCGACTTCACCACGCCGGGCAGAGCGCCCAGCGAAGCGAGTTGCCGCAGCGCCAGCCGCGACAGCTTGAACTTGCGATACACGGCGCGCGGACGGCCCGTGATCTCGCATCGATTGCGGATGCGCGTCGGCGAGGAGTTCCGCGGCAGTTCGGCAAGCTTGAGCCGCGCACCGAAGCGCTCCTCCGGCGTCAGCTTGTCGTCCACAGCCATCGCCTTCAGCTTGGCGCGCCTGGCAGCGTACTTCTTCGCCAGCCTGGTGCGGCGATTGTTCTTTTCGACTGAACTCGTCTTGGCCATTTCGGTCTCCGGCCTCAGTTCACGAACGGGAAGGCAAAGCCACGGAGAAGCGCCTTGGCCTCCGCGTCCGTCTTCGCGCTCGTGCAGATGATGATGTCCATGCCGCGCACCTGGTCGACCTTGTCGTAGTCGATCTCGGGGAACACGATCTGCTCCTTCAGGCCCATGGCGAAGTTGCCATTGCCGTCGAAAGACTTGCCGTTCAGGCCGCGGAAGTCGCGCACGCGGGGGAGCGCGATGTTGATCAGGCGGTCGATGAACTCGTACATGCGGTCGCGGCGCAGCGTTACCTTGGCGCCGATCGCCATGCCTTCGCGCAGCTTGAACGTCGCGATCGACTTGCGCGATTTGGTGATGACCGGCTTCTGGCCGGTGATCGCCGTAAGATCGGCCACGGCGCCGTCGACGGCCTTGCGGTCGTTGACCGCCTCGCCGACGCCCATGTTGATCACGATCTTCTCGATCTTCGGCACCTCGAAGGGGTTCTTGTAGGAGAACTCCTTGGTCAGCGCCTCTCGGACGGTCTTGGTGTAGTGTTCTTGCAGTCGCGCGGGCATGGCCCGTTCTCCTAGCGGTCGATTGTTTCGCCGGAGGCGCGCGCGATGCGCACCTTGCGGCCGTCTTCGAGGAACTTGAAGCCGACCTTGGTCGGCTTGTCGGACTTGGGATCGAGGATCGCCACGTTCGAGACATGGATGGCGGCCTCGCGCTCGACGATGCCGCCGGCATCGTTGCGGCCCGGCTTGGTGTGGCGCTTGATCATGTTCACGCCCGACACCACGACGCGCTGCTCGGCGGTGAGGACGCGCAGCACGTCGCCCACCTTGCCCTTG
>JAFEBU010000066.1 GCA_018242505.1 Pseudomonadota bacterium
AACGTGCTGATCGCCGACGAGGTCCAGCAGCGTGGGACGATCGATCACACGCCGGTCTATCCGCGCGAGGTCGTGAAGCGGGCGCTTGATCTCGGCGCAGCCGCGCTGATCCTGGTGCACAACCACCCGTCGGGAGATCCGAAGCCCTCGCGCGACGACATCGAGATGACGAAGGAGATCCGCAAGGCTGCCGAAGCGCTCGGGATATCGATCCACGACCACTTGGTGATCGGCCGCAAGGGCCATGCGAGCTTCCGGAGCCTGGGACTTCTGGGAGCATGAAGCGCCAAGGATCGCCGGAGTCTGGTCTCGTCACGGCGGAATGTCTTTGCGGCGCCGTCCGACTTGAAATCGACTTTCCCGCGCGCTGGGCGTGGCACGACCATACTTCGGCGAGCAGACGCGCTCACGGTTCGGCCTATGCCACTTATGTCGGCAGCTGGCGCAAGCGCTTTCGAATAACAAAGGGCGCACGCAAGGTCATGCGCTATGAGGACGAGGCCGCAGGAGCGGCGCGCAGCTTCTGCGGGCGCTGCGGCACTCCGCTTTTCTACGAACGCACACGCTCGCCGCATATGGTGAACATCCCCCGCGCCCTCTTTCAGAGCCGCACCGGCCGCCAGCCCCTGTATCATGTCGGCATTTCGGAGCTGCAGGATTGGACATACATGGGCGGAGCGCTTGTTCCGCTGAAAGGCTTTCCGGGCGTCGTCTGGGAGCGCCCGAGGAGAAGGCGCTCCCGTAAAGAGGCTTGTTCTGATCCGAAGTAGATCGCGCGCACATCCCGGATTTCCACATCCGGGACCTTCCGCGCATGCGGACAGGAGCAGCACAGGTCGGTCCATGGTCTCGACTGCATGTTCCTGGCGCCGCCAGGCAAGCCTGCGTGGGGCGGGCAATGAGTCCTTTGTGGGGCAAGTGCGGATCCGACTCGATCCGGGATTGAACCGCAAGCCCGCTGTCGTATCTTTGTCACCATAACCCGAACAAATGGAATATCGGTGCCATGTCGACCGAGACCCTGACTGCCCCCCACGGCACTCGAACGACAGCCCATGAAACGCTCGACGAGCTACCGTTCTATATCGCCGCCACAGCAACCGCGGCCGGTCCGCGCTGGACGCTGAAGCACGATGATGCCTTTGTCGTAGTCGACGGCCTCGGCAACATCGGCGCATCGGGCGGCTCCGACGGCCTTTTCTTCAAGGACACGCGCTTCCTGTCCCGGCTGGAATTGCGGATGAACGGGCTGCAGCCGCTACTGCTGGGCTCGAATGTCCGCGACGACAACAGCTCGTTCTCGGCCGACCTCACCAATCCGGACTTCGAAAGCGACGGCAAGATCGTCCTTCCGAAGGACCTGGTCCATATCGGACGGACGCTCTTCCTGTGGCGCGCCACAGCCTATCAACGCCTGGCGGTCACCAATCACGGCGACCGGAGCGTCAGCCTCACTCTGTCGCTTTTCTATGACAGCGACTTCGCCGACCTGTTCGAGGTGCGCGGCATGCGCCGCCGCCGCCGGGGCAATTCCATTCCGACGAAAGCCAGCGTCGACCGCGTGTTGTTCGAATATGTCGGGCTCGATGGGGTCGTCCGCAGCACGGAGCTGACATTCAGCCCGCGTCCGACGACCCTGACTGCCAACGAGGCGGTCTACCGTCTTGAGCTGGCGCCGGGTGAGACTCGACTGATCTACGTCTCGATCGGGTGCAATCGACCCGCCAACCAGCGGCCAGTGCCGTTTCTCAAGGGTCTGCTCGAGTCCCGGCGCGAGTTGCGTACGGCTGCCTTCGGCACGACCACGATCGAAACCTCCAATGCGCTCTTCAACGAGGTCCTGTGCCGCTCGACTGCCGACTTGCGCATGCTGATGACGGAGACGCCCGAAGGACGTTACCCCTATGCCGGCACGCCCTGGTATTCGACGACGTTCGGGCGCGACGGGCTTGTCACGGCACTGCAATTGCTGTGGTACGATCCCGGCGTCGCCCGCGGCGTGTTGCGCCGGCTCGCCGCCCATCAGGCGACGGAGACCAATGCGCGCTCCGACGCGCAGCCAGGCAAGATCCTGCATGAAATGCGCGGCGGCGAAATGGCGGCGCTGGGCGAAGTGCCGTTCTCGCTTTACTACGGCAGTGTCGATGCAACGCCGCTCTTCGTCCTGCTCGCCGGCCTCTATGCCGAGCGGACTGGCGACATCGAAACGATCAAGGCGCTGTGGCCGGCCATCGAGGCCGCCCTCGGATGGATCGACGGCCTCGGCGACCCCGATCGCGACGGCTTCGTCGAATATTGCCGGGCAACCGATCTCGGGCTCGTCAATCAGGGCTGGAAGGATTCCTACGACGCCATCTTCCATGCCGACGGCCGGCTGGCCGAGGGGCACATCGCCTTGGCCGAGGTCCAGGGCTATGTCTTCGCCGCCAAGACCGTGATCGCCCGTTGCGCACGGCGGCTGGATCGCGTCGAGCAGGGCCAACGGCTGGAAGCCGAGGCGCGGCGACTGGCCGAACGGTTCGAGGCAGCCTTCTGGTGTCCGGACCTCGGCACCTATGCCTTGGCGCTCGACGGCAATAAGCAACCCTGCCGCGTCTCGACATCGAATGCAGGGCAGCTCCTGTTCACGGGCATCGTGTCGCCGGATCGAGCGGCCGAGGTCGCATCGGGCCTGCTCGGGCCGCGCTTCTTCTCGGGCTGGGGCATCCGCACCGTCGCGCAAGGCGAAGCGCGCTACAACCCCATGTCCTATCATAACGGCTCGATCTGGCCGCACGACAACGCGCTGATTGCCCTCGGCCTTGCGCGCTACGGCCTTAAGGGTGCAGTCGAGACGTTGTTCAAGGGCCTGTTCGATGCCGCAACCTACATGGACCTGAGGCGCCTGCCTGAACTTTTCTGCGGCTTCCGCCGCCTGCCCAATCGCGGCCCGACCCTCTACCCTGTCGCCTGCTCGCCGCAGGCCTGGGCGAGCGCTACGCCTTTCTCGTTGATCGAAGCGGCCCTCGGCCTGCAGTTCGATCCCGCACACGAGGAAATTCGGCTTTGCAATCCGTGTCTGCCCTCGTTTCTCGACAGTGTCGAGTTGCGCAGCCTGCAGCTCAACGGGTCGAGCGTCGACCTCAAGGTTCGGCGCCACCGCCATGACGTTTCCGTCGAGATCACGCGGCAAAGCGGCCATGCCAAGATCTCGATCGCCTCGTCGCGCTGATTCGCCACGGAACCGGCACCGCGATCAGGAGTTATTCGACCGGCCTTGGAGGGCGCGGAATGGGCGGGATCTTACGACGGGTCGCAGGTGCGGCGGTATTTGCGGCTCTGGCTGCTGTTGGCAGTGCTGTCGCCCAAAGTCCACCATCCACTTCGCCAGCACCGGATTCGCCATCATCGAGCGAGTCGCCAACGGCACCCGCGCGCCCCGAGCCTGACCCTGCGGTCCCGTCCCCTTCGGCCCCGCATCCGACAGCGGCTGAAAGTCCCAGCAGCACCTCGATCACCGTTATCGGCAGCCGCGAGGTGCAGAACATTATGGGCAACGAGGTGCGCAGCCAGAACGACGAAAGCATGGGCCGCATCGTCGATGTGATCGTGGACGGCGAAGGCAAGCCGCGTGCGGCAATCATCGATTTCGGTGGCTTCCTGGGCGTTGGCAGCCGCAAGATCGCCGTGGACTGGAAGGCGCTGCGCTTCGTCCCCAGCGCCAGCAAGCGCTACAGCATCGTGCTTGCCCTCACACGCGAGCAGGTGAAGGCCGCACCCGAATACAAGGATGGCCAGCCGATCGTCATCCTCGGCGCCTCGGGAAGTCTCGAGCCCATTCCCTAATGGCTCCGTCGCGACGCAGTCTGCGCGGCCTCGACTGGTTCGCGTTCTTCGTCGCCGATGTCCAGACCGGCTTCGGCCCATTCGTTTCGGTCTATCTCACAGCGGAGAAATGGACTCAGGTCGATATCGGGCTGGTACTTTCGGTGGCCGGCGTTGTGTCTCTCGTGGGCCAAATCCCGGCCGGAAGATTGCTCGATGCCGCACGCTCCGAACGCCTGGTCGCGGCGGTCGCAGTCGGACTGATCAGCGCAAGCGCCATCGCCTATGCCGCCTGGCCGATCTTCCCGGTCGTACTGGCCGCGGCCTGTCTGCATGCGGCTGCGAGCTGCCTGCTGGGACCCGCGATCGCTGCCATCAGCCTCGGCCTGGTCGGGCCGCGGCAGATCGGCGAGCGGTTCGGCCGAAATGCCCGCTTCCAGTCGATCGGTGCTGGCCTGTCGGCGGCCGTAATGGGTGCGGTCGGCTACCTTCTGGAGCCGCGTGCGGTCTTCCTCGTGACCGCTTCGCTGCTGATCCCGACCTGGATGGCGCTACGCTTCATCGAGCCCCGCGAGATCGATCCCGAGCGAGCCCACGGGGCCAGTCCGCGCGAACCGCAGGACCATCCGCCGATCCGCCTCCGGAGCCTCGTTACGAAACCACTCATCGTCTTCGGCTGCGCGATCCTCCTCTTCCATCTCGCCAACGCCGCCATGCTTCCGCTGATGGGCAGCGTACTCACGAAGCGGTCGAGCGAGTGGGCCACGGTCCTGATCGCGGCGTGCTTGGTCGGTCCGCAGCTCGTCGTAGCGCTCTGTTCGCCCTGGGCCGGCCGCCAGGCACAACGGCTGGGCCGACGGCCGATTCTGCTGGCCGGACTGGCCGCGTTGCCGATCCGGGGCATCCTGTTCGCGACCGTAAGCGATCCTTATCTTCTGGTGGTCGTGCAGCTTCTCGACGGTATTACCGCCACCGTTTTCAGCGTCATGGTCCCGCTGACCATCGCCGACCTGACGCGCGGCACCGGGCGCTTCAACCTGACCCTGGGATTGGTCGGCACGATGATGGGAATTGGCGCGTCGCTCAGCCCCACGCTGGCCGGCTACATCACCGACGTCTACGGCAGCTCGACGGCTTTCTTCACCCTTGCAGCGATCGCCTTTGTCGGCGTCAGCGTCGTCGCGCTGCTGATGCCCGAGACGCGGCCCCGCGATCCGGAAACCGTCACCGAAGATGGCCGCGAATGAAGGCGCCGGCTTTGGCCAGGGCCCGGCGACCGTCGGTAAGGCCTGCGTTCCACAACGGCCAAGCGTGGATCATGTGCGGCCAGACCTCGAGCGTCACGGAAACGTTGGCGGCCCCTGCCGCTTCGGCGAAGCGTGTCGCATCCGCCAAGAGGGTCTCGTCGCCGCCGACCTGGATGAGCGTCGGCGGCAAGCTGCGAAGATCGGCGAAAAGAGGCGACAAACGCGGATCGCGCCGATCCATGCCTGCCGGCGCATAGGCATCGGCCAGTTCGCTGAGATAGCCTTTGTGGATCAGCGGATCGACCGGGTCCTTGGTCGTCATGGTCGCGCCGGACTGGGTAAGATCGGTCCAGGGTGAAACCAGCCAGGCACAAGCCGGACCTTCCTCGCCGGCCGCATGCAGGGCATTGATCAGCACTGCCGACAAGCCGCCGCCTGCGCTGTCGCCGCCGACGGCGATTTGTCGTGCAGCGATGCCCTGACGGCGCAACCAACGCCAGGCCGCGAGCGCATCGTCCAGCGCCGCCGGAAACGGATGCTCCGGCGCCAGGCGATAGGCAACAGCGAGTGTGCGTATCGCGGCGGCCCGTCCTGCCTCGGTCACCATTCCACGATGGCTGAGGATAGAGCCGGAGCAATAGCCGCCGCCGTGGAAGAACATCAGGACATGGCCGGGGTCGGCCCCCGGCGCCGTCGACCATTCGCCCGGTACACCATCGAGATCGACGGCCTGCAGCTTCACGTCCGGCGCGGCCGGCCAATGTGCGCCCACTTCCTCGATCCGTTGCCGCCTCGCCGGCCAACCGACCGGCCGCGGCTTGGCGCCCAGCAATGCCCGGATCGCTTCAACCTCGCTGTGGCTCATCGGCCTCCCCGCATTGGGCGACGAAGGTAAGACAAGGCGGCAGAGTTTGTCATATGGTTCGCCCTTCACGGGAGTTTCCTATGGCAGGCAAGATCCGTATCGGTATCGGCGGCTGGACCTTCGAGCCATGGCGCGGCGTCTTCTACCCCAAGGACCTGACGCAGAAGCGCGAGCTGGAATATGCCAGCCGCAAGCTTACCTCGATCGAGATCAACGGCACGTACTATTCGAGCTTCAAGCCGGCAAGCTGGGCAAAGTGGCGCGACGAGACTCCGGACGGCTTCGTGTTCGCCATGAAGGCATCGCGCTTTTGCACCAACCGGCGCGTTCTCGCCGAAGCGGCCGAATCGGTCGGCCGGTTCGTCGGCCAGGGCCTGGTGGAATTGCGTGACCGGCTGGGCCCGATCAACTGGCAGTTCATGGGCACCAAGAAGTTCGATCCGGACGACATCGAAGCCTTCCTGAAGCTGCTACCGCGCGAAGTCGGCAAGCTGCCGCTGCGCCATGCCTTGGAAGTGCGACATCCGAGCTTCAAGGACGAGCGCTTCTATGAACTCTGTCGCAAATACAATGCCGCCATCGTCTATGCCCACGACAAGAGCTTTCCGGAGATCGACGAGCCGACCGCCGACTTCACCTATGCCCGCCTGATGGGCACTCAGGAGAAAGTGAAGACCGGCTACAAGCCGGCCGAGCTCGACCAGTGGGCCAAAAAGGCCAAAACCTGGGCGAAGCGGGGCGATGCCTTCGTCTACATCATCTCCGGCGCCAAAGTGCGCAATCCGGCCGCCGCGCAGGCGCTGATCGAAAGGATCTAGCCTGGCCCTTGACAGGGTTGTCTTCGCGGCCCAATAGTTAACATCATGGTTAACTATAAAGAAGCAAGCCTCGATCGCACTTTCTCCGCCCTGGCCGATCCGACGCGCCGCGCGCTGCTTGCGCGGCTCGACGAAGAGCAGAGCGTCACGGTGAGCGAGCTTGCCCGGCCCTTCCCCGTGTCCCTGCCCGCCATCATGAAGCACCTCGACGTGCTTTCGGATGCGGGTCTGATCGTGCGGACCAAGACCGGCCGTACGGTTGCGTGTCAGTTGAGCCCGGCGCCCATGGAGCAAGCGATGGAATGGCTCGCCCGATACGAACGCTACTGGACCGACCAGCTCGACCGTCTCGCCGCTTTCCTGGAGCAGGATCAATGGCAACCAAGCCCAGCCTCACCCTCAAGCGCCAGCTCAAGGCCCCGCCGGAAAAAGTCTACCAAGCCTGGACGCAGCCGGAGCAAATGATCCGTTGGTGGGGTGTCACGCCTCACCCGAACAAGCCGATTGCCGAGACCGATCTGCGGGTCGGCGGCCATTTTCGGGTGCAGTTCTGGGGGCAGAACGGCGAACACCACAGTGTGGGTGGCCGCTACCGCGAGGTCGTGCCGAACCGGAAGCTGTCGTTCACCTGGGCATGGCAGAGCACGCCCGAACGGGAGTCGCTGGTCACCATCGATATCGTACCGGCAAACGACGGCAGCATACTCACCCTCACGCATGAGCAGTTCGCCGACGAGACGGCGCGCGACGACCACCGCAAAGGCTGGAACCACGCGCTCGACAACCTGGAGAAGCTGTTCCCATGACGCTCGATTTCTATCGCCAGCCCATCGATTTCAGCGATCCAAATGGGCTCGCCCATTTGTTCGCGGACCTGCCGGCAGGACCCGCAGGCACCGCCGGGGTCGTGCAGGGTCTCCTCATGCATGAGCATGTCGCTCCTGCCTACGGAGTCGCGCTGAGCGACCGGCAGCATGCCGAAGCGCATATCCGGTCAGCCGCCCGCATGCTGCAGAGCATCGTCACCCATGATCCGCGGCCCCTGGCCGAGGCCCGTCCGGCCCGGGAGCGACAAGTCGGCGTCTGCCGTCACTTCACCCTGCTGCAAGTCGCGATGCTGCGCAGCCAAGGCCTGCCGGCTCGTGCACGCTGCGGCTTTGGCGCCTACTTCGAGCCGGGCAAGTTCCTCGACCACTGGGTCACAGAGTACTGGAACGAGGAACAGCGACGCTGGGTCATGGTCGACGCGCAGATGGATCCACGTCAACGCGAGCTTTTCCGAATTGCCTTCGATCCGCTCGACATGCCGCAGGGGCAATTCCTGATCGCCGGCGAGGCCTGGGCGCTCTGCCGCGAAGGCGCCGCCGATCCGCAGGCCTTCGGCATCCTCGATATGCACGGCCTTTGGTTCATCGCCAGCAACGTGATCCGCGATCTCGCGGCGCTCAACAATCGCGAGATGCTGCCGTGGGATGGCTGGGGCGCCATGGTCATGGATGATCGCAAGATCGACCTCGAGCTGATCGATCGGGTCGCCGCACTCACCCGCGCGCCCGATGCGCATTTCGACGAGCTGCGCGCGGCCTATCGCGATCCGCGCCTCGCCGTACCCGCCACAGTGTTCAACCACGTTCTCAACCGTCAGGAAGCCGCCTGAAAGGAGAGACCCATGGAAAGTCCCCACAAGATCGTCTCTGCCGACGAATGGCTCGCCGCCCGTCGTGCCCTCCTCACCGAGGAGAAGGCGCTGCTGAAGGCATACGATGCGCTTGCCACCAAACGCCGCGCACTGCCCTGGGTCAAGGTCGAGAAGCGCTACGAGTTCGACGGACCGGACGGCCGCGAGACTCTCGCCGATCTGTTTGCCGGCCGCAGCCAGCTTATCGTCAATCACTTCATGCTAGGACCGGATTGGGAGGAAGGCTGCGTCGGCTGCTCGTTCGGCGCCGACCAGTTCGACGGCCAACTCGTGCACCTGATCAACCACGACGTCATGCTGGTCGCCGTCTCGCGCGCACCGCTTACCAAGATCCGGGCCTTCCAGAAGCGCATGGGCTGGCACTTCAAATGGGTGTCGTCGTTCGGCAGCGACTTCAATTTCGACTATCAAGTCTCCTTCACCGAGGAAGATCGTACCCGTGACAGGGCTTTCTACAACTTCGAATCGGGTCGCTACATGAGCGACGAGATGCCGGGCTTCAGTGTTTTCTGCAAGGACGGATCCGGCCAAGTCTTTCACACCTATAGCGTTTTTGCCCGAGGCACCGACCAGCTCGGCAGCACCTACAGCTTCCTCGATCTGACGCCCAAGGGCCGCAATGAGCCGCCGGGCGGCAATCTGACGGCATGGGTCCGCCACCACGACAATTACGATCAGGCAATGGAAAATTCCTGCTGCCACCGCTGAGCGGGATGGGTGTAAGCTTGAGCCCGTAGAGGAGGAACCCATGCCCGCACTCTCGCTCGACCATTGGAATGTCTATTGCAAGGACCTCGACGCCACGGTGCGCTTCTATGAACGCTACGTGGGTCTGCGCAACGGCGATCGGCCGCCGTTCCCGTTTCCCGGTGCCTGGCTCTATGCCGGCGACAAGGCGGTCCTTCATCTGGTATCCGAGACCGGCCGCACAGACCATGGCGGCGGCGCCATCGATCATGTCGCGATCAACTGTTCTGACATTCGCGGCACGCTCGACACGATCAAGAAGGACAACGTGCCGTTCGAGGTCCGCAAGGTGCCCCAGCGGCCACTGCAGCAGGTCTTCGTGCACGATCCGGACGGTGTGATGATCGAACTCAACTTCTGGCACGAGGACGACGTGGCCGAACTCGAGGGCTTCGATCCCATGACCAACCGGGCCGGTGCCCGAAAGGAAAAGGGACTGGCGACGGCCAAGTAGCGGAAGTCATGGGGCTGCGAACCGACGCTCGCGGCCCCCAACATCCTCACGCTACTTTCCAGACATTGACCGGCTCGCCATAGCCGCGGATTGCCATCGGTCCGAGGTCGACGCCACCTTCCGGCCGCACGAGCCCATGGAGGGCATCTGAAACGAGCAGCCGGGCTCCGGTATCCTTGGTGAGTTGCTCAAGACGTGCGGCGAGGTTCACGGTGTCCCCGATCACCGTATATTCCTTGCGTTGCGCGGAGCCGACGGTGCCCGTGACGGCCTCGCCGGCGTGGATGCCGATGCCGACACGCAGCGCCTGGGCCGGCCGGTCACGGTTCCAATTGTCGACTGCCTCCAGCATGTCGCGGCCTGCCGCCAGTGCGTGAGCCGCCGCCTTCGGATCGGCAAGCGGAGCGCCGAACAGGGCGAGGAAGCCGTCGCCCAGAAACTTGTTCACGATGCCGCCGTGACGATCGACGATCTCCACCATGCCGGCGAAGAAATCGTTCAGCAGCGACACCGTCTCGCTGGCGGATCGAGTCCGACTCATCGCGGTGAAGCCGCGGATGTCGAGGAACAGCACGCAGACGGGACGGATCTCGCTCGGCGGGTCGGCCTGGGTCGCGAGCAGGCGATCGACCACGGCGGGCGAGACGTGCTGGCCGAACAGATTGGTCACCCGATCGCGGGCGGCGCCGGCTGCGACCGAATTCTCGAACTGCCGACGCAGACTCAGCGCCACGATGCCGGCGACGACACCGGCCAACAACAACACAACGCTGCGGCTGAGATGATAGTAGACTGTCCCGTTGGCGTGGCTCGCCGTCGCAGCGAGCGGCAGCAACCAGAGGGCGAGCGCCAATTGCTCGACGGCCGCAACGGCGCCTGTCCAGAGAGACAACCAGAAATCGAGGCGCAAGGTCGATAGCACGATGAAGAGGAAATAGAGGAGCGGCGGCCAGAAGCCGAACACGAGTTGCGGCTCCATGTAATGCGACAGCACGAGGATCACGACGCCTGGCAGGCTCGTCTCGACCAAAGCGTTGGCGAAACGCGCCGGGCGGGGAAAGTCGAGATCCTTCGCGATCCGCCAACGCATCAGGCCGAGCGCCGCCACCTCAATCGCAATGAAGGAGCCGAAACCCACGATCGGCACCCATGGCGAGATCCCTTGCGGAAACAGCTGCCGGCTGAAGCCGGGAAAGAACCCGAGGAGCAGGAGGACCGTCACCAGAAGAAGTGTCAGCACGATCGCGAGCGTACGCATGCGTTGCTGCTCGCTGCGCAGGATCTCGCGCCTGAGCGCCTGGGTATAGGCGTCGGTTGTTGCTTTGGCCATCTCGGACACAACGCTAACCACTGCGACACGTGCCGTCGAGACGGCCAACACCCCTGCACGCCTCCCGGGACTCGTGCTAGGACAGGATCATGCGGATAAAGGAGATCGTGCGTGACCTGCAGGGTCGGGTCGCCCAGACGGCGCTGCGCATGCCGATCTCCTGGGTCCATATCGCCGCTGGTCCACCGATCGTCGTCGACGGCCGGACGCTCGACAGCCGCACGCAGTGGTTCCTCCGCCTCCTCGCGCACAGCGGCCAACAGCCGCTGTGCGCGCTGGGTGTGGCCCAGTCGCGTCGCGAGTTCGACATGTTCATGACCGTGATGAGCGGCCGGCCGCTGCCGGTGGGCGCGATCATCGATCGCACCATTGCCGGACCCGCCGGCCGCCTGCGTGTGCGGCTCTATCGCCCAGCGGGTGCAGGAGCAGGCGCGCAGCTCCCCACGATCCTGTTCTTCCATGGCGGCGGCTTTGTGATCGGGAGCCTCGAAGGCTACGATCTTCCCTGCCGTTACTTCTGCGCTCGCACGGGCTGCGCCGTCGTCGCAGTCGACTATCGCCTGGCGCCGGAACACAAATTTCCGGCGGCGATCGAGGATGGTGTCGCCGCGTTCCGCTGGCTTGCCACCGACGGGCATACGCTGGGGATCGATCCGGCGCGCATTGTGGTGGCGGGCGATTCGGCGGGCGGCACAGTCGCGGCCGTGGTTGCCCAGGAGACGCGCAGCGACGCCGTGGCACCCTGCCTGCAATGGCTGATTTACCCGGCGACCGACCTCAGCGAGCAAAGGCCGTCGCATGAAAGCTGCGGCGAGGGCTTCCTGCTGACACGTCCCGATATGGAATGGTTCCGCGAACAGTATCTCGATGGACTTGCACAGGCCGCCGATCCTCGGGTATCGCCATTGCGTGCAGCCGACCTGTCAGGCCTTCCTCCGGCACTGGTTTTCACGGCGGGCTTCGATCCATTGCGCGATGAAGGCCAGGCCTACGTCGCGCGACTGGCGGAATCGGGCGTGAAGACCGTGCATCGCGAGTTCGATTCGCTCATCCATGGGTTCGTCTGCATGCGCGGGGCCTTGCCGGCGGCGGCGCGAGCCATGGACGACATGGTCGTCGGACTCCGTCACGAACTGACACGGTTGGGACATTGACCATGGAGAACCAGACGGCGACCACACCGCCGGTGCGCGAGAGATCCGGCCGACGCGAGCAGAACAAGGCGGAGAATCGCGCAGCGCTTCTCAAGGCGGCGCGCTCGGTCTTTGCCGAGATCGGCTTCGGCGCCGCCGGAGTTCGCGATATCGTGCGACGCACCGACCTCGCCTCCGGCACGTTCTACAACTACTTCAAGGACAAGGAGGAGATCTTCGAGGCCGTCATTGCCGAGATGACCACGGAACTCCTCCGGCGCCATCGCGAGAGTCGGGCCAAGGCACGCACCACCGAGGAATTCCTGCGCGGCCATATCTCCGTCTACATCAAGTTCGTGGCCGAAGACCCGGAAATCCTGGCGTTTGGCCGCCAGAACATCACCCCGATCCGCATGGTCATGGAAAAACCCGACGTGCAGGTCCTGTCGCGCCAACTGCTCGACGACGCACGGCAAGCCATCGCCAATGGCATCCTGCCCGACGTCGATCTCGGCTATCTCGCCGCAGCATTGTCGGGCGTGGTGTTCGAGGTCTCGGTGGCGATGGTGGCACGCGATCCCGTCGACCCCGCCGAGGCGATCGAATTTGCAACCAGGCTCATGATCGGAGGCCTCGACAACCTGCCGAGGCGCTGTCCCGGTTCCTGATGCTTGCCGGCTACGCCCCTTTCACGACGGGGTTGCGCAGCACACCGATCTTCTCGATCTCGACCTCGCAAACGTCGCCGGGCTTCAACCAGGGCTGCGGATTGCGCGCCATCGCGACGCCCGAGGGCGTACCAGTGATGATGATATCGCCGGGATCGAGCGTCATGACCTTCGACAGCTCATGCACCAGGGTCGGCACGTCGAAGATCAGGTCGTCGGTGTTGCTGTCCTGCATCACCTTGCCGTTGACACGGGTCATGATGCGCAACGGCGCACCACCCGGCGGCAACTCGTCGGGCGTCACGATATCGGGGCCGAAGCCGCCGGTGCCGTCGAAATTCTTGCCGAGGGTGAACTGGCCACCCGACTTCCTCTGCCAGTCGCGCACCGAGCCGTCGTTGAAGCAGGCATAGCCGCCGATCACCGACAGCGCTTTTTCCTTCGGCACATTGCGGCACTTCTTGCCAATCACGATCGTGAGCTCCGCCTCCCAGTCGAGCTGCGGCGAGTGGCTGGGGACCGGCATCTTGCCATTGTGAGGCGTGAGCGTGTTGTTGAAGCGGCAAAACACCACCGGGTAGGCCGGGATCGGGCTGCCGGTCTCCTCGGCATGCTTGCGGTAGTTGAGGCCGATACAGAGGATCTTGCCGGGCGCCGGAATGGGAGGCAGGTATTTGGCGGATTTTTCCGACACAGTCGCGCCAGCCTTGGGCTTGGCGCAGGCTTTCTGGACGGCCTGTTGGACCTTCTTGCCGCCGGTCAGGATCTCGACCACCGATTTCGGCCCGCGTGGCATCTGCTTGCTGAGATCGACTATCTTGCCGTCGCCCATTTTGACTCCGACCGCCGGCTTGCCGCCACTCATGATCGTGCAAAGACGCATTTGTTCCCCCCTCGATGGATCATCCGATTTCAAAATGGGACGTAAACTCCTCCGTCCAGACCATGCGGTCAAGCCGGACACGATTCTGCTAGGCTCGGACCATGCGTGGTCTCGTTTTCCTGGCGGTCCTGATGGCGCCGCCGCCCGCCTTCGCCCAGCTCGTGGCACCGCTCACGACGTCGGACGGCCGCATCGCCTGCACCCAGGGCGAAACCGGCATCGGCCGCCCACCCGCCTGGAAAGCCGTTGCCGATCCCGAGGCGCTGGGCGGCTGGGCCCTGGTCGAGACGGCAGGTGACACCACCGACCTCCATTTTCCGCTCTGCATCTCCGAACAGACCGTGGCACTCGACGTCGATGCAACGCTGCGCTTCAAGCCGCTCTCGGGTACGGTGGCTCGCAGTGCCGGAATCGTGCTGCGCGCGCAGAATGCGACCGACTACTACGTGGTCGCAGCCAATGCGCTGGACGGCTCGGTCCGGCTTTATCGCATGCAAGGCGGCCGTCGCGCCCAGATCGCCGCCAAGGAAACGCCCATCGCCAGCGACCGCTGGCACAAGCTCCGGGTTATCCTCGCCGGCTCCAAGTTCCAGGTCTCACTCGATAACATCGAGCTCTTCACGGCCAACGATCGAAGCCTGCCGGTGCCGGGAACCATCGGAGTCTGGAGCCAGTCCGACAGCGTCACTCGGTTCGGTTCGCTCGTCGTGGCGCCGCCGTCGCCATGAGCCGCCTCACCGCAGCATGAAGCTGAGCTTGATCGCAACGATCAGACCGTTCACGGCGATACTGGCGAGGATCAGGCCGAAAACACGGCTGACGATCTCGACGCCCGACCGTCCGAGCAGGCGGAAGATCATGCCGGAAACGGCGAACAGGGCGAAGAAACAGACGAGGCAGAGCGCCAGCACGCCGGTCGTCGATACCTGCTCGGCGAAGGTTCGGACGCTATTGTCGGTGAGTAGGACGACGGTAAGTATGGCGCCCGCACCGGCAATGCCTGGAATAGCGAGCGGATAGATCGCGCGTTCCAGCAGAGTGGCGTCAGAGGCGACTTCGCGAACCTCCTTCACCACCTTGCCCAGCACCATGTTGATGCCGAACAGTAACAGGATGAGCGACCCCGCGAGTTGGAACGCCGGCCTCGGGATCTTGAGTGCGTCGAGCAGAAATTGCCCACCGGAGATGAAGAACAGCAACACCAGGAACGCGATCGTAAGCGCATAGGCGGCGACGATGAGCGAATGCCGGCGGCTGAGACCTGCGGTGACGAAGAGGAAGATCGGCACCGTGGCCACGGGATCCAGGATGACGAAAAGCGTTACGAATTCGTAGATGAACCTGCTGTCGAATGTCGTCGGCACCTCGTGTCCTCCCCCGTACCTTAGGTCAGCAAGACGTTCGCTGTTGTCGCGCAGCGATCACCGCTTCGGCAAGTTCGACGAAGCCCGCGCCCGAGCGCGCCGACGTCACCCAGCGCGGCAGATTGGGCATGGCATCGGCGAAGTCGCATACATTTGCTACGCCGACCGCGTTGGGAAAGAAGCCGAACATCGGCGAGTCGTTGGGCGAATCCCCGGAAAAGGCATATCGCTCCGCCTCGCGCGCGAGATCGACACCGAACAATTCCGCCATCATGGCCTTGGTGGTGGTGAGCTTGTCGTAGTCACCGAACCAGCCATTGACGTGGATCGAGCTCACCTTGGCATGTGCACCGTGCTTCTCGAAGATCGAGACGATGCGCTCGACGTCCCCGGGCGGCAGCGCCGGCACATCCTCGCAAAAGTCGATCGCGAGGTCGGCCAGGCGATAGGGCTGGTCCGAGGCTATGCCGGCGCCGGGGACCGAGCGAAGGACTTCCGAGCGGACCGCCTCAAGCCGGCGCTTGCCGTCGGCGCGCTCGGCCTCTGACTGGATGAAGCGCGTCCTGAGCTTCCCGGCCTTGGCGTCATGCCACATCCAGAAGGCGCCATTCTCGCCGACCACCGCATCGACCGGCCAGAAGCGGGCGATGTGGTCGCACCAGCCGGCTGGCCGGCCGGTCACCGGGACGACGAGCAATCCCGCCTTCTTGAGCGCACCCAGGGCGGCATAGGCCTCCGCCGTCAGTTGACCATGGGTCGACATGGTTTCGTCGATATCGGTGAAAATGCCACGGATGGCGACCAGGATGGCCCGCGGACAGGAAGCAAGAGGAGTCATGCGGCCCACTTCTAACATGGCATTGGTGTGGTATCGGCGCTAAAAGCCCGGCCATGATCCCGCGCTATTCCCGACCGCAGATGGCCGCCATCTGGGCGCCTGCCAATCGCTTCCGCATCTGGTTCGAGATCGAGGCCCATGCCTGTGATGCCATGGCGGCAGCGGGCGTAATCCCCAAGGCGGCGGCCGAGGCGATCTGGGCTGGCGGCCGGACGGCCATGGAAGCGCTCAAGGCCGATCCAGCCGGCAACGTCGAGAAGATCGACGCGATCGAGCGGGTGACCAAGCACGATGTCATCGCCTTCCTCACCTGGCTGGGCGAGTTCATCGGACCCGAGTCCCGCTTCGTCCACCAGGGCATGACCTCGTCCGACATCCTCGACACGAGCCTTGCCGTCCAGCTCAAGGAAGCCGCCGACCTCCTGATCGAAGACCTGGACAAGCTGTTGGCTGCCCTCAAGAAACGGGCGCTCGAGCACAAGGACACGCCGACCATCGGGCGCAGCCACGGCATCCACGCCGAGCCGACGACCTTTGGCGTGAAGCTTGCCGGCCACCATGCCGCCTTCCAGCGCAACCGCGCCCGCCTCGTTGCCGCCCGCGCCGAGGTCGCGACCTGCGCCATCTCGGGCGCGGTCGGCACCTTTGCCAATGTCGATCCAAAGGTCGAAGAGCATGTTGCCGCGAAGCTCGGCCTTGCCGTCGAGCCGGTCTCGACCCAGGTGATCCCGCGTGACCGGCATGCCGCCTTCTTCGCCGCCCTCGCCGTCTGTGCCGCCTCGGTCGAGAATCTCGCGACGGAAATCCGCCACCTGCAGCGCACCGAGGTGCGCGAGGCCGAAGAGTTCTTCTCGCAAGGGCAGAAGGGCAGCTCGGCGATGCCGCACAAGCGCAATCCGGTGTTGACGGAGAACCTGACGGGGCTGGCCCGCATGGTGCGCAGCGCCGTCGTGCCGGCGCTCGAGAACGTCACGCTATGGCACGAACGCGACATCTCGCACTCGTCGGTCGAACGCTACATCGCGCCCGACGCGACCGTGACCCTGGACTTCGCACTCGGCCGGCTGAGCAGCGTGGTCGAACAGCTCGTGGTCTATGCCGGGCGCATGAAGGGCAATCTCGATTCGCTGGGTGGCCTCGTGTTCTCGCAGCGTGTCATGCTGGCGCTGACGCAAAAAGGCATGAGCCGGGAGGAATCCTACACAGCCGTGCAGCGCAATGCGATGGAGGCCTGGCGCGGCAACGCCTCCTTCCTGGCGCTGTGCCGGGCCGACAAGGATATCCGCGAGTTCCTCTCGGACGACGAGTTGGTGGCGCTGTTCGACATGCGCTACCACACCAAGCATGTCGATACGATCTTCAAGCGCGTATTCGGACAGGGCTCCTGAGAGCGCTCCGCCCGGCGAAGCTACTTCTTCACCTCGGTCATGAGCTGCTTCATCGCCTCGACCAGCAGGCGGTCGCCTTGGCGGCGAACCGTATGCTCCTCGGTCGGCTTTCCGGCGGCAGCAAGATCATGCATCAGGGTATGCACGACATCGTGGTCGCCTGGTTTCTCGAAATCGGCCATCACGATATCGCGGGCGTAGTTTTCCGCCGCGGCGCCGGTCTTGCCCATGAGGCCCGCGGCCCACAGGCCCAGCAGCTTGTTCTTGCGCGCCCTGGCCTTGAACTGCAGTTCGAGGTCATGCTCGAACTTGTGCTCGAAAGCCCTTTCGCGATCATTGAACGTCGTCATCTCAGCCGCTCCAATAAGGCAAGGTGCGGCGGGTTATAGCCATCGCCGCCTGACCTTTCCACCCCGTGTTCACGGTGGCAAGGTGGCCGGCCACACAGAGGAAATACAGGAATGACGCTGGAAAAGCTGCGCGATTGGGTCGGAAAGACAGAAAACGCCGATGATCTGATCACCGCCTGGCCTGTCCGCGCCCTCTCCGCCACCCTCGATGAGCGGGATCCGCCGCCGCGTCCGGGCGATCCCCTGCCGCCGCTGTGGCACTGGCTATTCTTCCTCGAAGCGGTGCCCCAATCCAGGATCGGCCCGGACGGGCATCCCGAGCGAGGAGACTTCCTGCCGCCGGTCCCCTTGCCGCGTCGCATGTGGGCCGGCAGCCGCTTCACGTTCGACGGCCCGCCGCTTTCGATCGGCGAGACGGCAACGAGGCGGTCGGAGATCAAATCCATCGAGCCCAAGACCGGCTCCACAGGGGCAATGGTGTTCGTCACGGTCCGACACAGTGTTTCCGGCCCCCGCGGTCTCTCGTTCGTCGAGGAGCACGATATCGTCTATCGCGAGGCGGCAAAGGCTGGCGAGAAGGCGCGAGACCCCAAACCAGCCCCCGTCGATGCCACCTGGTCGAAGATCATCACGCCTGACGAGGTGCTGCTGTTTCGCTTCTCCGCCCTCACTTTCAACGGCCATCGTATCCACTACGACCAACCTTATGTCACAGGCACCGAAGGATATCCGGGCCTCATCGTGCACGGCCCGCTGATGGGCATGTTGCAAATGGAGTTGGCGCGCCGTTCGAACGTCGGCAGAGTTCCGGCGGGCTTCGAGTTTCGCGCGCTGTCGCCAATCTTCGCCGGCATGCCGTTGACGGTTGGCGCGCGCAAAGAGACCGATGGCTCGGTAATGACGTGGATTGCCAACGACAAGGGCGGTCTCGTGCAACAAGGAAAGGCTATTTTTAAATGAAATCGCATATTCATCACGCAGGCTGCGGTTGCCTGGCAATGTTTCAACGTCGTCGCCTGCTGGGGCTGGGCCTCGGCGCAGCAGCCCTTGCCGTCACCGCCGGCCCAGCCGCCGCCGCGCTCGACAAGGGTTACGAAGCGATGCTGCTGAAATGCATCGATCCGCGCTTCACCACGAACACCTGGGCCTACATGGCCTCGCGCGGATGGGAGAATCTTTATAGCCAGTTCAATATCGCCGGCGGACCGATCGGGGTCGTGGCACCGGCATTCGCCGACTGGCACAAGGCTTTTTGGGACAATCTCGGCATTTCTGTGCAACTGCACGAGGTCAAGCGCGTTGTCGCCATCACCCATCGCGATTGCGGGGCGGCGGCCGTCGCCTATGGCGATCGCATCAAGACGGACCGGGCTTTCGAGACCGAGATGCACACCAAGGCCTTGCGTGACTTCCGCAGTGAAGTGCAGAAACGCCAGCCGCATCTGGCTGTCGAGCTCGGCATCATGGAGCTCAACGGCGCGGTCGGGGTCGTGACCTGATACCCGATGGTGTAATGTTTGCGAGTGCCTGACTCGCCCCTGCCCTCACCTGTCGTCCAGGGCAGCACGCTCGAACGGCAGCTCGCCGCGCAAAGGGCGCAGCGGGCTGCCGACCCGCTGCTGTCGCTGATCGTGCCGGTATTCAACGAAGAGGAGTCCATCGACATCTTCCTCGGCGCCGTGACGCCGTTGCTCGAGCGCCATCGGCTGAGATTCGAAATCGTCTTCGTCAATGACGGCTCGCGGGACAACACGCTCGGCCATCTGCTCGACTGCAGCGCGCGCGATCGGCGCATCCGCATCGTCAATCTGTCGCGCAACTTCGGCAAGGAAGCCGCCCTCACCGCCGGCATCGATCACGCCAGGGGCGACGTGCTGATCCCCATGGACATCGACCTCCAGGATCCACCGGAGCTGATCGAGCCCTTCATCGTCCGCTGGCGCGAAGGCTACGACATCGTCTATGGCGTGCGCTCCGCCCGCACTTGGGACACCACCGCCAAGCGCCTCTCGGCCGGCTGGTTCTATCGCGTGTTCAATTCGATGTCGCCGGTACGCATTCCCGCCAATGTCGGCGACTTCCGCCTGATCGACCGGCGCGCGATCGAGGTGCTGCGCCAGCTGCCCGAGCGCAACCGCTTCATGAAAGGCCTGTTCGCCTGGGTCGGGTTCAACGCGATCGGCGTGCCCTATGAGCGGCCGCAGCGCGTCGCGGGGTCGAGCAAGTTCAATCTCTGGCGCTTGTGGAACTTCGCGCTCGACGGCGTGGTGAGCTTTTCCACCGTACCGCTTCGGGCCTCGTTCTATGGCGGGCTCGCCATCGCCGCCGTCGCCGTCCTCTACGCCCTCTTCATTGTCGGCCGCGTGCTGTTGTTCGGCATCGACACCCCCGGCTACGCGTCATTGATCATCGTCGTTCTGCTGATGGGTGCGATCCAGCTCGTATCAATCGGGATCATCGGCGAATATCTCGGCCGGCTGTTCCTGGAGGTGAAGGCGCGGCCGATCTACGTGATCGAGGGCGTGTACGAAGAGGGCGCCGTCCGTTTCCCCTCAAGCGCGACGAAGCCCACCTGATGGACCTCAAGGAAGAGGATATCCTCGGCAGCGAGATTGGCCGGCACTGGTACTACCGTTCGAAAGCCGCAGCACTGAAGCGCATGGTCGCCGGACTTGAAGCACGCCGCCTGCTCGATGTCGGTGCGGGGTCGGGCTTCTTCTCACGTCGCCTGCTGACCGAGGCCGGCGCCGAGTCGGCGCTCTGTGTCGACATCGGCTATGCGAGCGAGCGCGACGACAGCGTTGCCGGCAAGCCGGTGCGCTACCGCCGCGACTGCGGCCCGACCGACTGCGATCTTGTGCTGATGATGGATGTGCTGGAGCACGTCGAGGACGATGTCGGCCTTGTCCGCCACTATGCGGCCAAGGTCCCGAGCGGCGCGCATTTCCTCGCCACCGTGCCCGCCTTCCGCTTCCTGTGGAGCGGCCACGACGTCTTCCTCGAGCATCATCGCCGCTACCGCCTCGGCGAGATCGAGGCAACCATGCGCACTGCCGGCCTCGAACTCGTGCGCGGATCCTACTACTTCGCCTTCGTCTTCCCGCTTGCCGCCGCGGTCCGGCTGGTGGCGCGCGACGCGGCGGTACCGAAAAGCAGCCTCAAGAAGCATGGCGCACTCACCAATGCAGCCCTCGGCGCGATTTGCGCCGCCGAGCTGCCGCTTCTTCCGATCAATCGTCTTGCCGGCCTGTCCGCGTTTGTGTTGGCGAGAAAGCCATAGCTTTCCCGCCAGTTACGCTGCGATGTCCTTGCTGCTGATGCGCCGCCGCTTGGCGTTGATCTCGCGCAGCACGACCAGCATTTCCTCGGCGACGACGTCGCCCGGGATGCCTTCGCCTTCGGCTTCGAGTTCCTTCATGTCGACCCACACCGCGTAGAGCGGCGCCGTGCGCTGGGTGATGATGCCGGCGTGCAGGAGGGTCTTGATCAGGACGCGGAAAATGTTGGTGCTGTCCTTCAGCTGGTCGCGGCGGTCGTCGTCGCTGAAGGTTTCCTTGATGGCATCGCGCACCCATTGCCAGTCGAGCCCGTATTTGGCGTAGATGACCTGCTTCTGCTCGGCATTGATCAGGTTGAACAGCAGCATCTGGAAGAGCTGAGCCGACCAGTCCTCGACCTTGCGATGCTCCTCTTCGTTTAGATGACGAATGGTCTTGGCTGCCCACAGCCGGCCGAAGCGATGGTGGAAGGCCTCGTCGCTCATCACGAGCTGCACCAGCCGCCGCAGCACCGGATCGTTGGTCCTGGCATTGAGCGTCGCGAACGAGCCCATGGCGAGGCCCTCGATCAGCATCTGCATGCCGACGATCTTCTTGTAGACCTCGTCGGTGCTCACGAGATCGGCCAGCACCGTGGCGATGGTCTGCCCCGCCGGCAATGGCGCGCCCCAGCGCTTGGCGATGTAGCGGCTGAATCCCGTGACATGGCGCGCCTCCTCGCGCGCCTGGTTGGCGGCATATTCCTGGGCTCCTGGATCGACCAGCACATGGCACAGGCTTGCCGACAGCAACAGCGCGCCCTGCTCGCCGTGCAGCAGATTGGAGACCGACCAATGGATCACGTCGTTGGCGAGCTGGACCTTCTGGCGCTCGTCCAGCCGGTCGGCGACCGCGCTCCTGAGCTCGATGATGTTATCGAGTGGCATGATCGGCGCCGTTGCCATGTCGAACGGCTGGTCGAAATCGATGTAGCTCTTGTCCAGCGGATCCCAGAAATGGTCGTGGGTCGCGGAAATGATGCTATCGAAGGCATCGCTGCGCCGCCCATACCGGGGCACATCCAGCATGGCCTGAAAATCGCCCGGGGCGACAGCGTCATAGGCCTTGTCGTAAGTGATTTGTTGGGCCATCTGGAGCCTCCTGAAGAAAGCAAATATGACGCGAGTGTCACCTTTTTCAATGGATTTTTCCCCAATCCCAGAGCATGGGGTTTCCGCCATATTCCGGCTCAAGGGTGGGAGGCTCCGGCCGCCCGCACAGGAGTGAAAAATGTCCCGCCGCCGCCGCATCTACGAGGGCAAGGCCAAAACCTTGTTCGAGGGGCCCGAGCCCGGGACGATCGTCCAGTACTTCAAGGACGACGCCACGGCCTTCAATAACAAGAAGAAAGGCACGATCACCGGCAAGGGGGTGATCAACAACCGCATTTCCGAGTTCCTGATGACCAAGCTGGGCGAGATCGGAGTGCCGACCCACTTCATCCGCCGGCTGAACATGCGCGAACAGCTCATCCGTCAGGTCGAGATCATCCCGCTCGAGGTGGTGGTACGGAATGTCGCAGCCGGCTCCTTCGCCCAGCGCTTCGGGCTGGAGGAAGGCACGCAACTGCCGCGCTCGATCATGGAGTTCTTCTACAAGAACGACGCGCTCGGCGATCCGATCGTGACCGAGGAACACATCACCGCCTTCGGCTGGGCAACACCGCAGGATCTGGATGACATCGTGGCGCTGACGCTGCGGGTGAACGATTTCCTGTTCGGCCTGTTTCTGGGCTGCGGCATCAAGCTGGTCGACTTCAAGATCGAGTTCGGGCGCCTATATGAGGACGACATGGTCCGAATCGTGCTCGCCGACGAGATCAGCCCCGACTCCTGCCGGCTATGGGATCTCAGGACCAACGAGAAGCTCGACAAGGACCGATTCCGCCGCGACCTCGGCAAGGTCGAGGAAGCCTACCAGGAAGTGGCGCGGCGGCTCGGCATCCTGATCGACCAGGGGCCGGGCGACGTGCGCGGCCCGACGACGCTGCAGTAAAGAGGCGCGATGAAAGCCAGAGTCCACGTAACGCTCAAGAACGGCGTGCTCGATCCGCAGGGCAAGGCCATCGGACATTCCCTCAACCGCCTGGGCTTCCCGGAGGTCGGCGATGTCCGACAGGGCAAGTACATCGAGCTGGAGCTGGCCGAGACCGACGCGGCCAAGGCCAAGGCGCGTTTGGACGAGATGTGCCGCAAGCTCCTCGCCAACACCGTGATCGAGAACTACTCGATCGAACTGGTGGGTTGATGAAAACCTCGGTTCTCGTCTTTCCCGGCTCCAATCGCGAAGGCGACGTAGCGCAGGCCATCGAGCTGATCACTGGCCGCAAGTCCAACATGGTGTGGCACGGCGACGGTGATTTCGAGAAGACCGACCTGATCGTCATTCCCGGTGGCTTCTCCTACGGCGACTATCTGCGCTGCGGCGCCATGGCGGCGCAATCGCCAGTGATGACCGAAGTGAAAAAGCGCGCCGCGCAGGGCGTGCCTGTATTGGCGATCTGCAACGGCTTCCAAATCGCCGCCGAGGCGGGCCTGCTGCCGGGCGTGCTGATGCGCAACGAGAACCTGAAGTTCGTCTGCGCCGATGTGCATCTCAAGGTCGAGACCAGCCAAAGCCTGTTCACCAATCGCTACCAGGCGGGCCAGGTGATCAAGGTCCCGGTCGCCCACGCCGAAGGCAACTATTTCGCCGATACCGAGACCCTGAAAAGGATCGAGGATCGCGGCCAGGTCGCATTCCGCTACTGCGCACCCGATGGGACGGTCGATGGCACGGGCAACCCCAACGGCTCGATCCGCAACATTGCCGGTGTCTTCAACGAGACCAAGACTGTGCTTGGCCTGATGCCTCATCCGGAGAACGCCGTCGAACCCATGTTTGGCGGCACCGACGGCAAAGCCTTGTTCGAGGGCATCGTCGATGCCCTGTCGTGAGTAAATCGTCGTGACGATCGCCACCGAGAAGAACCCGCCGGTCAAGCTCCCCAACGAGCCCGCCATCACGCCGAAGATCGTGGCCGACCACGGACTGGCGCCCGATGAATACGAGCGTCTGTTGAAGATTATGGGCCGCACGCCCACGATGGTGGAGCTTGGCATCTTCTCGGCCATGTGGAGCGAGCACTGCTCCTACAAGTCCTCGAAGGTGTGGCTGAAGAAGCTCCCGACGCAAGCGCCCTGGGTCATCCAGGGTCCGGGCGAGAATGCCGGCGTGATCGATATCGGCGACGGGCAGGCCGCCATCTTCAAGATGGAGAGTCACAACCACCCCTCCTACATCGAACCCTACCAGGGCGCGGCAACCGGCGTGGGCGGCATTCTACGCGACGTCTTCACCATGGGTGCGCGGCCGGTGGCCAATCTCAATGCGCTGCGTTTCGGCGATCCCAGCCATCCCAAGACACGACATCTCGTGTCGGGAGTCGTGGCGGGCATCGGCGGCTACGGCAACTGCATGGGCATCCCGACGGTGGGCGGCGAAACGAACTTCCACGCCGCCTACAACGGCAACATCCTGGTGAACGCCATGACCGTGGGCATCGCGCCGGCGGACCGCATTTTCTATGCGGCGGCCGCGGGCGTGGGAAATCCGCTGGTCTATGTCGGCTCAAAGACCGGGCGCGACGGCATCCACGGCGCCACCATGGCTTCGACCGAATTCAGCGAGGACAGCGAGGAGAAACGGCCGACCGTGCAGGTGGGCGACCCGTTCGTCGAGAAGCTCTTGCTCGAGGCCTGTCTCGAATTGATGGCCACCGATGCGATCGTGGCCATCCAGGACATGGGCGCGGCCGGTCTCACCTCGTCGTCTTTCGAGATGGCGGCCAAGGGCGGGTTAGGCGTCGTCGTCGAACTCGACAAAGTGCCGATGCGTGAGCAGGGCATGAACCCCTACGAGCTCATGCTGTCGGAGAGCCAGGAGCGCATGCTGATCGTGCTCAAGCCCGGCCGCGAAGATCTCGCCCGCAAGATCTTCGAGAAGTGGGAGCTCGATTTCTCGATCATCGGCCGGCTGACCGACACCGAGCGCATGGTGCTGACCTGGCACGGCAAGGTTGTTGGCAACATTCCGATCCCGCCGCTGGTCACCGAGGCACCTGTCTATGAGCGGCCGTGGACGCTGACGCCGTTGCCGGCCGTGCTCGAGGCCTCGCAGGTCCCCACGCCCCGGGACTGGAACGCCTCCCTGATCTCGCTGATGGGCTGCCCCGACCTCGCCAGCAAGGCCTGGATCTGGCACCAGTATGATCATCTCATCATGGGCAATACGGCAATCCGGCCGCAGGACGGCGATGCCGCCCTGGTGCGCGTGCCCTCCATCGTCACAGGGGCCGTGCACAAGGGGCTCGCTATGACCTCCGACTGCACGCCGCGCTACGTGCAGGCCCATCCCGAGACCGGCGGCCGGCAGGCCGTAGCCGAAGCCTGGCGCAATATCACGGCCACCGGTGCGAGACCGCTCGCCGTGACCGACAACATGAACTTCGGCAATCCGCAGAAGCCCGAGATCATGGGGCAGTTTGCCGGCGCCATCATGGGAATGGCCGAAGCCTGCAAGGCGCTCGACTTCCCCGTCGTGTCGGGCAACGTGTCGCTCTACAACGAAACCGAGGGCCGGCCGATCCTGCCGACGCCGACGATCGGCGCGGTCGGCGTGATCGACGATATCGCCAAGGCCGTGGGCTCGCGACTGACCCAGGGTGGCTTGGCCATCGTTCTCGTCGGCGAGACCCGGGGTTGGCTCGGCCAGTCGCTCTATCTGCGCGAGATATGTGGCCGCGAGGACGGAGCGCCTCCGCCGGTCGATCTTGCTGCGGAGCGGCGCAACGGCGACTTCATCCGTTCCGAGATCGACGCGCGCCGGATCGCCGCCTGTCACGACCTGAGCGACGGCGGCCTGTTGGTGGCTCTGGCCGAGATGTGCATTGCGGGCGGCACCGGCGTCGAAATCGCCTTGCCGCCAACGAGCGTCCCTTCGCATGCATTTTTGTATGGAGAGGATCAAGCACGCTATGTCATCGCCACCGGAACGCTTGACGAGGTGCTGGATGCCGCCAAGGGTGCCGGTGTTCCGGCCGTCCTCCTGGGCTATTCGGGCGGCGTGTCGCTTACGGTAAAGGGTCTCGTGTCACTCGAGCTCGACGACATCAAGGCCGCGCACGAAGCGTGGCTGCCGACCTATATGGATGCTGCCGAATAACGCAGGAAACCAAACGATGCCGATGGCTGCCGCTGACATTGTCCGCCTCATCAAAGAGGGTATTCCGGATGCCGAAGTCGAGATCCAGGATCTCGCAGGCGATGGAGACCACTATGCCGCCACGGTCATTTCGGCGGCTTTCGCCGGCAAATCCAAGGTGCAGCAGCACCAGATGGTCTACGGGACCTTGGGTGGCCGGATGGGCGGCGTCCTGCATGCCCTCAAACTGACCACCATGGCGCAACGGCCCTGAGGGCCCTATATTGCCTTCAAATCCGTACCCTTTTTTGTGCCCGGCCGTCGGGCGCTTGAGGAGACAGACATGAGCGAACCCCAGGTGTTCGACCGTATTCGAGAAGAGATCGCCAAGAGCGACGTGATGCTGTTCATGAAGGGCACGCCGGTCTTCCCCCAATGCGGCTTCTCGGCTGCCGTGGTCGATGTGCTGAGCCAGCTTGGCGTCAAGTTCAACAGCGTCAACATCCTGGCCGACCAGGAGATGCGCCAGGGCATCAAGGAGTTCAGCCAGTGGCCGACCATTCCCCAACTCTATGTGAAGGGTGAATTCGTCGGCGGCTGCGACATCGTCCGCGAGATGTTCGAGACGGGCGAGCTGGAGCAGCTCCTGAAGGAAAAGGGCGTCGCGCTGGCAAGCGTGGCGTAAAAACTCTGCCTTCCCATTCGATGGGGAGGGTTGGCCCTACGCAAAGGCGTACGACGCCATCGAAAGATTTGCGCTCGTGAAACTGCGATGCAGTGCCTTGCCGCGTGCACCTGCGCCGGCAGCGCCGAATGCGACGTGCAGCGGCAGGAGGTGTTCGTCCGTCGGATGGGCTTCCTGTGCATGGGGCGCTTCGGCTCGATAGTTGGCGAGCGCCTCCTCGTCCCCTTTCTCCACTGCCCCTGACAGCCAATCGTCGAAACGCTGCGCCCATGGTTCGGGAGGCATGGAGTCTTCGCCCCGCCGCAACCTCCGGAGATTGTGCGTCGCACTTCCGCTGCCCAGTACCAGCACGCCCTCCTCGCGGAGAGGAGCGAGCTTGCGGCCGAGCGCAATATGGTCTGCCGCAGACCGATAGGGTTGTACCGAAAGCTGGAAGACCGGGATGTCGCCCTTCGGCCAACCCAGCATCGCCGGCACCCAAGTGCCATGATCGAGACCGTACCTCGGATCGCGTTCTGCTCCCACGAGGTCTGCCACGCGGTCAGCGACCTCGGGCGCGCCGGAAACGTCGTAGCGCAGACGGTACAGCGCCTCGGGGAATCCGTAGAAATCGTGGATGGTCTCCGGTCGTGCCGCTGTCGATACGGCCGGCCGATCGGTGTTCCAGTGTGCAGACACGGCGAGGATCGCCGTGGGCCGCGGCAGAAGGTTGCCCAGCGTCGCGAGGAAGGACCGCGCGGGCAGATCCTGCAGGATCAGCATCGGTGATCCGTGTGACACAAAAACGGTCGGCATAGATGTCGACATTGCTCAAATCCTCGCACAACATCTGAATTCAACAACGCAAGGGGTAGATGATGACTGCTTTAGGCAGGTTGGCCACATTCGTCCTGGCCGTCCTGGCGGGCTTGGGGACACCCGCGATGGCGCAGACCACACTCAGGATGGTGAGCCACGCCGATATCAAGGTGCTCGACCCGATCTGGACCACGGCTCTGATCTCTCGAAACTTCGGCTACATGATATACGACGTCCTGTTTGCCAAGGACGCCAATCTGCAGGTCCAGCCCGAGATGGCGGATCACTACACCGTGTCCGATGACAAACTGACGTACACAATCGTGCTGCGCGACGGGTTGGTGTGGAGTGATGGCACGCCGGTCACGGCAGAGGACTGCGTCGCGTCCCTCAAGCGCTGGGGCGCACGCGACGCCTACGGGCAACTCCTGATGAGGGATACAGGCGAACTGAAGGTGATCGACGACAAAAGCTTCGCCATCATCCTGAAGCGCCCCTTCGGCTTCGTGCTCGACGCGCTCAGCAAGGTGTCGTCGAACGTGCCCTTCATGATGCCCAAGCGCGTGGCAGAGACCGATCCCTACAAGCAGATCACCGACTTCACGGGCTCCGGCCCCTTCATCTTCAAGCAGGATGAATGGAAGCCCGGCGAGAAGGTCGTGTTCGTCAAGAATCCGAAATACAAGCCGCGCTCCGAGCCGCCCTCGATGCTGGCCGGCGCCAAGATCGCCAAGGTCGATCGCGTGGAATGGCTTGCCATTTCCGATCCCAGCACGGCGATGAATGCCCTGCTCGCCGGCGAGATCGATCTCATCGAGGCGCCGCCAACCGATCTCTTCCCGGTCCTCAAGGCCGACAAGAACATCGCGCTCTATCCCTGGAACGTCCAGGGCAGCCAGATCATCATGCGCTTCAACCAGCTCCAGCCGCCGTTCAACAACGTGAAGGCGCGCCAGGCGGCGATGTATGCGCTCGCCCAGGAGGACATGCTGCGCGCCCAGGTGGGAGACCCGGAAATCTACAAGGTCTGCAATGCGCCCTTCATCTGCGGCACCCGGTTCGGCAAGGAATACGGCGACCTCCTGATCAAGCCCAACCTCGAAAAGGCACGCCAGCTCCTGAAGGAGTCCGGCTACGACGGCACGCCGATCGTGATGTTGCATCAGACCGACCTGCAATCCTCGAACAACGTGCAGCCGGTCGCCAAGCAGCAGCTTGAGAAGGCGGGCTTCAAGGTCGATCTGCAGTCAATGGATTGGCAGACCGTGGTGACGCGCCGCGCCAAGAAGGGTCCGCCGAGCCAGGGCGGCTGGAACATCTTCTTCACCACCAACATCACGCTCGATTCGAACAATCCGGGCACCAACTCCTTCGCCTCGGGCGCCTGCGACAAGGCCTGGTTCGGCTGGCCGTGCGATCCCGAGATGCAGAAGCTCCGGGAGGAGTTCATGCACGAGACCGATCCGGCCAAGCAGAAGGCCCTGGGCGATGCGATCTCCGATCGCGTGATCGAGCAGGCCTATTATGCGCCGATCGGCCAGTACAAGGCCTTCGGCGCCTATCGGAAGGACCGGCTGCAAGGCTGGCTGCCGGGGCCTGTGCCCGTGGTGTGGAACATCAGCAAGAAGCAATAAGCCTGCAATGCGGAGGAGGCCGAGCCTCCTCCGCATTGCGTCCTCTCACGCCGCCTTTGCCAGGGGCGCAACGCGCCAGCGCTGCGCCCCCTCGGCGACACGACGGCCGAGTGCGTTCATCGTCTTGAAGTCGCTGGCACCGATGCCTTCGACACCTTGATCGGCGTTGGCCTGCGCCATGGCGCCGATCGAAGCGCCGGTCCGGTTCAGATCGTCGTTGGATCCCTTCGAGTGGTTGTTGCCCGGCGGCAGGCCAAGTCCGACCCAGATCATGCCGTGCTGCGCCGCGAGCGTGACGAACTGATAGAGCGTGTTGTGCTTGTCGCCGTTCCAGGACGCCGAGCCGGTGAAGCCGGCAGCGAGCTTGTCCTGCCATGTGCGGCTCATCCAGCGCTTGGATGTCCAGTCCTTGAACTTTGCAAACTCCGCGCTGACGCCGCCCATGTAGGTCGGCGAACCGAAGATGATTGCGTCGGCGGAGTCGAGTTCGGCTTCGCGGGCTTCGGCATCGACGACGGGAATGAGGCTTACCCGGGTCCCAGGAACACCTTGGGCACCCGCAGCGACGGCCTCTGCCAGCGCTTTGGTGTGACCGTATCCCGAATGATAAACGATGGCGACCTTGCTCATGACAATCTCCAATCCTTTGATTTGACTTGAGAAAACCTTCTGGATTTCCTCTTTCAATTTAGTTACCATTAGTGACTGGAAATAATTGGGACGCCGACTATATCTTTTCTAGTAGGTACCAAATCGTAACTTAAGGTTTTTCCCATGAACCTGAATTCACCAGCGGACCACGGCAAGGAAGGCAGCGGCGGTGCGTCCTGCCCCATGGACTTCATCCTGCGCATGCTGATGGGGCCGTGGACGACATACATCGTCTACAACCTGCGCACTTTCGGGCCGCAGCGTTTCGGCGAACTGAAACGACGCGTTGCGGGCATCTCGGCCAAGATGTTGACCGAGCGGCTGCGCACGCTCGAAGGCGCGGGCCTGGTGCGGCGCGACTACGAGGCGACAATCCCGCCCAAGGTGACCTATTCGCTCACCGCGCGCGGCCACGAACTCGACGAGGTGCTGGGCAAGCTCGCCGAGGTCGCGACCCGCTGGCAAGCCGAAGACGCCGCTGCCCGTGCGCTCAAGGCGGCAGAGTAGCGCCCATCGAGCGCGGCCCCTGGGGCGTTACTTCTTGCTGATGCCCCAGAACACAGTGACCGGCGACAACGGCTTGGGGAACGTGACCGTGTCGCGTGCGGCGCCAATGCTGAACCACTCGCCCAGCGGCACGTGCGTGACGACCTGCATCGCGTGGGTTTGTACGGCATCGGCCGCCGCCCTCTTCTCCTCCAGCGTATTGGCCTGCACATAGCTGTCGCGCAGCTTCTCAAGCTCGGGATCGCAGGGCCAGCCGGCCAAGCCCTTGTCGCAAGTGGCGATGAGGAATGCCGTCGTCAGCGGATTGAGGATGTCGATCTGTGACCAGCTTGTCGCCAGGGCGTTCCAGCCACCCTCGGACGGCGGCCCCTTCTTGGTGACGCGGGCGACCATGCTCTGCCAGTCCATCGGCTGGACATCGACCTTGAAGCCGGCGCGCTCGAGTTGCGCCTTGGCCACGGGCGGGAGCTGCTTGATCGCCGCGAGATCGGTGGGTTGCGGCATCACCACCGGTGTTCCATCATAGTGCGCTTCGGCCAGGAGTTCCTTCGCCTTGGCGACATTGCCCTCGATCAGGCCGTCCATGCCGGCCGTCGAAGCGAGCGGCGAGCCGCAGGTGAACATCGCCTTGCAAGTCCGGTAGTAGCGCTTGTCGCCGACATTGGCCTGCAGGAACTCCTCCTGGCTCAGCGCATAGGCCGCGGCGCGGCGGATCCTGACGTCGTTGAAGGGCGGGATAAGCCAGTTCATGCGGAAGGCGTACTGGTTCGACACGCTGCCCGGCAGGATCTGGATGCCCTTGGTCTTCTCGAGCGACGGCAGATGATCGTAGTCGACGCTCTCCACCATATCGATCTCGCCGTTCAGCAGCGCATTGACCCGGGTCTCCGTGTCCGGAATCCAGACCCACTCGACGCGGTCGAGATTGACCACCTTGCCGCCGGCCAGCCCCGACATCGGCTCGGCACGCGGCTTGTATTTCGTGTTCTTGACGAAGACCAACTTCTCGCCCGGCTTCCACTCGTCCTTCTTGAAGATGAAGGGGCCGGAACCGATGGCGCTGTCGATCTGCTTGAACGGATCGGTCTCGGCCACCCGCTTGGGCATCATGAACGGCACGTTGGACGAAGGCTTGCCGATGGCATCGAGCAATGGTCCGAACTTGTGCTTCAGCACGATCTCGAAGGTCTTGGCATCGACCACCTTGTACCCGGCGACCGCCGCCGCGTACTTCTGGCCCATCGCGTCGCGCGCCGACCAGCGCTTGAGCGAGGCCACGCAGTCCTCGGCCGTGACCGACGTGCCGTCGTGCCATTCAAGCCCGTCGCGCAGCTTGAAGGTCCAGGTGAGCCCATCGTTGCTGGTGCTCCAGGTATCGACCATCTGCGGCTTCACCTGGAACTTCTCGTCGACCGCGAACAGCGTGTCGTAGATCATGTAACCGTAGTTTCGGGTGATGTAGGCCGCGCTCCAGATCGGATCGAGCGCCTTCACGTCGGAATGCATCACGACCTTCAGCACCGTCTCGGCCGACGCGGAAACCGAGGCAAAGATGGCAGCCAGGGCGATAGCCGACACAGCAAGAAGACGACGCATGAACTCTCCCCCTAACACGAGGAGTGAAGTCTAGAGCCGTCCGACGCTGGCTGTCACGTCAGCGCGAGCTTGTAGACCCGCGCAGCCGTTCCGGAGAACAGGGCCTTCTTCTCGGCTGCCGAGGCCTTGGCCGCCAGCCGCTTGAAGGCGTTCCAGAGCACCGCGTAGCTCGACGTTATTTTGTCGACCGGAAAGTTGCTCTCGAACATGCAGCGCTCGGCACCGAACAGCTCGATGCAGGTCTCCACCCAGGGCTTGAAGGCATCGGCCAGCATCTGCGACGTGGGCGGCGTCGGCCGATCGTAGAAATCGAACCAGCCCATCGGCATGCCGAGCCCGCCCACCTTCACCGTGACGTTCGCATGCCGGGCCAGCTCGGCCATCGATGCCTTCCAGGCCGCAAACTCCTCCTTGTGGCGCGCGCTGTAGGGCCCGTAACCCAACGGGCCGCCGACATGGTCGAGGACGATCGCGGTCTGGGGAAAGGCGCTCGCGAGCTCGGCCAGTTCGCCCAGTTGCGGATGGTAGAGCCAGGCGTCGAATGTGAGGCCGAGCTGGCCGAGTTGCGCAAAACCTTCGCGCCAGGTCCTGTCGCCCATCAACCCCTGCGGCGGATTGGTATGCGTGCGCCGGATCTCCTCATGCTTGTCCCAGCCGGTGGCATAACGGATGCCGCGGAAGCGGCCGTTGCCGGCCGCCATCTGCGCTTCCAGCACCTCCCGCGCCTTCGCTCCGAGGCGGAGGTCGGCGTAGCTGACGATGCCGGCGCAGGCGCGCGTGGCGCCGTAGCTGCCGCTTGCGAACATCGCCGCCACACCGTTCACGAACTCGGTCTCGCCGACCGGCCGCATCTCGGTCGGACCCTCCTTGCGGTACATCGAGCGGCAGTCGATGAAGACGGTGGAGACGATGTTGTGGCCGGCCTGGAGGTCCTGCTGCAGGTCGCGGTACATGTAGACCATGTCGCCGCGCTCCCACAGGTGATGGTGTGGATCGACGATCGGCAGGTCGGGCTCGAGCGCGGGCTCGCTCACCTTGGCGAGCCATTCGGGATCGGGCGGAGCGAGCGAATTGCCGAGACGCGGCGGTGTAGCAGTCATCGTGTCCTCCGTCTTCGATTGTCCTACAGAACCGGCTGTTCGCTGATCGCCGAGACATGGGCCGCAATCACCCGCCATCCAACGTCAGGAAAGCGCACCCAGGTCTGGCTCTGCCGGCCGGTCATCTCCTTGCCGCGCACCTTGTATACGAGGTTCACGGTGGCGATGTCCCGGCCCAGGGTCAGGATGTCGAGGCGATAGCGCTTCTCCTTGGTGCCGGGCCCCGGCGGGCGGGCAATGCGGTGCGCATGGATCCGGTCGAAGCCGTAGCCGTGCTCGTTGTTGGCGAGCCGAATCGTATGAGGGCTGTTCCAGAAGGTCGTGTCGAGGACATCGAGGTTCTTGTCGATCAGGGCCTGCTCGTAGCGCTCGAACAGCGCGCTCACCTCGGCGACGACCTCGGGAATGTTCGGCGTCAGATCCGGCATGGACTCCCTTTCCTAATTTTCCTTCTGGCCTACTTCTGGGCCGCGAGCGCGCGGGCCACCGCGACCAGGCTGGCGTCACTGCCGCGAGCACCGATGATGGAGAGGCCAACCGGCAGGCCGCCGACCGTCGCGCCCGGAAGGTTGACTTGCGGATGGCCCGCCAACCCGCCCTGGGCGCACAGGCAGGTGATGCGGTCGCGCAATGGATCGAGCACCGACAACGGCTGTCCCACGAGCGGCGCGGGAAACGGCGTGGTCGGCAGGCAGAGGATCGTGCCGGCGGGCAGCAGATGGGCCATCCGCGCCCGCGCTTCCTGGCGCATGAGGTTGGCCCAGCCGTGCTCGCTCGCCGGAACAGCCGCCCCCGCCAGAAGGCCGCGCGCCACCGAGAACGCCATGCGCGGATTGCGCGTGTCGAGCCAGTCCTTGAACGTCGCGTAGGCCTCGACCGGCTGCAGCGCGCGCTGCGCCCGCGCCCAGACCGAGAGGCCAGGCGGTGCCATGATGTCCTCGCGACTATCGCCGATCAGTCCGGAGAGGCGCCTGACCATCGGCTGCAGGGCCGCGGCTGCCTCGGCATCGGCAAAGCCGAACGTGTCGACGGCGATCACCAGGCGCGTCGGCAGCGCGGTCGGGATCGCCTCGCCCAGCATCACGGCGGAGACCTTGGCGAAGGTTTCGCCATCGCGTGCGAACCAGCCGGTCGTGTCAGAAGTCGGCGCCTGCGGCAGCATGCCGGTCACGTCGATGCGGCCGTGCGTCGGCCGGATGCCGTAGAGGCCGCAGAAGCTCGACGGCACGCGCACCGAGCCGCCGGTGTCGGTGCCGAGCGCGGTATCGCAAATCCCGGCAGCAACCGCCGCCGCCGAGCCCGAGGACGAGCCGCCCGGGACGCGGCCCTGCGCGCGAACGTTGACTGGCGTGCCGTCGAAGGGGTTCTCGCCCAGGATGCCGAGCGATACCTCGTCCGTGATCGTCTTGCCGATCAGCGTCGCACCGGCATCGAGCAGCGTTTGCACCGCCCACGAATGACGCGACGGCACGGACCTGCCGGTCGGCCAGTCATGATTGCCGCCGCCGGTCGGCACGCCCGCCACGTCGAACAGATCCTTGGCCGCGAACGTAAGGCCCGACAACGGACCGCCCGTGCGGCCTTCGATACGCACCCGCGGGCCGGGCACGAAGGCACCGATCTCGTCACCCATGCTTCATTCCCTCGCCTGACGGCGAGACAGTAAGCCGACGCAAAAAAGCCCGCCACCGGGGCGGGCTTTCGCTTTCGTTGTGCGGCCGACGAACGGATCAGCGGCTGTAGTACTCGACCACCAGCGACGGCTCCATCTGCACCGGATAGGGCACGTCGGCGAGCTTCGGCCCGCGCACGAAGGTGCCCTTCATATCCTTGTGGTCGACCGTGATGTATTCCGGCACGTCCCGCTCGGCGCTCTGCGTCGATTCGATCACGCGGGCCATCTCCTTGGCCTTGGCCGTGAGCTCGATCACGTCGTTGTCGCGCACGAGATAGGAGGCGATGTTGACGCGCCTGCCGTTCACCTTGACGTGGCCGTGGCTCACGAGCTGGCGCGAGGCGAACGGCGTGATCGCGAACTTCATGCGGTAGATGACGGCGTCCAACCGGCGCTCCAGCAGCTCCACCAGGTTCTCGCCGGTATCGCCCTTGCGGCGCACAGCCTCCATGTAGTAGCGGCGCAACTGGCGCTCCGAGACCGAGCCGTAATAGCCCTTGAGGCGCTGCTTCGCCATCAGCTGCAGGCGGTAGTCGGTCGGCTTGGTGCGCGCCTGGCCGTGCTGGCCGGGACCATACTCGCGCTTGTTGATCGGGCTCTTTGGCCGGCCCCACAGGTTGACCCTGAGGCGGCGATCGATCTTGTACTTCGAATTCTCGCGCTTGCTCACGCGATCGCTCCATCGTTGTGCGTCATGTGACGCTGTTGTCCGGATAGGCCTGGATCCGAGTCCCCGCTGCTTGCAGCGGGCCTTGCTCGGGGCGGGAGGACAGCCCCAAAGGGCCGGCCACCACGTTCTCCGGAGAGGGGCGGAACATACTGGCGGAGCGGCCGCCGTCAAGTCGGCCGGAACAACCCCTGTTTTCTCATGGTTTCTCACATCTTCTCAGCGGGTGAGAAGCCTCCGATGCCGATGGCATCGGCATTTCGGGCCATATTTCTCATTTTTCACCTGCCCCCATGGCTGGGGTAATAGGATACCGCGGCGAAGATTTGATCGGCCACGTCCAATCCGTCAGGCGGGAAACGCCAGCATCTCAGCGGTTGCAACCAGCTTTATCTCAGCGGTTACAATCAGCTTTCGCTCCCCCTGAAGGGCCATCGCATATGGCGCGTTGCGCCCAAAATCTGTCGCCAAATCTGTCGCTTGCCGGCCCTCGGGACACTGCCAATCGCCACGAAGGACGAGCCGGCAGAAGGCGGCTGATTGAAAAGTGGCTCGCCATGGCGGAGCCGACCAATGTGGCCGCCGCGAAGCCGGCCTCAGTGTCGGGCAGAGCCGCGATGAGACGCGCATGAAGAAAGCCGGAATAGCGTTCGAAATCCTTCCTGGACCTCAGGCGCAACCCCGTCATTCCTTCCGCGGCTCTCGTCTCCCGGAGATCCGCTCACGCATTGGAACCGGCACTGGCGTTCCAGGCTCTCATCCGCTTCGGGCCATGGGGTTTCGCCACGAAGCGATCCTTCGGATCGGGCGACATTGGGCTTCAGCCTGCTAAGGCGCCGGCAAACCGTGGCGCACGATTTTCGAGATTTGCCTGGACTGCTTCCCTCTGGTTCGCCGAACCGATGAGACGTCGCTGCTCCTCTGTTTCCGCGACAAGCAACGCCGCGGCATCGTTTGTCGTCGCGAGATTGAGGAGGCGCTTCGCCGCGCGGATCGCGTCGGGACTGGTCGATGCGATCTCTCGTGCGGTCGCCAGCGCGGCTGCGCGAGGATCGTCGATCAATCGTGTGACGAAGCCGTACCCAAGCGCCTCTTCGGCGGAGAAGAGACGCGCCGTATAGGTGAGCTCACGCACCACATCCTCGCGCGCCAGATGCCTCATCAAATGAGTGCCGGCCATGTCCGGGACGAGGCCCCATTTCGTCTCGAGGACGGAGAATTGCGTTCCGGGCGCCACAAATCGCATATCCGCCCCGAGCGCCAGCTGAAAGCCTCCGCCGAAAGCGAAGCCATGCACAGCGGCAATGACCGGCACCGGAAGTTCGCGCCATTGCCAGACAATATGCTGGGCGAAGTTCGCCCAGCCATGGGTTCGCTTGTTCAAATCCACGGACGGAAGCAGGCTTTCGCCTTTGGCGATGCCAGTGATCCGCTCGATATCGAGGCCGGCACAAAAGCCACGCCCCTCACCCGATAGTACGACGGCCCGAACGCTGCGATCCTGCCTCAGCCGGGAGCCTGCCTCGGCAATCGCCTCGAACATCGGCGGATCGAGCGCATTCAGCTTGCCCGGCCGCACCAGCCTGACATCCGCAACATGGGCATCGATCGTGAGCCGAATGCGGTCTTCCATTCGAAATCTCCATTTGGACATCCTGCGTCGCCCTGCATCCCGGACGGCCGCGCCGTTCCAGACATTGGGTATCAAAGCTTGACCAATCAGTCTAGACCGCATAGTCTACAAAAATGGGACGACCGATTTTCGAGCATGCAAGCTTCCTGGAAGCGGCGCATGCGCTGGCCGCCGAACACGGACCGGGCGCAGTCACCGTGGATTCCGTCGCGCAACGGCTGAAAGCACCGAAAGGTTCGTTTTATCATCGCTTCCGGTCGCGAGATGAATTGCTGGGCCAGGTCTGGCTCAACATGGTGCTCGCGTATCAGGAAGGGTTTGTCGCGGCGATCGACGCAGGGGATGGTCTTGCTGCAGCGCTGCACACGCCGCGCTGGGCGCGAAGTCATCCGGACGATGCGCGACTGCTGCTGTTGTACAGCCGGCACGATTTCGTTCACGGAGACTGGCCTGCAGATCTCAAGCGCGGCGTGCGCGATCAGGCAGAGCGTTTCGAGGAATGTCTGGCCAGGTTCGCCCGGACCGCCTTCGGACGCGCAGGATCCCCCCAGCTCCGGCGCGCAACCTTCGTTCTCGCGGAGGTTCCGATTGCCGCGGTGAAAGGCCATCTGGAACGTCGCGAGACGCCACCGCCTATCGTCGACGATCTGATCACGGAGACTTATCACGCGATCGTCGGCCGCCGATGATCGGAGGTCGCGGTGCCCTTGGAGGACGAAGCCCGCGCAGGACCGGCCTTCAGGACCCGATGAGATGCAGGACGATCTCTCGCGGACGGGGCGAGCGGCGGTGCTCGAAGAGAAAGATGCCCTGATATCTCCCGAGCATCAGACGTCCCGCACCGACCGGGATGCTGAGATGGGTCTGAGTCAGTGCCCCCTTGATGTGGGCCGGCATGTCGTCGGGCCCTTCGGCGTCATGCCGGTAGTCCGTATCGGACTCGGGAACCAGCCTCATCAAGAAGCTTTCGAGGTCCCGCTGCACCTCCCAATCCACGTTCTCCTGAATCAGGAGAGAGGCCGACGTGTGCCGAATGAACACCGTGAGCAGGCCGTCGCTCACCGTCTGCTCGGCGAGCCACGCGGCGACCTCGCCGGTGATTTCGGTGAGTCCTTGCCGTTGCGCGCAAACGGTGAGAGAGCCCCGGGCCTGTTCCATGGCAATTCGCTTGTGGGTTCGAGCCGCGTTATCAGACCTCCACCAGCACGACCTCGTGGGTGACGTTGGCGGACTTTTTCACCATCGCCGTGGCCGAGCAGTATTTCTCGTCGGAGAGGCTCACCGCCCGCTCCACCAGGGCATGGTTCAATTTGCGGCCGCGGACCGTATAGACGAGTTTCACCGAAGTGAAGACCTTGGGATGGTCCTCGGCGCGCTCGGCGACCAGCGAGACCTCCACGCCCTCGATGTCCTGGCGCTGCTTCTTCAGCATCGCGACCACATCGATGGCGGTGCAGCCGCCCATGCCCATCAGCACCACCTCCATCGGCCGCGAGGCGAGGTTGTGGCCGCCGATATCGGGCGCGCCGTCCATGGTGATGGTGTGGCCGCTGCCACCCTCGGCGACGAACAGGGCGCCATCGACCCAGGAGATCTTCGCAGTGGTGGACATCCCTACTCCTCGTGCTTGTGCTTGCTCAGAAACTTGATGACGCCGTGGAAGGTGCGCACCTCCTGCTCGGTCATCGCGGAGCGCTGCAGGAGCGCGCGCAGATTGAGCACCATCGCCGGCCGCATCGCCTTGTGGCGCAGGAAGCCCGATTCGTCGAGCGCGCGCTCCAGATGGGCGAAGAGGGTCTGCAATTCCTCCTTGGTCGCCGGCCGAGTGGCGTGATCGGCCACGCGCTCGGAGGGCGTCGCATCGCCCGCGATGGCCCATTCATAGGCCACCAGCAGCACGGCCTGCGCCACGTTGAGCGAGGAGAACTGCGGATTGAGCGGGATCGAGAGCGCCGTATCGGCGTGGACCATGTCCTCGTTCTCGAGCCCGGTGCGTTCGGGGCCGAACAGGATGCCGACCTTCCGGCCTTGCCCGATCCAGGCCCGCATGTCCGAGGCGGCTTGCCGCGCCGTCACGATGCGCTGCACCAGCTCGCGATTGCGCGCGGTCGTCGCCACGACATGCTCGAGGTCGGCCACCGCCTCGCCGACGGTCGCAAACACTCTTGCCGCCTCCAGCACGACATCCGCTCCGGAGGCCGCGCGCCAGGCACGCTCGTTGGGCCAGCCATCGCGCGGACTCACCAGACGCAGTGCCGACAAGCGGCAATTCAGCATGGCGCGCGCGGCCATGCCGATATTCTCGCCGAGCTGCGGCCGCACCATGACGACGACCGGCCCCGGCCCGTCCGTCGGCTGTCCTTTCGATGCCCGTCCCATGACGAGCCTATATCACAGGAGGACTGCCGGAAGCGCCTAACGCCGCGACGGCCGGGCGAGCATGATCTGGCGGCGCATGAAGAAGAGCAGCGGGATGAAGATCACCGCCGACACCGCGAGGACCCGGAAATCGTTCAGGTAGGCGACCATCGCCGCCTGCCGGGTGAGCTCTTCGCCCCAGACGGCGACCAGCTTGGAGGGATCGTCGACCGGCACGGAGCCGTACGGCCAGCCCGAATTGAACGGCATCAGGTAGTCGATGATCCGGGAGCGGTCGACCGGTATGCCGTGTTCCATCGGCGTGGTGCCGAACCGCCAAAGCGGACTGAAGGGCGTCAGGTGCTCGACCATCTGCGAGCGGTTCTCCTGCGTGTTGCGCGCAAGGAGCGCGACCAGGGCGGCGACACCGATCGACGCGCCGAGATTGCGCATCAGGGCGTTGATGGCGGCGCCTTCGGTGCGAATGCGGGCCGGAACGGTGGCGAAGGCGAGCGTCGTCAGCGGCGGGAAGACCAGGCCGAGCCCGATCCCCTGCAGGAAGCCGTTCCAGATCACCCTTTCTTCGCTGACATCCAGCGTGAACAGCGCCATGTCGTACAACGACAGGCCGCACAGGCCGAGCCCAAGGGCGATCAGCCAGCGCGCATCGACCCTGCCGATCAGGCGCGACACGACGAACATCGAAATCATCGTGCCGATGCCGCGCGGCGCCATCACGATGCCGGTCGTGAACACCGGGTAGCCCTTGAGCTGCTGGAGGAAAGGCGGCAACAGGGTCGCCGTCACGATCATCAAGAGGCCGGTGACGGCGGTGAAGATGATCCCCAGCATCAGGTTGCGGTCGCGGAACAGATCGCGCGGCAGGAACGGATGATCGTCCGACAGCATGTGGATCAAGAACATCGAGATGGCGACGCCGGCCACGACCGCTTCGACGACGATCTCGCGTGCGCCGAACCAGTCGAGCTGCTGGCCGCGATCGAGCATGAGCTGGAACGAGCCGATCGCGATCGACAGCAGTGTGAAGCCCAAAAGGTCGAACGGCCGCGGATTGTCGCTCGCCTTGTTCTTGATCAGGATCATCAAGCCTATGGCGCACATCACGCCGACCGGCAGGTTGATGTAGAATACCCAACGCCAGGTGTACTGATCGGTCAGCCAGCCACCGAGCGTCGGGCCGGTGATCGGCCCCAGCATGGTGCCGACACCCCACATCGCCATCGCCTTGCCCTGCTCCTCGCGCGGGTAGGCCTCCATCATCAGCGTCTGGCTGAGCGGCACCAGGGAGGCGCCGCAGACGCCTTGCATGGCCCTGAATAGCACGAGCTGCTCCAGCGTCTGAGCGGCACCGCACAGCATCGAGGCGATGGTGAAGCCGATCACCGAGCTCACCAGGATGCGCCGGACACCGAAGCGCACCGCACAGAAACCGGCGAGCGGCGTCGCGATCGCGGCCGAGACGATATAGGACGTGATCACCCAGGCGACCTGCTCCTGCGTCGCCGACAGCGAGCCCTGCATGTTGGGCAGCGCCACGTTGGCGATGGTGCCGTCGAGCGCCTGCATGATGGTGGCCATCATCACCACGACGGTGAGCCAGCGGCGGCGGCGCAGGACGACAGGATCGACGCTCATGCGGACCGTGGACCTGATATCAAAGGCCGAAAATCGACAGCAGATCGCCCAGGCTACGGTGGTGACCGGTGTCGACCTCGACGATCGTGCTCATGCCAACCCGAAGCGGCGGATCGCCTTTCCTGCAGGTGACGGAGGTGCGGATCGGAATGCGCTGCACGACCTTCACCCAGTTGCCGGTGGCATTCTGCGGCGGCAGCACCGCGAACTCCGCGCCGGTCGCCTGCGACAGCGAAGTGACCTTGCCGGTGCATTTCATGTCGGGATAGGTGTCGACCTGGATGGTGACCGGCTGGCCGACACGCACGCGCATCAGCTCGGTTTCCTTGAAGTTGGCCTCGATCCAGAGATCGGTGTCGGCGATCACGGCGATCGACGGCACGCCCATGACCGCGTAGCTGCCCGGGACCAGGACCTTCTGTACGATGCCGCTCATCGGCGCCAGGATGGCGGTGCGGCGCAGGTTCAGAAGCGCTTCGTCACGCGCGGCGAAGAGCTGCTTCACCTTGGGATGCTCGTCGACCTTGATCTTGGGATCACCGACAAGGGCCGCCTCGATGCGGGTGAGATCCTGCTCGGCCGCCGCGATGCGCTGACGCGCGACGTCGAGCGACATGCGGGCTTCCTCGAACTTGGCGGCCGACGCGAACTTGCGCTCGGCAAGGTCCTTCTGCCGGTCGAAGTCGGCCTGGGCATAGACCTCCTGGCTGCGCGCCGCCTTGATCTCCTCGCGCTTGGTGCGCCACTGCGCCTTCAGCCCGCGGATCTCGGCGCGCTGGGTCTCGATCTCCGCTTCGATCTTGGCGAGCTGGATGCGATAGGGCGTGTCGTCGAGCTTGTAGAGAAGCTGGCCCCGCGAGACCTGCTGGTTCTCGTGCACGGCGACCTCGACGATCGGGCCGCTGATCTCGGTGGCGAGGAAGACGCGATCGCCCTTCACATAGGCGTTGTCGGTCTCGACGTAACGGCCGGACGACAACCAGATCGCAAGGGCAGCCACCACCACAAGGAACGGCAGCGACCACATGATCGCGCGCGCCCAGCGGCGTCCGTGATGGCGCGGCATCCGCGGCGGCGGCGCGACGGCGATTTTGGGCGGCGATGCCGGTAGCGGGAGTCCCTCTCCGTCCATTCGTGGCACATCGTCTGCCGAGCCGTCACCACCGTCAACCGAGGGTGTGGCATGGCTGCCAGCTCACCTAACTGGTACTGCCGACCGTACCGATGCCCGCCCCAGCGAGGCCCAACGCCCGTGCCGGCCCCCTCACCTCGCCCTGAGGAGCGGCCGGAAGGGCCGCGTCTCGAAGGGTGGAAACGAGCACCCTCTCGTTGCCGATTCTTCGAGGCGGCCGCTATGCGGCCTCCTCAGGATGAGGCTGTGAAGAAGCGGCAGGCTTGGCGCCATCGCGGAAGAGCTTGTAGGTGATCGCATCGTAAAGAGCGTTGTAGGACGCATCGACGATGTTGGGCGACACCCCGATCGTCGACCACCGTCGGCCCTTGGCATCGCCGCTTTCGATCATCACCCGGGTGGTCGCGGCCGTTCCGCCGGTCGAGTCGAGGATGCGCACCTTGAAGTCGACCAGCCGCATGTCGGCAAGTTCGGGATAGACCGGAACCAGCGCCTTTCGCAGCGCAGCATCGAGGGCATTCACCGGACCGTTGCCCTCGCCCACTTCCATGGCGAGATGACCCGCCACATCGAGCTTCACCGTCGCCTCGGAGAGCGCGATGAGCTGGCCACGGGCATTGACCCGGCGCTCGGCCAGCACGCGGAAGCTCTGCAGCGAAAAGTAGTCGGGCACGGTGTGCAACTGGTGCCGGGCCAGGAGCTCGAACGAAGCATCGGCGCCGTCATAGGCATAGCCCTCGGCCTCGCGCTCCTTCACGATCTCGAGCAGCCGGGCCACGCCCGGATCCTTGGGATCCACCTCCAGACCGATCTGGCGGAAGCGCGCCATGATGTTGGAGCGGCCGGCCTGGTCGCTCACCACGATGATGCGCTGGTTGCCGACCGTCTCCGGATCGACGTGCTCGTAGGTTTTGGGATCCTTCTCGACGGCCGAGACATGCAGGCCGCCCTTGTGGGCAAAGGCGCGTGTGCCGACATAGGCGGCGCTGCGATTGGCCGGCACGTTCAATCGATCATCGAGCAGGCGCGAGAGATGCGTGAGCCGCTGCAGCGCGCCCTGCTTCAGGCCCGTCTCGTAGCCCATCTTGATCACCAGGTTGGCGATCAAGGAGATCATGTTGGCATTGCCGCAGCGCTCGCCCAGCCCGTTGATCGTGCCCTGCACCTGGCGTGCGCCCGCGCGCACGGCGGCCAGCGTATTGGCGACGGCGTTCTCGGTATCGTTGTGGGTGTGGATGCCGATCTTCTCACCGGGGATTTTCCGGCAGACCTCGCCCACGATGCGCTCGACCTCGTGCGGCAGCGTCCCGCCGTTGGTGTCGCACAGCACCAGCCAGCGCGCGCCGGCCTTCTCCGCCGCCGCCAGACACGACAGCGCATAGTCCGGATTGGCCTTGTAGCCGTCGAAAAAATGCTCGGCGTCGAACATCACCTCGTCCATGCGCGCCTTCGCATGGGCAATCGAATCGCCGATCATGTCGACATACTCGGCGCGGTCGAGCTCGAGCGCGACGTCGACATGGAAATCCCAGGTCTTGCCGACCATGCAGACGGTGCGCGCCTTGGTGGAGAGGATGGCATTGAGGCCGGGGTCGTTGGCCGCCGAACGGCCGGCGCGCCGCGTCATGCCGAACGCCACGAACTTCGCATTCTCGAACGCCGGCGGCTCGGCGAAGAAGCGATCGTCGGTCGGGTTCGCGCCGGGCCAGCCGCCCTCGATATAGTCGATGCCCAGCCGGTCGAGCTCGCGTGCAATCGCCACCTTGTCGGCGACGGTGAAATCGACGCCCTGGGTCTGGGCGCCGTCCCGCAAGGTGGTGTCGAAGAGATAGAGGCGGTTGGACGTGGTCATGGCGGCGGCATCATAGTGGGGCCAACTGAACGAGGACACGCCTTATGACGACAGCGACGACCATTGTCGAATTGCGCTCGACGCTCCTGCAGGTGCCGTGGCGCGGCAAGCCGCCGGCGGCGGGCATCCTGTCCGACCCCTGCCGCGAGATCTACGTGCTGGAGATCGAGACCCAGGGCGGGCTTGTCGGCACGAGCTACCTGCAGCCGCTGCGCGGTGGCCTGCATACGATCGACGCGGCGATGAAGGAGCTGGTGGCGCCGCATGTCATCGGCCGCGATGCGACCGAGATCGAGGCGATCTGGACGCAGCTCTACAGGAGCAACTTCTGGCTCGGCCGCATGGGGGTCACGGTGGCGGCGCAGAGCGCGGTCGACATGGCGCTGTGGGACCTGGTCGGCAAGCGGGCGGGGCTGCCGCTGTTCCGGCTGTGGGGCGCCGCGCGGCCCCACGTGCCGGCCTACGGCTCGGGCTGCTTCAGGGGCCTCGGCCGCGACGGCATGATCGCGCGGGCCAGGGAATTCACCGCGCTGGGGCTCAAGGCCATCAAGATGCAGGTGGCACACATCCGGCCGTGGCGCGAGGACGTCGAGAACGTGAAGGCGATGCGCGAGGCGATGGGCGACGGCATCGAGATCATGATCGACGTCAACATGGGCTGGGATGCCGATACCGCCATCCAGGCCGGCCATCGCATCGACGAGTTCGATCCCTACTGGCTCGAGGAACCGGTGATCGCCGAGGACTTCGCCGGCTACCGCCGCATTGCCGCCGCGCTCAAGACCCGCATCGTGGGCGGCGAGAGCCACTACACGCGCCAGGACCTGCGGCCGTTCTTCGAGACGCCGTGCGTGCCGATCCTGCAGCCCGATCCGATGCGCGGCGGCTACACCGAGCTGCGCAAGATCGCCGCCGCGGCCGAGCCGTGGGGCATCCGCATCGCGCCGCACCTCTTCCACGAGCAGATGGTGCATCTGCTCGCGTCCATCCCCAACGCCAGCTACCTCGAATACATGGACTGGAACGACGACCTGTGGATCGAGCCGATCCTGCCCGCCAAGGACGGCACCATGACGCCGCCCGAACGGCCGGGCCACGGTCTCGCCTTCCGGCCCGAGGTGCTGAAGGACCATCGCATCGGCGGGCAGAGGATGAAGGGGTGAGGCTTTTCCTTGCCCTGACCATCGCCTTTGCTGTCAACCTCGGGCTCGCTCATGCGCAGACGCTGACGCTCGCCGACCGGCACTCCTCCAGGCGGTTTACCGCGCAGGACCTCCTGGCCGATCCGGCGACGCGCACCGTGACGATCGACGACATCGTCTATCACCGCGCCATGACCTACCGTGCGATCCCCACGACCGTTCTTCTGCACCGGCTGGCGGTCGGCGACGACGACTATGTGCAGGCCCGCGCCACCGACGACTTCTCGGTCGCAATCCCCGCCCGGCTGCTCGAGACGGCATCGCCCGATAGCGAGGCGTTCGTGGCGATCGAAGATCCGGCAGCGCCCTGGCCCACCTTGCCGAACGACAAGGACGGGAAAAGCGCAGGTCCGTTCTACATCGTCTGGCGCACAGGCAGCGCAGCCAGGATCAGCAGCGAATACTGGGCCTACAAGCTCGCGGCACTCACGGTCACCGACAGTCCGTTCAAGCGTTGGCCCGCTCTCGGCGTCGAGGCAAGCATTCCAGCCGCCGATCCGATCCGCCGCGGCCTCGACCGCTTCGTGGCCGTCTGTATGGCCTGTCACCGGTTCAAGGGCGAAGGCGAAGGCACGCAGGGCCCCGATCTCGCCATGCCCATGAATCCCGTCGCCTATTTCAAGCCGGAAGCGCTCAGGAAGCTCCTGCGCAATCCCGCGTCCGTGCGCCGATGGCCGGACCAGAAGATGCCCGCCTTCTCTCAGGACGCCCTTTCCGATACGGACATCGACGCGATCGTCGCCTGGCTTTCCTACAAGGCGAAGCAGCGGCCGTAGGGCCCGCTGTTCCGCCGACAGGCGCACGGGATCTTGATCCCGATGCACCGGGCCGATGCCCTCAACCGGCTGTTGAAAAGGGATGCCGAGCCATGCGTCCAGGCAATGTCGAATCGAAGGCAGCGCCGCCCGTTGGCGTCAAGATTGCGTCGATCAAATCCGAGGTTGCACCAATCTCGATTCGATGACTGCACGTCATGTCGTAGTTCCCGACCGTTTCAACCGCCCGCTAACCCCTTTTGCGCACCGAGCCAACGACGCGCCTCGTCGACGGTCGTGAAAATCTTGACCGGCCGTGTCGCACCCATGGCGAGATTGATGTAGCGCCGGACATAATCCAGCACGTCCGGCTTGGTCACGACGAACGCCAGCGGGCCGCCTTGCAAAGTCGCCGCGTAAGCGCGCATCCGCGCGCCGAGCTGCATCATCTCGTCGTCGTCGACACTGGTATGCATGGCGGTGCAGTCCACCAGCTTGTGGTAGGGCATGGCGTCGTTGACCACGATGTCGTCGAGATACTTTTCCGCCTCCGCGAGCGTGACCGGCCCCTCGGCCTTCATCATCACGAGCCGGTCGGCGTGAGAAATGGTCCATGTAACCGGCATGGCCGCTCTCCACTCTACTTTTGGAACGCGCCGGAGACAGGATGGTCGGCACACCGCCAATGTTCCAGCCTTCGATCGCCCCCGCCCCTGTTTTCGTCAGCGACACATCGTCCGGATGGCTTGCCACTCGGCGTCGGTGAAGTCGGGAGCGCCGGTCGGCGGCCGGCGCGTCGCTGCCACGCGCTCGGCGGTGGGCGGATGGTCCGACCAGATGCCGGCGACGGCCGCGGGATCGTGCGGTTCGATCTTCAGAAGTTCCTCGAAGAAGCGCGACATGCCGTCGGCGCGCAGGCCGAGCCTTTCAAGCAGCGACACGCCGGTCGCATCGGCCTCGCGCTCGAACGCGCGACCGTTGCGCAGCGCCAACAGCAGCGAGCCTCCCGACCCCAGCGTGCCGATCTCGGAGTAGCCGCCGGTGATCGCCTTCAGGATCTGCTCGGTGCCGAACTGCCGCGCGATCCCCTTGATCGGATGATAGCGCACCGCGTGGCCGATCTCGTGCGCGATCACGCCGCCCAGCTCGTTGCCGTCGGCCGCGCGATCGATCAGATCGGAGTAGAGGATGACGATGCCGCCCGGCAGGGTGAAGGCGTTGATCGGGCCGCCCTTCACCACGCGCACACTGATCGGATGATCGTACCCGGCTTCGGCGGCGAGCCGTCCGGCGAACTGATTGACCGCCCGCAATCCCGCCTTGCCCTCGCAAAGCGGGCGCCGGCCCACGAGCTGGGCGTAGGCGCCTTCGCCCAGCCGGGCCTGGAGCCCGGACGGAACCATGGGCGCCAGGAGGTCGCTGCCAGATTGCAGGGCGACCCAGAACAGCGCAATCGCGACGGCAAGGCCTCCGCCGAACTGCAGAAGGCGGCCCACGGTGGAAGGCCGATGCGCCCCGAGACTGGCGATCTCGGGGACCGCCCGGGCGAGCGCGCGGCGCTGCTCGGCATCCTCGATCGCAAGCCGCGCCTCTTCGTTGCGGCGCACGAGCAAAGGCACCGCCTCATGCTCGCTGTCGCCCAGCACGCCAAGCTCGACGATCGGCCAGCGCGCCACCAGCGATGCGGTGGCGGCATCGCGCAGGATGACCTCGCCCGGCGTCGGCGTGACCGTGACGTCGCGCACATCGGCGGTCGTGCCGTCATAGTAGCGGCCGCGGATCGTGGACGGCACCACGGCCATCAGATGCCGCTCACATCGAACATGTCGAGCAGCCCTTCGCCGAAACGCGGTCCCCTGTCGAGCGGCTGGCCGATCGCGGCGCCGTCGGGCGCACCATAGAGCCAGAGCTCGCTTGCGATCAGGCGCAGCGTACGATGCATCACCCAGGGCCAGCCGAGACCGAAGGAGAGCAGCACGATCAGATAGTTCAGGACCAGATAGCCCCACATCTGCCGCGTGGTGATGCCTGTGGTGAACAGCACATTGCCCGCGCGCGTGTGACTCACCAGATAGCGGTAGAGATAGGCGCGCCACCAGCAGCGCAGCGGCAGGATCATCACGCCGAACAGCAGATAGGCTCCGACGGCCGCTGCCACGATCAACAGGACGGTGCGCAGCCGGCCGAGATCGCCGAAGGCCTTGATGTCCTCCAGGTTGAAGCCCGACCGCTCGATCGCTCCGCCGAGCGCGAAGGCGGCCACGCCGATCGCCACGATCCACGCCAGGATGTTCAGGAAATAGTAGCCGACATAGCGGCCATAGATATCGCCCACATTGCCGGCGAAATCGAAGCCCTGGGTGCCGACGCGCGCGTGAACGATGCGCGGACGCGCAAGGTTCACCGAGACGACCGGTGTCAGCAGCCGCACGGTCATGGCATTGGCGAAGTTGAGGAACGTCGCGCGCACGCCATAGCTCCAGGCCGAGCCTTCCATGGCGCAGCGTATGCCGCGCCAGCGCGTGCGCGAGAGCTTGTAGCGCAGTCCGGAATAGTGGCCGACATAGGCCAGCGGCACGCCGATCAGCGCGATCGAGAGGAAGATCAGGTTGACGAGGTCGAGGCCCGGGACCGAACGGTCGTGCAGGGCGAAGTGCCAGACCGCCCAGACAATACCGCCCCACACGGCCAGAATCGCGAGGACCAGAAGGAACCCCACCATCAGCTCGATACCTCGGCCGCGATATTCGAAGCGGTCGCCCAGGATCGACATGTGGTTCCAGAGGTAGCGACGGAGACGGGTGCGCCCCCAGAAGCGCGACCAGCCAAGCGTCAGCACCATCAGCAGGAGGTGGCGCAGATAGATGGCGTAAAGCTCGCCGAGCCTGCCGTCATAGACCGGCCGGCTCGGTATCGGCTGCGGCTCGAAGGGGGGAGGCAGGCCGGCGGCACGGCCGACAGGGTCGCTC